>NZ_AP024852.1:1909250-2545666 GCF_024346715.1 Photobacterium swingsii
CGTTCAATGGCTGAGTCTCAAGCGTCGATGGAGCGTTCTCGTCAAGAGAAAACACTGGATCAATACGCTAAAGAACTGGGTGATGCACAAGCACGTTTTGGTGAAACATTCAAAGCGTTGGCATACGACAGTACGGGACATACTCTACTGCCAATTACGCAAATTGCTGAAAACGATGAAGCAATTAAAGTCGGCCAACGTCTATTCATCCAAAACTGTGCACAGTGTCATGGCTCTGATGCACGCGGCCAAGCGGGCTACCCTAACCTAGCAGATAATGCTTGGTTATACGGTGGAGAAGCAGAAACTATCAAAACAACCATCATGAATGGTCGTATTGGTGTAATGCCTGCATGGATTGATTCACTGGGCAAAGACGGCGTGAAAGAAGTCACAAGTTATGTGCTTTCTATGTCAGGTCGAAAAGTAAATGCCAAAGAAGCAGCTGCGGGTAAGCAACGCTTTGTTGTGTGTGCAGCTTGTCACGGTACAGACGGTAAAGGTAACCCTGCTTTTGGTGCGCCAGACCTAACGGATAACACTTGGTTATACGGTGGTTCTCGTCGTGCTGTTGAAGCAACAATCACCCATGGCCGCCAAGGTGTTATGCCAGCATGGAAAGATGTACTTGGTGAAGAAAAAGTACAACTTATTTCTGCTTATGTATGGAGCCTAAGCGAGTCAAATAGCAAATAAATCCCGCTATTCATCATCAGTTACAGTTAATCAGAACATTAACATTTTTAACTGAGACATAACCTATAGCCCCTGATACTCTCAGGGGCTCTTTCCAAGAAGTCTTCAAAGGTAATCAGCATGAAAAAACCATGGTATAAGCAGTTTTGGCCTTGGTTCCTTATGGCAATTCCTGCAACATCAATTATCTATAGCCTCAGCATTGTTTATGTATTCTCACAAAACCAAGTCGACCTTGTTGCTGAAGATTACTACAAGAAAGGCAAAGCGATTAACCTCGACCTATCACGCTTAAAAGTAGCTGATGCGCTTAAATTAAAAGCAAGCCTTCAAGTGGTCGATGATGAAATCACGCTTAATTTCGATAAAGGTGAACTTACGCAATATCCAAACTTGCGTGTCACTTTTACCCACCGTACTCTTGCAGACAGAGACTTTACTCAAATGGTTAGCGCTGATCTTAAGGGCAGCTACCACTTCAACACAACAGCACCAGTTCAAGGTCCTTGGTTTGTTGAAGTTGAACCATTTGAAGGCGACTGGATGTTGCAAGGCCCTGTAGCCCTTCCAACATCCGACCCGATTTCGTTGTACGGGCAGATCAAGGAATGACAAAAGATTGTTACCACTGCGGTGACCCTGTTCTAACGGGTGACCAATTTCAAGTTGAAATCCTGGGTGAAACACGCGACATGTGTTGCCCAGGTTGTGAGGCTGTTGCACAGACTATCGTTGAAAGCGGCCTTACATCCTATTATGAATACCGCACCGCCCCAGCTGAAAAAGCCGACCTTGTTCCGCAGCAGCTTCAATCACTCCTTTTATATGATCACGAAGAAGTGCAGCAAGAGTTTGTACGCAATAATGAAAACAGCAAGGAAGTGACACTGTCACTCGAAGGTGTTTCTTGTGCAGCCTGTGCATGGTTGATTGAAAAACAATTGATGCGTGAAGCTGGAATTATTTCTATTCGAGTTAACACCACAACCCACCGCGCCATACTTGCATGGGACCCTGAACAAACAAAGCTTAGCCACCTTCTTTCTTGTATCCATAAATTGGGTTACAAGGCTGCACCATTCGAAGCCGATGCCCAAGAACAGCATTACCACCAAACCATGAAGCAATATCTCTATAAGCTGGGTATTGCTGGAATTGCAACCATGCAGGTGATGATGCTGGCGGTAGCTTTGTATTTTGAAGTATTTGGTGATTTAGATACAGAGTTTAGAAATTACCTTCGCTGGGTGAGTTTAATTTTTGCCACCCCTGTTCTTTTATACTCCGCACTGCCTTTTTATTTAAACGCATGGCGAAACTTGCGGGCACTGACGCTTGGAATGGATGTCCCCGTTTCTATCGCCTTGTTATTCGCTTATGCTGCCAGTGTTTATGCGACAGTCACTGAAACAGGAGAAGTTTTCTTTGAGTCTATCTCCATGTTTACCTTCTTCTTATTGCTCGGGCGTTTTCTTGAGATGCGAGCCCGTCGTCAAGCCGCAGCAGCCAGTGCCAATTTACTTAAACTAGTGCCAGCAATGGCAACCTTAGAAGACGGTACGCAAGTCGCAGCTAAGACTCTAAAAGTAGATGATATTGTGTCTGTGTTACCAGGGGAAAGTTTACCGGCCGACGGCATAGTACTTTCCGGTGAAACCCATATCGATGAATCTATGTTGACTGGCGAACCTATGCCAGTGCCTCGCAATAAAGATGACCTCGTCTATGCGGGTACCATTAATGGTGACGGTAATATTAAAATTCGTGTCACACAAGATCGTCAAAACTCATTAATATCAAACATTGTCCGCTTGCAAGATGAAGCACAAATGTCGAAACCTAAAGTGGCAGTGCTAGCAGATGTCGTTGCTCGATATTTTGTTGCTGTCATTTTAATTGTTGCTGCAGGCACTTGGTACTACTGGCATCAGCAGCAACCCGATGATGCTTTATGGATCACATTAGCGGTATTAGTAGCTACCTGTCCGTGTGCCCTATCACTTGCCACGCCAACGGCATTAACGTGCTCAACATCTAGCCTTGGTCGATTAGGGATCTTATTACGCCGTGGGCATGTGTTAGAAACACTATGCACAGTGAACCAGCTTGTCATTGATAAAACAGGCACATTAACAGAAGGAAATGTACGCCTTGTTGAAACTCGTCTGTTTGATGATCACACAGAACAGCAGGCTTTAATGGTAGCAGCTGAACTAGAACGGTTTGCTAACCACCCGATTGCGAATGCATTTAAGCCTCACCGCAACGAACAAACTTTATTTAACCATGTCGAGAATACGATCGGACAAGGTTTGATAGGTGAACTAGAAGAACAAAAATGGCGTATCGGACAACTTGCTTTTGCCCTTGAAGGTAACCCAAACGCAGAGCAACTGAGCCGAGAAATGGATAATCAATTTCAAGTCTGGTTGTCCTGTGACGGTAACTTGGTTGCAGCCTTTAAATTAGAAGACCCAATTCGTGAAGACAGTGCTGAGCTCATTCAGCAATTTCACAATGCGGGGATCCGTGTCACTATGCTGACAGGTGATAACTCTATCAGTGCACAACGGGTTGCGAATGAACTCGGTATCGACAAATTAGTTTCTGGTGTCACCCCAGAAGGCAAGCTTCAATACCTCCGGAGCCTTAATACCGATGACATTGCACTTATGATTGGTGATGGTGTGAACGATGCACCTGTTTTGGCGGGCGCTCACCTCTCTGTCGCTATGGGTGGTGGTACCGACATTGCCAAGTCATCAGCTGATATGGTTCTATTGGGTGATCAACTAACGCGTATTCTTAACGCACGTAAGCTCGCGCTGAGAACCAAGAAAATCATCCGAGAAAATTTAGCATGGGCGCTAGGTTATAATTTAATTATTCTGCCATTAGCTGTCGCAGGATTTGTTGCACCTTATATCGCAGTAGTGGGAATGTCGGCGAGTTCGATCATTGTTGTATCAAATTCTTTAAGGTTATTAAAATAAATGGCTAGTCTTTACATTTTGATCCCGATTGCCATCATCTTTGTTTGTATCGCTGTGGCTATCTTTCTGTGGGCGGTTAAATCTGAACAATTTGAGGATCTAGAACGCCAAGGTTTTGATATTTTATTCGATGAAAACGAGAATAAAGCCAAGTCATCACCCAAATCAGATGCTGAAGCAGAATCTAGCAAGCCAGAGTAATTCATGAATATTGATTTCTATGCTGCATTTATTATTGGTCTGATGGGAGCTGGCCATTGCTTAGGAATGTGTGGTGGCGTTGCTGCTGCACTCACCATGGGAATGCCTACGCAGCAACAACACAGCCGTTGGCATTATTTGCTCATGTACAACACTGGACGGCTACTCTCTTACATGATTGCAGGCGCTATCATTGGAGGGGCATTTGCAGGCGTTGCCTCCTTAAGCGGTTCATCTTACCCACTGATAATATTACGTTTATTTGCTGCCTTTATGATGATAGTGCTTGCGCTATACCTAGGGCAATGGTGGCAAGGTCTAACAAAGATAGAAAAATTTGGCCAAGTTATTTGGAAACGTATTGCCCCGAAAGCAAACCGGCTATTACCGTTAAGATCGCCCCTCGCAGCACTGCCCTTTGGTATGGTATGGGGCTGGCTACCCTGTGGTCTGGTATACTCTACATTAAGTTGGGCGGCAGTTTCAGGTAGCTTAATGAGTGGCAGCTTAGTCATGCTTGCCTTTGGTTTAGGAACACTACCAGCCATGCTTGCTGTTGGTGGATTAGCCTCTCAGCTTAAACAGTTGCTTAGTAACCTGTATTTTAAACGTGCAAATGCCTTGTTGTTATTGGGTTATGGCATTCATACTGGTTACATAGCAATCAATCAAATAATGTAGGTTTTTAATACTCGTCATATTGCTTCATAATATGTTAAAATATTGACCTACATCAAATTGGTTAGACAGGCTTATGATTTCAGACAAACTTACAACCAAACGTATCCAGTCAGGCGGATGTGCAATCCACTGTCAGGATTGTAGTATTAGTCAGTTGTGTATCCCATTCACTTTGAATGAGTCTGAATTAGATCAGCTCGATCAAATTATCGAGCGTAAAAAACCAATCCAGAAAGGCCAAGAGCTTTTCAAAGCAGGCGATGAACTAAAATCGCTTTATGCTATTCGCTCAGGCACGATTAAAAGCTACACCATCACCGAACAAGGTGATGAGCAAATTACAGCTTTCCATCTTGCGGGTGACTTGGTTGGTTTCGACGCGATCAATGAAATGCTACACCCGAGCTTTGCTCAATCACTCGAAACGTCTATGGTTTGTGAGATTCCGTTTGAAATCTTAGATGACCTTTCGGGTAAAATGCCAAAACTTCGTCAACAAATCATGCGTTTGATGAGTAACGAAATTAAAGGCGACCAAGAAATGATTCTGCTGCTTTCGAAAAAGAATGCAGAAGAACGTTTAGCAGCATTCTTGTACAACTTATCTCTACGTTTCTCTCAGCGTGGTTTCTCACCTCGTGAGTTCCGTTTAACGATGACACGTGGTGATATTGGTAACTACCTAGGTTTAACGGTTGAAACTATCAGTCGTCTATTGGGTCGTTTCCAAAAGTCTGAAATGCTGAGCGTAAAAGGCAAGTACATCACCATTATAGATCATGAAGAACTAGCACGATTAGCAGGTGTGAGCAAAAACAACAACCTGTAAAATTCTATTTTTCAATGAAAACAAAAAGTGATACGTTTTTGATGCGTATCACTTTTTTTATATTTGCCATTCGTATTTATCCCCTTTTCTCCCCACTTGCGTTACAGTTAGTTATACCTGTTTTAAATCTATACTAGGTATCTGTAGTTTTATTTGCACGTTTATATTGCAGTTGCCAACACAGTCGTGATGACAGTTTGTGTAAGGGGGCAGTTATGACACAGTACAAGAATATTTTGGTTGTTGCCGATCCGGCGCAAGACAATCAACCCGCGCTTTCGCGAGCCGTACACCTTGCTCAAGGCTCACCAGAGACTAAAATTACGCTATTTCTAGCAATTTATGACTTTTCCTATGAAATGACATCCATGCTCTCGTCTGACGAGCGGCAAGCTATGCGAAAAGGCGTTGTGCAACAACGTGAAGAGTGGCTAAAAGATATCATTCGGCCTTTCATTGAGGATGGATTATCCATCGAGTTATTAGTCGTTTGGCATAATCGACCTTATGAGGCTGTGATTGCCGAAGTATTCAGCAATCATCATGACATAGTGATAAAAGCGACGCATGAGCACGATAAACTCGGCTCTGTGATTTTCACGCCAACAGACTGGCACTTGCTGCGCAAATGCCCTTGCCCTGTGTTAATGGTGAAAGAACATAAGTGGCCAGATAAAGGTAAAATCATTGCCAGTGTTAACTTAGCAGCCGATAGTGAGACCCACGAAGCGTTAAATGATTGCATTATTAACGAAGCCAAACGCTTTGCTGATACGCTTAATGCCGAAGTGAATATTGTTAACGCTTATCCATCCACACCTGTGAATATCACGATTGAATTACCTGAATTTGATCCCGCATCTTACACCGATGCAGTACGAGGCCACCACCTCACCTCGATGAAGGCGCTGCGCCAAAAACATGGTATTCCTGAAGAACAAACCTGTGTTGTTGAGGGGCTACCTGAGGACGTAATCCCTCGAGTTGCAGAAGAGCTCGATGCAGAAATGGTGATCTTAGGCACAACAGGTCGAACAGGGTTATCTGCTATTTTTATCGGTAATACGGCAGAGCATACGATCGATAGCTTGAACTGTGATTTATTAGCATTAAAACCAGAAGGCTACATTAGCCCTCTCGCACCTAACATTGATTAGCTTCTAGCTTCTAGCTTGTGCTCCAAACCTTCCAAATGCAAAACGGAACCTACTAGGTTCCGTTTTTATTTTAGTAACGTTGCATTACTTTGCAACAGGCTGAACGGGTTGCACCGCATTAGCATTTTCTTTCTTAGTCTCTGAACTAATGCCAACCAAAGCCTTAGCTAGCGTTGTAATAAATAGCTCTTGGTTCTTATCTTTACAATATTTAATACTTAGCCCACGTCTATTCCACTCACTCGCAATCGCAAAACGTGTATGTACGGAATCACGGCCATGAACATAAATGTCACAAATTTCTTGATTCGACATTTGCTGTGGCACTGAAGTCACTGTACTGCTTCGTAACCCAAGCTGTTGGGTTTGTTGGGATGAACACCCTGTAAGTGCGCTAAATGTAAAAACACTGAACAATGTTACTGCGACTAACTGTGCTGATTTAGTGATAGCCATAAATCCCTAAAAGCCATAACGAGTAGATTACTACCCTGTTGAATTTACAACCATTCTACCTAAGTCTGCTGTTATTGCGAGTTAACGTCTTTATGAATTTAGAGATTAATCGAGCTTTCAGCAATAGCGCTTTGCCTTTACGTCTTCTCGACATAAAAAATATATAAAAAAGGCGACCAACAGGGCCGCCTCTTAAAATCACAACGTTTATTAAACGTTAGTCACATCAATAAACATCGACTCATCAATGTTCGTTGATGATATTTCTGCTTCATTGAATGCATACTCCGCACGCTCACCTTCGCGATCGAGCGGTAAGTTAACAAAATCAAACAGATTTTTATCTGCCAATTGGCTTGGGCTAATGTTCTGAATTGATTTGAAAATACTATCAACACGACCAGGTGTTTTCTTATCCCAATCAATCAGCATCGCTTTAATACTTTGGCGCTGAAGATTTTCTTGTGAACCACATAGGTTACATGGAATGATTGGGAACGCTTTATGTTCAGCGTATTTGATCAGATCTTTTTCACGGCAGTAAGTCAGTGGACGAATCACCACGTTACGACCATCATCTGAACGTAGCTTAGGTGGCATCGCCTTTAAACGGGAACCGTGGAACATGTTCAGGAACATAGTCTCAACGATATCATCAAGATGGTGGCCTAACGCAATTTTGGTTGCACCAATTTTTTCAGCAAACGAGTAAAGTGTACCGCGGCGTAAGCGAGAACACAGACCACATGTCGTCTTGCCTTCTTCAATCTTCTCTTTCACTACAGAGTAAGTGTCTTTATCTACGATGTAGTAAGGAATATTCAGGCTTTCAAAGTACTCAGGTAGAATATGCTCAGGGAAACCAGGCTGTTTTTGATCCAAGTTTACAGCAACAACTTCAAAGTTGATCGGTGCTGCTTTTTTAAGGTTCAAAAGGATATCGAGCATCGCAAATGAATCTTTACCGCCACTGATACATGCCATCACAACATCATTTTCTTCAATCATGTTGTAATCGATAATTGCATTCCCAACATTTCTCCTTAGACGTTTCTGGAGTTTGTTGAATTCAAGTGTCTCTTTTCTATTATCATTCTGATTCATTGCGACTTCTCACACTGTCGAAGATATCGACTGTAGATTTCCTAGATGGATGCTTTGTAGGGCGAGGATTATACGGATTTTTCTGCGATGTTGAAACATCTCTATGATGGGATCTAAAAAAGCTGCATTTAGCAGCTTTTTTAGCGTCTTAATGTGTTATTTGAATAAGCTCAAAAAGAAGCGTTTAATGTAATCAACTATTTGGCTAAAGATGCCACCTTCTTCCACCGTTTCAAGTGCAACCAAAGGCGCTTCACCAACACTATTGTCATTCACTTGATAGATAACTTTACCAACAACCGTCCCTTTTCTAACTGGTGCGACAAGCTCTTCATCAAGTTCAACATGTGCTTTAAGCCACTTTACTTTATTTCGTGACGCGGTAACAAACGTGTCCTCACCAACACCTAGCTGAATCTCATCTTGATCGCCCATCCATATTTTTTCACTAAGGATAGACTCACCTTGCTTATGAGGTGACACTGTGTCAAAGAAACGGAACCCATAGTTCAGCAGTTGTTTACTCTCGGCTTCACGGCTCTTGGTACTACTTGCCCCCATCACAACCGAGATTAAACGCATGTTATCCTGAGTAGCCGAACTGGCTAAACTAAAGCCTGCACCACTGGTGTAACCCGTTTTCATGCCATCCACATTCAAGCTACGATCACCAAGCAAACCATTACGGTTACGCTGTGTAATATTGTTATAGTTAAACGAACGTTCGCTGTAGATAGAATAGATATCTGGTAAATCATGAATTAAAGCTTTACCCAACAAAGCGATATCATAAGGTGTGCTATACAGGTTCTCTGCATCTAAACCGTGCGGATTCGAAAATGAAGAATTCGTCATCTCAAGCTTTTTAGCCCATGAATTCATCAGACTAACAAAAGCCCCTTCCGATCCAGCCACATGTTCTGCAATGGCCACACTGGCATCGTTACCCGATTGAACAATCAGCCCACGGTATAAGTCCATCATGTTTACTTCGGTTCCCACTTCGATAAACATTTTTGATGAATCAGGGAAGTTTCGCGCCCAAGCATTACGGCTAATAACAACTAAGTCGTCAGCGTTAATATTGCCTTGCTGCATTTCTTTGCCCGCCACAAAACTAGTCATTAGCTTAGTTAAGCTGGCTGGGTTTAGTTTTTCGTGTGCATTCTTTTCTACCAACACTTTTCCTGTGTGGTAATCAATAAGTACATACCCTTTCGAACCTAATACCGGAGCATCAGGAATGACAGTTGGTGCCGCTGTAGCGTTAAGAGAAAAAGTTAAAAGCATTGCGGCTGTCAGCGAGCAAACAGGCAATGAGGATAAAACGCGTGGAATGGTACTCATTGTGCAACATATTCCGTTTAACCAAAAGATACATCCAGTATATATAAGGATTTCATGAATACATGCATTGCTCATCAACAATTACGATTGAGGTTAAATTCTGACAATTTCTCACGCTAATTTACATTATAAAGCATGTGCTCTGAGTCACTTTGTTGCGATTGTTAGTTTCTTAACTTTCCATAAAGCAGGATGTTGCCATTAATTCTAAACGCGCTACTATGCTAAAGATAAATTTAATATCATTACGTTAAACCATTTATAGCAACACATTAAAACAAGTGGATACCCACATAAAAAATCGCCATTCAACAGGAATTATTACAGGGAAAGAAGATGTCTAACTATCAACAGCTTGAGAAACATTTTAAAAAGCTTGCTCGCTTTAACCACCTAGGCGCTATGTGTGGCTGGGATCAAGCTTCAATGATGCCTGAAGGTGGTAATGATGCTCGTTCAGCAGCGATGGCTGAATTAGCCGTTTATACTCATCAGTTACTCACAGACCCTAAGCTAGAAGCCTTATTCACCCAAGCTGAATCTGAACAGTTATCTGCAGGCGCTCTAGCTAGCCTACGTGAAATGAAAAGCCGCTGGCAGCAAGCCACGGTACTGCCAGAAGATCTTGTCGAGGCACAATCAAAAGCAGGCTCGGTCTGTGAACATGCGTGGCGCGGTCAACGCAAAGACAATAACTGGGCTGATTTCCAAGTTAACCTAGAAAAGGTAGTCGACCTGTCTCGCCAAGAAGCGCAGATCCGAGCAGAGGCAACAGGCCTTAGTCGTTATAACGCCTTGGTAGATTTATACGAACCAGGTATGACGACAGAAAAACTTGATGCGATCTTTGCTGATGTAAAATCTTGGCTTCCTGACTTAATTCAACAAATTCAGAAGAAGCAAGAATCAGAAAGTGTGCTTACCCCGCAAGGCCCTTTTGCTATCGATAAGCAAAAAGAACTCAGCCTTGAAATGATGAAGCTACTCGGCTTTGATTTTAACCATGGTCGCCTTGATGTTAGCGTCCATCCTTTCTGTGGTGGTGTACCAACTGACGTTCGTATGACGACCCGTTATGATGAAGCGGATTTCACCTCCGCACTAATGGGTGTTATCCACGAAACGGGCCATGCACGTTACGAGCAAGGTCTACCAGAAGAATGGGCCGAACTACCTGCAGGTGAAGCGCGCTCAATGGGGATCCATGAATCACAAAGCTTGTTATTTGAAATGCAGCTTTCGCGCAGCCCTGAATTTATTAAGCTGCTAGCACCTACCGCACAATCTTTATTCAACCGTGAAGACGATCCTGCGTTTACAGCTGACAACATCACTCTCTTTAATACGCGAGTTAAACCTGCGTTTATTCGTGTCGATGCTGATGAGGTCACCTATCCTGCCCATATTATTCTTCGCTATGAAATCGAGCGGGATTTAATTGAAGGTAAGATTGAAGTGGCTGATATTCCATCACTCTGGAATCAGAAAATGACAGAGTACTTAGGTGTAAATACGGAAGGTAATTATACCGATGGCTGCATGCAAGACATTCACTGGACAGATGGCAGTTTTGGGTACTTCCCAAGTTATACGCTTGGTGCTATGTACGCAGCACAATTCATGGCAGCAATGCGCAAAGAAATGGATATTGAGCAACTCATTAGTGATAATAACCTCACGCCTATCTTTCATTGGTTGAAAACGAACATCTGGTCAAAAGCTTCTACACTTTCGACCGATGAACTTGTGATTCAAGCAACGGGTGAAGCACTTAATCCTCGTTATTTTAAAGAGCACTTAGAAGCACGCTATCTTCGATAGTGAAACATTGCGGGATATAATATCCCGCATTCCACCATTTATTTATGGGCAATTAAAACTCTCCTGAATCATCAATTAGCAATAAGCATCGTGCCAATGGCTATAATGACGAAGCTTCAGCAGCGCAAACAAGCATAATAACGCAATCAACTCTCCCATCCCCAGAGCAACACTATAGCTTGCAACACCAGCAAGGCTCGTTGCTGCAGTAGAAAAAATTATCTCACCAAAAGTTTGCGTTCCTTGGAAAAAAGCAATGTTCGTTGCGGGTTGCATGGTCTGTTGAGAAAAACGCATAGAGTATGTATATGTACTAACGGCAACAAACCCCATCCCAAAGCCGACAATAATCGCTGTTCCCCATACAATCCAAGTACCAGCTAACCAGTTTTCTACAATCGCAATCCATAAGCACCCACCAAACAATACCATCTTCAAACCGGTTAGCAATGTTACGCGGTAACCTTGTCGTTTGATAAAGTGACTTGCTACGAAGCAGCCAACTAACATTACGACTAAATGACCAACACCGGTCAGCATTCCGACTTGAGACATAGACCAAGATAAATCAACCAAGATAAACTTTGATAACGCCATAATGATCACCCCACATAACGTGGCGCATGAACATAAAATCAAGGTTGATACCGCTCTCGGTGTTTTAAAGAATTTAATTAACGAGGCTTTGGTCTTTTCTGTGACATGTTGTACTTTTGGCTCTTGCCAAAGCAAAACAGGAATTAAAGCTGTAAATGTGATTGCAGCCAATAAAAGTAAAGTAACTCGATAACCGGCTTGTTCAAAAGCAATCATGGCAAAAGGCCCAGCAAGTAGCATCCCGATGATAATCCCTGATACTTGAATCGCATTCACCAAACCAAGATCTGATTTGTCAGAATGATCAGCCGCTAATCCATCAGTCGCAATATCTTGCGTTGAACCCACTATTGAAGTTACAGCTAGTAAAAGTGTGACTAACATTAGTGTCTGTTCACTAATTTTAACCATTGCCAAGACAGTCAGTGTAGCTGCCATCATCAGTTGCATTGGGATAATCCAAGACTTTCTTCGCCCAACCGACTTTAACCAATGATTTTCGACAAACGGAGCCCATAAAAATTTGATAGCCCAAAAGATCCCAGCAAGTGGAACCATTGAAATAAGCTCTAACGGTAACCCTAAGGTTTTTAATAACGTCGGGATAGCATGAAAGGTTAAGCCAATAGGAATACCTTGAACAAAGTAGAGACAGCAAATAATGAGGATTAAGGCATTATTTCTTTTTGGCTTTATTTTATGGCTCTTACTTATATTATGATTATTGAAACTTACCATAGAAAACTATCCTTACTTTTTTATTGTGCGTTTCTAATTAAATTTACTGATGAGTTAAAAAACAGACAAATTATGCTTTAGTTGACAAGCAAAGTAAACGATAATGATTTTCATTTACTATAAGTGGTACTTATTATGCTAGTGGTCGCCTCCCCCCTCACAGAAACAAACGAACAACAGATCAATAATTCCACCTATGGCTTTATCAAGAACTTCTGTAACTTTGCTTTCGATTACCGAGGTATACCGCTGAAGCTAATGCAAGTTAACTTTGATCTAAACGATTATAAGAAAAACTTATATTCGAAGTTTAATATTGAGTGTCCGAAGCCAATTCAGACATCTGTTCCTAAAAGACAGGCTGAATTTTTTGCCGGACGCTTCTGTGCGAAGTACTTAATGGAAGCTGATCAAGGTTACTCTATCAACGTGCCTATTTCGTCAGATCGTTCACCTAAATGGCCTAATGAAATGACAGGTTCAATTTCACATACGGATGATAGTGCCGTTGCTGTAATTTATAAAAAAGAACATTTAAATAGTAAAATTTCACTTGGTGTTGATATTCAAAATTTAATATCAACTCTACAGAGTGAAAGCATACAGCCACTTATTGCAGTCACAACAGAATTATCACTATTAAAGGCACATGGCTACTCTAGTGAATACTGCACTACATTGTTATTCTCTGCTAAAGAGAGCATTTACAAAGCAATCTATCCACACATATATCAAATACTTGATTTTGATGACATTAAGTTAAGTACGATTAATTACCACACATCAACAATGACCTTTTCTACATCAGCAAATCTTATAAATAACTTCAACATTAATGAAACTATCGAATGCAACTATCGTTATGACATAAATAGAGCGCAAATACTCACTCTATGCGTTTATGAACCCAACCTATAAAATAGAGCTACCAAAGAACGCAGCTTTGGCAGCTTCTTTCTCAATCTAAATACTAAGCAGTTAAATGCCAGCTTTGAGCGTGCTGTTGAAGGTTCCAAAGCTCACTATAAAGCAGTTTATGTTGCAGTAAGGTGTCGTGCTCCCCTTGCTCGACGATCTTCCCTGCATCTAAAACAACAATATGATCAGCGTATTGAACTGTTGATAACTTATGGGCTATAACCAGTACGGTTTTATTCTGAACTAAAGCTTGCATTGCAACCTGAATATCTCGTTCATTTTCAGGGTCTAAAGAAGCTGTGGCTTCATCTAAGATAACAAGTGGCGCATCTTTAAGAAGTGCACGAGCAATTGAAAGTCTTTGTTTTTCACCACCTGATAAGTGTACGCCACCAGCACCAATCTCGGTATCAAGCCCCTTATCCATCTCCAACACTAAATTTTTAAGTTTAGCGAGCTCTATAACACGCCACAATTCATCATCCCCCGCATCTGGTTTAGCAACACGAAGGTTATTCGCCAGTGTGTCATTAAAAATATAATTTAATTGAAACACAATACTGACATGCTTAAGCCAATGCTCAACTTGCATACATGCAATATCAACCTGACTCCCTTGTTTTCCTATTGAGATTGAGCCTGAATCAAGCTGCCAAAAACGAGCAATCAATGACGCAATTGTCGATTTACCTGAACCTGATGGCCCAACAAGAGCGGTTACTTTATTATGAGGAATCGTTAGGTTTAAATTCTCAAAAAGCGGATATTTTGAACCTGGATAAGTGAAACTCACATCATTAAAGGTAATCGCCATGTTTGAAATCTTCGGTCGGCTTTCACCATGTGGCATAGTAGGTAATGACAGCACTTCATCAACACGGTTTACAGCCAGATCTAAATAATTCAGCTCAGCCAAAAACATTGACATGTTAAGTAATGGCCTAAAAAAGCGAACTGCTGCAATTAAAAATAATAATACTTCAGGTAAAGCTATAGTTTGCTCTAGCCAAGCCCAAGTAAGAACAACCAGCAACACAATTAAGCCAGACTCCACCAGTATATTAAAACTATAAACAGGCCATACTGCTGCTTTCTCAGCTTTTAGAGCTTGATTACGTGTTGATGTTAAAACATCATCTAAACGTGAAAAAGCTTTCCCCATCATGCGATATGACTTAAGTTCTTTTAAGCCATTCATGTATTCCATTACAGCGTCATTTAGTTGATGCATCAAATGCTGCATGTGACTCTGCCACTTCCTAGCATATGCTCGTGTTAATAAGTAAGCGATACAAGCTAATGGCAGAGTTGACATCATAGCCAGCCCCATTCGCCAATCTTTAGCTATCAGACCTAAGGCAAAAAAACATAATACTGAACTGGTCGCTATAATTGGCGCATACAAATGAGTAAAAATCCGCTCAATCATATCAATGTCTTTTAGCAAGGTGTTATTAACACTGCCAAAATCAGAACGCTGGAAAAAACCCATTGGCATTTTTCGTAAATGGTCACCTAAATGCTGACGAATTCGCTTTCCTGCATCAAAACCAATAAGAGAGATGTTCACGTGAATAATTCGTGCCAATAAGACCCGTATGATCATCATGACAGCACACCCGAGTACCAACATAAATTGATGTTGTATATCTGGCGTCTCTGATAACATATCCAACAGAATATAATAAAGAAAACCATATGGAGCAGAAGCAAAAAAAGCGTCAAGCACCGTCAGAAATACAGTTCGATTTAGTCCTTTCAGAGACGTACCTGTTAAACGTTTTAAGGTATTTATTCTTAACATGACTCAACACCCTCTGACACTGTAATAGTATCTTCACCCTTTGATGATTGCCCAAAGTGCCAAGCTTTAGTTTCTTGGTGTGCATTCCACATGGACTGATATAGCTCGCAGTGTTCTAGCAACTCACTGTGTGTACCTTCTGACACTTTTTTACCTTTATCCATAACAATAATTTTATCGACATGAGTAAGCGTATTTAACCGATGCGCAATAACTAATACTGTTTTGCCTCGCATTAAGCTTGAAATTGCTTGCTGAATACGAACTTCATTGCGTGCATCAGCATAAGCCGTTGCTTCATCAAGGATCAAAATAGGTGAATCTTTAGCTACAGCTCGAGCAATCGCTATTCTTTGAGCTTGCCCCCCACTTAAACTCCCTTGGTCAACTATCGTCTCGTAGCCTTCTGGCAATGACAAAATAAACTCGTGAGCACAAGCTGCTTTCGCAGCATTAACTATGTCTTCATCAGAGAGCTCATCATTCCCCATGCGAATGTTTTCTTTGATCGTTTGCTCAAAAATATAAACATCCTGAAAAACAAAACTAACAAACGACATCAATTGATCAAATGGAAACCCCGTTATAGGCTTATCACCTATGCTTATCTCACCACTTTGATATTCAAAAAATCGAGGAATTAACTGAGCAGCAGTTGTTTTACCTGCACCAGATGGACCTACAATCGCGGTGATTTTTCCTTGCATAGCAGTAAAAGAAACATCATCAACAGTACTTTTAATCGCTTTGTCATGTCTAAACGTTACACGCTCAAAAGTTATACCTGTATGCGCTATAGTTTGCTCTTTATCACCTTCACTCTGCGGCGTCGTTTCACAGAAAGATTTTATCTTCTCAACACCTTTTAGCATCTCACTGAACATGCCACCAAATTGAATAAGGTTATAAAGAGGTTCCATCAACCCCACACCTAACAACATAAAAATAAATAATGTAGATAACGTTAAATCACCTTGAGCGTATAGCCATACACCAACAGGTAATAAAAACAGCAAACCAAGATCAAGCGATAACTTAAATAAAGATGCTGGCGTTTTCGTATCTAACAACCAATTCGTCACCAGTGTATGATGCTCATTCACCGCATTTCGATATTTTTGATGCGAATCAACCGTCATATTAAACGCTTTTACTACAGGTATAGATGCGACAAAATCAACAACACTAATATGCAGATTTGAAACAACCTTATGGTACTCATCTACTCTAACGTTAAAGCCTTTGAACATAAGAGCTTGTAAACTCAAAGCTATAGGCAAAGGCAAGAGAACAATAAGTGCCAATCGCCAATCGATATATAACAAAAGCAGTGACGCGACTAAAGGGCTCACAATCGCAGCAGCCATATCTGGTAAGTGGTGAGCAATAAAAGTCTCAATTCTGTCGACATCATCTGAAATAATTTTTTTCATTGATGCCGCAGCTTGTTTATTACTTTCACCTAATGATAACTGCCCTACGCTATCAACAATTTGTTGGCGTATTTCAAATAACAGTTGAAAAGCGGCTTTATGCGACAATAATCCAGATGCTAGTTGCAATAACATTTTCATCACTAATGCAATCGCAGCAAGTAAAACTAATTGCCAGATAATATAAGAGTCAGTAATAGTGTCATTTATAAACCCATCTACCAATTGATAAATAATTAAATATGGTACAACCGTAAGTAAAGAATAAACAACGGCTAATACCATAGACGATAAAAGCTTACGGCGTTGGTTTGCAACCAATTCCATTAACCATGAAAACGGCGTTCCTTTCATTTTTCTGCCTATGTGAAGAAATAAAAACAAAAGCGTAAAGCCTTACCTTTACGCTATTCCAATAAAGAGCTAAGACATTTTATTTTTAAGGTGGTCAAACAATGTTGGACAAAGCTTATTAAGGTAAAAATGCCCACCAGAAAAACGCTGAAAATCAAACTCCCCCGTGGTCGCTAATGACCATTCTTGAATCTCACTTTCTGTTACTTCTGTATCTCCCTCACCCAGCAAAGCACTAAGAGGGCAAGAAAGTGTTGGTAAAGAATCGCGTTGATACTTTTCTATTGCCTCAAAATCAGCACGAATAATGGGCAACATTAAGTTTCTAAGGGCAGGGTTATCAAACACAACCTCTGATGTTCCCCCCAACCCCAAAATTTTGTTAACCAAAGCATCATCACTTTGCCTATGGTAGTCAGTTCCTCTGCTTTTATGCGGTGGAATTCGCCCAGAGGCAAAGAAATGCGATAATTTACGCCCCTGCTGTTCCCAGCGTATTGCGGTTTCAAACGCCAAGGCAGCCCCCATACTATGGCCAAAAAAGAAAGTGGGGCGATGAGGCAAAAACGATAAACTTTGCACAACCTCATCTGCATACTGATGTAAGCAAGTCTTGAGTTTTTCTGATAATCGATGACCACGACCTGCAAGTTGTACTGCATACACCGCGGTATGATCATCAATATGATCACGCCATGGCATGAAATATTCCGCATTTCCTCCCGCAAAGTGAAAACAGATTAGCTGCCTACGTGTACCTGGTTTAATGAGTTTCAATTGCTTATGCATTTTCACTCTCCTGATGATATTCAACCAACCAATCTTCAATAGAAGGGCTAGTTAACATTGGCTCTTGAGCCGAAATGACTTCAGGGTTACCAATGCAGCCCATTAAAGATCGCCATACTGATGCTTGCCCCAGTAAGAACTGTGCTGATGTTGGATTTGGTGATTCAATATTACTTACCATGCCATGTAATGCAGTTCTGATTGCCTCTGGCCAGTGCTCGTCAATAATTTCTTCTAAACTTGGCATTTCTTGATACAGAAACTCGCAAGAAGCGGGCTGATAAAACTCTGGCGCTTGTTGTTTATCGAGCAACTCTCGAACCCCATTTTCCTCAGGGGTTCGGGGTATATGAAAAGCTCTATTCCATAACACAGGGCCATGTGTGTTAACTAAAACCAAATTACCACTCGGTAACCCCACAGTAATGCGATGCATAATGTGGAAATGATTATCAGGGTCGTCTGGATCCAACTGATTCTGAATCTTTAAGATGAGCGGTATCCCAGCAAAAACACCGTGGATAATTTGATAAGGCGGTAATAGCTCTGACTTTAATTTTCGCACCTCAGACCAATCAACATTAGAATGGAACTCAAATGGCGTAACCCCTCCTAATGCCTGCCCCAACATATCGAGCAAGCCGCAAATCACTTGTACTCCACAGGTCGCTTCAATAAAGCAAGGCTGCTGAGTTTCACGCGCTTTCTTTAAGTACTCAACAAAGTGGCGAACAGCTGGCACATTCGGATAATGAGTATTAATTTGGTAATAACATCCATTTTTCCTCGCTAACTTTAAGCATTCCACAACATCTTTTTCATAAACGGGATGCTCTTGCAGAACATGTATGCCTTTTTCTAATAATGCGCGGGCAAGTTGTGACCCAGCCCCCCCGACAATTGCAGAACGAACAACAACACATGCAATATCAATATCGTCAGGTAATTCTGATACCTCACGATATAAAGGCACACCATACTCCTTAGCTATTGTTAACGAGCGTTCACTTCCTCTTGCTAAAATTCCAGCAAGTTCAAATCCTGGGAATTGGCGTTTAAATGCGGAAAGGTATACCTGACCAAAAAGCGTTCCACATACAACAACACGATATGTTTTCATCACAAAGCCCCCTCTTCAAACGCCAATTCATAATTAGGCTCAATCGAGAGGTCCCAATGACTAAACATATTTTGTTCGTGCAAAAACGAGATTAAATTACCTGTTTCAATTATTTCAGAAAGCCAAAACACCCCATTATTTAAATGAGACGATGATTGCGTTAACAATTGATGCGCAGTAAAAGCGGCGACCAGTCCCGTCATTCGATAGCCATCATTAAACTTACAACGAAGCGTTAAATTAACTGGCTGTTGAGCAATCCAACCTTGCGCATCCATTACGCAATATTGCTGAGTACCATGCTTCTGAACCATGGATTGACTCAGACTAACTAACGCCGCAGTTTGCTCCTTATCACTTTCATGTGCTGACATTAGTAACTGTCGATCAGCGACTAAATTAAAGGCCGCGAAGTTAGATATTGAAAGTGTGTTAGCGACGCGTTGATGCTCAGCACTCAAATAAGGTAATGCGGTAAATTCTTTTACCTCAGGTAGTGGCTGATACCCCTCTCTTGTCCCCTCTCTCACCTTTATATCATCTCTAATTACCACCCCGCTTAAAGCATCATTACCCCCTAAGCTTGAAATAAAATCTATCGCAGACGTTGATGTAAATGCTTCAATCCCCCCGACATAAAGCTCAATACTGTGCAGTTCTTGTAGCTTCTCTTTGGCAATAAAAGGAAGCAACGAAGTAAAGCCGGGAACAAAGCCCGCTCCAAAAACACAGCTTACTGGTAAGTCTCGACCCAGTAACTGCTGTTGAACGTGATCGAAAACATCCTGCTCACCACCCACATCGACATATAAGGTGTGAGTGTCTATTGCAACGCGAGCTATATTGTCTCTAATCGCCGACGCAGGTCCTGCTGCATTTATGATCAAATCATGATGATGGCAAACAGCTGCCACCTCATCCTGATCAAACAAATCAACAACCCTATAATGTGTTAAGTCCCGACGTGACTGTCGTCCTATTCGAGTAACTTGATAGCCAAGCGCACAAAGCGCTTGGTCTATATGTTGCCCCACTTCACCACAAGCTCCGAAGATGGCGACTCTATTCATGCTTTCCTCCTTGCATAGCAACTGTGTTTAAGTGCTTGGCTAGAGGTAAAACTTGAGATGATTGCATACAGGTAAAGTGATCACCTTCAAGTGAAATAACATTAATGTCACCAATACTATATTGCTGCCAAAAGTCATGCATATCGGCTTTAAGCGTGGGCAGTAAATAAGTCTCATCTTGCTGACAAGCGAATGTGAAATCACCACTATAAAAAGATGGCTCATAATGAGTCACAGCCTGCAAACTGTGATGGAACACTGGATAGAGCTGGGAAATATCTCCAACTTTTATCTTTTGTTGATTTGATTGGATATCAAGTACTGTTTGGAAATAAGCGATACGCTGTGCTTCATTTGCTTTTGCGTAGCTCGCATAATTTAGTGAGAGTTTATCAAAACCGAGCTGTTTAGCTTTAGCCACTACATCTTCAATATTAATTTGATTAGGCTTAGTGGCTAATAAAGCTAAATAAGTTTGCTCAAGCTGAAGTAGATCAATATCGCTCCAAGGGTTTGGTACATTAAGTTCTTTAGCAAGAGCAACATCCGTCATCATAGGATCATTTACTTTGTACGGAATTTGATAACTACTTGCAATCGTCAATGATGCCAACGGAGAGCCACATTCCATCGCTTGTCTTGCCAGCTCAAAAGCAATTAATCCCCCCATACAAAAACCAAAAAGATGGCATTTAGACAAGTCAAAATTATCTTCCAACAAGGCTTTGTATTGTTCAGCTAATTCAACGATAAGATGCTCACTTGGAATGGTCAAATATTGCTGTCTATCTTGAACACTTATGCCATAAACTGGCCCTGTAAGGTGCTCTACAAGTGCTAAACAAGGCATTACAGTGCCGCTACCATCATGAAGAATAATGATAGGTGCGCCATCACCTTCTTTAATACATTGCAAAGCAGTTGAACTATCTTCAATCGCATTGCTGTGCTGCTGAATTGGCGTTTGTTTTCGTAAGAAAATCGCAAGCTCTTTAATAGTGGGAGTTTGCAATACTTGGCGAAGTGTCCCTTCCCACGGAACAGATTCTTCCCCTAACTCTTGGCGGATCCTACTCACCCACTGCGTTATCAATAATGAGTCACCACCCGCACTAAAGAAATCATCATTTGGCCCCATGTTAGGATTACCAATCACATCCCGACATGACGATAGTAATAACGTCTCAAGTTGATCAAGATCTTCTGATACCTCTTTTTGTAAAGTCTCTTGATGGCCTATAATTTCAGGCAACGCCTTTCTATCTATTTTGCCGTTATTCGTAAGCGGAAAACGGTCTAAGACAGCCAATTGCGCTGGTACCATATAACTAGGTAAATCCTGACTAAGGTGTTCTAAGATTTCAGTCTTATCACATTCATGCTTCTGACCATTGAATTGGGCTAGCATAAAACTCTGGCCTAATTGATATAAGGCTTCTTGATTATTAGGGAACGCAAATAACTGCTCAGCCCCCACATCCGACATTGCGTTTAACCAACGTTCCTGAGGCATAAATGGAGAATTTAATGCTAAACGTTCATCATTATGAGCGGTCAAGCCATGTTTGAACTCCATTGAGGTCATAAGTTGGTAATTATCTCTTGTCGCCTCAATTACAAGTAACCAAGCCCCTGGCTTCATTAACTCACGTAAGTGATTTAACCCTCCACGCGCAACAACGGCGTTGTGTAACACATTAGAAGAAACAACCAGATCATACTGACCACAATCAAAACCTTGCTCTAACGCAGGTTGGTTAAAATCGTATAAGCGATAATCGACAAAATCATAACCTTGGTAACGAAGCTTGGCTTCATTGAGGAAAAATGATGAAACATCAGTAAAGGTATACTCGACATTATGTGCTGCTAGAGCCGGAATAAGCTCGTTACTTGTGCCACCAACACCAGCACCAATCTCTAGAATATGAATTGGCTGATCACGCTCAGCTAAATGCTTTACTTTACTTAACGCCGCTGTGATCAACATTTTATTCATCATTTTGCTGATCAAGTTATTTTGATAAGTTGATGTCGCGACATCTAACTTGCCATCAGGGAACAACAAATCAAGAGGATCGGCCTTATCTTGGAGTAACTCAGGTAAACATTGACTACTTCGCTCAAGGTAGTTAACTAAGCCTTTATCACCATCCAAACACTCCAGTGCTTCGTAACATCCTTTCCAACATAACGAGATATCATCTTCGCTCACTTGCTGAAGTAAAGCGTATGTTTCTCCATCATGTCGTGCTAACTGATTTTCAATAAGCGCTTTTAGCCATCGACTTAATAATTGCTTATGACGAGGCGCATAATGACCATCAACAATCATGTCATCGATTGTCTTTTGTTGCCCATCAAGCAACCCACCACTTGATTGCAATGCTTGAACCATATGGAGCAAAGCGACTCTATCTAAATAATAAACAAAATCTGTTACTGACTTCTCAGGCATTGTTTGCCTAATAGATTCAGCCGTCAAAGTTAGCTCAGTTTCAGTCTCTGCAAATTGATGCGAGAACAAAGTAGTTTTGGCATCGTTTTGGTAAATAGCCGGCTCAACGTAGGCCTGAAGGTGATAATTATGTTTATCCCCTCGCGCTAAGACGACAGCTTGAGATACTGATGATTGACGCTCAAGCGCTGATTCTATTTCACCAAGCTCAACTCGATATCCTCGAACTTTTACTTGGTTGTCATCACGACCAACAAACACGATCACACCATCATCTCGGTAATAACCTCGGTCGCCCGTTCGGTACCAAGGTGTTCCAGTAGCCGCATCTTGGAAGAAATGGGCAGCCGTTTTCTCATCATCTTGCCAATACCCAAGCGCTACCCCGTTACCGCCAATACACAGCTCACCAGCAACCCAGTCAGGGCAGGCCATACCTTTATCATCCAGTACAGCAAACATCTGATTTGATAACGGAGTACCGTAAGGAATAGAAGTGTAATAATCAAAGGTAGGATCAATTGGGAAATAAATAGACCAAATAGCGGCCTCTGTCGCGCCACCTAAGCTGTATAGTTGGGCGGTAGGTATCAAGGTAGCAATCGCTTTAGGTAATGCGACCGGAATCCAATCACCAGACATCATTACACATTTAATACTATCCAGCGTAGGTAGTGATTCGTCGGCTAAATATCGCGTTAACATTGTCATCTGCGCAGGTACAGAGTTCCAAACACTGACGTTATGTTCTCGAATTTGACGAGTCCATTCTGCTGGGTTTTGAATATCTTTCTCGCAAGGTAACACCAATGTAGCACCACAAGCCAAGGTCCCAAAGATGTCATAAACAGAGAGATCAAAACTTAATTTAGCCAAGCCAAACACCACATCGCTTGCTGTAATGTCAAAGCGACGATTGATATCGACCACTGTATTCACAGCCGCTTGATGGCTTACCATGACACCTTTGGGATTTCCTGTACTACCAGAGGTATAAATAATGTAAGCCAGTCGTTCAGATGACTGAGTTAGCTCTGCGCTGCCAATGTTATTAACACGACCTTGTAGCGCTTGAGCATTACAAATATCTACGGCCTCAAACCCATCGTCAGCTAGCTGTTGGGCAAGTTCATTTGAGCGCGTCAACACCAACTCTACATCGGCATCAAACAGAATTTGCTTCATACGAGAAACCGGCTGACTAACGTCAAGCGGTAAATACACCCCATCAGCTAATAACGTTGCTAATGTTGAAACAACTTGTTCAACACTTTTATCAATCGCAATCGCAATACGAGCTCCCTTAGGTAACTTGCTCGCAAGTGACTTTGCGCGAACAATCAGCTCATCGTATGTCAGTGTTTGTTCGGGCGTAATCAGCGCTGTCGCATATGGCGTTAACACTGCTTGCTCTAACACCAGTTGATGCAACATAGATTCAGCAACAGGTTTAACCGTATTGTTTACCTGTTCACGAACCTGTTGTTGTTTATTAGGTAAAGCAAGACAAGTGGCTTGATCCCATTGCTGAAGTCCACCAGCAATGACTTGTTCAATCGCACCTTCAAAACATGTAAACATTGACTCGATCATTGAGTCAGGGAATACGCCGTCAAGTACATCCCAATTGATGCACAAACAGCGGTCTCGATTCATAAGTTGGCAATCAATCCAAACTTGAGGCGTTTGACTAATACCATATGCAACCTCCATCCCCATCTCATACTGAGATTTGGTCTCTGAAACTTGCTCTCTATTACTACCGACTAATGCACTCGTGAAGACTATTGGCATGCGAGCATAATCAGCACCACGTTGTCGGGCTATTTCACGCATAACCTCAACGCCACTAAACGCTTTATACTCTAAGTCTTGCCACAATTGATTCTGCTGCTCTTTCACTTGTGCTAATAAGGTTCGCGACTCCGTAAGATTCACTTCCAGCAAGTTAACACTCGTGAAATCCCCCACCATATTGAGTAAATCTGGATGGATCGGCTCACGATTCATTACCGTCATGTTCAAGCAAAAATGTTTTGATTTAGACCACTTAGCTAACACTTCACTAAAGAGCGTCAGTAATAGCGATGAAGGACTAACCCCTTGATGATTACATTGACTTTCGAGTTCTGCCCATTGCTCTGGCGCTAATTGCATTTCATGGCGAGTGAAATGCGGTTTTTCTTTTTTAGCTACCGACGTCAAAACATCATTAATATCAGCGAGAAGTGGTAACTCAGGTGCCATTGGCAAATGAGACACCCGCTCTTGCCAGTATTGTCTCGCTTGCGCATATTTGTCTGTCAGCTTCTGTCGCTTTTCAAACTCCATGACATCTTTGAACGATAAGCTAAGAGGCGCTAGCACCAATTCAGACTCATGATAAAAATGAATCAACTCAGACAAGATCACCTGAATACTCATAAAGTCTGCAATCAATAGGTCAATACTAAAATGCAGGTATGATTTAGCTTCCGACTCGCTTACTTTCAAGTCAAACAGAGGCCATGCTTCAGTGTCATAAACGCGATGGGACATGTTGGCCCGATACGTTAACCTCGTATCAGTTTGCAAATCACATTCAATTTTATACTCAGGTACTTGTGACAATATTTGCTGAGTACCATTAGAAAAGACTACAGCTCGCAACATCTCATGACGTTCAATGAGCTTATTCCAAGCTTGGTTTAGCTTCTCAACATCAAGATGTGCAAATTCGAGCTCAAAGTAACCGTGGCAGCCTGTGCCACCGAACTCAAACACATTTTGCCGTCCAATAAGATAAGCGGCCTGTACATCATTTACCGGAAAAACCTCATGTTTATCTTTTGTACTAGGACAAAGAACAGCGCCCAATTCACGCTCTTTTAGTATTGTTATTAATTCACTTTTTACTGCTTTCAGTTGCTCAACAACCTCTTTGGTCATCACGCCTTGAGGAGCTCTGAACTTCAAGGCTTCAGCTTCAAGCCAAAACTCGGCTTTCTTTGCTTCTAAATGTTGCAGTAACGCTAATGGTGACATTAATGTTGTTCCTTTTGTCATAAGGTTCCTTCCTCAAAATCAACCTCGTTGCTCTCTTTTTCTGAGGTTTCAAGAGCAAGTGCAATACATGAAATAGTTTGTAAATTAAACACAGCGTGAAGTGGCAAAGTAATACCGTGCTGTTGTTGGAGTATGCTGGCTAGCTGAATCGCAACAAATGAATCTCCGCCTAAGGCAAAGAAGTTATCACTCGCGCTAATTGGCGTATTAATACCAAGAACTTGTTGCATTGCTTGAGTCAGAACAATCTCTTCATCTGTACTTGGTGCAACAAACTCACTCTCATTAGAAATTGAAAGTTCCAAGGTTTTTAATACATTTCGATCTACTTTACCGTTAGCTGTGAGTGGCCATTCTTGAAGTACGGCGTAGCCATCAGGCATAGAGTAACTTGGTAAATAATTTAATAATTGCTGCTGAATAATCGACAGTTCGACTGCCATATTCGACAACAAATAAGCATGAATCTTAGGACGAAAATCATGATGCTCAATCAATACAATCGCATCTTTCACTTCAGCGCATGACTTAAGCGCTTTAACTATTTCACCTAATTCAATACGCAGCCCTGCCACTTTAACCTGGTGGTCACGACGCCCGAGGAACTCTATGGTTCCATCAGGCCAGTAGCGCCCCATATCACCGGTTCGATACCAACGTTGCGATTGATATTCACAGAACTGCTGCTGAGTTAATTCCTCATTACCAATGTAACCTTGGGCGACACCATCTCCCCCAATCCATAGCTCACCGGCAACCCAATCAGGGCAGTCATCACCAATATCACTTGCAACTCTAAAACTTTGATTTGGTAAAGGCTTACCATAAGGAATTGAACACCATTGCTTTTCAACTTGCTGAACAACGCAATAGTTCGACCAAATTGCAGCTTCAGTCGCGCCTCCCATCGCCACGAATTTGGCAAGGCAACTATTGCGACGTAAGCGTTCAGGTAATTCCAGATTGATCCAATCACCTGACAACATAACGCAGCGCAACGAGGTCAATAGCTGACGTTCAGCCTGTGACTCATTCCCCATCAAAAGCATTTCTAACAATGCTGGTACGGTATTCCACAAGGTAATTTGATGCTGCTGAACCAACTCTAACCAAACGCTAACGTCTCTGGTTTGTTCATCGTTGATAAGCACCAATTTCCCGCCAACAGACAGCAAGCCAAAAATGTCATATACCGATAAATCGAAGTACAAGGCTGATAACGCTAAGACACTGTCATCTGCAGTTACATTATGCTGGCGATTGATCGCTTCAATGGTATTCATGGCCGCGCCATGAGTGATCGCAACCCCTTTCGGTGTTCCTGTACTGCCTGAGGTGAAAATCACATAAGCCAACTCATCAAGCGCGCTCTGAAACGGCTCAACCAAAGCTTCTTCGGAAGCCTGCAAGCTTTCAACATTGATCCCTTGGCCACTATTCTCAAACAACTCATTACGGTCACAAATCACGAACTTGATGCATGCTTGCGCCAATACAGACTCAACCCGAGTTTGTGGCCAATCAGTTGCTAATGGTACATAAGCCGCTCCAATCCACTGAATTGCAAGGACAGAAGCAATTTGCTCAATAGAGCGCGGCAACATGACACCAACGCAATCACCTTTAGCAATTCCATGTTTTTGCAACTGGTACGCTGCCTGACTCACTTTTGTATGCAGATCTCGATACTTATAGCTCTGACCATTAGCGACAATCGCCGTCGCCTCAGGTGTTGCTTGCATTTTTTCATACACACTAATGTGCATTGCTCGCAGAGGCACCACGTCTTGAGTGTTATTAACAAGAGTGCGAACTTCTCGCTGCGATGCAGGTAACGCTATTGGCGATGGCTGTAACCAATCACAGTCAGCAAGTTGTTCCAATAATTGGCAATATGCATTAAACATTGCATCAATTACGCCGTCAGGGAACAACGCCTCGACAACATCCCAGTTAAAGTGTAATTCTCCATCTTGCTCAAATACTTGATGGTCAATCCAAACTTGAGGTGTTTGAGATACGCCCCATACAGATCGGGTAATGCCTAACTCAGAAGACTCATCAAGGCTAGTGTCTGCACCTAGTGCACTAGTGAACACCACAGGCATACTCAAATCAGTAACTTCTTTTAACTTGGCTAACTCACGCATCACCCAAACAGCAGAAACATCGGCGTATTCCAAGTCTTGCCATAACTGCTGTTGCAAACGCTCAGCACTTTGCAACCAACTTTCACCTGCAATTTGATTGGTCTCGAGTAACAAGAGTGAGGTGAAATCCCCCATAATGTGCTGAATATTGTCATGGACAGGCTTGCGATCAAACAAAGTAACATTGATACAATGCGATGATGATTCGGACCATTTCGCCAATACTTGCGCATAACAGTTAAGCAGCAAACAAGACGGCGTGATCGCACACTCTCGTGCTTTCTCTGTTAAACGGCTCCATAATTCTTTAGACAAGCAGGATTGGCGTCGAACGAAGCGTGGTTTCTCTAATTGATTTGGCTCCATCCTTAACGGCAGACGCGGAGCCTCCGGTAAACTAGGCAGTCTGCTTAACCAATAATTCTTCGCTAATGTTTGGGGTTCATGCTCTTCTTGCAGGTAAACTTGCTGTTGATAATCACGGAACGTAATCCCCAACTCTGGCAAGTCGGCTTCCAAATCACGATATAAAATTCCAAGCTCAGCAAAGAAAATCCGCATGCTAAGACCATCAAGAATGACATTGTCTAAGCCGATACATAGCCGTTTTTTCCCACAATCAGACTCAATAAATGTAAGGTGGAATAGCGGCCATACCTGAGGATTTAACACTCGATGAGATAGCACCTCACGTTGATGAGTAACAACTTCTTCCCACTGTTCTTCAGTACAAGAGACAATATCCAGCGGACAGTAAAGTGCTGACGGAATACAAGCTTGTTGCCCTTTGTCATCAAACACAATACGAAGGGTGTCATGACGCTCAATTAAACACATAAGCGCTTGCTCTAGACGCGTCACATCAAAGCCATCAGCTTCAAATTCAGAATAGAAATGTGTGCCAACACCGCCCATCACAAAGCCTTCGTTTCGTCCCATAATGTAGGCTTGTTGAACGTCTGTCAGCGCAAAAGGCTCATAACGTTCATTCTCGTTATGCACTAACGCGATTTGTGATGAAATTTCACCTGCATCAAATTCTAAATGGCGAGCAAAGTCACTCAACACTGGACGCGAAAAGACATCGGATAACTTCACACTATTAAAGCCAACCTCGCCTAATGCCGCCGTAATTCTTGTTGCATGAAGACTATCGCCTCCTAACAGGAAGAAATTATCTGCACGTGATGGTGTTACACCAAGTACTTGCGCCCAAACCTCTGCAACGCACTTTTCATTGTCGGTTACGCAATCTTGTTTATCTTCACGAGTAACCATAGAAACATTGGCAGCCGATAAGCGCAGCTGAGCACGGTCAATTTTGCCATTGTTTGTTAAAGGCATTGATGAACACACGACAATGTGTTGAGGCAACATATAATTGGGTAGCTGTAATGCTAACCAATCAGCCAGTTGAGAGCTATCAGACACAGCAAGGGTTTCAGCCTGACGCCCCGTCATCACTAATAAGTTCGCTTTATTTACTGCAGGTAAGACGTTCAAGCTAAGTGATGAAGATTGTAAACTAGTTTGCCATTGTTGGGCATCAAGTAGAGGTGAAGACTCCCCTCGGCGACAGTCTTGATAAGGGCTTTGGTCTACGCTTCTCATTAACGCTTCAGGCTGCATTAATGTCACCGTTAATAATGCAAGAGGGCTAAGCGCTTGCGTCTCTATCGCAACAAAATGACCACTTGGTGCGATAAGTGAAGACATTAGGTTAATCCCTTCATTCACATCATTAAAACGATGGAGTGCATTGTTACTGATCACCAAATCAGCGTGATGACTTTCAACGTCGCTTAATGCACAAGTAAAAGCATGCTCTCCGTAACCCGCCAATCGGAATGTCGCTTGATCAAGAACCGACTTAGCTTGCTCAACTACGCAATAACTTATCTGGCTAGCGTCACATTGATTCAATATCTGTGATGCTAAAAGACCCGTTCTACCATTGAGTTCGACAACGTTTACAGCTCGACCCAATTGCTTAGAAAGCAAGACTATTGTTTCAACAATATATTGTTCCGTTGCTGAAAAATCAGGGTGGATTAACGCTAGCGCTTCAGGTGTCAACACAGGATCATCAATAAGCGTAAGTTCACTAACCTCGCCCTGCATCAAGCCAACATACCAATCAACCCGATTTTCTAATGCCGATAAGATTGAGGCATGAGCAGGCATATTCGCGACTGTCTCTTGGTAGGCAGCCATTGGACTAACCACTTCTTGCTCTTGACGCCAATGCCCCTGCTCAGCTGACCATTGCTTTGTTTCAACGAGAGCGTGCAACCAGCTTTCAAATACAGCTTGAAAACGAGGTGTAATATGCAAACTACATAGCCACTCATCCAGCGTCAGTGACGCATCCGGTTTAACATTATTTGCTATCATCATCTTATCGAGCACCAAACGCATAACATGCGTTGCCATTGCTTGCTCAATAGCGGTGTGATCGACAGTTTCTTGTGGTGTGGGTTGCGATATCTTTGTATCAAGCAGCATCATATCAGCTTCATACTCTGTTTGAAGAGCACTCACCTCACCTTGCTGTCTAGAAACAAAAAGTTGGATATGTTTCTGTGGTTTATCTAGCAATAGCGCTATCGCTTTTTGCACCCCAGAAAATTGCTCTGCCGCATGCTCAACGTCCCCAAGTTCAATCCTAAAGCCATTAAGTTTGACCTGATTATCTCGTCGCCCAATAAACTCAACGATCCCGTTAGACCAAAAACGCCCCATATCACCAGTTCGGTAATACTGTTGCCCATCATGGTAAATAAATTGTGCTGCTTTTCTTTCAGGATCAGCAAAGTACCCCTCTGCAACCCCCTTACCACCAATCCAGAGCTCACCAATCACCCAATCAGGACAATCTCGGCCCAAGGCATCCATCACTCGGTAACTTTGATTACTCAATGAATAACCGTATGGAATGCTTGTCCAATCCGCCTCTACGTAGTTGACATCAAAAGCGTTGGACCAAATCGCAGCTTCTGTTGCCCCACCTAATGCCGTCAATTGAATTGATGGATTTAAAGCATTTAATCTTGGTTGTAAATCCAAACCAACCCAGTCGCCTGACAACAGAACATTTGTCATCGAGCTTGGTAATTGACGAGTGTCATTTTCAGCAGCAATTAACAACATTTCGAACAGTGCAGGCACACTATTCCATACCGTAATTTGATATTCATGAATCAATGAAATCCACGCTTTTGCTTCTTTCCGTTCTGACTGTTGAGGAACAACAACGCAGCCCCCCACAGAAAGTGGCCCGAAAATATCAAAGACAGACAAATCAAAGTTCAGTGCCGATAAAGCAAATGTTCGACAATCACTAGCCAACTGATAACGCTGGTTAATATCATCAATGGTATTGGCCGCTGCTTGATGGGTAGTAATAACACCTTTAGGAATACCGGTAGAGCCAGAGGTATAAATAATATAAGCAACATTGTGTGGTAATACCGGAGCAATCTGTGTTGCTATGATGTGCTCTTGCCCACGCTCATCAATATCGAGTAATGACCAACCAGCCATTACCTCTTGGTTGGCAATCGCCTCCACTGCATCCTGATTTATTACAACGATTTTAATTGCTGCTTGCTCAATAATTTGATTCAACCGAGCTACTGGTTGCTCAATATCAAGCGGTACATAACTAGCGCCCAATAAGTGTATTGCCAACACCGCAACAACTTGTGATGCTCCCTTTGGCAATAGAATCGCGACACGATCCCCAGCAAATACACCTTGTTGCTGTAAGCGATAGGCAAGTTCACCAGCATTATCTGACAACTGGCGATAAGACATCGACGCTTTATCTTCAATAACCGCAATCGCATCTGGTTGCGCCTCTGCCAAGTCAAAGAATCGTTGATGGAGAGTGCGCGGGGTGTACGAAATCACTTCACTGCTGTTTTGCGAAGTACGATCTTTTAGCTCTTCTTCGGTTAAAAACGCGGGCACCGTTTGTTTCAGCATGTCAGGTCGCAGCGATATTTCAGTGATTAGCCTTCCCATGCTAGCGAACATCTGATCGACCATATTGGCTGGGAATAAATCATCGACTGTATCCCAACTTATAATCAACTCCCCTTTTCGCTCCATCACCTGACAGTCAATCCAAACCTGAGGCGTCTGAGAGACGACATAATTCATCTCACCCAGACAACTATCACCAAGAAAGTCATTACCTAGGTTACTAGTGAAAACTATCGGCATAGCAACTTGTGAGCCTTTCTGCTTGGAGAGCTCTCTTAACAAGCGAATTGCATCGAAGTCACTATGATCAAGATTCGCCATAAATTGGCGATTCAATGCACTTGCATTATCTAAGATGTTAGATGCTTCACCGTCACGACAGGCCAATAACATCAGCGTAGTAAAATCAGCAACAACATCCGACACATCCAAGGCGGCATGACGTCGATTGAAAATCGTAAGATTTAAACAAAAATCTTTATTATCACTCCAGCCTCTTAAGGTCTCCGCATAACAACTCGCCAACATCATTGATGGTGTAATGCGGTGTTGACGGCATACTTGCTGTAATGCTCGCCATTTATCAGCAACTAAACACCACTCACGGTGAACAAACACAGGTTGTTTGATTTCTTCGGGTCGTTTTGCCAACGGTAATTGCGGCGCCGAAGGCAAGTCAGGCAGTTGTTCTAGCCAATATTGACGATCTGCCTCTAGCTGTGCTTGCTCACGTATTGCTGATAAATATTGAGGAAAATGCAGTGTTGGTTGCGCAAGTTGCTCGCAATTTTCATCAAGATAAAATTGCGCTAGATCATCAAGCAGGATTTGAATGCTTAATGCATCAGCAACCACCATATCAATATTGAAGTGAAGACGACTACCTAACGGACTATGGCTCAAATTAATTGCCAAGCCAGATTCATTTTCTAAATCCAGAATCTGCGCTTCTAAATTACGCCTTAGCTCTGCCTGTTTACTTGTTGCCAATTCACGATCAAGGGTTCTCCAATCATACTCATGGATTTGCGCTGAAGTATGCGCTGTAATATAGCCAAGCCCATCGCTATTCATGCGCATTCGTAACATGCTGTGACGGATGTATAGACGCTCAAGCGCTACACGAAGTTTGTCACTATTAATCCACTCACTATCAAGCTCTAAGTAGACCTGGCATGCAACACCACCAAGAATTTGTGCGCTCTTCCTACCTTGCCAATACGCTTGCTGAACACTAGTCAACGCGAAAGGCTGAGTTAATACTGTTTCAGTATCTTGTACTTTTTTAGCATCTAGATGTTTTTCAGCAACTTGGTTACAACTTACTGATGATTGCCACAATGCAGCCCAAGCCGCTAAAGTTGGCGCTTCATACATCCGAGCAAGTTCAAATATAACACCGTGCTTTTTCGCTTCATCAACAAGATCCATCATCTGTAATGAATCCAAGCCTAGGTTAATCAAGTCATCGTCCAGACCGATGTCTCCTGGCTCGATAAATAGCACATCGCTCAGCCATTCAGTTAAGAATGTTTGATGATCAGTGATTACTTTCGTGGGTAAACTGGCTTCCTCTATATTACTTTTGGTATCAGTGCCTTGCTGTTCAATCCAATATTTTTCCCGTTTAAATGGGTATAACGGTAAAGCCAATAAAATTTCGGTTGGATAAGCCACTTTCTCACTAAATTGCGACCAATCGCAATCAGCCCCATTGCACCACAGTTCCAGCTCAGGTGGTAATGCTGACGTAGCAAGAAAATGACCTTCAGCAATTTGGGCCAGTTTACAAAGCAAGTCTTCAATATCAGTAAATTGAACACATTGTCTGATTGGTAAGTGGTGTTCACGTTTACCTCGCCAAGCATGAAGGAGTTCAACAGCATTGCGACGATGTGACTGTATTGTCTGAATCCAAGCATTTGCCAATTGGCTAAGACTATCAATATGACTTGCCGTCAACGGGAGGTATCCAACGTGTGGCAGTGTTTGCTCAGATGCATCCATAACGCTTTGATGATGACGAATGATCAGGTGAGCTAAAGTCCCAGTAAAACTAAAGGAACTAACCCCCATTCGCCCTAACTGGGCGGGACGAGCGCCACGATTAAAGATATAACGATCAACCCAAGGTGATAGCTCAATATTAAACGACTTAAACGTTGGATGAGGGAAAACAGTTTGCGCTCGCATTTGGGCAATAGCTCGAATCACTCCTGCTACACCTGCTGCAGATTCAAGGTGACCAAACTGAGCTTTACCGGCAGTCAAATGCAGCGGTTGACTGCGTGTCTGATAAACACCGTCAATAGCACTAAGCTCAATAGGATCGCCCAACGCTGTACCTGTGCCATGCATTTCAATTGCATCAATATCAGCCTCTGCTCTTCCACTACGTTCTAATACTTCTTTCAATAGTTTTTGCTGCGCAACAGGGTTAGGTGCCGTCAAGCTGCTACTTTCACCATCTTGCGCAACACCTGTCGCCTCAATAACAGCTAAAATAGGATCCCCGTCGCGCATCGCTGCGTCATAATCTTTTAGCAGCAGCAACCCCAAACCTTCAGCACGCGCATAACCATCAGCATCATCACTAAAAGTGGCACATCGCCCTTTAGGAGAAAGCATCCCAGCCTTTTGTAAGGCTTGCTCTATTTGAGATGAAAGAAGTAGGTTTACCCCACCGGCAATTGCAGATTCACAGCGTTTTGATTGAATATGTTGAACAGCCATATCAATAGCAACGAGAGATGACGAACAAGCGGTATCTAACGTAATAGCCGGGCCACTCGTACCGTAATATTTAGCGAGACGCCCAGAACTTCCGCTGCGACTCGTACCCGTAATTAAGTAACTTTTTAAGTACTCCGGATCATTTTGACTTACTAATAAATCACCGTAATCTTGGCTTCCCTGACCTACAAAAATACCTAATGGCAATCCTTTCAATTGCGATGGTAACCAACCTGCTTGTTCAAAAAGATGCCAACTTGATTCCATTAACCAGCGCTGTTGTGGATCTAGCAAACAAGCTTCTCGAGACGAAATTGAAAAGAAATTAGCATCGAACTTATCAATATTCTCGATCGTGCCTACAGGTAAATTGAAGTTGCGTAACCCATCATTTATCGGCGCTAGTGCTGACTCACCTTTAACAAGCCAATCTGCGTAATCACACCAACTTGCTCTCTGCTGCTTTGGCAAACGACTGCTAATCGCAATAATCGCAACATCAGTAGAACGTGATTTAACCTCTTCTCTTGGTGATTCTTTAGGTAGATTCTGTTGCTGTTGTTTAACAAATTGGCTAAAAGCGGCAAGATTTGGATAAGCAAATAACTGAATTGGTGAAATAGAAAAGCCAAGTTGACTTGAAATTTGTGCGCACCACTGTGTCGCAAGTAAGCTTGTCAGCCCTAAATCGGTGAACCCTTGCTTATCATCAACATTTTCAATGCCGATAAGCGCTTTAAGAGAACGACGTAAGTAATCTGAAATATCTGTAATAAACTCAGGGGATACTGATTGTAACGAAATATATAATGGTTTTAATTTTCGAGTTTGAAGCTCTGACAGCATAAAACTACGACGAATTTTACCGCTAGATGTCTTTTTCAAGCTCCCTTTAACGACTAATGCTACTTGACTAACTGGTAGTTGATGGTGCTTAGCTATGAGTGACTTAATCGTATTTGTGATTTTTCTTAATTGCTCTTTTTCGGTATGACGATGTACTTCACACAAGCCATATATTTGACCCGATTCAATATCTTGAACGAAACAAGCACCACCTACCTCTACTTCACTACACTCTTTCTCAATCGTAGCCTCTAAGTCATTAGGCATATGGTTTTCACCAGAAACGATAATGACATCTTTGCTGCGACCACAAATATATAGCTCGCCATCCCACTTGAAAGCGAGATCTCCGGTGCGCAGATATTCACCACTCTCATTGCTCGAATGAATACATGCTTTAAACGTTTCTTGCGTTAGCGAAGCTTTATTCCAATAACCTCTCGCAACACTATTACCATGAACCCAAACTTCACCAATCTGACCCGATTCACAAACAATACCTGTATGGGGGTCAACAATCTCAACTTGCCAAGAATTGAACTGGCTGCCACTACTCACCAATTCACGCCCTGAAACCGACTCAACAGCATATCCTTCCGCAAGGCGATTAATGTCGAAGGTTTTCATCACCATCGAAGTATTGGCTGGTTTATGACTCACAATAAGAGTGGCTTCTGCCATACCGTATGCTGGTAAAAACATGGATGAATCGAACCCTGATGATTCGAACTTGCGAGAGAAACTTCGGATGGTTGTTGGGCGAATAGGCTCAGCAGCATTCATCGCAACTTTCAAAGATGAAAGGTTCAGCTCTTTTACTTCAAGAGCTGAAATAGAATCTACGCAAAGTTTATACGCAAAGTCAGGTGCCGCTGTGATTGTTGCTTGATATTGCTCTATTATTTTCAACCACTTTATTGGCTCAGCAGAAAACTGACTTGGGCGAATAAAGCTACAGCTCCCCCCACATAACAAGGGAAACATCAGACCATAGAACAGACCTAAATCATGATAAAACGGTAACCAATTTGCTGTATGAATACGCTTTAGTTGCGGATCAATACGAAGCATAACTTCAAGTTGATGGTAAATATTTTTATCGTAGTTACAAACAGCCTTTGGGCTTCCCGTTGAACCCGATGAATATTGCAACATAACGGGCCCAAGCGGCGGACAAAGATCATCCCACTCAAGCAAATTATGATCATTTGACAATTTATCAAGATAAACAACCTCTCGATTGTTACCCCAACCGTATTTTTCTATCTCTCCCTTAGTCGAAGATAAAGAAAGAATTAAACTTGGCTCACAGTCAACCAAAATATGATCTAGGTTGGATTTAACCCGCTGAAGGCGTTTAACACCAGGTAAATTAACTGGCACAGCCGTAATACCCGTCATCAAACACGCCAAATAACCAAAAATAAAATTTGTGTCACCTGGTAATAGTAATAAAGCTCGTTCACTATTTAGGTGTTTAATTTTCTGAGCAATTTTACTAACTTCACAATAAAGATCTTGGTAGCTATAACTCTGATGACTCTCACCAGTACAATCATTCAGTGCAATCTCTGATGCATTATTTTCAAAATGATGTAGCAATCTTTGCTGCACCCAACCAGCTACAATTCCTTGCATTTTAATTTCCTATACTAGCGAGTAATGGTTTCCCCCCTCAATATTTGAAGGGGGATATTTATTGAGGGGTTACCACTTAAGGTTGACTGTGGCACCAAATGTCATTGGATCACCTGAACGGCCATACCATTTTTTATTTGCTCCATCCCCCATAGGGAAGGCACGAGTAAGGTATTCTTCATCAAGTGCGTTTTTCGCCCATAAGATAAGATCTAGGTTATCACTAGTATAACCGCCTCTTAAATTAAGAATTCCATAAGCATCTTGCTTGGTGGTATTGGCATTATCGAAGTAAAAATCACCAGTGACATTATAATCTGCATACACGAAGTAATTTTCTAAGAAGTTATAATCCATACCTAAACTATAGGTATATTTAGGCGCATTAGCAGGGCGATTACCGTTGTAATCATTTTGCCCAATAACATTTCCGCTGTTGTCATATACCTTACTAATGAAGTCATTAAAACTTGCATCATTATAGCCACCGTTGGCCCATGCAGTTAAGCCAGGCTGAATTAGCCAAGATAGTTCAAATTCAATACCTTTACTAACTGTACTACCTGCATTTTGAGTAAATGACTTAGGATATAATTGTTGTTCGACTTGTTGATCTTTCCAATCAATCAAGAATACGGAAGAATTAAAGCGGACGCGGTTATCAAACCATTCACTCTTCATACCAAGTTCATAGTTCATTGTGTACTCAGGCTCGAACTTAGGTGAAAGATTTGGCGGTGTTAGCATATTAAAACCACCGCTTTTATAACCACGAGATATACTTGCGTACATCATCACATCATTAGTCGCGTAATAATTCAAACCAACTTTAGGCAGCCACTCATTGAAATTAGCTTCATCTGAACCCTCTGAATTCGGGAAGCCCATATTCCATTTGTCATCATAATTGAATTTAACTTTTTGATAATCAAAACGTAAACCAGCAATAGCTTCCCATTTTTCAGCAAATTGATAATTGATATTACCAAACACAGCGTAGTTACTTACTTTTGACTCCGTTTTGGTTGTGTTGAACATCCCAAAGGCTTTCATCTTCATATCGATGTTATTTTTTGCTGTTTCATCAAAGAAGTACAGCCCTCCAACCCAACGAATCGAATCATCCTGATTAGAGCTCAGTCTTAGCTCTTGCGTAACGCGAGAAAAGTTGGAATCAATAAAGAGTTCTTGAGCATCTGCCGGAGTAAAGTCAAGGTCTTGATTATCAACTTTATCCTCTTTGGTATATACCGTAATAGAAGTTACGTCGAAGTTATCTGCAGCATAGGTTGCACGAATAGAGCTAGTATAAATATCAGCTTTTGCTTCCCCTTCAAAGTTAGAATAAACCTTATGACTATCTTTCTCAATTTGCTCTAACGAAGCAAATGACATATTCCCATTGCGACGATTTTGCGCATCTACAGTCGCAATAACATCCCAAGGTTGATCTAAAGGCATCCAGCGAATTTTAACTCGCCCATTAAAGTCCTTAACCTTATTAACGTCATCTTTATTGTCATAGGCTCGAGTGAAGTAACCATCATTCTTTGAATATTGAAGTGCTGTTCGATACGCCCATTCATCACTTTTTCCAATAGCGCCACCAGAAATAATATTACTTTTTAACTGATTATATTTGCCGTAAGTTAAGCCAACACTACCTTCTGTAAATAAATCAGGATCTTTTGTATGAATACTTATCACACCCGATGAAGCATTTCTTCCATATAATGTTCCTTGCGGTCCTCGCAATACTTCAATACGCTCGATATCTAATAACTCAGTATCAAATGTTTGATACATTGCACCATCAATCAAGAATAAAACGGACTGAGAACCTTCCATTGTTGGCGTAATTCCTCGCATAGAAAGGAAGCTTGCATCAGAAGGGTTACCCGCTTTAATCATGGATACGTTAGGTGTTCTTTTCACAACATCGAAAGTATTTTCTATACCCGCTCTTTCAATATCGTAATCCGATAACACTGAAACACTGAGAGGCGTTTTTTGTGATTCAGCTGTTATTTTTTCAGCTGTTATTACAATTGTTTCTAACTGTTTATTGCCATTTTCAGCTGAAATAGCAATAGTGGGGCTTAAAGATAAACAAACTGCTAAAGCTAATTTTGTGTAGTTGAAATTCATGCATCTATTCCTTATAAAACACAAATTACGAATAAAAAATGCCACCACCAGCTGTACTTAAATACAACTGGAGTTACTTATGATTATTTCGGTAAAGCATTTCGATATGAATATTAAATCGATGGAACATGAAAATCAATGTAAATGATAAGCAATCTCATTACATAGCCATCACATCAACAAGATCCTCCTCTCAAAAACAGAATAAAAGCAGAAAAGCACTATCAAACCAGCAATCTTATTTTCCAATAAGATTGCGTTTTTATTTATAAATTTAGCTATTTATATTTATGTAAATAATCACAATTTATAAATCACGCATGAATTATGAAAGCGACGCATAATTCTAAAATTAATTTAATAAGGTTAACGTTTCATCTTAAGCTACTCAAAAAATAGAAACACTAGATCAACCCAAATACATATTAATGAAATAGAGTCACAAACAATCAGATCCCCCTCTTCCCAAACGAAGTGTGTTTTTCATTTTATAAATAACTTACACAATGACAACGAAACTTCCTATGTATGCCGCATTCAAAGCGAATGACTATCAACCTCGAAGGATAAGGTCACTAAAAACCAAAACGTAAAAAAGCCGCTAAAATTAGCGGCTTTTTTAATGTTACAGCGATACTCGCCTTGCGAGGTACGACGTTAGCTGTGTTTTTTTAGCATATCAAGCGCAACCGCTTCAGCGATTTTGATGCCATCAATACCTGCAGACAAAATACCGCCTGCATAACCTGCACCTTCACCACCAGGGTATAAGCCTTGTGTGTTAATACTTTGGAAATCAGCACCACGTTTAATTTGGACAGGTGATGATGTACGAGTTTCAACACCCGTTAGCATTGCATCTTTACTATCAAAGCCGCGAATCTTCTTAGCAAATGCAGGAAGTGCTTCACGAATTGCATCGATAGCAAAATCAGGTAATGCATCACTTAGGTCTGTCATTTTAACATTCGGCTTGTAAGATGGCTCAACCGCTTCAAAAGGCTTGCCTTTACCAGCAGCTAAGAAATCACCAACCATTTGTGCAGGCGCATCGTAGTTGCTTCCACCCATGACATAAGCATTGCGCTCTAGCTTACGCTGAAGCTCTACACCTTGTAGCGGATCGTTATTGAAATCTTCAGGAGAAATACCAACTACAATCGCACTGTTCGCATTACGTTCGCTACGAGAGTATTGGCTCATACCATTGGTTACAACCGCATGCTCTTCCGACGTTGCAGCAACCACAACACCACCTGGGCACATACAGAAGCTATATACAGAGCGACCGTTTTTGCAGTGATGCACAAGTTTGTAATCTGCAGCACCTAAAATTGGGTGGCCCGCATTTTTACCAAAACGCGCTTGGTCAATCATCTCTTGTTTGTGTTCAACTCGGAAACCAATAGAGAAAGACTGTGCTTCCAGATGTACACCTTTATCATGCAGCATTTGGAAAGTATCACGCGCACTATGGCCAATTGCAGCAACAACATGTTTACTGTTAATCACTTCGCCACCGTTAAGCGTTACACCTACAACCTGACGCTCGCCATTTACTTCTTCGATATTGATCTCTTCAACACGTGTTTCGAAACGAATCTCGCCGCCAAGTTCAATGATCTTAGAGCGAATTTTCTCAACCATGGTTACTAATTTGTAAGTACCAATGTGCGGTTTACTAACGTAAATAATTTCAGAAGGCGCACCTGCAAGAACAAACTCTTGTTTAACTTTAAGACCAAGGAAACCTGGATCTTTTACTTGGCTATAGAGCTTGCCGTCAGAAAACGTACCTGCACCACCTTCACCAAATTGAACATTCGATTCAGTATTTAATTTGCTAGTACGCCAAAAACGGAATGTATCTTTAGCACGTTCATGTACTGATTTACCGCGTTCTAACAGAATTGGTTTAAAGCCCATTTGAGCTAGAATTAACGCTACAAATATGCCACAAGGGCCCATGCCGATCACGACAGGGCGCTCTGTTAAATCACTCGGCGCACTAGCAACATATTTGTATTCAGTGTCTGGTGATTGGCGCACGTTTGGATCGTTATCAAAATTTGCTAGCAGTGACTCTTCATCAACATTTTTTAGCGTAATATCTAAAGTGTAAATTAAGAAGATTTGGCTTTTCTTGCGTGCGTCATAACCACGTCTAAATACATGAATATCAACCAGTTGCTGTTCAGATATTGACAGTGCTTTTAAAACATAATCTTGTAATGCGTTTTCACCGTGATCCAGCGGTAATTTCACTTGGTTGAGACGTATCATAATTTACCTGATATATGGACGAAAAAAATGAGCGCGTAGTTTACGTGATCTATATAAAAAATGTAATCAACATTATTTGACGAATTAACCACATAGTGTTGTTCCAGCTTTGTATAACATCGATGATCACCTCCTACCCGGCCTATAAAGTAGCGTACGCCACAGGTTTAGACTATTTATTGTGCATTAACGCCCTCACAAGCAACAAAGCGACATTTACGATGACATTATTTGAGGTAGCTTAAAAATTGACGATATACCGTGTGCTTCGACCGCCAGCATCCGTTTTCTGTAAACAGCCCTGTTTAACTAACGCCGCAAGGTGACGAGTTGCAGTAGGACGGCTCACCTTGGCTACTTTGGCGTATTGGCTGGCATTAATACCAATATCAAAATCACCATCTAGCATTCGGTTCATTACTTTCATCTGCTCAGCTGTTAATTGGGTCTGATCGATACGCCGCCAGAAATTGGTTTTTGCTACGGTTTGTTCTATCTCAGCCAGTACATCGCAGAACGTGTGATTTAAGGTTTCTAAGAACCAAGTTAACCAACCCGTTATGTCCAAATCACCCTTTTGAGTCTGCTCTAATATTTCGTAATACGATTTTCGCCTTGCCAAAATACTCACCGACATAGCATAAAAGCGTACCGATTGTTGCTCTGCTTGTGCCAACGCCAAATCGGTAAGTAAACGCGTAATACGGCCATTACCATCGTCCATAGGGTGGATAGTAACAAACCAAAGGTGGGTGATCGCCGCTCGGATTAACGGATCTAACGTGACGTTGTCACGTGATTGATTAAACCAAGTGATAAATTGTTCAAGTTCTTGTTCAAGCTGATGTCGCCCTGGTGCTTCAAAATGAATCACTGGCCTATCAATACGCCCAGAGACAACCTGCATAGGTGCATCGCCGCGTAGCTTGCCCCCTGCGACTGGGTTAAACATGGTATAGCCTTCAGGGAACAATAAGCGATGCCAATCAAGAATTCGTTCAAGTGTTAATGCCGAATCAAGATTATTGACCGCATCTAGCATGATCTCAGCAAGACCATCACTTTGCTCTGAGGTTGGGTAAGGTTTGTCTTCTGTTACGCCCAATTTATTGGCCAATGATGAACGAACAGAAAACGCATTCAGCTTCTCACCTTCAATGGCACTAGAATGAATGATATTTGCCAGTAGCGTATCAAGCATGGCTTGTTGTTCATCCTCACCTTTAGCTAACACCTTTCCCAGCAACATGCCTTGATTAAAGCGGACATCACGTAATAGCGAAGCTAACTGAGGCTCACACCAAGTAAAGCTTGGCCATTTTTCTTGCTGCCATATCCACATATTTTTACCTCAATGATGCAATTAAACCCCACATTCAAATCACAGTATGATTCAAATGAAAGCCACATTCAAATCAAAAGATGAAGCAAATAGATGTGTTTTTCGAATCATATAGGGTTTTGTTCTACAAAAAAGGCAGAACCTAAGTTCTGCCTTTTCTCATCTCAACACTACAGTATGTGGTTACCGCGCAATTCGCGCTTTTACCGCCCAACCTGAATGCTGAGGGTACAAACGGCTAATCACCGCTTTGCGTTTACGTTTTAATAAAATATGGCAGCCTTCCATAATCAAACCAAACGCCATCGCGAAATACACATACCCTTTGTTAACATGAATTGCAAAGCCTTCAGCCATTAACAAACCACCAAGCAATACTAAGAATAATAATGCCAATGTTTTAAACCCAGGGTAACGGGTCACACAGTCGTTAATTTTCTCTGCACATAGCACCATGACAACTGCAGACGCGAGTATCGCAGCAATCATCAAGGGTACTTCATCAGTCATACCAACTGCAGTGATCACTGAGTCCATCGAGAAAACAGCATCAACAGCGACTATTTGCAATAAGACTAAGGCAATACCAGCGCGAACCGTGCTTGCAGTGTGAGTCTCATCTTGTGTTAACCACATCCACAGTTCTTTTAAGCTTTTTGCTAACAAGAATGCGCCACCTAAAATCATGATCAAATCGCGACCAGTAAAGGCGCTATTCATCACTGTAAATAATGGTGCGGTCAGTGACATAACCCAGCTGATAGAGAACACTAAACCAATGCGAGCTATAACGGCCAAAGCGATACCGAGAGTACGCGCTAATTTACGCTGATGCGCAGGCAAACGTTCACATAAAACAGAGATAAACACTACGTTATCAACGCCTAATACTACCTCTAAGGTAAATAAAGTCGCCAATATAACTAGTGATTCAGGTTGAAGGAAAAGTTCTAGCATGTTGCGTACTCCAAAGAGCTGGAGTTGCTAAGGGGTGAGCGACTCGAGGGGTCGTCCATATATGTATTTAACCTTTTGTTAGAATGAGGCTGTATTTATCCACTTACTGATAAATTCAGCAATCTGATAAGTGTAACCATTTGTAACTTCGCAAAGGCGTTGAACACACGGTTACGAGCCAGTATTTACTTTCTCTGAGTTCAAATTTATTTGTAATCTGTTAAGTGCGTTTCATATTACAATGAGAAACTTATCTATAATCATAAGGTAATATGCATTCTTTCAAGGGATTATCATGACATATAAAGCACACGATTTAGATTACAAAGGTGAAAGCAGCGGCGTTCACAACTGGATGACTCAAGATGGTCATAGCTACTATTGGCACCCTGAATGGCTGCACATTGCTGAAGACCAAACGGGTTTACATGCTAAAGAGCAGCTAGATATTGATGCAGGTGAGCATGGCACGAAAAAGCAGGCTGTCACTGCAATTTTAAAGCACCTTAATGACTGGGTTGTCGATGGCTTGGGTAAACACCAAGAGATAGAAGATTTAGCGAAGATTTCTGAAAACGAGCTAAAAAAATAATAAAAAAGAGAGCTTATAAAGCTCTCTTTTTTTTATGCATTCGCCCCACCCTAAATACGTTTTTGAATGGAGCAATACTGATAATTACTTGCTGTATTTGCTAGCTGTTGTTTCCGCCAGTTTAACAATCACTTTAACGGCCAATTCCATGCCTTCCACAGTAATAAATTCATGGATACCATGGAAGTTATAGCCGCCAGTAAAGATATTCGGGCAAGGTAAGCCTTTAAATGACAGACGTGCACCATCGGTACCACCGCGAATAGGTTTAATGTCAGGCTGCACATCGCACGCAATCATCGCTTCTTTTGCATATTCGATAATGTGCGGATGTGGCTCAACCATTTCGCGCATATTGTAGTAGCTATCTGTTAATTTCAGTTCAACGCGGCCTTTTGTTAAACGGCTGTTTAGCTCATCCACTTTTTGCTGCATGAAGGCTTTGCGCTGCTCTAGACCCTGACGATCAAAATCACGAATAATGTAGCCAAGCTCAGTTTTCGCAACAGCAGGCTCCATTGATTTTAAGTGATAGAAGCCTTCGTAACCTTCAGTGCACTCAGGCGTTTCTTCTGCAGGCATCATTAGCTGGAATTGCGCTGCGATGTTCATCGCATTAACCATTTTGCCTTTTGCCGTACCAGGGTGAACGTTAACACCGTGACAAATCACATCCGCAGAGGTCGCATTAAAGTTTTCATATTCAAGCTCACCGATTGGACCACCATCAATTGTGTATGCCCATTCAGCATTAAATTTTTCAACATCAAACAAATTCGCACCACGGCCAATTTCTTCATCTGGCGTAAAGCCAATGCAGATATCACCATGTTTAATCTCTGGGTTTGCTTTTAAGTGTGCAATCGCAGTAATGATCTCCGCTACACCTGCTTTATTATCAGCACCAAGAAGCGTAGTACCATCAGTAGTGATAATATTGTGACCATGTAACTTATTGAGGTCTGGGTATTGAATTGGAGAAAGTACTTCGTCGCCTATACCTAATGCAATGTCACCACCGATGTAGTTTTCTACGATCTGAGGTTTAACATCTTTACCTGATGCATCAGGTGCTGTATCCATATGGGCAATAAAGCCAATTGCTGGCACTGGGAAATCAACATTTGATGGTAAGCGTGCCATTAAGTAACCGTGTTCGTCTAAGGTTACATCGCAAAGCTCTAGTTCTTCTAGCTCACGCTTTAATTGCTCAGCAAGCACTAATTGGCAAGCCGTGCTTGGGCAGTGCGCAACTGAAGGGTTAGATTGAGTTTCAAAGCTAACGTATCGTAAAAAACGCTCAATTAATTTATCCATGTCCCGCTCTTATTGTTTCAATATGTATCAGAATTCGAAGTGACCATACTAAAACTTAAGCAAATATGAACATTGAGATGTGTCAGTTTTATATAAAAAAAAGCTGCAAAAGTTAAACACAGAGCACACTTTAAATAAAAAGTGCTTATTCATTAATATGTTATAACACTTTAAGCTGCATAAACACCCACATAAAAATTCACATTTTTTATGACTGCGACCACTTTTTAGGGGGACTCGCAATAAATTAAGCTTAAATCCGCCACGACAAGAGCACCTTTTTACTGCGAAAAACACTTATATTTAATGAGACAACGTATTAATACAAAAAAGGGCTTTCAGTGAAAGCCCTATATATTTGCTTATTGCGCAGGAAGCCAAGGTGTTATTTTAGTTGGTGCTGAGGGTAGCCTAACCTGTTCGTTATCTTTCAATTGGCTAAGTTGAAGCACTAACTTGTTATCTTTAATGGTGTAAGCATTATCTTTATTGGTCACAATTCGTTTGTTTGCCACATCGGAAAAATGCACCACCACACCTTCAACACTTGGCATAAACCAGGATGAGAACATACCGCCGAGATCCGACATCATGTTATTCATTTGCGGTACGAGTTTTTCGATATCACTCTTGCTGATCGTGTCATCAAATTGTGTATTCGCAATCACTTGCATCGACATATCACAAGTGATGCCATCATCAATCACAAAGGTAACGTCAGGGTTTGCCTGTCGAAGGTTTTTATCTACAGGAACAACAAGCTCATTGCTTTCAGGGATAACTAGTTCTTCGTAGTGCTCTTCTTTTTGCATCCAGCCTTTTTTAACATCACAAACCTTACCTGTCGCTTGATTGACCAAGTACAAAGCGATACGGACATCATCGTGCCCTTCTTTGATGTTCTGCTTGAGCTTACCGTGTAATGCACTGTAGCGTAGCTCTATATTTTTCGCGGTTGCGGCTTGAGACATGAATAGCGTTGATGCGCACATACCCGCTAATAGCCAATGGCTTACCTTCATCCTTTTACTTGGCTCCTTAAGATAATTCAGCTCACACAATACCACTCTTGTCTGAGGTAGCAGTGACTTAGGTATAAAAGCGTGACTAAACCCGATAATACAGGCGTACTATGAGCACAAAAAAGCCTCATCATGGATGAGGCTTCATGGGTTACCGCGTTAACAACGCAGCTTAAGCATTAAACACATCACCTTTAACGCTTGGTGGAGTCTGATCATCATCGTTCGCATTCTCTTTCTTCGCGACAGATGTTACTTGTAGCGTTATACCAAACAAGTTGCGATAGATAATTCCTTTCACGTTAAAGAAGAAGGGAATTGTCCATAACAGTCCAAGACCAGCGGTTGCAAACGAGATCATAAACATGATCATTACCACAAGGTAAATGGCCGTAATCGGCATTAACTTGCGGATGGTTGCCATTAAAGAATACTGAATAGCTTTGAGTGGCGGCGTGCGCTTTTCACAAACCAAGATAATAGCCATACCAAAAGCCATCGACATGAATAAGCCAATTAATGGGAATAGCGTATTACCTATCCCTTGGATTGACGATGTCAGCAACATAGTAATGATAGATACAATAGCGAATGGGAACCCCTTCACTAAATGACTAGGCTTCGATGGTAAGCCAACTGCGTGGTTTAACGCCATCAAACTTACACCGACATACAAGGGTGCGCTTAGAACATCTGACCAGAAATTGGAGATGTAGCCAGCTTGAATAATTTCTGCTGTCATTTCCTGACCATTAGTAAAGGTGTCAAAAAAAACAGCAGGACTACCCAATTGCACCTGTAGGCCAAGCATCAGCAACGCGACTTGTGCTAAAAACAACCCGATAATAGCCGGCAAAAAAGTCAAAAAATGTCGTGCGGTGATTTTCCATGCTTCTTGGAGCACACTCACTGCTTGTAAATCAGCCTCCCCTTTTAAGGCTTTTTCTATTGAGCCACCAAGGTGGAAGTTTTTCTTTATTTTATCACTCATAACCGATCACATTTTTCATCAGGGAGCATTATTGTACGCACCCAAAGCGCCTAAAGCACCCAAAGGCCATAAAAAGTTGGTTAACTTCGTTTGTATTGTTCAATTATTCGCCGATAATAACAAGGTTGACGGTTTATGTAACCTGTATTCATTTATTGTACAAAATGGTGGATAGATAGTGATAATTCGCCATCTTGAAGATGGAAATAACCTTTATTAATCAGTCACTTTTAAATGGAAACATTTTTCTCATAAATTTACGCAAAAAACGCTTTAAATTGCTGGGCGGGGGGTCTATTATGCGCCTCCTGAATTTTAGCCTAAATATTAGGGACTTCCCCATAAGTTCCAAGGTGGAGATAACGTAGAATTGAACGCTGCACACACTTCAAAGAAACCCGTGATTCAACTTAAGAATCTATGTAAGAGTTTCGACGGCAAACAAATCATCGCGGATTTAGACCTGAACGTAAATGATGGTGAATTTCTTACCATTCTTGGACCTTCAGGCTGTGGTAAAACCACGGTACTTCGTTTAATTGCTGGATTTGAGAATGCTGACAATGGTCAGATTATTCTTGCTGATAGTGATGTTACCGCGATCCCAGCCGAACAACGCCATGTAAATACAGTATTCCAAAGTTATGCACTTTTCCCGCACATGACAGTGTTTGAAAATGTTGCGTTCGGTTTGCGTATGCAGAAAGTGGCAGAAAGCGATATCGAACCACGTGTAATGGAAGCATTGCGTATGGTTCAGCTAGACAAATTTGCACCACGTAAGCCACACCAACTTTCTGGTGGCCAACAACAACGTGTTGCCATTGCCCGTGCAGTCGTAAATAAACCTAAAGTGCTCCTGCTTGATGAATCATTATCAGCACTTGATTACAAACTGCGTAAGCAGATGCAAATTGAATTAAAACAACTTCAACGTAAGTTGGGGATTACATTCATTTTTGTTACGCACGATCAAGAAGAAGCGCTATCAATGTCTGACCGTATTATCGTTATGCGAGATGGTCACATTGAACAAGATGGTTCGCCACGTGAGATTTACGAAGAACCGAAGAACTTGTTTGTTGCTCGTTTCATTGGTGAAATCAACGTCTTCGATGCCACTGTTATCGAACGTCTTGATGAAAAACGCATTAGAGCAAACGTTGAAGGCCGTGATTCACTGGTTCACTGTGATCTTGATGTTCAAGCTGGTGATAAAGTGAAAGTATTGCTCCGCCCTGAAGATATTCGTATTGAAGAGCTGAACAACGGTGACCAAGCCAACGGCATTATTGGCTATGTCCGTGAGCGTACTTACAAGGGTATGACTCTTGATTCTGTTTTAGAACTTGAATCAGGTAAGTCAGTTATGGTTAGCGAATTCTTCAACGAAGATGATCCTGATGTAGATCACTCTCTGGATCAAAAAGTCGCTATTACCTGGGTTGAAAGCTGGGAAGTGGTATTGGCTGATGAACAAGAAGCTTAATCTCCAAAATATCATCATTACAGTCATCGTTTCATGGCTGTTATTGTTTGTTTTCATCCCAAACTTGATGATTATCGGCACCAGTTTTTTAACTCGTTCCGAAGCAAACCTGATCGAGATGACGTTCACGCTGGATAACTATATCCGCCTGTTCGATCCACTTTACGCAAAAGTAATGTGGCACTCGTTCTACATGGCAATCATAGCAACACTCTTGTGTTTGCTTATTGGTTACCCGTTTGCCTATGTGATTGCGAAGATGCCTGAAAAATGGCGTCCATTTATGTTGTTTTTGGTGATTGTACCGTTTTGGACAAACTCGCTAATTCGTACTTACGGTCTAAAAATCATGCTAGGTACCCGTGGCGTGTTTAACAACACCCTACTCTACCTCGACATTATTGATAAACCGCTACGCATTATGTACACCGAGTATGCCGTAATGGTTGGCCTTGTTTACATTCTGCTGCCATTCATGGTGTTACCGCTTTACTCTGCGATTGAGAAGCTTGATAACACTTACATTGAAGCAGCGCGCGACTTAGGTGCAAGCAAGCTACAGACGTTTGTTAAAGTGATTATTCCACTAACCATGCCTGGCGTGATTGCAGGCTGCTTACTTGTGCTGCTACCAGCATTAGGCATGTTCTACGTGTCTGATTTACTGGGTGGTGCGAAGAACCTACTGATTGGTAATGTTATCAAGAGTCAGGTTCTTAATGCGCGTGATTGGCCGTTTGGTTCCGCGACAAGTATTGCACTTACAACTGCGATGGCAATTATGCTTTATGCCTACTACCGTGCAGGCAAACTGCTAAACCGTAAAGTGGAGCTGGAATAATGGGACGTTCTGTTAAATTCAGTTTTATGACATTGGTATACGCATTTTTGTATATGCCAATCATTATCCTGATTGTTAACTCATTTAATGCCAGCAAATTTGGTATGAAATGGGGCGGCTTTACCACTAAATGGTATGAGCAATTAGTTACGAATGACAGCCTAATGCAGGCAGCTTGGCACTCGATCAACATCGCAGTGTTTTCAGCAACTGCAGCCGCACTAATTGGTAGTTTAACGGCAGTCGCTTTGTACCGTTACCAATTCCATGGCAAAAAGTTTGTTAACGGTATGCTGTTCATCGTCATGATGTCACCTGACATTGTCATGGCTATCTCGCTACTTGCGCTATTTTTGCTATTGGGTGCAGAACTAGGCTTCCTCACCTTGTTACTAGCCCATATTACATTCTGTCTACCCTTCGTTGTGGTAACAGTATATAGCCGCTTAAATGGCTTTGATGTAAAAATGCTGGAAGCTGCACGTGATTTAGGTGCAAGTGAGTGGGTAATTTTAAGCAAAATTATCCTACCGCTAGCAAAACCTGCAATCGCTGGTGGCTGGTTACTAAGCTTCACCCTATCACTTGATGACGTGATTGTGAGTTCATTTGTGACAGGGCCGACGTACGAAATTTTACCATTGAAGATCTACTCTATGGTTAAAGTGGGTATTTCGCCAGAAGTTAACGCGCTAGCAACCGTAATGCTGATTGTTTCTCTTTTCCTTGTGGTCTGTTCGCAGCTGCTGGCAAGAGAGAAAGTAAAGTAATTCGTCTATTCTAAGACAACCGTTTTAAATTTGGCGTTAGCCAAGCAAATGCAAGTGGCTTCATAATTCGTTATGAGCCACTTGTTTTTTATTAACACCTCATTGAGGTTTTGGAGTTGATACAAACATGAAAAAATTGTCCGCTTTTCTAGCCGGCACTGCGTGTGCTGCTGCTTTGTTCTCTAACATGGCAACAGCTGCAGATCAGGAACTTGTCTTTATGAACTGGGGTCCGTATATCTCAACTGAACTACGTGAACAGTTCACTAAAGAAACAGGCATTAAAGTGATTTATTCGACTTACGAATCGAATGAGACAATGTACGCTAAACTACGTGCACACCCACAAGGTTACGATTTAGTTGTACCATCAACTTACTTCGTTGCAAAAATGCGCGACGAAGGCATGTTACAGAAGATCGATAAATCGAAGTTATCTAACTTCCAAGAACTCGATAAAAACTACTTAGACAAACCTTTTGATCCGAATAACGACTACTCTATCCCACACGTTATCGCGATGACAGGTTTAGCGGTTAACACAGATATGTACGCTCCAGAAGATTTCGATAGCTGGGCTGATCTGTGGAACCCTGAACTAAAAGGTCAACTAATGCTGATGGACGATACGCGTGAAGTATTCCACATCGCATTACGTAAACTGGGCTACTCAGGTAACACGACCGATCCAAAACAAATCGATGAAGCGAAAAAAGAGCTAGAGAAACTAATGCCAAACGTATTGGTTTTCAACTCTGATAACCCTGCAGCCCCTTACCTTGCTGGTGAAGTTGGCTTAGGCATGCTTTGGAATGGTTCTGCAGCAGCAGCACAAAAAGAAGGCTTACCGATCAAGTTAATCTGGCCGAAAGAAGGCGGCATCTTCTGGGTTGATAGCTTAGCAATTGCTAAAAACGCGAAAAACGTTGAAGCTGCACACAAGATGATCGACTTCCTACTACGTCCTGATGTAGCCGCAAAAATCTCAGAAGAAACAGGTTACTTAACTGCAGTAGAGAAATCTAATGCGAAATACAAGAACGACCCTACTCTATTCCCACCGCAAGCAGACCTTGATCGTGGTGAGTGGCAAGATTCTGTTGGTGACATGAATATTCGCTACGAGAACTACTTCTTAGAGCTTAAAGCGGGTCAGTAACCTCCTATATTGCTTTTTTAAATTGAGGCTTCCAAATATGGAAGCCTTTTTTGTCGCTGTTGCTCTTATACTGCACTGTTTTTATGTGATTAATCACCTTTTTATCATTACCCTCTGCTATAATTCGCCCGCTTTTCCTGTATCACGTTATTACGTATTTTATCTACACTAAGGAGAGACGGTTTCGCCGTCCGAGAACACCTAAAACTGTATAAGTTGGAGTTATATCAATGAAAAAATGGTCTTCCCTCGTCGCAGGTGGCGTATGCGCTATGGCTATGATGGCAAACACTGCTGTTGCTGCTGACGAAGAGCTTTACTTCTACAACTGGTCTGAATACATTCCAAGTGAAGTACTTGAGCAATTCACCAAAGAAACTGGCATCAAAGTTATCTACTCGACTTACGAGTCGAACGAAACGATGTACGCCAAACTAAAAACTCATGGTGAAGGCTATGACCTAGTAGTTCCTTCAACTTATTACGTATCTAAGATGCGTGAAGAAGGCATGCTGCAAAAAATCGACCGCAGTAAACTGCCTCACTTTAAAGATTTGGATCCAAATTTCCTAAACAAGCCTTTTGACCCAAGTAACGATTACTCTATCCCATACATTTGGGGGGCTACAGGTATCGGTGTGAATACAGAAATGATGGACAAAGCTGAAGTTAAAGGCTGGTCTGATTTCTGGGATTCTAAGTGGGAAGGCCAGCTAATGATGATGGATGACGCACGTGAGTTCTTCCACATCGCACTGCGTAAGCTTGGTTACTCTGCCAACACGCAAGATCCAGCTGAAATTAAAGCGGCTTACGAAGAATTGAAAAAACTGATGCCAAACGTATTAGTGTTCAACTCAGACTACCCTGCTAACCCTTACATGGCGGGTGAAACATCACTTGGTATGCTATGGAATGGCTCTGCTTACATGGCTCGCCAAGAAGGAGCTGAGATCGATATTGTATGGCCAAAAGAAGGTGCAATCTTCTGGATGGATAGCCTAGCAATTCCAGCAAAAGCGAAGCACACAGAAGCAGCACACAAAATGATCGACTTCTTGCTTCGTCCAGAAAACGCAGCAAAAGTTGCACTTGAAATTGGTTACCCAACACCAGTTGCAACCGCTAAAGACAAACTACCTGCAGATTTCGTTAACGATCCAAGCATCTACCCACCACAAGAAGTGATGGATGCTGGTGAATGGCAAAACAGTGTAGGTACAGCAAATACGCTTTACGAAGAATACTACCAAAAGCTAAAAGCGGGTCAGTAATCATAGCGTTACCGCTCACTCAAAAATAAAAAAACCAGCCGCATAAGGCTGGTTTTTTATTGTAACGATATTAATGACCATCCTGATGATAAATATCGCCATTCATGATCGTCATCAGTACTGGTACTTTACTTATTTCGTACACATCAACATCAAATAAATTCTTTTCTAGTACCACTAGGTCTGCGGCTTTACCGACTTCTAGCGAACCAACATTCTTTTCTTGCCCTAAAGAATATGCAGCACCTAATGTATGGGCATAAATCGCTTCATCTAAAGTTAACCGCAACTTTTCCCCGCCAAGTGGAGGTTTACGCGGTGGCTGAATGAACTGACGTGTAACGGCAACCTGAATGGTCACTAATGGCTCATGAGTTGCACTCCAGCCCGCCACAGGCCAATCCGAACTAATAGCAATGCGACCACCGTTTTCAAGCACAGCCCTTGGGTTAATAGTCGAATTTAAACGATCTTTTCCCACCCGACGCAGCGTCACATTTTGCAGCAATGCATCACGTGCCGCCCAATTGGTTTGAAAATCCGCAATCACATTTAATGCTTTAAAGCGCGGTAAATCATCGGGATGAATGAAATTAACATGACTTGCAGTGTGTCGACGATCTCTTGGCTCATTCTTCTTGGTGGCTATTTCAACTGCATCCAAAAACAAACGCGTTGCACCATCACCAAAACAATGACAATACGCATCAAACCCAGCGGCATCAGCTTCAGTAACGACTTTGTTTATCACCTCGGCAGGAAGAATTGGCTCGCCTTTCCAACCATCATCACGATCACTATACGGTTTAATGAATACTGCATTTTGCTTATCATCCCCTCCATCAACGTTAACTTTCAAACGCAGCACTTTAACCAAGTCGGAGTTATATTCCTTATGAATCCGTTTAAGCTCAGGGATTGGATCAACATTTTGGTCATTCCAATAAAATGAAGTCCAGGTTTTAAATCCGAGTTTTCCTTCTTGCTCTAACTTCTGATACAGCTGAAGTCCCTCATCTATAGATACTCCTTGAATACCAGCATCAAAAACTGTGGTTATTCCTGCTTGGGAGAACTTAGTAACCCAGTTGCGAAATCCGGCTTCTACGTAAGCCGTATTCACATCGGTTAACTTAGACAGTACAGCTAACTGAGCCGGTATTTCAACAATCCAACCTGTAGGCTCCCCATTTTCATCGCGCTGAAAGTAACTAAATGGAGGCTGAGTATCTGGTGTATCTTTCGTAATCCCCGCCACTTCGAGCGCTTTGCTGTTTACCCAAGCAGAGTGGCCATCGACCGCCCATAAGAACACAGGCCTGTTACTTTCAATTGCATCTAACTCTTCTTTCGTTGGCCCTGTTTCAGGAAAAACATTTATACGCCAACCATAACTAATTACAGGGCTCTGCTTAGGGTTTTCAGCTAGGTGTTGCTTAATCTTAGCGATCAACTCCGCTTTATCATCCGTTTCCAACCGGCTACCACTGGCAATTAATGAACCGGCTAAAGGATGAATATGATTATCTATAAACCCCGGTATTACCATCTTCCCTTTTAAGTCGATCACATCTGTTGTTTTACCCACGACAGACACGACATCTTTATCGCTACCAACAAAGATAATTTTGTCGTCTTTGATAGCAACACTCTGCGCCCAAGGAGATGCCGTATTAACCGTATATATACTTCCATTTTTCAATACTTTATCTGCGATAATAACTTCCGCATTAGAGTAAAAAGAAAACAATATTAACAATAAGGCTGTTATATAGTTCACTACAAGAACCCTTAATCCATTCAGCATAAAACTACCTTTAAGTATGAGCCGTTTTCAAAGTATAGACTTGAATAGTCTGTCACTGACTCAAGGCTTCATAGCTAATTATGATGAGGATGCATCTTGAAAGACTTATCCTTAGTGGATAAATATCTTTAGGGCTCCGCTTATTCTCGGAGAGACTGGGTAAAGATAGAGATAGGTGAACCTTTCAGTGACTCACCCGAATGACAAGCGACACAAAGCGACACAAAGCGAGTAGACTCACAACGCTAGGTAAAAGGATAGAGACTACATTGCGTTTCTTTTAATCCAAGAGCTCCCGAACAAACTCAGGAACTAATACTGATGCTTGTCCATAACGTTTTTCAGCAAACTCGCTTTCAACGTCACTGGGTTCTAGGTTCAGCTCTACAGTGTGTGCACCATGCATTGCTGCTTCATGAACAAAACCCGCAGCTGGATAAACAGCCCCTGAGGTACCAATTGAAATGAACAAATCCGCTTCTACTATCGCCTCATGAATGGCGCCCATTCCTATAGGCATTTCTCCGAACCAGACGACATTAGGGCGCATGGGCGCAGGTATTTGGCAACAATGGCAATGATCATCTAGTGTGATATTCCCTGTCCAATCAATAGACTGCCCTGTTTGACTACACTGCGCTTTTAATAACTCGCCATGCATATGGATAATATTTTTGCTACCAGCGGCCTCGTGCAAGTTATCAATGTTCTGGGTAACAATAGTCACCTTACCATCTAGCTTAGCTTCGAGTTCTGCGAGTGCAAGATGAGCCGCATTTGGCTCAACAGTGCCACCTTCTAACTGCTGCCGTCGTAAATTATAAAAATTTTGTACTGTTACAGGGTCACGAAGATATCCTTCTGGCGTGGCAACATCTTCAATGCGATGATTTTCCCATAAGCCATCTTGGTCACGGAACGTTCGGATGCCACTTTCTGCTGAAATTCCAGCCCCTGTTAGTACAACGATATTTTGATAGGGAAAAAGCATACAGATATCCTTACTCAGCCACGTGTTACTTAGTTATACCACTCTTTCAGTGGGGTTATAACCAATTCGTATTAGACAATAGTCTAACAAATCAGGGAGTTGTGATATATCGCAGTGAATAGATTAAAATAAGATGAATACCTGAAAAGTTATAGTGCATTAGACTAAGTGAATATAGACGCAAAGAGTGATCTACCATTAAATGCACGACCATGACATTAAAGTGGTAAATCACTACATTTAAGCAATCAGGATAAAGTATTACTCGAAAGAAACCAGTTTGTATGGATTGCCTTTGTCGCCGTATTCCACCATACCCACACCTTTACAGTAAGTTCTGTATTCATGGTCATCCTTCCATGGCACATCAAGCTCAGCGAGCACACAATCTTTCAGACTATTCCCTTCACCATATTGGTACTCATATTTAGCAAGAGGAACTAAATTATAAAGCTCTATTGCATGAATGATTGTTCCAGCGACATCGTCAACGCATGAGCTATTTAAAATTTCTGAAGAAAACTTATCAAAGCGGCTGATTGGTGAGCCAATCGTCGTTGGATAAAAGCCCGATGATGCTTCAATATTCATTCTGGCTATCTTTACACACACTTCCGTGGTCGTTGTAACCTCAACCTCACCATTCGCTTGTAATACCCTTTCAGCCCCCCAAACAACCTTGCCTGACGGTTGAGTTATTATAGTACTCACCTCGCGTCCATCTTCATAGCTGATAACACTCGTTTCAACTATTCCATTTAGGGTTCTTTGATAGGTTAATTTTGCATTAGGTGCAGGTTCATACTCAACCATATCAACCAAAAGTGGATCTACGGCTGGTGCTGGTTGAATCAAATTCCCTTTACTATCGATAACGGTTTTACCATTCACTTTGATATCACCATGAACATCAAGTGACGCTGCTGTTGCACCTGCTGAAAGTGAGGTTGTAATGGCAAGAGCTAACAATGACAACATAGACTTTTTCATTGAAATGTCCTTATTTAATAATGAGATCGCCTTTGACGATTAAATCTTTATTGACCACTAACGTGTTGTTATCTGATGGAAGAGTAACTGTAACTGTTTGATCAGCGCCGATAACGCCTTTCGCTAAGACTTCTTGATTAAATTCATCAACAGACGAAATGGTGATTTCCCCTGTATTTGGCTTTGGTGGTGTCGAATCACCACTTGATGAACCGTTACAAGCCGCCAGTAATACAGTCAAAGTACATATTGAAAGTATTCTGAGCTTATTCACTTGTGCCTCCTGACTTACAAATGAGTCCTTATTTTACAAAGTGAACCATTCATCAAATTAATACTTAACAAAGGGTTGCGAGTGATCTCTCTGTTTTACCGTACGACAATGAGCGAAATCTCGCTTACATTAGATAGCAATGTATAAATGTGTTAAAAACAGCCAATTTATAAAACGAAGGATTTGGACTTTACGAGCAAGCAGACAAAATTTGGTGGGTGAACTGTATGTAAAAATGCTGAAAGGAGGACGTTTTATGCAGAACTTTATCAATACCAATCACGACAACATGGCAAATCCCGTTATCGCTATTGATATAAAAAACGCCGCAATATAATTGCGGCGTTTGAATATCAAGAAATCAAATTAGATTGATTACGATGTTTTTGAGCTAGGTTTGCCTTTCGCTTCAGCTTCGGCTTTTTCATCATAACCTGGTTGGTTTTCAGGAAGGTCTTTCACTTCTTCATACCAAAGGTCATGATGCTCTTTCGCCCAAGTTTCATCGACTTCACCTGTGATCATGCCATCTAGTGCTGCTTCCATACCGAACAGACCGATGTAGATGTGGAAGATGAAACCACAGATCAAGATAAGCGCAGAGAACATGTGAACAAGGTTCGACAGCTCCATATCACGACGAGTTTGGTCAAAGATTGGGAAATCGAGAACAAAACCACTGATGGCTGCGACAATACCGAAGCAAATAAGCAACCAGTAAATCGCCTTTTCACCACCATTCGAGAAACCTGCCGATGGATGCGTACCTTTATGTTTACCGACCATGCCGCCCATTTTCATGAACCAGCGTACATCAACCATGTTGAAGATACTTTTACGCCACCACTTCACCAGTACTGCAACAAGCAATAGGAAGAAAATAGGTCCTATATAGTTGTGGTATTGTTTAGCCGCGTAAATAATCCAGCCCCATAGCTCAGACGGTAAAATGGGCTTCAAGAAGTGTTTACCATAAACTAAGGTTAAGCCACTAAACGCAAGCGTAAGGAAGGTAAATGCCATACTCCAGTGCAGTGCACGGTCCATACGGCTCCAACGTTTAATCTTGCGACCTGTTTTAGGCTTACTCAGTTTTAGCGGGCCAACAACAACATAGGCAAGTGTCACCATTGCTAAGCTACCAAAAATAGCTAATGCACCCAGTGGAGACATCCACTTTTCTTTTAACACATACCATGTTTGTCCCGGCACACTAATCAATACACCATGCTCTGGTGATTTTGATGTGGTGTAACCTTCTTGACCATCCTTGACCATGCGCCAATAGTCAGCGCCAGCGAAACCTACCGCTTCTTTTTGAACCGAAGACTCGCCCAAGCGCTCATTATCCGTATTTGTATTCGCTCCTTCGCTAGCAAACGCTGACAAGGTAAACATCAGCATGAATGCGGTTGCTAGCAAAGTGAACCAATGTTGGATTCGCTTAGTCATTAAAACTCCTGACTGTTTCGATAACAGTTGAAAGCGCGCGTTTTATTCATTTCTATCAGAACAATTGCTCTGCAATAAAGACGCGCTCAGTTTGTTACTGATTTATGGGCACACTCTATAGCGTGCCCAATAAACCATTATGCTTTACGAGCTTTGCCCGCATCGTATGCTAGATCGTCAACATTTACGTTGCTTGCCCAGCCGGCTTCTTTTGCACCACGTGCAACAACACGCTCACGGTAAACATCAGAAATCTTAGCTGCATCACCAGCAAGTAATGCTTTTGTTGAACAAAGTGAAGCACACATAGGTAGCTTGCCTTCAGCGATACGGTTTGCACCGTACTTCTGACGCTCTTCTTCAGAGCCAGGTTCAACACCAGGGCCACCTGCACAGAAAGTACATTTGTCCATTTTGCCACGCTCAGCAAACGCATCCTGTTTAGGGAATTGTGGTGCGCCAAACGGGCAAGCAAATAGACAGTAGCCACAACCGATGCAAAGATCTTTATCGTGGCGTACGATGCCGTCTTCTGTCTGCTCGAAACAATCCGCAGGACAAACCGCCATACAAGGCGCGTCACTACAGTGCATACATGCTACAGAGATTGAAGTTTCACCGACTTCACCATCGTTAAGCGTCACAACGCGACGGCGTTGAATACCCCACTCTAGTGCATCATCATTTTCGTTTTTACATGCAGTAACACAGCCGTTGCACTCGATACAACGTTTAGAGTCACAAAGAAATTTCATACGTGCCATTTGATGACTCCTTACGCTTTAGAGATCTTACATAGAGTTACTTTCGTTTCCTGCATTTGAGTAACAGGATCGTAACCGTATGTGGTTGCAATGTTTGCAGATTCGCCCGATACAAACGGTGCAGTACCTGCTGGGTAGTTGCCGCGTAAGTCTTCACCTTGGAACTTACCGCCAAAGTGGAACGGAATGAACGCCAAACCCGGTTTCACACGACGAGTTACCATCGCTTTAACGTGGATGCAGCCTTTCTCTGCACCTTCAACCCAGACCATGTCACCGTCGCGGAAGCCAAGATCGTTTGCATCTTTCGGGTTCACCTCAACAAACATTTCTTGTTGAAGCTCTGCTAGCCATGGGTTAGAACGCGTTTCATCACCACCACCTTCGTACTCAACCAGACGACCAGATGTCAGGATAATTGGGTAATCCTTAGATACATCCTTCTCTTGGATTGATTTGTACAGTGTTGGCAAGCGGAACATTGCTTCGCTGTCATCCCACGTTGGGTAATCTGTCACCAAATCACGACGAGGCGTGTACAGTGGTTCACGGTGAAGTGGCACTGCATCTGGGAATGTCCAAACAACTGCACGTGCTTTTGCGTTACCGTAAGGGATACAACCGTGTTTAATCGCAACGCGTTGGATACCACCAGAAACGTCTGTTTTCCAGTTTTTACCTTCAGCAGCGACTTTCTCATCAGCTGTTAGCTCGTCCCACCAACCCAGTTGCTTAAGCAGCTTAGCGCTAAACTCTGGGAAGCCACCTTCAAGCTCACAACCTAATGAGTAGCTATCGTCAGCCAGTAGGCTTTCACCGTTACGTTCTACACCGAAACGTGCACGGAAGTTACCACCACCTTGCGCAACCGTTTTAGATGTATCGTAAAGGATGTGAGTACCTGGGTGTTTCATCTCAGGAGTACCCCAGCAAGGCCAAGGTAGACCGTATGTTTCACCATCAGCTACGCCACCTTCACCTTCAAGTGTTGTTTTGTGGAAGGTATGCCAGTTTTGCTGGTGTGCCTTCAAACGCTCAGGGCTCTGGCCTGTGTAACCAATTGTCCACATACCCTTGTTGTATTCACGGGTAATGTCTTCAATAACAGGTTGGTTATTTTCAACTTTAATGTGCTTGAACAGTTGCTCAGACAGACCAAGTTTCTGCGATAGCAAGTACATGATCTCGTGGTCAGGCTTAGATTCGAACAAAGGTTCAATAACCTGATCACGCCACTGGATAGAACGGTTTGTAGCCGTTACAGAGCCATGCGTCTCGAACTGCGTAGTTGCTGGTAGTAAGTAAACGTCATCGGTACGGCCGTTCATTACTGCTGCAACACCTGGGTACGGATCGACGATAACCATCATGTCCAGTTTACCCATTGCAGTGCGCATTTCTGGCCCACGTGTTTGTGAGTTTACTGCATGACCCCAGTAGAACATCGCACGAATGTTGTCGTTCTGTTCGATGTTGTCTTTGTTTTCAAGTACACCATCAATCCAACGCGATACAGGAATACCTGCGTTGTTCATTGGTTTCTTGCCACGGTAATCAGCTTGGTCGAAACGACCTTTTAGCCACTCGTAGTCAACATCCCAAACGCCAGCCCAGTGTTTCCATGCACCTTCAGAAAGGCCGTAGTAACCTGGTAGGTTGTCAGATAGTACGCCAAAGTCAGTTGCACCCTGTACGTTATCGTGACCACGGAAGATGTTAGCACCACCACCCGCTTTACCCATGTTGCCAAGCGCAAGTTCAAGGATACAGTAGGCACGTGTGTTGTTGTTACCAGTAGTATGCTGAGTACCACCCATACACCAAACGACACAACCCGGACGGTTTTCAGACAGTGTTTTCGCAGTGCGATACACTTCTGCTTCAGGCACGCCAGTTACACGTTCAACTTCTGTAGGCGTCCATTTCGCCACTTCTTTACGTACATCTTCCATGCCGTAAACACGTTGACGGATAAACTCTTTGTCTTCCCAACCGTTTTTGAAGATGTGGTATAGCACACCCCAGATGAACGCAACGTCAGAACCAGGACGTAGCGATACGTATTCGTCAGCTTTAGCAGCAGTACGTGTACGACGTGGGTCCGCAACAACGATCTTACAGCTGTTCTTCTCTTTCGCGATCAGAATATGCTGCATTGCTACTGGGTGAGCTTCAGCGGCGTTAGAACCAATGAACAGAATCGACTTACAGTTATGCATGTCGTTCAGTGAGTTGGTCATTGCACCGTAGCCCCAAGTGTTCGCAACACCTGCAACCGTGGTTGAGTGACAGATACGCGCTTGGTGATCGACGTTATTCGTACCCCATAGCGAAACCATTTTACGGAACAAGTACGCTTGTTCGTTGTTGTGTTTCGCAGAGCCTAGCCAGTAAACAGAATCTGGGCCTGACTCTTCACGGATTTTAAGTACTTTCTTACTTACTTCGTCCAGTGCTTGTTCCCAGCTCAGTTTGGTCCACTTGCCGTTAACCAACTTCATTGGGTATTTTAGACGACGCTCACCATGACCATGTTCACGTAGCGCAGCACCTTTCGCACAGTGTCCACCAGCATTAAAAGGATGGTCAAAAGCGGGTTCTTGGCCAGTCCAGACACCTTCTTGTACTTCAGCGTAAATACCGCAGCCCACAGAACAGTGAGAACAGATAGTACGTTTAATTTCAGCAGGCGCAGAGCGATCCACTTCTTTCGCTTCTGCTTTTTTCATCATGCTTGGAGCAAACATGCTTGCACCCGCAACACCACCAGCAGCCGCCAGTGAAGAGTTACGAAGGAAAGTACGACGAGATACACCTAATTGGTTTTCGTCCTTGCTCACGTTATCGGAACGTTTTGTCAGTTTCATTTATAGCTCCGCTTACAAGGTTTCGTAGTAGTCGCGAATGTGTTGCGTTTCGCGATAGCCGTTAGTTTTGGTTTCTTTTGCTTCAGGCTTTTCTACCGTCGCATTTGCAGCAGTTGCAGTACCTGCAACCACCGCACCAGCAGCCACGCTTAGACCAATGTTTTTCAACAATTGGCGGCGGCCTTCATTAGGTTTATTTTGCTCACTCATGGAAGCTTGCTCCTTTATCGTCTTATCCGATTATCGGAAATCGATAGTTTGTTATAGCTATGGTTACGATAGGTAAGTCATAAGAATGCATGGCGCAAAGCAACGCCTTACGCCAAGGACTTAAACAAATCGTGTCTTTTCTACAGTCAAAAATTGCAAAGCCAATTCGCCGATAGCAGTGTAAAAAACAGCACTATCAGCCGACTTCAAATCGGCACAAAAACGTTCAAACCATGTCGCGATATGACGGTTAAAAAACGTTTTTTGCAGATGGTCATCGCCCCCTTCCACCAGCATTGCCATTACTTCTAGTAGGGCTGCAATGTGGTCTTCCGGTTCTTTTACATTTTCTTCGCGTTGAAACCCAAGTTGAGCCAAATCACGACGAAGATGCGCAAGAGGCATTTCCATCAAAGATCCAGTTAAGTACCAAGAACCAAAAGGTACGATCTCGCCACGACCGATACCAATAAACAGATCTTGATATTCTTCCTGCACACTAATTAAGGTTGTTTTTTCTGCCGCTAGTTTCACTAAAGGCCAAGTCGCAGCCATACCTGAAATATGCGGTTGTGGTGTAGCCACATCTAAACTAGATAGCCAGTCCAGAATATTTTCATCCGGTGCTTTACGGAGCAAATGCGCCAGCATGGAGTAAATATCTACACGTAGGGTTGTTTCTTCGTTTTGCATTAATTGCTGTTCCATTCGATTCCGCCTACACCTTTAACTGACTTTCAGGATCGCTTTCCATTTGCGAAAAAATATCGCGAACACGACAATCTTCACACATAGATAAACGACGAATTGCTTCACCCTGAAATTGCGAGTGACTCTGTAACTTTTCAGTTAACATTTTCACCATAGAAGCAGGTGCAAAGGCTTTACCACAGCTGGTACAACATGCAGCCTCTTCTTCATGAACAACTTGTGCTTCAGTGCGTGCTTGTGCATCCCAATTAAAGCCAGGCTTCATCGAAATGACTTTTTCAGGACATGCCTTTTCACACATGCCACATTGAATACAATCTTGTTCAACAAATAACAGACCAGGACGATCCCCTACAGCATGTAAGGCACGCGTTGGACACACAGACACACAGCTCATGCACAAAGTACAATCTTCCGTTTTGCAATCTACCGAACCATAAGGTGCATTCGCAGGCAATTCAGAATAGTCAGGTTTAGCGGGTGCGACATCAGCAAGTAGCGTGAGAGCTGCAAATAGCTTGTCACGCTTATTACCTTCAAAGCGCGCTTGTGCATCAGTAACCAATGCTGCGTCGTAAGCACTGAATGATTCCACCTGAGCAAAATCAAACAAAGTAATACGATCAGCTTCAAAACCTAGTTCGGTTAAGAAAGCCTGAGCAATAGCAAGTTCATCAGACAAAACGCGATCAATCGTTGCTGGAATATAATCTGTATTCGTAGCAAGTAGGACTTGATGCGCACCGTATGCCAATGCACTAAACCAAGTATCTACCCCTACAGTTGCAAGCTCTTCAAGTGCTACAGGAATAACATTTGACGGGAACAGAGCCAGAGTACGAATAACAGATGCTTCATCACGATTACCGTAAAACAGAATCGTAGGCGCTGAGCCTCCTTCTGTTTGATAACGGTCTAAAAGGCGATACACAAAATGTTGTGTGTTATCAGGATCAGGTAACGCGTAACTAATTGCTTCAGTCGGACATGCCGTTGCACATGTACCCACGCCTTGACAAAGGTATGGATTAATTTCGATAGCATGACCCGTACTGGTTAACGCCCCAGCAGGACAAGCATCGACACAACGATCACAACCACTCACGCCACGCGAAGAATGCGCACAAAGATCTGGGTTCAAACGAAAGTATTTAGGCTTATCGAATGTCCCTATCATTGCAGGTAATTCTTCAACTAAGTCTGCAACAACAGCCCCTTTTGCCGTGGCGTAATAACCCGGTGCAGGAATTTCAATCTTAACAATGCCTTCAGCCGTCATATCTAAAACAATATCGAAGCAATCACGGCCAGTCGCCACTTTTGCTAAATTTACGTTTGTTTCAGAGATAGTACCGTCTACACGACATCTCACATCAAATGCACCAAGGTAACCCTTAACAGTCACCTCTTTGCTGAAATACAGATTTTCTACTTTCTCAGCCTGTGCAGCCTTTTCAGTTGCCAGTAGGGTCACTGAGTTTAGTGCAGAAAATTGTTCAGCCAGTGCGGTAATTGTTAGCTGCTCACCAATAATCAATAAGTTCCCACGGCTTTCATAAGAAACCGTTGGAGGGATCAGATTCGCTAATTCAACCGTACCTGTAATGGCAGAGAATCGAGCGGCTGCATTTTGATCATTGCTTGCTAGTGCTTCTAGTGTACTTTTTAACATTCTTATTCCTGTGTACTCGTCACCGTTTGTCGATGTCGATTAAAGGTCAACTTTAAAATTCTTGAACCTTCATGCTTCTATAGAGCAATAACCGAACCAACTTTTAACGGAATAAAATGACCTATAAGGAACTAAAGTCAGAAAGAGACATCTGGGCTAACAGTGCGTGCGACATTTTGTCTCTCGCTATGCATTCTAGTGCGCCAAATTGTCCCGCTATTTTTTAAGGGTATTTCTCCCTTTTTGTCTCACTTTTGATTTTTCACTTAATAACCCATTATTTTTAGCTGGGTATCAGACTTTTTTATGAGACTCGATTTGGTTGAGCTGACTTGTTTTCTCATCATTGAGTGCTGGTTTGGTTACGACATCCGTCGACTTTGCTTCGAGTAAACTGTCAACATCATTACTCTCAACAAGATCAGTAGGGATTTCTGTAGGGGCAGATGCTTCAACCTCTTCTTCACTCGATGCTTTGCTAAGTTCTTCGCTTAGTGTTTCATCATCTCGCGATTGCTCAGTCTGTGACGTAGCACTATCAAGCCTATTGCTATCATTTGCATTCGTTACAGCCGCAAGATCATCATGCGCTAGACCTGTATTAACATCCATTCCAGCTGCATCAGTTAACTCTTCTACTTTGTCAGCAACTTCGTTAACCCAACTACGTAGCTGTTTTACAACCGACGTATCAAGTTTAGGTATATTTGAGAAATCTTCCGTATGATCATCCATGTCACTGATATAGTTGAATTCATCAGAATGGAAAAGCTTACTCAATGCTGCTTTCTTAACAGACTTCTCTACACCTTCTTTCAAAAAAGCAGCGGCACCCGAATCAAAGCTCACACTGGCAACGTCAGAGAATGATGGAAGTCCATCACCCGTACCTTCATCGTTAGCAGCAAGGCTCGATTCAGAAAGCGTGCTGCCTTCTGTGTTAGCTGTATCAACTTGAATCTGTGTTTCAGTATCAAGCCCCTCCTGTTCTTCAAGAGACTCCCCCTCAACACGGTTTTGTTCAGCACTAGGCGAATTAGTGGATGAATAAGCAGAAAGGTTTTCATCCACATTTAAGCTATCTAATTGATTAGACGCTTCATTCTCTTTCTTAACTGCGAGCTTACGACTAGCCCAGCGCTGAAAAATATTACTTGCCACTTGAACGACCTTTGCCTTTTTTGTTCTTACACTTCTTACGGCCACCTTCGATCAACTCACCATGTCGACCTATAAATGCTTCCATCCATGCTTGAACCGGTAACGGCGTCGTTATATGAAGTACTTGATAATCTCCATCCATATAACTGCTTGCTACTGACTGAGCAGCGGTAATATGGACAGGTTTTAATTGTTCGTTTTCTTCTTCACAAACAATGAATAAGTGAGGATCGCGTGAACTTAAATTAAAGCGATAGTCAGATCGTTCATCGCGAAATAGTTCTAGCGGTAACACATGGCTTTCTGTTGTACGTTGCTCTTCATGCAAAGCAACATCTTCAATAGACCAAGACAGTGTAGACCAGCGTCCAACTTGCTTTTCTTCTGATACTAGTCGAAAGCCAATCGGCCAAATCGATTCATTCTTATAGAGCTCAGGCACGCTTACTCCTTTATTCTTGAATACATGATTTACACAATAGCCGTGAATGAAAATGGATAGCATTTGTACTTGAACGAGCATAATGCAACTCGCTGCGCACCATTAAAACCACACTATTTTCACCTACAAAGCAATTATCAGACCAACTTATACACTTACAAAAAATAAGGGATATAATGTGTCTATTATAAGATTGGAACAATCCTTGCAGAAGACTCACAAAAGGTAAGTAGAGATAGCTACTGCACGTTTTTAACTGATTATCGTTGCATTGAACGTCAAAAGTTCTCTTTATATATCAATAAGTAATCATTCGCACTTGAGTGATAGCGACTATAATTGCTACACAGCGATGCGGATTAACGCTAAATAGTTAGAGAATAGTCGGGTTAGGAAGAATTGCTGCACTATCACCGATACACCGCGTTATACGACGATAACAAACGCCATTTTTAGACAGACAATCATTGCTACAGGACTTTTATGAATCCACTGCCAAAAATTATTAAAACCAACGCCTCAGTGAAGCAAACCATGACTGTCGATATCATGGATGAATACGGCGATATGATGACCAAAGAAATCGCCTGTGAGCATCCTTTAACGGTTTACCTCAATTGGGTTGAAGTGGTGACCTTGATGACCTTGGGTGAACGCCCTTCAGCGCTTGTACTCGGTTACCTTAAAAACCAAGGCTTCATTTCAGATTTAGAGAGTATTGAATCTGTCATTATCGATTGGGATACCAATTCTGCCGCTGTGATTACCAAAGAAGACACAGGCAATCTAGCACAGAAACTAGAAAAGAAGACTGTCACCTCGGGCTGCGGCCAAGGCACCATGTTCGGTAACGTCATGAAGAAGCTGGAAGGTGTTACCCTGCCCCAGCCTCAACTGCCTCAGTCTCAGCTGTATGGCTTGCTTGAATCACTTACCCATCATAATGAAACCTATAAGGCCGCAGGGGCTGTTCACGGTTGTGCCGTTTGTAAAGGCACAGAGATAGTGTCGTTTGTTGAAGATGTAGGTCGTCACAATGCTGTAGATACTTTAGCTGGTGAGCTATGGCTGGCTGGTCAAACTGGCGAAGACAAGATCTTTTACACCACCGGTCGATTAACATCAGAAATGGTCATTAAAGTGGCACAAATGGGTATTCCAATTCTGTTATCTCGTTCGGGTGCAACTCAAATGGGCTATGAGCTTGCCCAAAAGCTTGGCATTACCATGATTGCCCGCGCCAAAGGCCATCGCTTCCAAGTGTATAACGGCATGCAGAATTTGATTCTCGATATAAAAGGCAATCTCGATGAACAAGCCAAAAGCTTTAAGCTGAAAGATTCAAAACGAGCTAACGATAAAGGAAATGATAAAAAAGGTGATCACCAATGAGCACCGACTTCCCTGAATTCATGAACGCCAAACAAGTGGCTGAATATCTGGATTTAAACGAAAAGAAAGTTTATGCGCTAGCGAACGAAGGCTTACTGCCTTGTACCAAAATTACCGGTAAATGGCTTTTCCCCAAGGCGATGTTAGATAAGTGGTTACTTGAGTCTTGTAATAATGGGGTTCAAAACGACCGCTTGTTAATTGCAGGCTCTGACGATCCACTACTACAAATGATTGTTGGAAAAATGGCAAACCAACTCGGCAGTACTGCATTAGTGGGTTACACCTCGACAGGCACTCGACAAGGTCTAGCAATGCTCAGTAAGGGCCATGTTGATATGTGTGCCATTCATTGGGGTAACGCGGAAGAATCTGGCTTACGTCACCCAGCATTGTTGCAACAATACCCTGGTCATAAAAACTGGGTACTCGTTCATGCCTTTGAGCGCCAACAAGGCTTAGTGGTGAACCCAGACGTTGCTAAGCAATTTGGTGAGCGTGAATTAAAACCGCAAGATCTACTCGCCCCCCGCTGGCGTTGGGCGCTGCGTCAAGAAGGGGCTGGCAGTATGCGAGCTTTAGAAGAGTGGCTTCATAACCATGCCTTTAACCTAGGCATGCTAACCAAAGTTGATACCTGTAATTCTGAGCGTGAGCTCGCATCAGCCATTGCTAGGGGTCAAGCCGATGTAGGGTGTGCGAGCCAGAGTACTGCTGGGGAGTTCGGTTTAGGTTTTATTCCATTGTGTCGAGAAGCGTTTGAGTTAGTGATACCCAAAAATATTTACTTCCGTACCTTACAACAGCAGCTATTACATCAACTTGAAGACATGGAAATACAAGTACGGGGTGATCAGTTGGGTGGCTATAGCTTCCAGCGTACAGGTAAACAAATGTGGAGTGCTAGTTAGCATAGAGTTAACGGCCCATAACATATACTAAGATAACCAGTTACGAGCAATAAGGCGCGCTCGTAGCTTGGTTGCTTATTACAAGCTTCCCCCTTATTCCGACATTTTTAACACCCAGTTCAATAATTACGAAGCAAGGCTTTTTCTGAATGTAACCTGTGCTTTCTATCCCATATTTACCCTAATTTTACCGCTCACGACGTAGCATCATTATCTAGCATATTTCATATCTCTAGATGATGGATATCCCCCATGACAGTAAAGTCATCAATTAAGCCAACAATAAGAAAGACAATAAATACCCCCAAACAAAAATTAAAAAACTACGCAATACCAGATAAAGCGAAGCCTATTCTTCTCTCTGGTATCATTATTGCCGCTTCCGTTGCTTTTTTTCCACAAGAGCCACTTTATAAATTCTTACTTACCGCAAGACCATGGCAGTCTCATACGGAAGCAAGCGTTGAGACTCGGCATATAGTAAACGAGCAAAACCAAAACACCTATGCATCTACTTATTACTATATAAACACATCAAGTCAGATGATTTTTCTGCCAAATAAGCAATATCAAAAAGCCACTTTAGTTACTTATACCAGCCCCGATGTAAAACCTAGCCAATTCGAGTACCTAGAGTCAGGCTCTTGGTCTATTAGTGGTCAGTACATTGAGGTTAACCCAAGTAATATTAGTGATAACAGTACAAGTAACCAAATGGTTGATTTGCTACAACGTAACAACATACTTGATATCAAAGCCAAACAAACCTATCGCATGAACTTTGATAGCATAAAAAATGCGACGCTCAATAACCTTTCGTTCAGAACCAGCGAATATTATTAACTAACTACGACTGTCTTACTCATATAAATAAGGCCGCTATCTTTTAATAAGTAGCGGCCTTTCTTTAACCTATAGTGAATATAATATCCAACATTCTATTTGGCTTACTCTTGATGTGAAGCACTATCTAATCAATTAACCAAAAAAAACAATCAACCCGATAACTAAAGCAATAAAAAGTAAGGTGTCGGAGAAAAAATACAAAAACAAACAGAAAATTATAAATCCAATCATGAAACCGAAACCGTGTTTTTCCTATAGGGTTATCTAATATAACTCAAGCTTACTCTGCAGTAACAAAGTTTCGCTTTCTGCATAGGTTACTCTATCTTATCTCAGGCCAAATGATTAAAGCACCACCTTTAACATCCTTTAAGCCCCACACCTCGTCGAGCTAAAAACCAGTCTATAAATATCTTTGTCTATGCGTCGTATATCGACAATCTTATTGCGATTATCAAAACAGGCACTAATAACCCCAAATTTACAATCCACCAAGCCTGTCCGTTATATTCAAACCAAATAGATAAACCAATCGCCACATATGCTATCGATTTTATTACTGTAATTATTGTTGCCGTCAAGTCAAACTCTTGTACGACCCATTCTGAAATCTTAATCATAATTAAGACAAAGAAAACATACGAAAAAAACGAAGAACCAATAGTTAACAAACTCTCATTTGTTGTGTAGTGATCGCCATACCAAGGTATCAATGTATTATTCAAAATAAATTGGGGGTAATCCAATTCGTAAAAAAACCTAACACTGAAAAGGAAAGCCACAGCGGCTATTACATGAAGTGCTTGCTTAAGGTCTTTAACGAAGGCAGTCCATTGATTAAGTTTCATATAGATAAACTCAAATGCAAACGCCATAGCTAATTACTTAGCTATGGCTTCATGTTCTTAAAGGGTTACTTAACTTTTGCCATGGAATGCAAAGCGACTCATTTCTTTTCCTTCAGGGGTTACCGCTTTGAACTTCACTGATTTTGAATGGTTCATTGAAAGCGGAATGAATACACGCCCTTTCTCGTTCGTCTTAAATTCACCCTTGCTTTGTGGCACATTGGTTGCTGAGACAACAGCTTCTGCGACAGGCTTTCCATTGTCTGTTACTGTAACCCACGCTCCATTTTGTGAGTCAACCACTTTCAATCCTGCAAAAGACATAGAAGAGAAAGCGATAAGCATTGATGCGATTACGATATTAGACTTTTTCATAAGTGGAATCCTATTAGTTATTATCTTAAATCAGGGCTTTTAAACCGTTATGTTCGTTTGCTCTGAACATGTAGTTAATTTAACAACTGCAAGGTAAAAGCGCGGTAAACGAAGGTAAAGATAATTAAATGTTTTCATTTTTTGATAATGAACCTTGAGCCCAACAGAAAAACGGCCCTACTGATGACAGTAAGACCGCTCTTTTCTATCTTTAATGCTTTATATAACGCAACTGGGCGCTACAACTTAGTCTTTAATAACAACCGCTTTATTGTCGGCATTAATAACATCGATATGATTACCCTTTACTTGCTCTGTCTTAGCCTTACGAAAGCACTTTTCTATTAACTCATTAATAAAGACAAAGAATACAGGTACAAAGAAGATAGCTAATACCGTACCGCTGATCATCCCACCGAGAACACCAGTACCAATAGAATTCTGGATTTCAGAACTAGGGCCAGTTGCTATCACTAACGGAATGATCCCACACGTAAAGGCCAATGATGTCATCAAGATAGGACGTAAACGCATTTTCGCCGCATCAATCGTCGCCTCAATTAATCCTTTGCCTAACGCCCGTTGGATCTGGGCAAATTCGATGATCAAAATCGCATTCTTGGCCGATAAACCGATAATGGTAACCAAGCCGACCTTAAAAAATACATCGTTTGACATATTAGCTACTAGCACCGATGCAATTGAGCCAATAATCCCCAACGGTACAACCATAATAACGGCCAATGGTGTTGACCAGCTCTCATACAATGCCGATAGCACCAAGAAGATAACCAGCATAGAGAACGCCAGTAGCATGGTTGTTTGCGATTCAGCTTGTTTCTCCTGACGTGAAAGCCCAGTCCACTCAATCGTGGTTCCTTGCGGTAAACTTGCCACTATCTTTTCAATTTCAGCCATCGCATCGCCACTTGAAACCCCAGCGGCAGGCGCTAATGATACCGCAACTGAAGGCATGCCATTAAACCGAGTCAGTTGTAGCGGTGTTGGCTTCCATATCGGCTCAATAAACTCAGACAAATACACCATGCCACCACGTTCATTACGAATAGACAGTTTAAGAATATCTTCCAACTGCATACGTGATTTTGCATCAGCTTGAAGGATCACTTTCTGCAAGCGCCCTTTATTCGGGAAGTCATTCACATAATTTGAACCTAAAGCCGTTGAAATCGTTTCACTAATTGAAGTGAAAGAAACCCCTAACGCCTGTGCTTTCTGTCGATCAATTTTGAGTTTGATCCCGTTAGTTTCAGGTAAAGATTCAAAAAACACACTAGAGAACTGACTACTCTCACGTGCTTTTTGTAAAAATTTACGCTGTACGTTTTGGAATTTGTCATAACCAGAGTTAGAACGGTCCATTAACTGAAACGAAATATTCGATGACGTCCCTAATCCATCAATAGCTGTAGGCAACATGCTGAATACCATGCCTTCATTAAGGCCTTGTAGGTGCTCCGCTAACGCATCTATTTCTTGGTTAGTTGTCGCTCCATTTCGGTTTTCCCAATCCTTTAAGGTTGTAATGCTAAAAGCTGAGCCTGCACCTGAACCACTAAAGCTAAAACCTAAAATCGACATACTTGAATCCACGGCTTCACGTGATTGAACAAAGTCTTCAACTTTAGTCACGACATCCATGGTGCGTTCTACCGTTGCATCCGATGGCAGCTGAATTGATGTATAGAAATACCCCTGATCTTCTTCTGGCAGGAATGTACTTGGGATCTTACCAAAGCTATAAATAGCAATAGCAACAAAGGCTACGTAAAACAGCATCATTCTGCCAGTACGAACCACCAGCTTAGCGACCCAAGACTGATAACCTTGCGTCATGCTGTCAAACTTACGGTTAAACCATGCAAAAAAACCTTTCTTGTGAGCATGGGCTTCGCTATGTGGTTTTAAGATAGTCGCGCACAATGCCGGCGTTAAGGTAATCGCTAAGAAAGCCGAAAACAAAATAGAAATCGACATCGCCAACGAAAACTGTTGGAAAATGATACCGACAGAACCTGCCGCAAACGCCATCGGAATAAATACCGCTGACAACACCGCAGTAATACCCACAATAGCGCCATAGATATCTTTCATCGCCATTTGAGTCGCTTGTTTCGCTGATGCGCCTGTTTCTGCGATCACCCGCTCTACGTTTTCGACCACAACAATCGCATCATCTACAATAATCCCGATAGCCAGCACCATACCAAACATCGAAAAGACATTTATCGAAAAACCGAACGCGAGCATAACGGTAAAAGTACCAAGCAAGGCAATCGGTGCGACAATCGCAGGGATAATGGTGTATCGAACATTTTGTAAGAACAGATACATGACAAGAAACACCAACACCATGGCTTCAAATAGGGTCATTACCACTTTTGAAATCGATATCTTGGCGAATGGCGCAGCATCTGACGTAATGCTGTAATCCATGCCTGCAGGCATAGAGAGTTTTAATTCATCTAAACGAGCTCGAATACCATTAGAAGCCGCAATGGCATTCGCACCAGGCGAGAGTTTAACCGACGCAGAAGTCGACGGCTTACTGTTTTCACGGTTGGAGTACTGGTAACTGGCAGAACCAAGTTCGACTTTGGCGACATCACTCAGCAATACTTTGCCGCCATTCGATGTCGAGCGAAGTACAATCTTACGAAACTCTTCCGGTGTCTCTAGCTGGCCTTGTGCTGTTAAAGGTACTACCGTTTTCTGCCCTTGGCTTATGGGCGCATCACCCACTTTACCCGGTGAAATCTGTACATTCTGTTCTTGGATCGCCTTGGTGACATCACCAACTGTCAGGTTATAGGCATTCAGCTTAATGGGATCGATCCAAATACGCATTGCGAACTCAGCACCAAACATCTGAATCCGACCAACACCAGGTACTCGCTTCAGCTCTTCGATGATATTGCGGATCATGTAATCGCTTAATTCAGATTCGGTAAATTTACCATTCGGCGAAATCAAGCCAACATACATCAAAGTACTGGAAGATGATGACTCGACTTGAATACCTGACTGACGAACAGATAAAGGTAAGCGAGCTTCTATTGCTTTGAGCTTATTTTGAATTTCAACCTGCGCCATCTCAGGGTTAGTTCCGTTCTTAAAGGTCGCAGTAATTTCAGCACTACCATTCGAATCAGATGACGACTTAAAGTACATCAGGCCTTTAACACCTGAAATCTCACGCTCTATCAGTGATACCACAGTATCATTCAGTGTTTTCGGGCTGGCACCAGGATATGTAAGGTATAAGCTCACACTTGGAGGGGCAACGCTTGGAAAACGCTCTACCGCTAGGTTAGGAATCGAAATTACCCCAGAGAGGATAATCAATATCGCAATAACCCAAGCGAAGATTGGTCGATTAATAAAAAATTGAGACACAATACTATTCCTATCGGTTATTGCTTATCCAGCTAACTCAGCCGCTTGCCATTGTGAAATATTGAGCGCTGCGCCAGGTATCAGGTTTTCATGGCCTTCCACTATCACCTTATCCCCCTGGTCTAAGCCTTGAGTAACCACATAATTGAAGTTCTGAATACCATCCAACTTCACTACGTGTTGCTCTACGTCGCCTTTCTCTGTAACAACAACCACATAGGCATCGCCATTACTCGCACGTTGAATCGCTTGTTGGGGTAATAGGAAGGCATCTAATTTACGACGTGGGATCTCTGTTCGAACATACATCCCTGGCAGCAAGGTATGTTTACCATTTTCAGCAATAATACGAACAATTAAGTCTCCAGTATTTACATCAACACTAATGCCAGAAAAGACAATTTGGCCCGTCATCTTCTCACCATTATCATCGGACACGATAATATTGACACCCAAGCCTCGCTGATTAGCTTTCTGTTTCACCGACTGCTCTTGTGGCGTACCACTCGCCACCAATTTACGCAAAAGAGGTAACTTTGAAGCAGGTTGGCGTACATCGATATACACTTTATCGATTTGCTTTATGATCGCCAAAGCTTGGCTATCACCCTTGCTCACCAATGTACCTTCAGTAACAAGAGCCTGCTCAATAATTCCAGATATAGGCGCACGAATAGTCGCAAACTTTAGGTTTAATTTGCTCTGATCCAATGTCGCTGCATTTTGCATAACATTGGCCGATGCTTTCTTATAATTGAAGTTAGCTTCATCTAAAGCTTGCTTACTCACCGCACTTGTTTTATCCAGCTCTTGAAGGCGAATATATTGACGCTCAGCTTGTTCTAACGCTACTTTTGCTTGAGCAAGAGAGGCTTCTTTCTCCTGAATGTCGATAACAAAAGGTTCTTTATTGATCTGGAATAATGGCTGCTCACTGGCAGTGACCTCGCCTTGCTTAAATAACCGCTGAGTAATAATGCCACTCACTTGCGGGCGGATTTCTGCAGTTCGAAAAGCGACAACACGCCCTTGCAGTTCATCAAACAAAGTTACTGGCTTTTTCTCGGCTTCAATAACGGAAATATTAGCGGTTAAAGGCGGTTCTATTTCGGCGGCTTCCGTTTTATCGGCGAACAGCCCTCCTTTACATCCCACCAGCAAACTAGTTACCAGCACAGAGGCAATCAGTAGGCTCGATTTTTGTATATCCACTGTCATTATTACTCTTCTTCAAATAAGACGTTATCCCACCCACTGGAGATAACCCTTCAATAAAGAAAGCACCATAATAGTTGCAGGGTAAAAACACGGTAAAACACCATGAGTACTTAATGACAAAAACCACACTTACTATATGTTAAGTTAGTCAATTTCATCGAAGTCAGGCTGACAAGACAGACAGATCTTTACCCTAAATTTACTTATACTGGTATAACCTTCATCATCACAACAACGCGTGCTTTCCAGCACCCTTTCGTGAAGTAATGAATCTAAGCAATAAATAAAAAGGTATGTATGACTCGAGTGTTATTGATTGAAGATGATCGTGATCTTGCAGAAACGTTACTGCAGCTCATGGAGTTTGAAAACATGGTACCCGACTACGCAAGTAACGGTGCTGCGGGCCTAAACCTTGCTCAAACTAATCGTTACGATGTATTAGTGCTTGATATTGGCTTGCCAAAAATGGATGGACTGAGTTTGTGTAAACAACTCCGTCAGGAAGGTTGCCAAACTCCTATTTTATTTTTAACGGCGCGCGGCAGTATTGACGACAAACTCGAAGGGTTTGCCTCTGGTGGTGATGATTATTTAGCAAAACCTTTTGATAACCGTGAATTGCTGGCGCGTATCATGGTGTTATCTGGGCGTCGTAGTAGTCAAAGCCCTGTGATTAAAATTGATGATTTAGAGCTTGATAACAGTGCCCATAAAGTTGTTCGAGGTGATCACACCATCAAATTAACACCTGCGTCTTTTACTATTCTCGAAGTTTTAATGCGCGCAAGCCCCAATGTAGTTAGCCGCGAAGATCTAGAAAGTGCACTATGGGGAGATGACGCTCCAAATAGCAATACGCTCAAAGCACACATTTATTACTTACGTAAATCCTTAGAGCAAGCACCAGGCGTAAAGCTATTACATACTATTGCGGGTAAAGGCTGGGTTCTCAAACCAGAGTAAACAACATCCACCTTTTGGTATCAACACTCACTATCATCTAGCAATATTTTTAAAGGCAACAAAGGCTTTGGATAAGAGGCGGTAGTCACCCCACGAGAAATCAGCAGCAGGCACCGTTCGCTTGGGAAACCGTTTTCAACTTTATTATAATCAAGTACCACATACACCGAGGGCATATCCGTGGTGCCATGATCAATAATAGTGAAACCGTCGATATTCATGGAAGCCGCAATATTTTTAGCATTGAGCGACATCACGCCTTGGCGGACATAAATACCTGTATTGGGAATTTCGGTATCATACATAGCGCTTTCAATACCAGCTGTCATTGCTTTTGACATAACAATGCCGTCCGCGGCGTAAAATGCGCCCTTAAAGCCATTGAGGGTTGCAATTCGTGCATCTCGTTGTGCATTTAAAAAGCGTGGAGCGGCAGTAACCGCTAAAATACCAAGAATAACGATGACAACAACCAGCTCGATAAGCGTGAAACCTTTACTTTTCAAGAGTGCCCCCTAGATACCAACTGATGCCAAAGTAGCATATCAACATGGTTGCAGCATTGCTTTTAAAGGTTTTTATTTCCAAAATTACAGGTTAAGCATAACTTCAGCCATATTGACTTAACCAAACCCATTCTTATAAGGATTTTTAAGTAGCCATATGAAAATTAACCAAAGTTTATTACGCATTGTTTTAACCTTTATCATCAGCACTATCCTTATTCTTATCCTTGGCTATTCACTGCTGGCTAGAAGCTTTTACTTATGGGGATTAGATAATTCGCTAGCAATGAACGCTATCCATATCGAGAAGTTGATCAATATTCAAGGCTACGAAACAGTCGAATCTAAGCTGGATGTTATTGATACCGATCTTTACCCTAACTACCAATCGTTGCCTGACGTCATAAAATCAAATTACGCGCCAGAGGATTTCTCCACTCAAGATCACTATAGTTTTGAAGTGAAAGATGCATGGTATGACTACCCTGAAGCGGCTTACTTCATCCATCCTGCAAAGTCAGCCAACGGTGAGATGTACTTTATTGTCAATGTCTTCGATGATCAGTTCCTTGTAACTGAATTTGAAAGGATCATGGTTGAATCAAAAATGCCTTCTATAGGGTCCGTTGCTATTGTGGCTATTTTAACCTTTATGCTCATCGGATTTTCATTAGCACAATACATTGCCCGCCCTGTCAGTAAACTTCACCAGTGGGCACAGCAATTAACATTAAAAACCATCGCAGACCCTGTACCTGCTTTTGGTTTTCGCGAGCTCGATGAGCTGGCTGAAAAAATTCACACTAACCTACAAAACATCGAAAAAACCTTAAGCCGAGAATCTCAATTCCTTCAGCATGCAAGCCATGAACTGAGAACACCGATTGCCGTCATTTTAAGTAATGCATCCTTAATGGAGCACATGTGGCACGATGCGCCACCAGCTTGCCAGAAGCCGTTAGATCGTATTAACCGTGCGGGACTAACCATGAGCCATTTAACAGAAACCCTACTCTGGTTAACTCGAAATAAAGACTATCAACCCAAGATTGAAACCTTCAACCTCAGCCATTTAACAGAAGAATTAGTAGAAGAACACCAATACTTGTTGGGTGGCAAAGATGTGACAGTAGAATTAGCGCTCTCGTCTGTCACGCAATCACTACCCAAAGTGATGATACGCATCATCATTGCTAACTTGATCCGCAACGCCATGCAACACACAGATAGTGGTCATATTTTGATAAAACTTGAGCAAGAAACCCTAACCATAGTCAATTGGGGGGAGTTATTAACTGGAGAGAAAAGTGATGGTTTTGGTTTAGGCATTAAATTGGTAAAACAGATATGCACTAACCAAGGCTGGCATTATCAACAAGATGTGGTCCACGATGCCTGTACTGTTGAAGTCATATTCACCACAACGAAGCGAAAAGCGTAAGAGCCATCACGTTTCGTTCAGTAAATTGCGCGAAATGAAAACACTAACCAACCCTCTGGCGTTTCCTCACTGTTGGGTTTCCAAGAGGTTGGTTAGTAATAGGTTTTAATAGCGATGCTCAACGAAGCAGATAGAGATTAAAAAACAAAAAAGCCCCCATGCTCAGAATAATAGATAACAACACATTACTGGTTTTCCAGACCAATAAAGCTGTGATTACCGCTGCAAGTAAATAAGGGTTGGTTAAACTCACAGACAATTCCCCCTTAGGAAGGAAAATAATCGGCGCCCAAATAGCCGTTAAAATTGCAGGGCTAGAATAGCTCAGTAACCTTAGAGCATGTTTATTTAGCTTTAATGGTACTCGCGGCTCAAGGAAAACATAACGGCTAAAAAACACGATAGCCGTCATTGCAAGTATCGATAACATTATCATTTCTGTTCTCCATCTGATTGCGTCTCAACGCGTTTCTTAGAAGAAGTTTGGTGCTCATTTCCATTTAGTAACGTCTCGCACATATACCCGGTTACCATTCCAAATATCGATGCAATCATTAAGGCAGCATCAACCTGCATAAGTGTTAAAAGCACAGATACAACTAAAGAGGCACCGACAGAGGCTAAAAGCGGTATCGATTTTATTTGCGGAATAACCAATGCAATAAAGGTCGCGGCAACCGCAAATTCCAACCCCACCTCATTCAAAGAAGGAAACTGACTACCCGCGACAATGCCTACAAAACTCGCCAGATTCCATATTAGGTAAAACGAGCCACCCGCCCCCGCGGCGAACCAAGGGTTAAAGGCTTTATCAGGTTGCCCACCACACACAGCAAACAGCTCGTCAGTAAGCCAAAACCCTAAAATTAAACGCCACCGCATTGGAAGATTACTGATCTTGCCTCTCATAGACACGCTATATAAAAAATGGCGCGAAGTAATGAAAAACGTCGTGACCAACATAGTGCCTATGCCTACACCGGCTTTAAACATCCCCGCAGCCACTAATTGTGCCGAGCCTGCAAACAGTACCGCTGACATCGCCTGTGCTTCGACACCAGATAACCCTGCATCAATAGCGTATGAGCCCGCTAAAATCCCCCAAGGGATCACCGCAATACTCAACGGTAATACCGCTACTACACCTTGCCAGAATGGTGATTTTCTCTCTCTAGATTGCTTGTTTCTTTTGGTGTTGTTTTGAACCACGACTTCACCTTATTGTTTCATTTTATTCATCACTTTCTTCAATCTAGTTTTTGCGGGTAATTTACGATTGTACAAACTTGCTCAGCGCCTTTTTATATACTGGCCAGGTGTATAACCATTGGCTTTTTTAAAATGACGGTGAAAATGACTTTGATCGTGAAAACCGCATTCCTGCGCTGTATCTGAAATGCTATGGCCCTGCTTTAGCAATTTTCTGGCGAATCGTAATCGCGACTGGATTTGGTATGCATGAGGAGGGAGACCGAACTCTTTTTGGAAAGATCGCACCAAATGGTAAGGGCTAATTGCTGCCAATTTAGCCAAGTCATCTAATGACACATCCGCTTGGGGATAATCATCCAGAAACTCTTTTACCAGTAACAGCTGTTTCTGTGCCTTAGTTTCAAAATTGGGATAAAGCCTTGATTTACCATGCTTGCCCATTAACTTAACCAAGGCGCCGTAAATCAAGGTCTCTCTTAATAACCGGTTATCTGAATTTTCTAACGTATTGAAAACAAGGCGGAGTTGATTCGCTAATTCAGGATCGGAAATAACGGCATTCGGGAAATATGGCGCACCATAGTTAGGCAAATAAAGGTCTTTCGTTAGCTGCTCTAATTGCTGTGGGAGCGGATACATAGCGCGGTACGCCCAGCCGCCTTCTGTCGCTGAATGGCCACTATGCACTTCATCGGCATTCACTAGAATAATGGTATCTTGCGGCGCTACATGATGTCCGCCTGTGCGATAAAAACGCTGCGCCCCCGTTTCAATCACCCCTATGGTATAGCCCTCATGACTATGGCGTGAAAAGTTCTGCTTTTCGTATTCGGCATCAAGAATTTCAAGACCACCCAGTTCATCAGTGATCTTATAGTCAGCTCTTTCTTTACTGCTTTTCTTGTTAGCCATTCAATCTCGATTATTTCTCTAAGTTCAACGCAATGTTTCAGCTTCAGTCTAGCGTACACCTCACAGATATTTTTGTACAAAATTGCGCTTTACAGACAAATATCGAACCAAATAAACACCTACACAAGCAAGTAACGTTAGTCTCCTCCATTAATATTAAAAGAATAAGCTCTTACCCTAAGACGAATAAGAGCTGAAACCCTACTATTTCATTTTTTGGCCTGAACGCTGTTGCGCTTTCATTGCCAGTTTTGCTTTTTTACGTTGCTCTATTAATTGCGCAGCATCACCACCAACATGAACTTCTCCACGTGCGATAGACAACTGCACTTGTTTTTCTCGCTCACGAAAACGGGCTTTTTGCTCATCACTGTGCTTATCAACACATTTAGGGCAGCTCACCCCTTTTTCAAAATATTCAGACGCTTGATCAGCACGGGTGATCGGTAAGCGACAAGCATTACACACATCATAATCACTGCGTTCTAGCTGGTGATTAACCGCCACACGCCCATCAAAGACGTAGCAATCCCCTTCCCACATACTTTCTTCTTGTGGGACTTCTTCAAGGTACTTAAGAATACCGCCTTCTAAGTGGTACACTTCATCGAAGCCTTGTTCTTTCAAATAGGCTGTTGATTTTTCACAACGAATACCACCAGTGCAGAACATAGCGACTTTCTTATGCTTGGTTGGATCTAAATTCTCTGCGACATATTGTGGAAATTCGCGGAATGTTTCTGTATTGGGATTCACCGCATTCTTAAAGGTACCAATATCCACTTCGTAATCATTACGCGTATCAACCAGTAGCACTTCTGGATCAGATATCAGATCGTTCCAATCGCTTGGCTTAACGTATGTCCCTACAAGGTTAAGAGGATCGATCCCCTCTACACCCATGGTCACAATTTCTTTTTTTAGTTTTACTTTAGTCCGATTAAAAGGCAGCTCTTTAGTGAACGACTCTTTGTAAACAACATCGGCAAGACGAGTATCTTGCTTAAACCATTGCAGCAAGGCATCAATTGATGATCGCTTACCTGCAACCGTTCCGTTGATACCTTCACTTGCCAGTAGCAAAGTACCGCGAATGTTATTTGCTTCTAGAAGATCCGTGAGTGGCTGCCGAATAGCTTTATAATCGTTAAGCATGACAAATTTATAGAGTGCACATACAACATATTGAGACATGTTTTATCCTTCTGCGGGCTGGAACGTAAATCCAGTGCGGGTCTTTTACAGACTTATTAAAATCACACGAAGTATAACGAAGCATAGCGAGGACAAAAACCAACAAAAAACAGGGCTATATAGCATTACAAATTGCAAGGGTTAGTAATCTAAAGATAAGTAATAAGCACTGAGTCAGTATATTAACAACCATAACTTTAGCACTAAACTAACATGGGTCAGGCTATGTTATTTAGTAAAGAATAACTCTACCGAAGCAACACACACCTGACCCAAATTGTTCCAAACCAACAGTTAATTCAGTTAACCGCCTACATTAAAATCACCAAGACGAGAGTCAAATAAATTATCATTTGATGCTGCCTCCGCTGACTCTATTTGTGAAACATTAATCTGACTACCGTCTTCCGTAGGTTGAAGTACTTTCAAACCATTAATACCTTGAGTATACAAGAGGGAGAAGTTACGAGTTTCATCGTACCACTGCCAAATAAGGTTATTGTTATTCGTCGTGCGTGAACAATCTGCAATCGACAATTGCTCCTGCTGAGTTGATAAACACTTATTAATGTCTTTAGCATACACATACTTTTTATTATTCGGCGTATAATAGAAAAGCTGGCGTGTATCTTCTTTTTTACAATCGGAAAGCGAAACGAAATTATCCGGTTTTACCGTCAAGCATTGTGATTGACGGTCTGATCCTTTTAAGGACGATAATGTTACAGGTTGAGCACCAGAGAATATTGAACTGTTCCAATCAACAGTAAATTGAGTAGATTTACTATATTGATGTAATCTGAACTTTTTATCATATGGATTGTAACCAGCTTGTGAACCATGGTAATAAAGCCGTCCAGCAGCCCAATAGCTATACCCGAGGACATTCATCCCTGTCACAGTGGCCTTTATGTTCAGCGTTGATAGCCCAGTTTTATAATATGGGCTGGCATATGTTGAAGAGAAAACGGGCACAAAACCATTTGAATATGGTGTTCCTTCCAATTTACTTAAATCAAGAGGATCATCGTAGGAGCTACTCGCGTAATTCCAGCACCAGTTTTCTGTATTCTTCAACAGGTTACAATACCCCTTGTAATCCGTAATATGAGAACCGTAACGTTTATTACGATAAGTGATATTAAATGACTGAGTTCCATTACTTACATCAAACCCCATGTAGTCACCATTTTCGTAAGTCACCGTCTCTGATGTTTTCACACCTACAGACTTAATAGGTACCTTAGGGATACTAATGCCTATATTAATATCGACAGTTGAGGTTTTACTGAACTTAGAAAGGTTCTTATCGGTATTTTTCGGCACAAAGTCATAGAGCTCAATATCACTATCTTGTAGAGAGGTACTGATTGAAACTTGGTCGAGATAATCAGGGTAAGAGTAATAACGCGACTGATGCGCGGCGTAACCATCCTGAGTCCAACTCCGAGGCCACTCACCTGTCGCATGAAAGTTAACACCAGGACTCTTCACTAAGCTCACTCTCACGAACTTCTTATTGTCAGGGGAAATTTGGCCAAATTGGTGAAAGAATGGATAACGTGAAAAAAAATCCAGCTTATATTCAAATACTGCTTTCTGACTACCATTGAAACGCTCTGTATTTGAAAAAGGGATTTCTTCTCTCACATATTTCGTTGTTACCATGTTTTGTTGTGAGCTATTACCGCTCATATTTACAGAGCGCGCGTACCTGCGATGCGAAGCTGTGTTGGAAGAAGTATGGCTTTGTAGCGGTTTATCGATTTCAGAGAGAAGCTTATCCGGTTTTATCTCATCAAATAAGCTAATTACACTTTCAGTTTGACTATAAGGGTTTTTGATAAGTACATAAGGATGTTCAAAGCCAACACCAATCAAGTGAGCAGTTTTCTCTTTTCTTTTTTGTACATCCACTGTGGAAGAATTGATAAAAATATATTGGTCACAACCGATCGGAATAGGTTTCTCATCTTGGTTTGAAAGATCAACAAAGCACCTTTCATCATATGAGATTGCACCAGTGAGAATTGACTGAATTTCTTCATTACTCATATTTTGTGCAAATGAGCTCGAAGCAAACAGCAAGCTAAAAGAGCCTAACGCCATTACAGTTTTCATTTTGGTTTCCATAATAAATAATATTTAATATGATGCATCAGTTGAACATCACAATTTTATTAGTATCACAGTTATAAATTTATCTTTATAAAAGTTTTTATTGATGTGCAATAAATCAAATACCAAACGTTTGCTATTTTAATGCAGATGACTTATACCAATTGTCCTTTGCTGTTCAAGCACAATTATTTTGTATTAGTAACTTTAAAGTAAAATATCTTATCTACTTTTAATCCAATTTATTTAACCCGAAATCACTATGATGTTTTTACCCAATGATACGATACTTTATAAATAACATATTACGTTATTACTATACGGTACAACTTTAGTGATTTTATAATCATATCATCCCTCTTTAAATATTTATAAATACTGACCTTTAAAATAACTATTTCCCTGAAGGTAAATATCCACTTCATCATTCCTATAAACTTAGCGCTATTTCTGTAACGACGAACTGCTCCGTTTTGAGCCTGTCAGCTAGAATTATGGAATGCAATCATCCTTTTTACTGACGTTAGCTCTAAGGTTAGTCTTGATACAGCACTCTCAACAACAGCTAACAAAGCCCGTAGACCAACTCACATTCATCCAAAGTATCTTTGACACCTTGGTGCAGCACTATGGTGATTATGTTTGGTGGCCGAACGATAACCCGTACGAAATCATGCTAGCTTCTATCTTGGTGCAAAATACGAACTGGAAGAATGCCGATAAAGCGCTGAGTAATCTAGCTGAGAATAAATTCCCGCAACATATCGCAGCCATGTCATTAGAGGAATTAGCACAAACCATTCGATCCAGTGGTTACTACAATCAAAAAGCCATTAAGCTAAAATCGATGACGGCTTGGTTTAAGGGTTACCAATACGATATCAACAAAGTGCGTGCACAAGATAAAGTAACTCTGCGCAAAGAGTTATTAAGCGTGAAAGGGATTGGTGGCGAAACTGCAGACGTTATTTTAGTGTATGCGATTGGTAAGCCATCTTTTGTTATTGATGCTTATACGCGTCGTATCTTTGAGAGAAATGGCCTTACTGTTCCTAAAAGCTATGAACGATTTCACGATTTAATGGAGCAAGCTATTCCTCTTGATACGGCTCGCTATGCTTTGTACCACGGCTTGATGGTCGACCATGGACAAGCCTTTTGTAACCCCAAACCTAAGTGCCAGCACTGCCCTCTTAGATTGACCTGTGTAACTGGGCAATCGCATTTAGCCGATACGTCTAAACCAATATTTCTTGATCAAAAGAAATAGACTCAACCTTACTTTATTCCAAATAAAAAAGGCTTCCCTACAGAAGCCTTTTGCTATCATTTTCGAAAATCGCCGATTATACCCACCGGAAAGAAAGCCATCTTAATGAAGGGCCAACCAACAATAACGAAGTAAATGCTATCTATACTTATTCTTTGAGCACTGTGGGCTAATCTCCGTCCCGATAACGTTTTTCGGCTTCATCTTGCGGTTCAAATTCATCACAGACGATAGGCGTTACTTCGTCAGTACTGAACTTGATCATCGCAGGGACAGAGTAATTAGGCACATTGTCATAACTAAACACCGAGTAGTATTTAGGAATGTTTGCATTGCCGAACCGGTCAAAGGTATAGCTATCTTTGCCCGCATACAGCTTCACGCCATCTAAAGGTGTTCGTGGTGGATGGAAGCTATTACGTACCACATACGCACCAACAAAGTCTGGATGGTCCGGATTATCCCAGGTGAGTTTTACCGCCCCATCTTGCAGCTGAGCTTCTAGGTTTTGCGGCACATCCAATGCTTGATGACGACGTTGAATGTAATCAATCACCAGTTGTGGTCTGTGCTCACCTTCCAAACCATGCCAATCGATAATAGCTTCTCTTTGACGCGAAGCTGATGTAGCGCGAATGATCAATGTGACATGCTTACCATCCGCATGAAGTTGCTCTAAGTATTGCCGTGCAGAACTGTCGAACATAAAGCGCTGACGTGGTGCTTTCGCCAAATCCTCGCTACTCACTTCATAGCCAATAAACTCAATTTTCTCTCTGTGCTTCACGCTGTAATAATCAAGACTATCAAGCTCGGCCATTTCAACAGTGAAACGCATAGGTTGTTCAACTCCCACCAGCGATCCACTTTCAATTTCAAAGTAAGCTTGGGTTATCGCAATGTCTGTATTATTGCTAATACACGATAGCGAAAAGCCAACCTGACCAAACACGGTTTCACCTTGGTAATCAAAGCCAGAGCGCAGCTCTGCAGGGTAATGCGCTTCTTGCTCTATGGTATGGCAATCCGTCGCGCTCAGTGCCACTTGATAAGGTTTGCGGGTATAGATCAGATCTAGCGTTGGTCGGTAATGGATCCCGCCACCAAAGCGCCCGTAGCCAATATCAAATTGCATCATCTGCGAATCGTTACAAAGAGGCAAAGTGTCAGGCCCTTGAATACGTAACAATAAACGTCCTTTCACCAATTGCTCTTCGATTAGCCGTTTCTCTAATGCACTAAAGCGCCAATCTTTCCAGATCCCTTGAGTAAGTTGATCCGAGTCGATGGCATTGCCTAGTGTTTGCAATGGCGTCGCAGATCGAATCTCATCAAAATTGGTAATGTCGCAAATATCATCTGGATTCAGAATAGACACTGACCATTCGCCATAATTTTCAATTTTGGCGCCAACACGATTCATGGGATATAGCGAAAATACAGCATCTTTGATAATGGCATCATCAGGTAATCGGTCGAGATTAAAATCGATCACGCCATAACACACCCCTTTGGTTTTATTCACGCCAATAAAGAGTGAATTGTAGCCAAAGTGCTCGCGGTTATTAGCTTGAGTCAGCTCGCCGACATAGCCAATTTGTTCTGGGTTTGGGAATAAAGTGAACGCAAACTCATCTTTTTCTAAGCTCGTTTTAATTTTCACTTCCGGTGCAAAAGGCGATTTAATCCGACTGATACGGTTCACTTTGCGCAAGTTATAAAAATAACGATGCCCCGATTTTAACTGTTTGTCTGTGTATTCATTTTGTGACGTTATCGCAATAAGATTTTCACGAGTACACTGGTATTTCGGTGATTCACTGCGGTAGATTTGGTAATAACACCCTTCATCATTATTTGATAAAGGAACATTGCTATTGCCTTCATGCAGGCGATCATCTGTTATGTCATCCCAACTCAAAACCACTTGATTGGATGAAACCTCTTTGATGGTAAAGTTATCAGGGCGTTTAGGGGCAAGATCCGAGTAATTAATTGCCGTGCTTAATGCATACAACAAAGCCGGAATGTTTTCGTCGACACTTTGCGACATATTGATCAAGTAATCTGGAATATTACGACTTCCCACCTCGACCACAGAAGATAAAATGCCGCGATCATAGTAATATTCTCGCCCACTGCCGTGAATCAAATTCGCAGGTGGCTTCCCACGATGAATACCGTACTGGCGCTTCGTCACTTTATAGATTTCATTCGCCATGTTGGCGCACATAATATTGAGATCTGTGCCTTCAATTTCGGCTTCATGATTAAATTTATGCGCAGGAAAAAAAACGTTGCCTTGGGAGTGGTAATCTAATGCGATCCGAATATTACTATGGCTTTCAACAAACCCTTTAATGGCCGAAGTTTCTGGTTCAGAAAATGCAGCAGGGCCACCGTAAATATTAGATTGCGTATTGGTTGTTCGTTTAAAGTTGATCCCAAAGTTTCGATTTAGATCGACCCCAAAAGTACCGTCTCCATTATCTCGCCTATTTTTACGCCAGAATGAAAAATGCTGGCGTGAATACTCAAAACCATCTGGGTTTAAACACGGCACCATATAAAGTGTATTACGAGTTAGCGCTTCAACTACATCAGGGTTACTTGGGTAGTTATCTAACAAGTACTGCACAAAATTAACCGCTAGCTCAATCCCAATCCATTCTCTTGCATGGATAGTTCCCGTATATAACAGTGCTGGTTTCAGATCCGCATAGGCGACATCTTGCGATACTGTCACCATCATGATCGGACGCCCTTCATGGGTTTCACCGATACTTTCTAAGCGGATCAAGTTCGGGTGCTTTTCCATTGCTTGGGCGAGAAAGTCTATAGTGTCTTGATACGACAAATATTGCTTTTTCATCATTTATCCCTAGTTGAGAAGCTCACACTCACGCCACTGGCAGAGGATAGCATCCAGCTTTTTCTGCTTTAAATTTCGGAATGTCATGAGCTGTTCTGGCTGATCGTTCAAAATACGTAAAGTGCCATCGACACCTAAGGTATCAACAATCTCGGTGGCTAAACCGTGACCTATCCCTTTTACCGACATGAAAAATTTGACTAATTGTTGCGGCTCCACAACCAAAGCCTGTTGCGTGTCATCCGTTGTATCTTGGGGATCGGTGCCACCTTGAATGTCATCAACACAATTGTTCAAGCGGCTAAGATCTTCAATCCCAGTGTCTAGGTTAAACTCTGACAGGTTAAGTTCAGACAAATCACGCCCATCTATTGGGTTCTTTTTAGCTTGCTCTATCGTTTGTCCAAAATATGAATGTTTAAGTTTTCCTTTGTTCATATCTTGAAAGTTCCATGCTTCACTTGGCCACTCTTCAGCCTGTTCGTGATAAGTATTTAACAACGAATAATGCTCGTCAGCCGGTGCGTATTCACCGGTATCCGTTGATTCACTCGCATGACCAAATTGAATATGGCGCATAGTACGCAGTAACGATGAATCCACTTTACCCAACTCTTCCCAATTACGATCAGCAAAATACGGTTTATTAAATTGCTCAGGGGCGAGTTGCCACATTAAGTATTGACCGATCCAATCTCGGATATACGGGAAAGCAGCAAAGGCGGTGGCACATTCTAAAATGGTGTACTCATCTTTGGTGCTCACGGCAATGTCGCACGCCCAGTATTCAGCTTGGGCCGCTTTTGATACACGCACCGCTAAGTCCAGAACTTCGCGTGGGACATCTTGATAATCCATACTGCCGCCTTGACTCGTATTGGTTAACCATTCCCCTTCAGGTGGTCGACGCCAAAACGCACAGACAGGCTGGTGGCCCACCAGCATCACGCGAATATCCGCTTTCATAGGCACAAAGTCTTGAATATAGGCAGGAAAATAACGGCGCTCTGAGAACAAGCGAACGGCTTCATCAAGAGTATCAACCTTATGAACGAAATAGCCGCCATAGTTTGAAGGACCGTAAGAGCGTTTTACAATCTTAGGGTATTCAGCGTCTCGCAAGTAGGCCAAGGCTTCATCTGGCTGATAGAAAATGTGTGTTTTGGGGATCGGCAGTTGGTACTTTTCGCAAAAATGAGTCACATTTTCTTTCGACTTATTACTGAACTGGCTATCTAGCGAAGGGATAAAAGTGACGTCCGGTAAAGCCCTTGCAATATCACGAAAGGTTTCGTATGCCGTTGCAGGGATATTACCAATCAGCACATCAATCTTCTTCTGCTTCACTTCATTGATGAAACGCTGCTTATCATTACCCCAATGATAAATCACTTGTTCAATCTTATCTGGCCACCCTTGGAAATTAGAGCGATCAAAAAAACGTAAGACATGATCTAAGTAAAGCATCCCAATTTTTGGCAATTGTGGTTTCAATAAACTCATAACGCTTTGTCCTTAATAATAGCAGCCGCACTTCCAGTCAAATCAGCATTAAATATATCGTTCACAGCCGATGGCATAGTGATAGGTTTCTCTATCTCCAGTCCTATTTCGCTAGATACAGTCGGGAGATCAACACGATGACGAATTGTCCGGTCAATCAAATCGCAGAGGTAATCTATTTTGGTATTGTTAAAGTCGAGTCCAAATTGTTCTTGATCGGGTGTTGCAAAGGCAGGAATACCATTGACTTCAAGCACCACATATTCTTGATGCTCGATATCGTAAATAATGTCGACCCCAGCAACTTCTAAGCCCGTAATATTGGCAGCTTTTAACGCAAGGTCGATCACCTCTTGCGTCGGTTCGCGCTTCATAACACAGCCACCACTGGTAATGTTGGTTTTCCAACTTCCTTTGGCGGCTTTACGGCCATAACAAGCAACGTATTTCCCATCAACAATATCGATTCGATAGTCGGTGTAATCGTTTTCAATTACGCGCTCAATATAAAACTGCGGTGCGTTTTGCATCGTGATATACGGTAGCAATAGATCAAGATCACGCTCACTTTCAAGCTTGATGATCCCATTGCCGCCCCAGCCATTCACAGGCTTGCAAATCGCTTTGCCCTGCCAAAAACGCAAGTGCTCTTTTACTTGTTCGATATTGTTTTTATTACACACAATATGATCCGCTGTTGGGATCTGATGCGTTTTAAGCAAATGGGCAGTACGGAACTTATCTTCGGTTAACTCAAACGCCGCATAATTGTTAATTGTGGGAATCATGCTGCTCAACGTTTGGTATAAGTACATTTGAAATGGTCCCTGTTGCCCCGCGTTATACGAGAAAAACAGATCCAAATCTTCCATCACCTGGCCTTTACAAAAAATACTACCGTTATGTGCAGTAGCATCGTTTAAATCCAACCCTGTAATGACGTCAATATTCCTCTCATTCAGCTTTGCGACGATTTTTCGCTCAATTTCTGTCCCACCTGAATTTTGATACATCCATAAACCGACACGATGAGTGGCCATAACATTTTCCTTAAATCACTCGACTTCAAAAATATACGAAAAGGGAATTTCAACATTCCAAAATAGATATTAATATAGTTGCACATCATAGTGTTGCGTAAAATTTTTAACAGTGACCTAGGTGGAAATTCTCATCGACGAATAGCCCGTTGATCGCATTTACATAAAGAAGGAATCAAGCTGTGACGCGTATCGATTTTACGGATTTAAAAACCTTGGTAGACATCAACTCATGGACCCAAAATAAAGCAGGTGTAGATGCCAATGGCGAGTTAATGCAAGGGTGGCTGGAAGCACTCGGGATGACAATGACAGCCTACCCTCGTGAACAGATAGGTGATCACCTACTATTCACCAGCCCATTTGTAGCCAATAAACCTCGGTTGCTCTTGCTTGGTCATATGGATACTGTTTTTCCACCTAATACATTTGAAGGGTTTACCGAAGACGCGGAATGGATATACGGGCCGGGTACCTGTGATATGAAAGGCGGCAATTTTGTTGCGTTAACAGCATTACGCAATGTCTTTAAAGAAAATGGATGCATCACCAATATTGACTTCCTGTTAGTCAGCGACGAGGAAACAGGTAGCGATGACAGCAAAGCTATCACCCGCTCTATTGCAAGCCAGTACGATGCATGCCTAGATTTTGAAGCCGCGGGCGAAGATCACGAAGTGGTTAATGGCAGGAAAGGGGTGGCTACTTATAGCATTGAGCTAACAGGTATTGCTGCGCACGCCGGCAACCACTATGAGGTAGGAAAAAATGCCAATCTTGCCGCCGCTAGGTTAGTGATTGTGCTCACTGAACTCACCCACTTAGCCAAAGGTACAACCGTCAATGTTGGGTTAATGGAAGGTGGAACCAGCACCAATACCATTTCACCTTTTGCTAAGTTGATGGTTGAAGCACGGTTCACTCACTCAGATGAACAAGCGCGCATTCTTCGTGCTATTCCATCGCTAATTCCACTCCACGGTGTAGAAGGCGTTTCTGAAAAACTCACCGGCGGGTTACAGCGTAACGTAATGACACCCTCACCTGCCCAGCAAAGTTTTATTGATATTCTATCGACCATCATTGGTTACCCTCTCAAGACAGAGCAGCGTGGCGGCGTAAGCGATGCCAATGTCACTGCGGGTGAAGGCGTGCCAACCCTTGATGGCTTTGGCCCTTACGGTGATGGTGATCATACTGAATTTGAGCGTGCTTCTAAAAAGAGTTTTGTACGCCGCATTGATGAAGTCACTGCTATCTTTCATCATTACAGTCGCAGCCACCATCCCGATGACTAACCGCTTTCAGCGAAAGTGGACGTTTACGAATAAGTAGAGATTTGGCCTCTGCTTAATTTAGTAAGCACGCTGTTGATTTTGTCTAGTCCTATAATAGGTTGACGCTTTTTTATGAAGCCAGTAGGTAATCCCTGCTGGCTTTTACGTTACGCATTGCACGCATACGACTTTTTTTATTTCACATACCATGTCGCTGATACGACAAATTTACTTTTTACGATTTGCTTTTAAGTATTCTGGCATTGAGTGACCAGACAGCACTAACAAGCCAGCAAAAATACCCAAGTTCTTAATGAAGTTTTGCATCTCATGCGCCTTCTCTAAACCGAGGTAATTCCAGAAATCATGCAACGACACATTAATCACAAGCACTAATCCAGCCAGTAATAGTGCAACTATCCAGGTGAATCGGTTAGCAATTAATAAAACGGCAGCGCCAATTTGAAAGACACCCGCTACCCCTAATAGCACAGGAGCAAATGGCATGTCATGCTTCTCCATTAATTGGATATGCATATCCCACGACACGAACTTCATAATGCCAGGAATTAAAAAATACAATGCCAAAAGTACACGGCCAGCAGTCAATAATAGAGTGTTCACGTTATTTATCCTTATCACACGAATACAAGTCATCTAATTACAGTGCAACACCATTAACTGATAGCTTTACATCGATATTACCTTTCACTGCATTTGAATACGGGCAAACTTGATGTGCTGTTTTTACTAATTGCTGCGCTTGTTGCTCTTCTAGATCAAGTACGACAGCCAGCACTACTGTTAATGCAAAACCACCCGCGTTATTTGGCCCTATGCCGACTTCTGCAGTCACTGGTGCCTGAGTTAATTTGATTTTCATCTCACGTGCTACGTGAATAATCGCATTTGAAAAGCACGCAGAATAACCAGCAGCAAATAATTGTTCAGGGTTAGTTGCTTCACCTGTTCCGCCCATTTCTTTCGGGTAGCTGAGAGCTAGATCTAGCATGTTGTCGTCTGTAGTTACTTGACCGTTACGTCCTGCTGATGCCGTTGCTTTCGTTGTGTACAGTGTCGTCATGATGATGCCCTTTAAATTATATACGATAACAAGCCAATCTAATTGCTAACAATTTAATTGCGCGCAATTTATTTGTAGTAAGTATAAGTCGATTAGAAGGTAAAACACAAGTATATTGTGCGCAATCTACTCCCAGTAAGGTGTTTGAGATGGCGAATTCAACTGATAAACATAGACTAAATGAAATGGAATCAACTCAAAGCCAGCTGTGACAAGTTACTAGCAAACTTACATAACTAGTCCTTTATAGTTTGTCTTGATAAATAAAGCCCGGCTTATAATTAACCGGGCTTTGGGTATTTCATGCCATTACTCGAGATAATGCTCTAGCCATTTTTTGCAGCTAAAGAGCGAGCAAGAATCGCTAACGTTGTACCATTATGGAGCAAAGCACTGGCTGCTGGTTTTAGCATACCTAATGCCGCCGCAAACATAATGCCACTGTTCACGTACTCGGCGAGTTTGATGTTACTGTTTACCAGCGACATCGCTACTTGCGCCAATTGACGGGCTTGCGCGACACCATGTAATGTATCTTTCAGTAACACTACATCGGCAGCTTGGCGAGCCAACTCTGTGCCCTTGCACATCGCAATGCCCACATCAGCTTTGGTTAATGCAGGCGCATCATTCACACCGTCACCCACGAACATCACAGTACGACCCGACTGCTTCAAAGCTTCAACAATCTCAGATTTACTCTCTGGTGTTGCTTCAGCAAAAACGCGATCAAGTTGTAGCTCATCACCCAGCATTTGTGCTTTAAACGCACGATCACCAGAGATCATCACCAATTCATTAATACCAGACTCACGCAATTCACGCAGTGTCTGCGCAACATCTTCACGCAAATGATCGCGTAAACCTATCATACCGATCAGCTTTTTCTGGTGAGAAATAAAGATCAGGTGACGACCTTGCTGTTCTAAGTGAGATATTTCATCTTCATATTCTGCGAATTCCACTTGCTCGTGTGATTCGAGAAAATGGCGGCTCCCCATGATCAAGCAGTGTTCATTCAAGGTGCTACGTAGGCCATGGGCGATCACATATTCCACTTCACCGTGGTCAATATGCGGCAACTCATTATGTTTGGCAGCATTAACGATTGCTTGTGATAAAGGATGACTACTGTGCTCTTCTACAGATGCAGCAATAGCCAGTAGATCACGGGCTGTATTTGAAGAGCAAAGCGGAACGACATCTGTTACTTCCATATCGCCATAGGTGAGCGTACCGGTTTTATCAAACACGCAAGTATCGACTTTCACCAGTTTCTCTATCGCACTGCCACCTTTAAGCAAGATGCCATTTTGCGCTGCACGATACATTATCGATTTAAAAGTAACTGGCGTGCTGAGCTTCAAGGCACAGGAGTAATCCACCAAGAATACCGAGGCTAAGCGGTTCACATCTTGAGTTAATGCAAAAACAGCAGCACCAATGCCAAGCGTAATTTTAACACGACGATCTGCCATATCTTGCGTGACTTGCTGGATTTCACTTTTCTCACTGAGCGAATCATAGATCAGCTTAGCAATTTTTGCCGTTGTAGCTTCGCTACCTACTTTTTCAACACGAACCTTAATGCTACCTTCATGAATCGAGGTGCCAGAATAAACAGCAGCCCCTTCTTCACGACGTACAGGTACACTCTCACCAGTCAAGGTCGATTGATTAACAAGCGCAGTACCCGATTCAACTTTGCCATCAATTGGCACAGCATCACCCGGCATTAACTCAATCAAGTCGCCTTCCACCAATGATGACGAGTTACACTTGGATTTACCTTCTGCGGTAATACGCCAAACCAAAGATTCTTTTGGGCTCATCAAGTCAGCTAATAGCTGATCACTGCTGCGGCTAGTACGTTGCTCCATGTATTCGCCCAAGCTAATCAAGCTTTGGGTCAACATTGCGGTACGGTAGTCACCACGCCATGCAGAAAGCCCAACTGCAATCGCGTCGAGCACTTCAACCGAAACACGCTTGTCGCGTAGTTCATTAATACCTTCAGCGATCGTTGGTGCAATCAAGGTTGCAGTCGCGAGTGCCCCCCAACGTTTGGGCAGCATTGCGGTTGATAGTGTACCTATAACATTAAGCGCCACATCACCACGAGTGAATTCATGTTCTGAATCTGCTTGCTCTGCCTCATCAAAGTTCAATGCTTCAATACGGGCAGAGAGGGTTTTGCAATCAAGCAATAAAGGCTCATAGTGCATCACAATCGAGCATGCATGTTCATTGACACGCACCTCATGGATACCTTGAATTGCTAACAAGCTTTGCTTTATCCAATCACCAATATCTGGATACTGTTTTAATGCATTAACTTTAAAACGGATACGACCGGGAAAGCGATGCTGTACATGCACCTCTATCATTCTTCACCTTTATGAAGGTTGCGGTAGTATTCAAGCTCTGCTTGAGTATCTTCTAAGCGTTCTTTCAACTCTTCAACTTCGCCACGAACAGCAGACCAGGCTTTCTCACCCGTTGCCGTTACGCCTTGCTGAAATTTTTTGTTCGACAGTAAATAAGCAACCGCTGCGCCTGCCGCAACACCCATTACAAAATGTGTTTTCGTATTTTGTTTTTTATATGGCGCTTCAACAGGTTTCTGCTGTGGCTGCACACCATAATATGGGTAGCCATAGTAAGGGTGATTATTGCTCATCGTTATTTTTTCCCGCGTATTGATCCATCATGTACATGCCAACAGCACCTGTGCTCAGAACAGTTAACATGGAGAGTAAAGGTCGGCCAGCCATCTTATCTGCTACATAAGTTGCAGCTCCGCCTGCTAACCCTGCTTTCAAAGAGTCTTTAACAACATTGGACACCATCTCGTTAGTCTCGATAGTGTGGGCTTGGTGCCCTTTCCATTGCCGTGCAGCAGAAGCAGTCCCACCAATGATGGCACCAACAATCATTGCGCGACTGGCAGGGCTTAACTTATCAGTGGAATTACTCATAAATTACTTTTCAATACCATTCTGAGTATTATCAACATCCAGTTCCTGTGCTGGTACTGGTGCTTCTGCTTGCTCGGTTTTAACTTGCTGATGGCGCTCAACAGACTCTTTAAAGCCTTCTTTACCCGCGGCATAAGTATCACGGAAAATTTCATTGCCCGCTGAAACATTTTGTTGGACAGATGCCGCAGTTTGCGTTGCCGTGTCTTTTACTGCTTCACCACCTGTTTTTAGCATATTGCCAGCACCAGAAATCGCGCCCATTAAACCTTTACGCACATTTTCATTACTTAGGATTAATGCTGCAGCCGCACCAACCATAGCGCCTTTCCAAAATTCTTTATCGTTCATACCAAAACTCCCTAAAATTTCTTTAAACATGCCCGCTTCTTCACCTAATGCACCTTCAAGCATTGCTTGAGCCTGATCAAATAAAGGATTGGGTTCTGATTGTGCTTCTTCCGACTGTGGCTGCATCATGCTTGCTTGCATATGCGCCATATGCGCTTGCATCATTTCTGGTGGCATCTGCCCCATCATAGGTGGTGGCATCATACCTGGGTGCATGTATCCAGGAGGAAATGCATGCGGATGACCATGTGGATACCCATAACCATGCGGTGGCATATGATGCGCAGCATGATGAGGGTGTCCTTGGTGAGGGTAACTCGGTTGAGCATGGCCAGGGTGCATATAGCCTGGATGCGGATACCCTGAATACGGGTGTCCTTGATAATGCGGTGGCGGCGGTAATGTTTGATCCCATGCAGGCTGCTCGCCATATTGAGCATAAGGGTCAGTTGGCTGCCCTTCGTTCTCTTTTTTAGTCATTTATTACTCCAGTTATCGCTCTAAACAAGCTGCCAATGCATAGCATGCTTGTTCCGCATCCTGATCGGATTCAGCGAACAAAGCCTCGATCAGACTTGGCTGCACGATGTTTGCATCATATTCAATTAACAAGCTACCCGTCGCATTGTTAATTTTGTACTGCTTGAATGCAGGAAATTCTTGCAGTGCTTGCTCTATATCTTTGCGATTAAAAGCCGCGAGGTGTGCAAGTACACCCAGTTTATACTTCAGGCGAACTCGCCCAGGAATATGGTGACCAATTGTCACCCATCGGCGCAACTTAAGCGCTGTATCTATTTGCTTTTTCATCATTTGATTATACTTACACAGCAGTGGATTGCTTTTACTTTCAGCCATTTAAATTTTTTATCTACATTTTTTTTGCGCTTAATCAAAGGGAGTGATATTGTTGCAAATAGAAATGATTCGCATCTTAATTTTCATCATTATTGGTAATGATATGAACACTTATATTCACAAAACAGAACAGCGTTTACGTGTCCGTTCAGACTATATTCACCAAAATCCACTAGCTGTTGCAGAACTGATAAAAAACTTGGAAGAAATTGATGCTATCACTCAGATCAAACACAAACGTTATGCAGGCTCTGTCGCTATCAGTTTTGATAACAAAGAGCTTGATTGTGAAAGCTTATTAGAAACATTGGAAAGTCATGGCTGGACACAAGGCGCTGATAAGCCATCTTTTATCGAAAATGCAGTATCTAAAGGCACCAAAACGTTTGCAAAAGGGATGGCCATGATGGCCTTAAAGCGCTTAGTCGGCCCATCAGTAAGCCGCGTGATCATGAGCCTGTGAGCTAAGCTCACAGTCATTGGTGTTAGAACGATTAAATTTCAGCATTAAGCTATTCACCTAAACTCGAATATCAAACTTCTTTACGGCACATTTACACAACCCAGAATTCATTGCAGGGCATCGCTTACATGGTGGTGACTTTAAGGGCATACGAGCTAAAGCTATTTTTGGACTAGCCTGCATTGGCGTTAAACGCTTAACCGCAGAACGACCACCGCCAGCATAAGATGGTGATATCGCAATACTCCCCCCCTCGTTAAACCAAGATAACAAAGGATTTAAGGGCGTAGCCAATTCACTGACAGCATCCGTCAATGCTTGATGAGAAATGTCTTTTACTTCCTGCTTAACACCTTCAGATACTTTTATACCGCCAGATAAAGACTTCCCAAGCTTCATCAACTGAATCGCAGAGTGCGTGGGATGTTTAATCGCCTTCTTCTTCAGTTTTTTTAGTGCTTTTTTAGCATCCACTGTTTCTATGCCCAACCAATAAAGACACTACAAAATACCAGAATACTTAAAACGGATAAAGACAAATAAAAATCAGTCTCATTACACTTGACCGTTAAATAAAAAGCCACCTGTGCCTAGCAGGTGGCTTTTCCGCTTTCTCTGGAGCATGACACCACATCATTTCAAGAAAGACTTTTTCTCAAACGCATTACTGCTGAGTATCTACTTAAGGCTAAGTTCAATGACGACAAATATGCAACCCAACACTTAAGTGATTAAATTATATAGTTCACAATTAAACCTGTTCGTGGTGTCTATCACAAAACATCAAGCTTACTCTTTTATTTCATTGATGTAACAAACCTAGAATAAAAGCTCTATTTCATTTAAGTGTGAGCCGTAGCGACAAACGGACCAATACTCAAAAGGAATATTGATCAAGGGCTGATTTTTCAGTCTTTCTCTTTGAATTCAAATGCTGCTAGTTGCACAATAATTTTTAGTTGTCAGACCAGTTATACGATGTAAAAGGAAGGAAAATGGATATTTCAGTTACGCACGATTATCAAATTGACTTGGACTCGCTACTTCGCTTTTTTAGCGAAGAGGAACTCATTGCTGAAAAATATAATCAGCTTGCTGCGAAAAATGTCAAAGTGCTTGCAATCAAAGAAACCGAGGACGGGTTTAGTATCGCAACACAACGTGATGTACCAGCTAATGTACCCGCTGTGCTTAAAAGTATTCTTGGCAGTTTTAACACCATCAATCAAACAGAGACTTGGCATTGGCAAGATGACGAAACTTTACTCTGTAAGATGAGCGTTGAGATTGTTGGTGTGCCAGCAAAAATTACTGGCACTATGCTGTTTAGCGAACCAGCCAAAGCTGGCGGTGAAGTAGCAACACGCAATCAAGTCACTGTGTCAGTCAGCAGTGCGATGCCGTTGATCGGTAGTACCTTAGTCAAATTCATTAGTGAAGACATTAAGCAGCAAATGCAAAATGAATACGCATTTTTATTAAATGCAGCCCCGGAGCTAGCAAACTAGTTGAACTGGCATTCATGAAACATTGCGTGTATTAAACACTGTCAAGACAAGGAATAACCATGAAAACCCGTGATCGGATTCTCGCCGTTAGTCTCGACCTCTTCAACCGAAAAGGCGTGGCTAATGTCAGCACATTAATCATCGCAACCGAGATGGGAATAAGCCCTGGCAACCTCTATTACCATTTTCGTGGTAAAGACGAGATCATTTCAACACTAGTGGAAGAGCTTCACAATTCACTGACCCGTATTAGCCATGAGTATAAAGACCAAGTCACTGACTTTGATGATTATTGGCCTTTTTTACATACGATTATGGCGCTATTTACACATTATCGCTTCTTATTTCGTAACCTGGATAACCTCAACAGCCAGAGTCCGCAAATCAAACGCAAAATACGTACCTTAGTCTTAAAATTACGTACGCTAAGCAGCGATATGCTCGCACATTTAGCTGATTTGGGCATGTTAGATTGTGATGCGAGCAACCAGCCTTTAATCGCTGATAACTTGTTGTTAGTTAGCTTAAACTGGTTGAATTATCAGACACTATTACATGATAAGTTAAGCGAAGATGAACTGATTCGAGCGGGTGTATTACGTCTTATCTCAATGGTAGAACCATACTTATCTGAAAATGCTAAATCGCCTTTTTATACTCACCAAGATTTAGTTGACGAATTAGTCCAATAGTGATGTCTACTTTTTAGGTACCCACCAGATAATAAGGCTACTATAACCATGGTAGCCTTCTTTATATAAGCCATACTGGTAGCGATTAAATGACTTTATCCTGTGATCCCTCGCCCACATAGCAAATACAATCACTTTCTCTTGTGGAATAAATAAATAAATTTCGATAAAAAGGTACGATGCTGCATCATATTGCAAGTGCAATAACATGCAACGCAGCATATGTTGTACCTTTGCAGCTTTAAAAGGAATTTATTATGACTGCAACCAAGAATATAGATAAAACAATTTTATCCACTAGTTACATTCCGTCATTAACGGCTCATACTGCCACTTTTATGAGTGCTCGCAGTAAAGAGAGAAGCTTTCTTCCCGCGAGAGGAGCGCACTGGTGGCTTATTTCCTTTTCAAATCCGATCGCTTTAGAGCAGTTTATCGCTCAACTTTTCTCTAATGGATTCTATGGTGACATTGAAGTACGTGGCAACGATATTGAACTTCAAACAAAAAGCTTACATGAAGCCTTTGTGATTAATTCGTACTGTCACCCAGAAGCCTTTCCTATTGTACTTTCTCAACTGACTGCTGACGCGATTTTTGTAGAAAACGACAGTCATGCCCTACTCTGTAACCAACGTAACAATGGTGCACTTAGCTACACCGGTGAACGCCTAGTCCATCTACAATTTAGTGTCAGCCCTTCAAGCTGGTCTATGCTCAATATCCTTTCTCAAATCATTAGTATTCATGCAATTGTTCATTTTGATCCCACAGGCTATATGATTTTAAAAGCCACCGAAGCCGAACAAGAAACCATTATTCGTCACTTAGAGTCTTACTTGTAACTGAATATCAGGACGGGACAATCCAATAAAAAAGGCTGTGATCCTTCATCACAGCCTTTATCCGTTTTATGAAATATAAAGTCAGATCATAGTGTGCAACCAAGCTAACCATTTATCGACTTGCTTAACATCCTTTATAGGCAAACCCACAGATTTTAATTGAAGTAACCACTGTTGAAGCGAGTACCAGTCATCTTTTTCTGAGACACGGTGATGCCCATACGTTCGAGATTGAGTACAAAACCCCAAGGTGAGCTGTATACTCGACTGTGTATTAACCACTGTATTCATCGGTAAAGCTGCACCAAAATCTATAATAGTGATAGTTTGGCATTCTTTATCCAGTAATACATTTGAGGGTTTAATATCACCATGTACCCAACCTTGTTGATGGATACACCTTATCGCTCGCACGATTTGAGGCATCAAACTTAGAAATAGCGTGGCTTGATCTTGCTCTAAACTCAGTAGCGAGTCACCTTCTATATATTCAAGGATTAATAGCTGCTCATCCTCCAACCATTCCACAGGCTGACGAAAATAGTGCGAACGGCACTGATTCAAGCAGCACCATTCGCGTTCAAGTTGATCGCCATCTCCCTGCTTAATCACAACAGGTTTAAAGTCGGCTTGGCGATCATGCGCAAGCCATACCTTATTCGAAAGCGTTTTGATCAGCTCAAAGCGTTCTGTTAGCGGACGCATAACTCGTGCAGAGTATGAATGTGAGTCCTGAAATGCGACCTTCATATATCTACCTTTACCATGCCAACTACAGATTAGCTGAGAGATGGAAGTTATTTAGCAAGCGCTTGTCTAGTACACTGTTACTACTGTCCAATGCGTATTCAAGAACGATGCTTTGATCTTCTAACCCATAATGAAGCTTGCGTACTCTTCTATCGCCTGTCGCGCTCGTACTACCATCAAAAAGCATTCTAAACAGCGCCCACTGTCCAGTATAAGACTTGGTTGCGATACGGTTTTCACCATTATAAAAGTTTGCCGACATATAGTCGTTTTCGCCTATGGATGGCCAAACAACTTGGCTCCACAAACGTGGTCCATGGCGATATGAGAAAACATTTTCATTTTCTCGTACACTAAACTGTGTGGCAGAAGTACTCATTGAACTGGCTTTAAACTTCAGTTTAACGGCAAGTTGTTGACCTGTTGGACCAAAGAAAATGGTGCTGATTTTCTTCGCTTGATTAAGCCTAATCAGAGTTTCTGGTTTTATTGGTAATTTACGACCATCCACCTCTGCCAGCTTCAAGGTATTATTATCCCAGTATACAAAGGGCTGTAGCTGCTTAGTGATAAATGTATCTAAACGCCCTTGCGGTTTAAACATTGCCGCAAAATCATCAATTGCTACCTCACCTCTCCCTTGTAATGCAAATGGGAAACGCCCTTCGACGGCTTCACGATAAAAATGATAAACCTGTCCATCCCATTGCTGGTTAAGGAAACCAACGCCACCTTCAATAACACCTTTCCATGCTTGCTTATCTAAGTTTTTGATCCAATCCGCGACTTGTCCCGGCGCTTTACTCGATTGACGACGGAAATTCACCAACGCATCTTGGCTCCCAGCAGCATGCGCTTTTGCATTGGTATATAACGCACGTTGTGGTTCACTACTGGTTAGTGCTGCATCAAAGTAAGTATTAAGGTTATCAAGCTCAAGCATGAGTTCATCAATTGGCGCGCTCTTACTTTTTCCTTGAATAGCCATGAAAGAGGCATAACGACTAAAAGCTTCGTTAACCACAAATGATGGTTGTAAACGAACTAAGTCATCCCCAGCAACACGATTAATTTTGTCGACTTTTCTTAGCTGCTTACCCAGCTTTTTCAAACCCAACTGGTTTGCGGCTTTTGCATTTGCGCGAGTATCAGTGTCATTTTTTGCCGCTAGTGTGGTATTCACAATCACCGCATCTAATACATCAATTAATGGGCTATTCGCTGGTTCTCGAGCAATTTTAATGGCACTCGCAAGATCATAAACACTGGTGAAATCTTTCACTTCAATGTTCTTAACCAACTCTTTCCACTGATAAACATAATCCGCATAATACAAACGCTGGATTTTTTTACTCAGCTCAGACAACTCAGCAACCGATGCACCTGACATATCACCTTGGATACTTTTAAATTCATCATATTGCTTTTTCAGTAGCGCAGATTTAACTGTTAAATCAATTTTGCTATGGCCTTGACGAGTAAATAGCTCGGGCAATAGGTAACCATGGAAGTCATCTTTAAATTGGAATAATGCGTCAAACTTATCACCTAATTGTCGACGAATATCCACGCGATTACGGTATTCAGGCATAGATTTCACACGGGCGTAAATCAAGCGCTCAGGTGAAAGGCCTTCTAAATTTTGCACTGCAACCGACACCAATTCATCATTGGATTTCAATACATTTTGATAATCACTAGAAAACAGGTCGACCATTAACTGACTAAGGTTATTAATGTTACTGGCTGAGATATCCCCTTGATCGTTTAAGGTATCAACAAGGTAATTGATCATTTCACTTTGATCTAAACGTTGTTTATCAAATAGCATCTGATAGTAACGTAACAGCTCAAAGACCTTACTTGGGTTGCCTAAGTTAACGTAAACATATAGCTCACTACTCAAGATTTCTTCTAGTTGAGGCAACAAAAAAACTTGAAGCTGCTTTTGATAGCTTTGATAAATATCTTCAGCCGTTTGTGTTTGTTTAAAGCTAACTTTGTCATACCAAGATAATGGTTGATTGCCTTCTTGAGCCACCAAACGCAGCTCATTTAATACTGGCGTTACTTCTTCAAGGCCGGTGAAACCATCACGTAAGCGATCGATATCACTTCGGTATAAACTCAATTGAGTAATGGCTTTTTCGCGGAAAGCTTCATCTGCACTCCAGTTATCGCGAAGCTGTAAGCCCAAAAAGACAATCCCAGAAACAACACACATCACCATAAGGCTGCGTAATGCTAAGTAACCATAATGTCGACGCTCGTTCACACCAACAATCTTAGATTCAGGTAAGATCACATGGCTAAAAATACGCGTCGCGAAAAGGCTTTTTCGTCCTTGTTGTTGATGTTTAATACCCTCAGCATTAAACGCTGTTTTGTCCGCCACGAGTTGAGTTAACAGATCAAAACTGATCTCCTTCTGCCCGGTCGTCAGCAAGTACATGCCACGCAACCACACAGATTGACGTACCCGATTTTCACGGCCAATATAAGTTAACAGCTCATTGGCTCGCTCAAAGAACACACGTAACTGGTATGGCAAAGCGATAACAGATTTAGACTCTTCTTCGCGAGACTCTCGTAATAACTGAAACTGCTGCTGGGCTAAATTAGCTAAAATCGCATCGCATTCTTTCTTTAAATCACGCGGATCAAACCGATTATTTTCGTTAAATGGAAGCGTGACACCAAATGGGTTATCAAGATCACATCCCGAATAACTGGTAAAGAAATCCACAAAATCAGCAATAGAATCTGACTTAGTAAAGACGGTATACACAGGCAGCGATAATCCAGTGTGCTCACCTAAAGCCAAAATAGACTCTTGCAAATTTGAGCTTAACGTTAGGCGTGCTTTCTTATCACCTTGTAGTAAACGGTCACAACCAATCGCCGTAATAATGCCGTTAACAGCTTGGCGCGGGCGGTACTTAGAAAGTTGCTGGGCAAACACGCGCCATAGACGATCATCAATACCTGAATCATCAAACAAGCGGTGACCGACCTCGACAACAACTAGGTGATCGTTACTCCAAAAACGTAAATACTGCTCGGTATCACTTTCATCTAAAGTACGATGCAGCACAGGCTCTAGGTTATTTTGTTGTAATAAGCTACTTTTCGCATCTTTTTCGCCGCCAATAAGCACGTACCACGGCAGCTCGTACATATTTTGCAGCTTGTTGACTCGTTGCCCTTTAAGCTGTTTGATTGCCTCAATGAACATTTGATTAATGGTTTTCACATCTTGCTTATACAAGACTTCGACCTCATGCTCTTGTTTGGCTTCCTTTGATTGGTCACGATACCAGTAACACGCAAAACCACTAAGCGCACTTAATAGCCCCCCGCTCCACAACATTAGAGTACGAAAAGGAAAAGCATCATCAGTCGCACTCGGCATCCAGATGGCAGTCGCCAGCATGCCAAGCAGTAAGGCAAGAGTTATAGCCAGCCATGGCTTATTCAGGTTTAATTTTTTCATTATTGCTAACTCTGTTTGCTACGGCGAATAATTGCATTCAAGCCAAATCGCGCATTTAACTCGTTTTTCAATTGCTTAGCTTTGGTTAAATCAACCTGCTTAGGTACGACCAACTCAACCATGTTGTCCAATTCACGTATTTGCACGCTATAACCTGTACCTTGCATGTCTTGAGCAAGTCGTTTGGCATTAGACTCGACCGAAAATGTTGCCAGTAACACTTCCCATTCTGCCGGTTTGGCTTCTGGTTTTACGGCAACTGGCTCCGCAGCTTCCGGTTCAACAAGGCCAATGTCTGCAGCGGTACTCACATAAACTAAGTCTTCATCTTGCGAGGAATTGGAAAAGCCATCCATTTGTAATGTTGTGAATGCCGCAATCGTTGATTGGCTTCGGCTGTCATACCAAAATTCAGAAAAAATGAATGATCCCACAACAACCAGTGTGGCGAGTGCCATCAGCTTAGGTGCACTTAAAAACTGCCAAGGCGTTTTCTTTACTGGCAGCTCAGGCGTTACAGGCACTCGCATCGCCGATTCTTCACGAAAATGGCGAATCGTCATATATAGCTCAGACTTTAATTCATTGATCTTTCGTCGATCGGCATGGCGATATTTGCCAAGAAAGCCCAGCATCATCAACACGTATTGCAGCTCAAGAAAATCAACCAACTTTGACGGTTGACGACGCGCCTGATCGAGCAATTGGAAGAAGACTTCACCGCCATTACGTTGGTTAAAAACCTTACTGAGCACCGAGTGATTCTCCCAGCGAATCTGCTCTCCCCAGGCGGTGTATTGGATCATTTCATCGAAAGCTGCACACAATACAAAACAGCCTTTTTCAATCACGCTTGGGTGATAATCTAAAAACAGCCCTCGTCGTTTAAAATCATCAATCGCATCCAGCAATTGTTGGCGAAATGCATCAATATCGAGCGGTGACGACATTCTTGGTAAGCTGACCAATAGCCCTAATAATTCACTGCACGCGTTCAACAATGGGTTTTCATAAATGGCCAAATTATCAATAACTTTCTCAGTACCAGATAAATCAAGTGACTGAGTCGCCGTTGGTTGAGCAACACCCGGTTTAAACTCGGCTCGACGTATCGAAATTGTTTCTTGTTCATTAAATAACGATGTCATAGCGATACCATTAGCGAATTACGTAAAATTCAATATCAACATCACCAATACGGCTGTCGACGTGCAATGCAATCGGCTCATCCTTTTGCACCAACTCATGCCATAGCTCTGATTGCGTATCCAATTCGAAATAGGCGGCATCAGTTCGCAATTTCAGCTCAGAGGGAGCTATCGGTAAGGTACGTAGAGGCACACCAGATAATGAGTTTCTTACCAAATCAGCAATCGCACTGTTACCGGCTAATTTAACTGCTAACGGGAATTGCTCGCTCAGTTGAACCGAACCTAATGATGAAGACACCACTAAAATAAAGCGCCCCGCATTGTATAATCCACGATCTTGAACCAAAGTGCGTAACAAACGGCGCTTCAAGAACAGGCTTGAATCCCATGTTAGGGTCGTGACGTTATCGAGCTGTACCTCACGAAGTAAAATACGCATATCAACAAACAAGGTAGAAAATAACGCATATAGCTTACGGGTATTCCAACCTTGGTATTCTTGCGGCATATCGCCGTTTAGCCCTTGCATCTCACCCGCAATTTGCAGGCACTGCAGATACACATCTTGTGGTGACGTTGTACCAACATCTAACCAATATTTCACCATAGGGAGCCAACGCCCTAGCGACTGCAACCATAGATAATCGCGCATTAAGGCTTGGTGACTTTTACTCGCTGATTCCACTTTGAGACGCTGTGAAATAGATCGCGCACGATACTGCATCTGTGCGTACAGTTCACTCACCCCTTCTTTGAGGTAATTCGATACGGTGAAATACAAAGCGGCAGGAATAAACGCCTGATTTAATTCAATTTCACCATCTGATTTATGCTCAGAAACATGCGCAATTGGGATCAAGGTGTAATCTTGAAGATCTTCACCTTCAAGTTTCAGCACTATGTTTAATTCAGCTAACTCAAGCTGTAACGCTTCGTTATTGCCACGGCTAGTATCAAACACATTATGATCAACACGGTGGTAACGGCGATTACGATCACTTTTTTCACCTACATTAACCACACCAGAGCGATAGATTGGCATAGCAAGATAGACAATCTTATCGATAGTGCCCGCTGGTATATCAAGTGCTAAACCATTACGAATATCAAACGGTGTACCATCTGGGAATATTCCTCTCGCATTCTTGATGCCGACTTTACCTATGTTAGTCATTGAGTGATCAAGGTTAAAATCCGCAAGGCCATAACGAGATGGATTCATCAACCCACAATAATCTTTCGTAAAACCTTCTAAATAACGTTCTTGTTGCTGAAAATGCTGGGGACTTAAAAACATCCCTTCAGACCAAACGACTTTATTCTTATCCATTATTTGTCCTCTAGATCCGTAACACTCACGTTAATACCGTCGATCATTACGTTTACTTCTATTTTTGAATCAGGTTCGATGGTCATAATGACTTTATTTTTTGCTTCTCGATAATTCGCAAATGCTGCTACCACACCTATATATTTCACTTCACTCATTTGTGGGATTTCCACCGTAAGCTTACCGTTTGGTAGTACGCTTCCCAGCTGACGTTTGGAGAGTAGATCGGCCTTTAGCGCACCTTGGTCATCGTTATATATGTCTAAGAAACTGGCTTGTTTAAATGCTTCACTATCCGCAAGTTGATAGATTCTTACCTCAAGTGGTGACGCAAGGCCGTCAATATTCGGGTTGATGTTATTAGCCGCGGTTACATGTGCGATCACTAGCGCTGGACTATCGTCTTTCCAAAACATCCAGCTACTGCAACCATTTAGCATTAACAATGCAGAGACAATAAAAAGAGTGCGCTTCATTTACTTATCTCCAAATGTTTGTTTAATGCGTAGACTTTCAGCAAAGTAGGCTTTGAACTTCATTTGCCATTCGTTGTTATCTTGCTGACGCGCGTAATAACGCTGATACATTGACCAATAATCTGACTTCTTGCCCCAAAAGCGCTTAGGCACTAAGTCATCAAATAATCCCTCCAAAGACGCTGGTGCTATATCTGTCAATAAACGCTCAAGCGCCATTTCTGCAGCCTGCATCATGAGTTCTTGCTGCTTAGCTTGAAATATCATGAGCTGCTGCGGATCAAGCATTGATGGCGAACTAACACTTGTGCCTACCTGTTGACGTTCTTGCAAAGTACCTCGCTGCTGTTCGCGAGGAATAGACGTTAGCTGGCTCATGCTATCATCCACAAAAGGATCATCATCAAAGCCATCATCTTGAAACACACTGGTGGTTTGTAGCGTGCTATCTAAAACAACTTCAGGTTCTTTCGTTAAAAATGGGTCTTCAATGACGCTATCTTGTGATGCTGCAGTGAATGACAGCACTTGCTCAAATCGATTCGCTTCATCTGGTACAGCTTCTAAATGCGTTTTAACAGAAGGTAACTCAACGCCAAAAGGATCATCCTCCCAACCATTTAATAGCGGTTCGTCGATAGATTGCGATTGTTTTGCTTGTGCCTTTTCAGGAATAAAGCAAGAAACCATCACTCTGTATTTACCTAAGTTCAGAACATCACCGTCACTAAGCGTCGATTGGTTATTTCGCCCAAGAGGCTCATGGCTACCATTGATAAATAAGCCATTCGTGCTGACATCCATTATTTGATAGCCACGGCTACTACGGCTAATCAATGCATGCGTACCTGAAATTTCACGGGATGCATCAGAAAGCTGCATGGTCGAACCAAATGCGCGACCAATACTGCCTCCTTCATCAGGAAAATTATGCGCCCATGCAGTAATAGGCTCCCCATCTGGAGAACTGATAATTCTTAGTGATAACGGCATGCTACCCCTCCTTACACTGCTGAACAGCTTGGTTGAACTCTTTAATAAAACGAGGATACTGCTTCGTGAATTTCTTCGAGAAGTAGACCCCTAATGGTTTGTCATTCACTTTTGTTGTTGTAATTGCTCGGTGGCTTACACCCAATTTTTTGATAGCCGATTCCATTACAAAATCATTGGCAAGCACGGCACCCACTTCGCCTGAAAGCAATAGTTCCACTAACGCTGTAGGCCGACGCGGTTTTTTTTCCACTCGGTAGCCCTGGCTTTGTAACCAAAACCATTTGTTTGACCCAAACAGCGCTGTCACCATCACTTCTTTTTTAAACATGGGATCTTCGGTATCAATCGAGTCTGACAAACTGAACCAACTCCATGTTTGCTGCATTACCGGTGAAGAGTAATCAGCGTATTTATCGCGAATGCCATTTTTTGATGCGAGGAAAAAGCCATGCTGCTCACCCACTTCAATTAAAATTTGCGCACGATCCCAGTCTGTCATCGTGATTTGGTAAGGCTGTTTCAGCACTTTCATTGCACATTTAAGCTGAGTGATCCCTGGCCCTTTCATTACTCCACGTTCTTGATATTGATAAGGGCGCCATTCTTGTGTGGCTAATAACAAGCGTTCAGGACGAGACTCTGCTTGTGCAACGCTCGTCGAGAACACACTGCTGAGCATTACCGCAAACAACGCCATTTGGGGCACTCGAAAAGATGCAAACAACTTCATTAACGCTCCTTCACCGGTTTACCATCGAGGCGGATAACTGTGCCATTGACACCATAAACATCACTTGCCATCTCCATTAAAACGAAAGGCACTTGTTGATTGATCCGTTTTGCTTGCTGAAAGCTAATTGCAATATCTGGTGGTGAAATCACTCCCACAGGAAGCTGACCAACGTCTATTTCACCTTTAATCACTTGCAAGCCATATATCGCAGCTTGGTGAGCATTGTTCACAAAACTCACACCAAACGACATTAACGCGCTGTGTTCGGTTTGGTTAACCACATCAGGCACTGCCGAGATCAAGGCTAACTTTTTTGAATACTGGTTAATTTCATCGACACGAGACAACAAGCTTGAGCTACCCGTGAGCCACAGCACTGAGTGTGCTAATTGAGGGTCATCTGCTTGCAGTTGCTGAATACCCCGACTCATTGCGGCATCTAGCTTTAAATCCGCCATAGTTTCGTCTACTGCAATAGGCACAATCTTGATGCCCGCTTGCTCTGCCACTCTCTTTAGCGGTAAAAACTGCGTGAGGTATGCACTGCGGTTAGTGTTGGCATACAAAATACCTATACTTTTTAGCGTTGGCTTAAAGCGCTGCATAAAGTTCAACACCACATCAGCAGGTAGATTAAGCGAGGTAAAAGCAAAGTTATCACCCGAACCACTGTAATGTTCAATCAGCCCTAACTGCACAGGATCTTTTGCGTTCACAGAAATAACAGGTAATTTCCCTCCTGCATAAACGTTTCGCACTTCGACAGTCGCTTTAGAGCCTAATGTGTATATGAGATTGACTTTACTTTCTGCCTGCTTCAACAAAGTCGTTAATTCCACCTGTGTTGATGGCAATTTTCTTACTACCCATTGTGCTTGCGGGAGTTCGCGACTGTATTCGCTTAACAAGGTTTTTAATGCAACGTCATACGATGTCGCTTTGCGAGACACAATCACTAACACTCGTGGTAGTGCTTGTTTTGCTGAGTACAGTACGCTGTCTTCCGTTACCTCCGCTTTCCAATGGCTCGACGCTGTAGGTTGTAAATCGTCCCCCAGCCACTCAGGCCAATTCGCATGAGCGAGAAATGAAATCAACATCAAGCAACTGCTCATCACAAACGTCATAAGACGTTCTATCATCAAGCGCTTCATTATTTGGCCTCCTGCTGTTGTTGGCGATCAAAGGCCATAAAAGAGATAGCGGCAATAGCGAAGAAACAAGCGACAATCAGCAAAGCTTGCTCGATAGAGAACCAAAACAACAACTGGCCAATAATGATGGCGCCCGATACGTGACCAAGACGTTCTAAGAAACGGTAAGTCGCAGCAACTGAAGAATCTGAGCCTTGTTGTTGAGCCGTGGCATTTACAACATGCGTAACTACAGGTGCATTGATCAAACCATGCGAAGCGCCCATAAAGAGCATCGCCACTGTGGTTAACACAACGATAAGTAAGTCGGATTCCATGCTGAAAGCAACAGCCAGTGTCACTAAGGCAATACCAGCTAAAAAGTTACCCAAAGTTAACGCGGCTTTACTGCTGCCATACTTATCAACCCAAGGGCCAACTTTGTAACTCACCAACAATACAATCGCAGCATAAGTCATAAGCACCTGACCAATACTTTCTTTGCTGATCCCTTTCTCCGCCAAGATCAACGGAACAGCAAACGACACAACACCGGTTAACGCCGCTTTGGTCGGAATCCCCACCAATACCATGGTGCGAATAAACGCTGGTACTTTAATTAATCGCCATGCATCAACGGCCATCGCGTTGATATTGCTGATAAGGTTGCCCGATGTACTCTCAGTTGCTTGCATGGAGGGTAAGATCAGACTAAACAGACACATCACAGTGCCAATCGCAGCAGATATAGTGAAGATCCCCATATCACCAAAGTAGCTCGCGAGTAATGCGCCAATTGCCGCACCAGAAATAAAGCCCGCGTTAAAGCAGAACACTATGATACCCGCGGCTTGCGTTTTATTACGTTTGTCACTAAAGCGCAGAATATAGCCTTGCACCGAAATAAAGATCAAAGCTTGCCCGATGCCTGAAATAAAGCGTGCAGCAATAACTTTGAACATTTCGCCTGACTCGCTAAATCCCAATAAGGCACAGCCGAATGTTGACAGTACAATGCCAAAGAAAAGTACCTGACGAATGTCGTACGCTTCAATCAATCGTGCAGCTGGTAACAAGGTAAGCGCAAACCCCAAGAAATAAAGCGCAAAAAATAGTGAAGAGGCCCCCGCCCCTAAACCATTAGCTTCAGCTACTGAGGTAAGAAATTGTGGCAATATTGGCGCCATCAAAGCTTCCATCAATACCGCACCTAAAAACAGCGGTTTTAGGCGTTCTAAGACTTGGTCTTTAGATGATTGATTTAACTCACCGCTCAATAAGCGAATGAAGGCAAAACAGACAAGACCACAAGCAAAAAATAGGATCGCAAAGTTTTTAAGCACTTGTGCAAGTTGCCCTACCACCATTTCAGCTTGATACGATAGGCGAACCTCACCATCACCCGCGGTTGGTAAGGAATACTGAAGCCCACCACTGTTAACAATCATTTGCCCCATGGCATGTTCATCAACACTGTTCGCCACAAGTTCAGCTCGTTTATATACCGAAATGCTGGCAAGCTCAGGGTTGGCTAAGCGGAAATGATCCAGCATGCTATCGACACCCGTTAACATGTCACGACCAATGTTGTACTCAAGCACAGGTGATAAGCGGTAACTCACGATATCTGCCAGTGATACCGCCTTACTGTGTAGACCATCACGGTATAAGCTGCCCACCAGCATCATTACGCAAACAGTCATGGCAAAGAACACCACGGTGAAACTGGTTAAATACACCGCTCGTTTACGACTACGCAACACGCTACCAATGAAAATAAGCAACAAGATAAGGATCAACCACATCATTGGCTGAAAGGTACTGGTTACCTTCTCTTTCACTTTTTGCTGGCTTAAATAAACTTTCAATGTCCCTATTTGTGAAAATTTATTATTTAGCGCTATGGTTATTGAATTACCTTCATCATCTTGCTCACCTGTTTGATACAGCGTTTGGCTACCCGCTAACAAGGTTAAGCCTGTCACTGACGTATCTGATTTCACAATTGGCTGAAGGACTAAATTCAAACCCGCAATGTCTGATAAGGGCACGCCAGATTTCAGCACCTGTTCAATACCAAGACGGGTCGCTTCTGTTTGCGCCATCACCGCATCTATAGATAATTGACGATAGCTTTTCAGCGCTTGGGCATACCCTACGATCAGCACTAGCAATAGTGACATTGTCACTATTGCTGTGCCAAAGGTGAGCCGAAGGTTATATTTAACTGTTCCCACAACTAAACCTAAGCGCTCTCTAAGCTTGCAAATTTATCGTTGAAGCAATGTGATAATGCTCCCGGGCGAGTATTGTTTAGATAGACTAAGCGATTAAATACCATGGATTGAATCAAGTCATGGTAGCTCATGCCCTCACTTTTAATATCGTGACAAACAATACTCAGCTTATTGCCTTCAGGACGCTTTAGATCCGGCTTAGGGTTAGTCTCAAGAACATACAGCTTTCCCTGGCTATCCATGCGTAAATCAACACGCACCAAAGTATGTAGACCAAGTTGTTTGAAGATTTTGATCCCCAAGTCGGCCAATTGTTTACGCAGCTCAGGATCGTCAACTTTCAATAAACGATCATCTGTGATCGGTTTAACATCCATAGAGGTAAAAATAGGCTCATCTTCTAACAAGACACGCTCTGTGATCGAGAACGCAAGCGGCTCATCACGCTTACTTAGCTCATCATTTTTAAATACCACAGGCCCAGCAACAGCCACTACAAACTCACGACCAGACAAAAAAGGTTCAACCATCACAGTGTTATTGGTTGCGGCTTGGACTTGTTCAATCTTCTGTTTAAGTTGGTCACGTTCAAATACAGGATAAACATGAACAGATGCACGGCCAGAAACAGGCTTAACCACAAATGTCGAACCAAATTCCGCTTCCATACTGTCTAACTTTTGCTGATTTGCGATAGAGTGAATATCTTCCCCAAGCGCAACAGTAATAAAAGGTGCAGTTGGAATACCTGCGGCGTTAATTTCGTGCTTGAACAGGTGTTTATTATCTAAAACACCCGCAGTCATCGGTGAGTGACCTACATAAGGTACGCCCAGCATTTCTAACATCGATGGTAAGTGACACATCGAGTCAAAGCCTTGCAAACCACCACTATTAGTCACGACTAGATCAATATTCAGTTCTTTTAATCGTTGTGGTAAATCTATGTTTTCGGGCAACACACAAACGTGCTTAAAACCTGATTCACATAGTGCATCTGCAATATCACAGGCGACAGGTTGGTACGTTTTGGTTGATCGTGGGCTTAGGTTTTCGTAAATGAAATTCTCAGGCTGCGACTTTTCACCACCATGTACGACAGCAATTTTTAAGAATTCACGAATCCATGTTTGCTGACTACGGCTAAATACACTCATTTAAAACTCAATATCTCAATCTAAAACTTGGTGGCTAATCAAATTCATTAGCCACTCTTAATAATCAAATAAGGGTTAGCTTATCGACAATGGTTAGCCAGCCCGCAGGTTCACGCATTAATTTATCCGCACGGTAATGTTCACCGCCGACTTTCAATTTGTGCCCTTTGATATTGACAATTACGCGTTCTTTTTCGATTTTTGCTGCTTGTGCAAACAGCTCGCGCACCATATTTAATGCTGGGGTTTCTTCGTCATATTCCAGTGGTAACGCTTCTTCACCAAACATGTTTGCCAGACCGTAGTCGACGTTCATTTCATGGAATGCACGGTAGTGAAGAATCTTTGCCACTTTATCAATCGCAGGAGCAAGCTTACTCAGGCGATATGCCAATGATTGACCATGAATAAAGCCAGCGGCAGCAGTCGCAGCACCTGTAACCACATTTCCTGGGATACAATCAGTTGCTAGTGCCGCAGTTTGCGATTCAAGCTTCAGCTTTTTACAGTCGATAATAAGTTCACAGAGCTTATATTCTAATGCTAACCCTTTGCCTTTAAATTGGCTCAGTGACTCGTTTAGACGCACTAAGTGAGCAATGGTTTTAGCGTCTGAACGGCCATGACGCGCAGCCCCTAACGCATTCACATGTGTTACGCCAGATAGCACACCACCTGTAAATGAAACGGCCGCACCACCAATTTTCTTCGCACAACGCTTTTTAAAGTAAGCGGCTGTTTTGGTGTTTTGGTACGAATTCGCATCCATTGGCGATAAAATTGGGTTAGCTTCCAGCTTTCTAGCATCACGCTTACCCGACCACTCATAGATCTCTGACAGAATATCGTAGCCAAGTTTTACTGTGCCAATGATGTCGCCAGCACTACCAAACTCGATCCCACTGCCGGTAGTGTATAAGCCTTCACCTTTCGCCGCGCCAACAATGTCTTTCGTTGCGCTAGCCCAATCCCCAGCAAAACCTAGGATATCGCCGCGCATCTCATTAACGACTTCGCCATAAATTTTGGCTTCATCAATCGCTTTTTGCTTAGTAAAACCTTGTTGCTTAGGTAGTTTTTTTTGACGTGCCGTTACTTTAGCCCCACTTTTCTTACCTAATGGCGTGTAAGTCCCGGCTGTACCTACACCTGCAATCCCTGCATTTTCTAAAATGTCGTTTCTATTTCTAGCAGCTTCTAAGTCGTAACTTTTTTTTCGGCCAAACATAATTCAACTCACAATTTATTCGTTGATAAATACTTAAGTTCATCCGGGGCATATTCAGTATTACCCTCTACTCAATACGCCCCATTTTTAATATTTCATGGGATGAAATGAACCTTAAGTGATATAGCTTTGGTGCCTGTCTGATTAATGGTTAAAAGACCAGTCAACCAATTCTTTGGTTTCATCTAAATAAGCATCAAAGCAAGTAATATGCGCCGTAACATCCACAGAGGTTGCTTGCATGACAAAACACATCTGCTGGATCTTATTTATATAATGCTTCACTTCGTGATAGCTCATGGCAACATCGTTGCGTGCCTTCTTGATTTTCATGCTTTCTTGAAATTCATCATGATGAAGACCATCAATACTGAACGTACTTTCAATTAAGCGCTCAAGTACAACCTGACGATTATCCAGTAATACTGCTGCTTGTTTTAATTTGGCTAAATTACGCTGTAATTTTTGCCCAAGATCTGAAATATCTTTAGCGTGCCATTTGGCAATTTTTCTTAGAGCCTCTTTTTCACCCAAGTTTTCACTTAAACTGTCTAAGTTTGCCGCATCGTACTTTTGGCGTTTGCGTGCTTTACGCGCAGTACCCATCGCCTTAGTTACAGCTTCAATTCCTTTAAAGGTATATTTAACCGCAATCTCACCACCAGGAATCAGAGTAAATGGTAGCTTGATGAATTTAACTGGGCTTTTCTTTTGCACACGTACCAAGTCAACAATTTTACGACGGGCTTTATAAAAGCGACCGCTGGTTGCAGACTCGTATGCATGTGCCGAATTATCAAGGTAATCGCCACCACCGTATGTACCACGCTTGTAGCGCTCATGGCTGATAAAGCTATCTGAATCAGACATTTTTGGTGATGCAAATGCTTGTAATTTTTGCGCAGCAACTCGGCTAAAGTTGGCAGAAAACTTTTGCTTTGTTTCCTGAATAATGGCTTTTTGCTCAACTTTATCAATTACATGCTTATCTATCAGCGCGTTTAATTCAGTGAATTTTCCGCTACCTAGTGCAAGGTCGATAATAGGATCGGCTTTGCCCGCCTTTAACTGCTTGCCAATATCTAACTCAGGCATAATTAATATACTCCATTATGTTTTACACTAAGAAACACTATTCAATAACGATACTTACAGCACCAGCTTCAATAGTAACTTCGACATTTTCTATATTTAAACCTTCACTCAAACGAACAATGCATTGCGACGCAAGTTCTGGCATTAAGGTACGGTTAATTATTTGTTCAATCGCTCGTGCCCCTGTTTCAGGTGAGTGATTTTGTGCAATTAAGTGTTCGATTAACGCTTCACTATAAGTAAAGCTTGCACCGTAATGACTGCGTACGCGTTTTTCGATTCGCCCCAGTGACAAACGAGCAATTTTCGCCATTTCCTCATTATTTAATGGGAAATAAGGAACAACCGTTGTACGACCTAAGAAAGCCGGTTTGAAGTGATTTTGCAACGCAGGGAAAATACTCTCGGTAAGTTCAGGAACGCCCGGACGTGCATCAACACAAGCATCCACAACCGCGCTATCAGCGGCATTGGAAGTCATGATGATAATGGTGTTCTTGAAATCGATATCGCGCCCTTCACTGTCAGAGATCGAGCCTTTATCAAAGATTTGATAGAACAAGTCATGCACACCCGGATGCGCTTTTTCCATCTCATCAAGTAGCAAGACTGAGTAAGGATTCTTACGAACAGCTTCCGTTAATACTCCGCCTTTTCCATAACCAACATAACCCGCAGGTGAGCCGAGCAACATAGAGATTTTGTGCTCTTCTTTAAATTCAGTCATGTTGATGGTCGTGATATTTTTCTCACCACCATATAGTAAATCTGTCAGTGCAAGCGCCGTTTCTGTTTTACCTACACCACTTGGGCCACACATTAGGAATACGCCAATAGGTTTACGAGGATCAGTCAACCCCGCACGTGACATACGAATGGCTTTAGAGATCTCTTCAATCGGTGCTTTCTGACCGATGACACGCTTACCAATTTCAGCTTCAATATTCAGTAAACGCGCGACTTCATCTTTGACCATGTTGCCAACAGGGATCCCTGTCCACAATGCAATCACTTCTGCGATAGTTTGTTTGTCTACTTGCGGAATAACCAACGGAGCTTCGCCTTGCAACTCACTCAATTCCGCCATCAGTGCCGCTAAGGTTTGCTGATCTTGGCTATTGGCAATCGCTTCACCCGCACGGAAACGCTCGGAGATAACATCTTGAAGCGCTACGATCTGGTTAACTAGATTTTTTTCTGTACTCCAACGTGCGTCAAGCTCTGCATACTCAGCTTCTAATTCTGTCATCGTTGCTTCAATCGCAACCAGCTTATCAGCACCATTTGCTAACATCGCGTGCTCATGTTCAAACGATGCTTTCTCGTTTTTCGCATAACGAATTTGCTCAGCTAGGTTATCCAACTGCTGCGGCAACGCACTTTGGCTCAAACCAATACGTGAACAAGCAGTATCAAGCAGGCTGATCGCTTTATCTGGGAGTTGACGTTCAGGAAGGAAGCGAACTGACAAAGTAACTGCCGCTTCAAGCGCTTCTTCTAAGATGGTCACGCTATGGTGTTTTTGCAGACCTTTCGCAACCCCACGTAGCATTTGAATCGCATCTTTTTCATTTGGTTCACCCACCGCAACCAGTTGGAAGCGGCGCGTCAATGCTGCATCCGTTTCAAAGTACTGTTTGTATTCAGCCCAGGTCGTCGCCGCAATAGTTCTGAACTCACCTCGTGCAAGCGCTGGCTTTAGTAAGTTAGCCGCGTCATTTTGACCCGCCGCGCCACCAGCACCAATTAAGGTGTGTGCTTCATCAATGAAGACGATAATTGGACGCGGTGATTGCTTCACTTCTGCCAATACATCTTTCAGGCGATTTTCAAACTCACCCTTAATGCTTGCGCCCGCTTGAAGTAACGACAAATCAAGCGTACGCAACTCAACATCCGCTAAGGATGGCGGTACGTTACCGTCAACAATTTGCTGTGCTAACCCTTCAACAATTGCGGTTTTACCCACTCCAGGATCACCGACAAGAATTGGGCTGTTCTGGCGACGACGACAAAGAATATCAATCGATTTACGTATTTCGGGGTTACGACCAGAAATAGGATCAAGCTTACCGCTACGTGCCGCTTCTGTAAGGTTATGGGTGTATTTATCTAATGCAGCAGTGCTGACTTCACCCGTGTGTTCTTGCAAAGGCACCGCTTGTGATGAATGAGCGGACACGGCACTTTTCGTTGCTGCATGCTGCTTCAATGATTCCATTGATACCGTATTTAACCATGACGCTAATTCACCATTGTAACCACCCTGATCAATACGTTGTTTAAGCACCATCAGAACGTGATAACCATTAATCGTGGCATTACTATGATTCAACGAAGCTAACAACCAGCAGTCTTTGAGTAATTCAACTAAGGATGGCGATAACGAAGGAGCACTATCATTACCACGCGATAAGCCATTAAAGTAATGTGTTAAACCTTGAATGATCTGTTGATTGTCAATATTGCTGTGTTGCAATAACGCTTTCCAACCACTATCTGCATCATTCAGTAATTGATAAAACCAATGCTCAGACTCAATACTAAAGTGTGTCCTTGCCATACAATCACCCGCCGCCATTTCAAGCGCACTTTTTAATGGCGGGGTTAATCGTTTGACCAAACTTTGTAATTCAACGTTGATCATGCTGTGTTCCTGTTCTGTTTAAGTGGCATTACCACGTAATGTTGTTTTAATTGTTTTGGCGCTAACCATGTCGACTGCGCGAGTCGAATGTCGGTATTTTCCTTGCTGGATAGCTGTAACCCAGGCAGAAAACGTCCACACACTTTCATCATTAACTTCAACTTAATATCCGCCCCCATGTAATGGCGGATAAACCCATCAATCGCATCAACCAAGTGTTCGTCATTTCTGATCTGGGTAAATTCTTTATTGTTAGGTAACACAGTGACGACCAAGTGTTGAAAAGCTGTCACGGCACTCTTTCCAACTAGCGCATCAAATCCCAGCTGGTTATTTTGTCCAGACTTACCCAACTTAGTGACACAGCAAGGCAGTAATGCTTGGTGCTCAACCTCGCCATAACACACTTCAAATTCATACTCGAAATAGTCGGTTAATAGTTCGCGTAAGGTATCCAGACACGATAATTTCAACCCCATGACGCCGCTGTATTGCACCAAATGGCGGCTTGATAGCGCGCTATTGTTGCCTAAATCACCACTTAAATTGGCGAGCATTTGGCTTAAAGCAACATCGTGACGGTTCCAACTAAAATGTTCTTCTTCTGCCTGAAGTGCCAAGTTATGCTTTATTTCTGTCTGGCTATGAAGGCGGTAATGGCGATTACTAAAACCATCGAAGAAATCAACCAAGGCACTATTTCCTTGTTCAAACTCTTCTTTCAACGCCTCAATATAAAGATGGCGAGGCATCACACCTTGGCTACCTGACAGTGATGGCAAGTCGCACGTCAGTAACCATTGGTTTGCACCTTCCAACACAACATCGACAATATCTGACTGCTGGTAAGCGGGTAACATGCACGATGAGAAACGGACAAATGGACGTTGACCCATTTGCGCCGCTTGATGTTTGATCAGTTGAACGGCCTGAGGTAACGCAAAGGCATACGGCGTCTCTTGCAACAAGGTTAGAGCAGGTTTTTGCATCCTGTCCTCCTTGGAAATACGCGGTGTTCACCTTCTCTACCCTCAAGCAAAATAACCACTTGGGTGAAGCTGTTGAAGCCAGCAAAATACGCGAAGAAGTGGTCAAGTAATTGTGAAAGCAGCTCAACACCACCGCCAAGCCCCTTACCATTTAGCGTGATGTAAATACGTGTTCCACTTGCAAAGCAGCTTTTACCTGAAATTCGAATTGGTGCGACAACTTGCTCCTGCGTGAGTTTTACAATTGCTTCCACGTACGCAGAGTTTTGCGAACTCTCATTGTGGTTATACAAATTCAGCATGGCTTTAAGCGATGCAACAGGATCATCAGCACCAAAGATTGCTTGATAGTTAAAATGCAAATGAGCTAATAAAGGCCACGCATCTTGAACGAGCGCTTTAATCCGGATTTGCGGCTTTGGTCTGCGAAGTAAGGTGATATCTGCTGGCAGTGAAATGGAATCATGGCAATGGATATCACTGCTCACGGATAATTGACTCGATAGATCACCATTTGAGCAAGTGGCATTGATCAGCAAAGTATGCGCGCTGTCGCTAGCACTGATATGCTCTAGATCTGCAACGCGTAAATAACTATTTAACTGACGACCTTCTGCATTCCATGCTTGTTTGAGCTGCCAACGTAAACCGGTTTGAGCACCACGAAACTTTTCGCCATACAACGAAGGAACAGCTTTTACATTTTGATCTGTCACATCTGAAACATTATCGATAGAGAACACTTGAAGTTGTTCTTGCCCACCAGCATCCAAAATAATCGGATATTGGCTTTGGCTAAAATCAACTTTCATTGGCTCTGCAACTAACGATTGCAGATTGATAACGGGTGTGCAGAACAAGTGGAAATTTTCTAAGCCAAGACTACGAGCCAACTCAATTGGCATGTCATCCATAAAAATCACAATCTTCATTGTGCTTTGTTTCACCGCTGACAATGCCTCACCCATATTCACTTTCATGGCATGAAAGCGTTCAGAGAACATAAAGAACTCAGTCAGTAGCTTAAATCCACCAAAACTACGCACGCTGTATGGCAACACGTAATCACTAGCATCGAAACCAACCGGTGATAAGGCGTCAGCACCAAGCTCAATAAAAGTGTCATCGAGTCGAATACAAACTTGGTTAGTACCTGCAAACAGGTAATCATAAAGGCGAAGTACTGATGCCGTTTCACCACGTAAGAAAATAGGCAAAGAGTCTAACGTTAAGTCCGAAAAGAGTATGGTTGGATCCGTTGTTTCTATTTCCAATTCCAACATTGCTTTCGCCTGCTTGGCACTTTGCGGTTTAGCTATATCAAATGGCGCGATAGAAACTAGCGCAGATTTCAATTCGATCGGATGAAGATCAACCTCTTGGCAAGTTCTAAAAATAGCGGTTTCAGACCCGTTATCGTTAATGCCCAACTGAGTACCCTTTGGCAAGGTATACTTAGCCGCAACTTCTTCACGAGGTTGCATCTTAACAATGCTGTAAGCAGGGATTGGACGCGTAAAATGCGGAAAGAGCAGCTGCAACAAACTATCGGTCAATTGCGGATAATTATCGTCCAAACGCTGCTGTAACTTTGCATTCATGAAAGCAAAACTTTCAATCAAACGAGTGACTTGCGGGTCGTCAATGCCATCCCCATTGATACCCAAAGTTTTCGCAACACCAGGATGACGACGCGAAAAGTCACCAGCATCTTTGCGAATGAAGGCTAACTCTTGTTCAAAATAATTAAGTAATGACTCAGACAAGGTTGGTCTTCCTTACATCTAAACTACTGGTGGTAAAATCTAAACTAGAATCAAAAACAACGATGTCTTCACCAAAATCTGTGGTAACCGTACCTTCGATCCGAAATTTAAGCTTATTGGTATCAATTGACGCTTCATCTAACTCGATATCAAGATGTTTTAAACGCGGTTCAAATACCTCAATTAAGTGCTTTATTTCATGCAAAACGACAGTGCTATTTGATCGATTTTGCGCACGCATTGCATTCGCCATACCAAAGGTCGCAATAGACTCCTGACTCTCTGTTGGTATCCACTGCGTCTCCCAAATTGGTGCACGTGACGACAATAGAGATGACAAGTTATCGATAATGGCATCGCGCACACTATCAACATCATTTCGCCATTCGCCTTTCATTTTGGTTAACAAACTCATTCGTTTGCCTCCCCTAACTTACGTGCTGAAACATCCGTCAGCAGAACAATGTGGGTGTCCAACATTTCATATTGATACTGTGGCTGAAGATGGATTTGACAACGGTATTTGGTGGTATCAAAACTGTCTTGCGTAAATGTCACACTCGCTTGTTTTAATGGGTATCGAGCCATAATGGACTCATCACCATAATCCACACCACTGATGTAATTCTGAAGCCAATGCTCTAAGTCACGTTCACACGTGGCAGCACTATCAAAACTACCAATACGATCGCGGATCTGTGCTTTGATATAATGGGCAAAACGACAGGCCATCAAGTTAGTTTGCAGCATACCGTTGACACGGCTTGTTTCATCCGTTGGTTGCCATACCGATTGATTGCTAAAAAAGCCTTTTTGGTCACTTAAATAGACGCTTGTGATAGGCACAAAACCTTGCTCTGACCAAAAGCTATCATGTTCGCTGTAAATGTTTATCCGTGTATCTATCGATAAAGGCTCTCGATTTGACGCGTCATTCGCGGGCGTATGGATAATGGCCCCGTAGTTCCCTGATTCGTCATAAGCACGTAAAAAACCAAACCAACTGATACGATCAAATTCCCGAATAACATTGGCTGCCAACAAGTAGGCCGCATTGCCCCAAAGCACGGCTTTTTCACTTGGCGTTTCATTAAAAACAAAGCCCGCTGGATACGATTGATATGCCGAACGTAATCGATATTCAGGCAAGACAATGTTAAGAAAACGGCTCGAACCACGTTGGCGTAGCAATTGCCAACTCTGAAAATCCAAGCTGGTCAAAATACGTTTGATCCTAGACTGATCGTGAATCAAACGTGCAGGATCATCACCAAAAAAGTATTGATTCAAACCTAATGCAACTGGGCATAATGAACGCTCACCTAACTCAGCCAATAACTGAAGGGTATATAAATCGTCAAAGTTAGCTTCTTCATCTAAATCAAACTGAATCAAACGATCGGCGACTAACAGGCCAAACGGCTGTCCACCAGCTGTATTCAATTCATTTGCGTAAACTTTTTTGTAAAGCGCACTATGTGACAGATCAAAAGACTGATTGAGGTCTGCTGAAAGCTCAGGCCAACTCACATCGATAAGTTTAATTTTGACACGACGAGTAGAAACCGGCAGACAAGTCAGGTTTTGTACATTGGTCCAGCTCGATTCGAGCTGCTTAAATGCTGGATCTTGAATAACTGCGGAGAGTTGTTCGCTCAATAACCCATCTATCTGACAAATCACATTACTTAACAGAGCCTTAAACCCCGTTAGGTTTTGCTGTTTTGCATTGTCTAACAGCATTCGCCAAAGCCCTACATCTTGTAAGATGCTGGCGGATGATGTTGGGTTAGATGTTGTCATATAAACCTCAAACCGAGGGAAGTACCCTCCCCTCGGTAATATTATTTAGCCTGGAATGTTAGCAACCATGCGTAGTGATGATGTTAACTCTTCCATTTGTAGCCAAGGGCGTAGGTATGCCACCGCAGAGTAGCAACCTGGACGACCAGCTTGCTCTTCAACGCTAACCTTAGCTTCAACAAGAGGGTGTGTTGATTTAGCTTCGTTACCGATCGCATTTGGGTTCACGTATTGGTGAATCCAATCGCTTAGCTCTTTCTCAACGTTGGCAGGATCTAGGTTTGAACCCACACGATCACGTCCCATTACTTTCAAGTATTGCGCGATACGGCTACTTGCCATTGTGTAAGGCAAGCGCGCTGAAATAGCAGCATTTGAAGTTGCATCAGGATCAGTGTAAGTCTTTGGTTTATGAGTGGTTTGTGCACCCATGAACACGGCGTAGTTGGTGTTTTTGTAGTGAACTAGAGGTAGGAAACCAAGATCACTTAGCTCTTTTTCACGCTCGTCAGTCAGGTTTACTTCTGACGGACATTGCTGAACAAGATCACCTGCTGGCGTGTAGTAAGTAAAGTTAGATAGATTCTCAACTTTACCGCCATTGTCTGCACCACGGATAGCCGTACACCAACCAAATTGCGTGTAAGCTTGTGTTAGAAGTAGGCCGTATTCGTACGCAGCATTACTCCATACGAAATCATCTTGTGATTCTGGCACTGCGTTACCGTTGGCATCTTGTGAAAGCTCTTCAAACTCAAAAGAACTTACTTTTACCGTTGCTTGACCGTAAGGCAGGCGCGCAATTGTTTTTGGTAGCGTTAGCGCAACATAACGAGAGTCATCACTTGCACGGAACGCATTCCAGCTTGCGTATGCTGGTGAATCAAAGCCAGCGGCAACAGGTTTACCTTCTGAGAAGGTTTCGAAAGAATCGAAATCAAACATGCTAGCGTTTGCTGCGGCAACAAATGGAGAATGCGATGCAGCAGCGACTTCGCCCATGTAGCGAAGTAGAGCAACATCTTCGTCGCCGTATCCAAACTCATAATCACCAATAAGTGCACCGTAAGGCTGGCCACCCGCAGTACCAAATTCTTCTTGGTAAACCATAGTGAAGAAGCGGCTACGATCGATCGCTGGCGCATCTTCAAACTGCTCTAGTAGCTCATCTTTGGTGTAATCAGCCAATTTGATCTTAAGATCTGGGCCCAGTTCGCTATTTTTAACCAGCTTTTGAAGCCCTAACCAAGTACCTTCTAATTTCTGGAAGTCTTGATTTTTCATCACCGTAGAAAGTTGCTCTGAGATTTTCACATCCAGTGCTGAAATCGCTTTCTCGATAGTTAAAGTCAGGTTTTTATCCCAAGTCACAGTGCCTTCTAGCACTTGAGATGTCAGCACGGATAGCAACTCTTTCGTTGTATCTGCTGGTGTTTGCGTCGTAGCTGAAATCGCACGATCGAGGAAATTCAGTTCGCCTTCTGCGGCTTCTGCTTGTGGTGCTGCTTGTTGTTCAGTCGTCATTATTCTTCCTCCCCACCTTTCACACCCAGCTCTTCAGCTAAGTGTTGGATCGCATCTGTGCTTTGCAGTACTTCTTTTAGTAAACGCTCTAGATCGCGAGAACGGTCTGCTTTGCTTAATAGCACTTTAAGTTGATTACGTGTTTCAACTAACTGCTTGAGAGGATCGATTTGCTCAACCAGATTTTCTGGATGGAAATCTTTCATTGATTGCAATGAGATATTGACTTCAAATTGGCTGTCGTCGTTCGCCAATTTGTTATCTACTTTGTAAGACAGGCGTGGGTTAATTTGGCCCATCACAGTGTCGAAGTTATCTTTATCAACACCCGTAAATTCACGTTCTTCTAGGTCTACTTTTTCACTTTCTGGTTTATGGCCAGAAAAATCACCAATAACACCTACAACAAAAGGTAATTCTTTTGTTTCTGTTGCACCGTTAGTTTCGACATCGTAAGTGATACTTACACGGTTTTTACTTACACGCTTATGTTGCGAGTTGAGAGCCATACTTCCCTACCTATAAATATTGGAAAATAATCAAAGAAACTAATGCGCCACACAACGGCAGCGCATTAAATTAGATTATTTAGCGCCAGACAGAAGCTTGCCTTGCGGTACGTGGTAAGAAACAAGACCACCATCTACCATCTTACCGCCATCAGCTTCATGCTTGTGCTTCTGATCAAGCTGAATGTAAGAAAGAGCAATGCTTTCAAATGGTTGAGAACCATCGCTGCCGCTTACGTTGTAAGAAACTAGACGGGCTTTTTTCAGACCAACTTGGAAGTAGATCTCTGCGCCAGAACCGTCACGTGCAGGTTTAGTAAATACGATGTCTACATCTTTACCTTCAGCACCAGGGCTAAATAGGAAAGACAGTAGATCTTCAGATGCACCATCAACTTCTTTAGTGATGTTTACTTCGCTCATTGCAACCATGCCTGAATCAGCATTGTTACCGTTACCGATGTCCATCGCTACTTGACGTACTGCACCCCAGCTGTATGAGTTCAATGCGAACCAACCGTCTTTTGGTAGACCTTCAACAGTTGCACCGCCTTCAACTTTAACGCCCTCTACGCGCATATAGATGCTCGCCATAATATTTCCTCTTTTTTTATGTTTACATTACAAGTCGATTACCAGAGTGAATCACTGTTGGATGTAACGACCTGTTCCTCTTGTTGTTCTTGGGCTGGCTCTTCCTGCACAACAGGTGTGCTTGGTTCAGCAGCAGATACAGTAGTTGCTACTGAAGGTTGAACCGTTTGTCGCTCAGGTAAATGTGTTTGGCCGTCTTCGTCCAAACCAGATAAATTAAACACGCGATTAATCGTGTCTTGTTGATCAGAAAGCAATTCAGTCATCAACTCAGGCAATGATAAGTACCCCCAACGAATTGCTTTCTCTAATAGGTAAGAAACAGGACTGTGCGGTTCTGTCTTCATGAAAAACTCAGCAAGCTCACGCATTTGGTGAAAAGCTTGATCGCGATTTTGAACTTGCATCTCAGCAATCGACGTGAACGACACCGGTGTAATCGTATTTGGAGCAGCCTCAGTTACAGTCTCTGGATTCATCGAGATCACAGCTCCGCCCCTCACACTCTTGGCTTCTTCTGATAACTTAGTTTCTGCAGGTGCAGGTTCGATAGGTGCTGTACTTTCAGCTTGTGATTCAGGCTTAATGCCGGCGATATATTCAATGACTTGGAGTAATTTCGTTAATAAGCCGAGAACAAATTGGAAGCTAGGTTGTGGCAGCAAAAACGCTTGGCAATGCTGCTTAATGCCAGCATCAATGCTAGACAAATTGGTTCGTAAGCTCTCCAAGTTTTTAGCCAATGCTGTCACTTCTGCGCGATGGCTCATCGCGATGGTTTGATAGGTTTGGCGTACTTCCGCAAGGTTTCCTTTGCGTTCTTCACTCAAATAACGCGAATAATTTAAATCACCAATCAGCGGTAGCAAGAGCAATGGCGAATACAGTAAAGAACTATCCTCAGACTCACCTACTAATTGCACAAAGGCTTTTAACTTAAACTCTGTAATTTCTTTTTGCTTAGCAAAATCATCTTCAGCTCTAATTTTTTCGGCTGGTAATATAGGCTGAATAGACAGCCAGTGCTCTTCAACAAGAGAACTAAACCATAAACTAAAGTGACTTGATGTATTTAAACTTGGGTCAATAACAATTTGAGCTGCAAGCATCCAAGCAGCTAGCTCAACATCCCTAGAGGATGATTCAAAAACGTCAAACAAGCTATTTGCTAATGCTGACCAGTTTTGAACATTGCTCTCATGAAGAGCATCAATTTCGTTTGGATCTGGATTTTGAACGAGCTGGCGCTGCGATGTTTGAGCTAAGTTAAATTCATTCCTTAATGGACGAAAGACTTTCCTATCAGATTTTAAGTAAATACCACAAAAGTGGTCATCGCTAATAGCGTTAGAAAGCGATCGAATTTTATCTTCAGTAAATCGCATAATATCCCTTTATTTATTATTGTTTTTGGAATTCTTTTTTACACACATTTATCTTTCGGAAAAACATCCAAAGATACCGTTCTCAAACAAGGAGGAATTATTAAAACCATCAATCTTACAATCAAATAAAATGCTATTTATTTATATTCTGATTTATATCTTTTTTTGAAATAGATAGAAACAAAATTCTACTGGTACAATCAGAGTCTTAACGGATGATAACAATGAGAGGCCATTCAAAAAAGAAACAAAACATATTAATATCAACCACTTAAAACAAGGGGCAATGAAAAACCCGCACTCAATAAATTTGAAATTTATTATAATTGGCATATAAAATACTTATTTAAGTTAACTAAACAAGCATGAATCGCTTTATTTTTCACCAACACCGACAATAAGCAACCTGTATCATTAAATTCTAATAATTTTAAGAAATATAAGCTTTTAATGGTTATTTTATAAATCCAAGATAATTTAAGTTTAGTTAGCTGCAAATAATACAAGCAGCACAACCCATCCTTTATGGCGCCCCTCATTCACCGCGTACGATCAATTTGATTGAAAGAGTTCAGCTTTGAGATTAATATAAATTTTCTGCAATCACGACAAGAACAAGATTATCACCATCATATAATCTCGCTATGTTAATCAGCCTTGCTAAATATACTGATTAACAATCAATTTAGAATAAAAGCTCTAAAATATAGATATGAGACCTTTAAATGACATCGGTAGAATATAATGTAAAGCAACGACCTATACTGGCTAAAGTAGATGGTAAAGGATCTTATATTGTCACAACATTTAACGTTGTCGAGCAGATATCTGACTCATCGAACTATAGTGCTACGTTAGTTACTGCAGAGCATATTTCTGAAATGGCGCTAGGCAAAGTTCTCTATGTTTGTTATTCAGCAGGCGTTGAGGGGCACAGAAAAGAGTCAAAACATTTCTATTCAATTATCTCGTCTATCGAAAATGTTAAGTTTGATATAAGCACTCAACTCTACACATATAAAATAGAAGGCATAGATCCGTTCTCTATTCTTAAATACCGCACTTCAAGTCAAGTTTTCCAAGACATGACGTCGAAGCAGATCATCGAAAAGACACTCTCTAATTCAGGCCTTAAAACATATTTCAGTCTATCAACGCGCAGTGCCGGTATAAAACACAGTTATTGTGTTCAATTTAATGAGACTGACTATGCTTTCTTAAGGCGTATGATGGCGAGCGAAGGTTGGCATTACCATGTCGATCACACCAGCAATAAGCCTTCCATTATCGTTGGTGATAGCAACCAAGACTTCAAAACAATTGAAGGTAGCCATATTGCATTTATTACCAAGGCAAAAGATAAACAAAATGCGATTACCAAATGGAGTATGAAAAACGCATTGGGCTCAAGCCAAATATCGCTGGCTGATTATAATCACGAAACGGCTGAATTACTTGACAGTGGTGAACGATCCTCAAGCAACAAAACAAAAGTCAAAGCGCTTGCCCATCACTTTTTTGGCCAAGGTCACGCAGATAAATCGGTATTACGCGATACAGCGAAAAAGCAGATGGAACGTTTTGACAGTCAAAAAATACAGGTCAATGCGGCATGTTCCAACATTGCGATTAACTGTGGGCAGCGCTTTAAACTAACCGACCATACTGAGTCTGACTTTAACCAAGAGTACCTCGTTACACATGTTACGCATCGCCTGAGTGCACAAGAAGGCGGTAACCAAGTTGAATACCAAAATGAATTTCAATGTGTTCCCACTAACATTGCTTGGCGCCCGAAGTACCAAGCCAAGCCACCAATACATAGCATTCAGAGTGCAACAGTTTGTGGTCCCAATAATGAAGAAACAAACCAAGACAACCTAGGCCGGATAAAAGTGCATTTCCATTGGGATAAAAATGGGGAGCCTAACGAAAAAAGTTCTTGTTGGGTCCCTGTGGCTCAAGCCGCGGCAAGTAATGGTTTTGGTATGCAATTTATTCCCCGAATCGGTGACGAAGTCTTGGTAAGCTTTATCGATGGTGACCCTGATCGCCCAGTGGTAAGTGGTTCGATATACACTAAAAAGAATAAACCGCCCTACAGTGCATCCACACAATCTGGGATAAAAACACGCACTACGCCTAATGGCAATAACAGCACAGCCAATGAACTGCGATTTGAAGATAAAAAAGACAAAGAAGAAATCTTTATTCAGGCGGAAAAAGACTTAACGGTTAATGTTAAAAAAGACAAGAAACAAACGATCACAGGCTTGTGTACCTTGGATGTCACCAAAACATTAGGGATCAAAAGCAAAGAAGCAATGTCGCTTGAAACAGAAGATACGTTTACAACTAAAGCTGCCAAAGACATTGGTTTATCTTCTGACGCTAGCATAACAGCGAAAGCCAGTAAAAATGCGGAAATAAATGCTAGCTCAAAAGTCTCGATTGATGGGCAAACAATCGAACTCAAAGGCAAAACAAAAATCAAACTCAGTGTAGGTGCGAATGCTATCGAAATCAGTGCTAGTGGCATCAAAATATCTGGTACCCAAGTGACGGTCGATGCAAAAGGTAACGCCAATATTCAAGGCACCATGGTGAAAGTTGAAGGAAAAGCGAAAGCTGATATTAAAGGGGCACTTGTTGGCATCAATGGTAGTGCTATGACACAAGTAAAAGCTGGCGGTATGGTACAAATCCAAGGCGCAATCGCGAAGGTAAACTAATGCAATATTTAAAAATTCCCCACCGCAATGCTAGCGATATTTTAGGTTTGTACGAGGCGAGTGCCGAAATGCTTGAGATTGCTCAACAACACCCTTCACCCGCAGCACTCATTACCGCGGCACTTGAGGCAGAACTGTTTTCAGATGTTGCCATTTTTATTGCGCATGCCCTCCCCGTTCGTGAAGCGATTTGGTGGGCATGTTGCTGCACCAGCTTTCGCACTGATTGGAACGAAGATGAGTCTAATGCAATACGCGCAGCTAAAGCGTGGGTTCACACACCTGATGAAACGGCGCGTCGCTTTGCTGAACAAATGGCAGAAAAAGCCGATCTACAAACTGGGGCCGGCTGGGCGGCACAAGCCGCATTTTGGAGTAGCGGTAGCATGACGGGCCCGGATGATCCTATTGTACCGCCACCAGCAAATTTATATTCCCATGCAGTCGCAGGTGCTGTTAATTTATCTGCCGCTCTACCAGATGGTGAAGACGCGACTGAACGGTATGATGCCTTTTTTAAGATGGGGTTAGACATAGCCCAAGGTGGCAATGGCCACTTAGCCCCAAGCGCTTAGCTATTAAATAGAGGATTTACCTATGCTTCCTGCAGCTCGCGCCACCGACATGCATGTATGCCCAATGCAAACACCGGCATTGGTGCCAATCCCACATGTTGGCGGGCCACTACTCCCCCTTCCTACTACTGTGCTTATTGGCAATATGCCAGCAGCAACACTAGGGCAAATGTGTATCTGTGTCGGCCCACCAGACAGCGTAGTAAAAGGCAGCGCGACGGTATTGATCAACAACAAACCCGCAGCGCGTATGGGTGATACCACAGCTCATGGCGGTACTATTATCATGGGTATGCCAACAGTATTAGTGGGTGGGTAATTTTAAGAGTAAACACATTTCAGGACGGGACAGAGCTTACGAGTTCCTAGTCGAGGCATGAAGCGTCTTAGTTCCAGTACCATTCCTCTCACAGGAGCAAGCTCAGCCTGACGAGTTGCCTCACGCTTTTCTCTCTGATAGACACATTGACGAGATATATCGAGCAATGAGCAAGCTTTACTTAAGCTTACTTTCCTCTCTTTTTGAAGGCTTCTTGCTCCTTCGCTATATACTTTTTTCTTAGCGACATCCCATGCTCAGCGTCAAGAATATCGACAACTCTGTTGAGAAGAAGACATCTAAGGCGTTCATCTTCGAGCTCTTGTTCAAGTCGTTTTATTTTCTGGGCCGGCGTTTCATTCGCTCTTGGTGACTTTGGCATCGTGTTCTTCCTTGGACAGGTAGTCCAATCCAATTTTCCATGCTTTCTTAACCAAGTAAGAACGGTCGAACGACCTTGTATGCCGTAAATTGATTGGGCTTGTTTATAGGTCATGTCGCCTTTTTCGATGGCGTCTACAACCTGTAATTTAAAGCCTAGTGTGTAATCACGCTGAGTGCGCTTAACGTAGTGTTTATTTGGAATGGTCATCATTAGTCCTCAATGTGTAAACACATTTCAGGACGGGACAGACCAACAAATCAAAAAGCCTCACTGAATATCAATGAGGCTTTTTCTTTATTGCTTGTGTCTAATTTATATTGTCGCGGTGTCGAAAGATCTATTAGCGATTGTTAGTTAACCACTAATTCAGCGTCATGCACTTCATCTTCAGCAGACATCATGCGTGTCAGCATTGGTGACGCAATTGCCATAACAACCGCTACGCCAAGCGTAACAAGGCCGATATTTTGGAAAACTTCCGTATACAATGGCAACGTTTGTAGTGGATCGGTCACATTCTCCGGCGCAGCACTAAAGGTTGCTACGTAGCCACCAATAATGAATGAAGCAGCCTGTGTTAGGAACCATGCACCCATGGTAAAGCCCATCAAGCGTTGTGGAACTAAACTCGCAACCATCGCAAGACCAAGACCACTGATTAATAGCTCACCCAAGCTTTGGAATAGGTAAACCAATACCATCCAACCTACAGAAACCATACCCGTTTGGTCTGCAAACCAAAGGCCAGCGGCAGCAACAGACAAGAAGCCAAACGCACACATAAACATACCTACGGTAAATTTACCTGGCATAGATAAATCACGGCCGCGGCTTCCGTAGTAAGTGTATAAGTAAGCAAGAATTGGGCTACAAAGTACAACCCAGAATGGGTTCAGAGCTTGTAGACTTACAGGGTTAATGTTGAAACCAAAGAACTCAGTACGTACGTTATAGATAGCAAAGAAGTTCAAAGACGTTGGCATTTGTGCATAAAGAACGTAGAACACTATCGCTTGTAGCATCAGTACAAATGCAACAATCATCTTCTTACGCGCAGCACCTGTCGCTTTAAAGGTTTCTTTCATAAAGATGGTTACAACACCTACACCAATCAGACCTAGCACTAGGTTTGCCATGAAAATATTTTGCAGTAACCAAGCACAAATAAAGATTGAAACAAGCGTACCTGCTGCAACCATACCTAAATGCTTAACATTCATAGGAGCTGAATCAGGTTCAGAACCAATGCCATTCACTGTTTTGCGAAGAACAACATAGCTCATCAAACTTGCGATTAAACCAAAGCCACAAATAACAAATGCTGTTGCGTAGCCATAGCTTGCTGCAATGACTGGGCTTAAAGACAATGAAACCAATGAGCCAATGTTAATCGACATGTAGTACAGCGTGAAAGCACCATCTAAACGGCTATCGCCTTCTTCATAACATTTTGCAAGTAAACTTGATGGGTTTGCTTTAAATAAGCCGTTACCCACAGCAATAGCACCCAGTGCATAGAAGATAAATGAAGGCTCTAGAATTGAAAAGCCCATTAAGAAATAACCTGCAGCAAGCACTATCGCACCAAATACCATAGTACGTTTTGTGCCTAATACGTGGTCACCAACATAGCCACCTACAGATACTAAACCATATACAAGTGCAGCGAATGCACCAAAAGTAACGAATGAATCTTGCTGTGAGAAACCTAATTGCTCAACGAAATATACAGCAAGAATACCTTGCAAACCGTAATAACCAAAACGCTCCCATAACTCGATAAAAAATATCATCTTAAATGGCTTTGGTTGGTCGAAAATACTAACTTTAGTAGACATTACAGCCTTAACCTCTAGTCTATTATGATTTGAGCGAGCATTAGACCTGCATATTAAAAGTAATAAAGTGATTCATGTTGATGTTTCAAATTGTTACCAGTGATCACGATCACATCAATACAAATAAGATTGCATAGTGATAAAAAAGTAAACAGCTTTCAGACGCACAAAAAACACTAATTAAATCAATGTAATGAAAATCATAAGTTTAACTAATGCGTATACTCTCCCGTTAAATACCACATCACCACTCATGATTTTCACTCCTAAACCTGAGGATTAAGCAAGATTTACTGCTGTAACAAACACAACCTTAAGATATAGTGACCTTTGGATTAAATTGCAGGAAGCAGCAAGGGGATATATGCAAGCAAGAGGCATGAAACGTAGAGAACAACTTAAAGCGGCCACTCGTGAATTGCTTATTGAAATGGACATTTCAGAAGTAACTTTTGCCGATATTGCACAACGCGCGAATGTGCCAAAAAGCTCGGCCTATCATTTTTACGCCAATATTGATGCTATCTACGCTGAAGTTGCCGTAGACTACAGTGCAGAACTACTCAGTATTTTGTCTGTATTACCGGATTATGATGATATTGCGCAGTGGCAGGATATTGTCGATATTCTTATCGAGCGTTCGATTGTTTTTTATGAACATGAAAAGGCAGCAAGGCAACTGATCATCTCAGGCAAAACCTCCCCTGCGATAAAGCAAAAAGACCGTAGTAACGATCTGATTCTTTCCGCCAAGATTTATCACATTCTAGACAGCTTCTTCGAACTTCCGCAAATTAACAATCACTCCGATATTTTCCATATCTGGGTTGAAATTGTAGACGTGATATTTACTCTATCTCAAATGAAGTACGGCTTTATTACCACCAGCATGGCAAACGAAGCAAAGCGAGCAGCGAAAGCCTACCTAGGTACGTACCTCACCACCCCACTGATAAAAAAGCCAAAACCATTGTTAACGCCAGTGTTAAATGAAATAACAAGCTAAGTCGCATAGCATGCATATCAGCTCGTCGTATCACGGCATTTCACACTAGACGCCTTAAAGCAAACGCTCATCGGATATACAATAGGCGTCTAGTCTTAACATGCTTAGACTGCCTCTAGGTTTCTACTGGCAGCATGACCTGAATCCAAAGCATTACCGCAAGGCAGACACTCATCCGATTTACGGCTCGTCGTGTTTAAATCATCATCACATTGATAATAACGGCACGGACCGTACCCCATATCATGCAAGCATACTTTTGAGGGTTTATTTTTCTTTGCTTTGTATAAAGCATTATCGGCCAGAGAGATAACACTATCCAACTCCCCCTGCACCTCAGCAAAGCCGACACTTACAGTGTAACTTGCTTTTTTTCCATTAAAATGAACCTGTGACTGGCTTAATGCTCGCCGCAATGCTTGTAATTTACTGTCCGCAGCAATACGCGATTCAGCCATAAACATAATTGAAAACTCATCACCACCATAACGGGCAATAATTGCCTGATCCGGCATAACCTCTTTTAACTTTTCTGCGACGGATAAAATAACTTGATCACCAAATAAGTGCCCCAAGCCATCATTAATCATTTTAAAATCATCAATATCTAACATCGCCAAATAATAACCAGTTTGATTTTTCATTAGCACTTGCTGAATATGAGAGCGTAAATAGTTTTTATTCATCAAATTAGTCATTTGATCTTTATTTTTAATTCGCTGCCTCAGTAGCACATGATTTAATGCGCCCTGGGCATAAATGCGGTAAATGTTAACAAACCAAGGTAGTACTACAGGTGTACGCAATAAATACACTATGCCTTGTAACTGCTCATTAATGATGAGAGGTACTCGAAATACTGCACGCGTTGGCGATATATGCCGTGCAATGAGGTCATTTCTATTCGAAACAGAAACACGCATACTTTGACGTTTATCTAGAGTAAGGAATCGCTCAACAGTTTCCTGAGAAAAAGTATACCTTTTGTGCACATCTACATATTCATGGTGATCTTCATTGTAGGTAAACAAAATAACACTTTCACAAGGGACAAGATCTTTAATCATGGCATTTAACCTTTGATCTAATGCCACCAACCCATCAACTTCTGTTAATAATCGACCATTATTGTGTACACGTTTAGAGATTAAGTTAATAAGCACCATAATACCGATAACACAAAACAATGTAATGCTAACTGCGCCTAAGTTAAACGCTTGTGAAGTAATATCTTGCGTAATAGTACCCGATAATAAAATCCAACCAAATGCATTATCTGCGTCGTAAACACTAAATTTCCACCGCATCTTGTACATATAGCCATCTATCGCCCCTTGTGTTTCTCCCTCCTGAATACTCTGAAGCAGTTCAGGTTCGACGCTAACGGATAAGCTGCCAATACGAGAATGGTCTGGATGCATAATAATTTGACGGCTATTCACATCAACAACATATACATAGCCATTTTTCATAGTCTTAAGCAATGCTAATTGTTTATATAATTCAGTAACATCTGTTTCTAATAATATATAAGCCAGTTGCTTATTTGCCATCTCTATAACTTTAACAACCGTTACACTCCATTTATCCGTTGTACGGCTCATATAAATAGGTGATATATAACTTTCACCTACTTTACTATTTGGATTATACCAAGGGCGATTTTCCATTTTACTTGCAACATTATGCACTTCAATGCCATGAGTGCCGTAATAACTTCCTTGCGAATACAGCCCGACTTCGGATAGCTTTTTTTGATTCGCTATAAGCGCATCACCCATAGCAATATATTCATCAATTACAACATCACGAACTAATATTTGACCTAATAAATACAAGTGATTTTCAACTGAATTAAAGTGAATTTTCAAATATTCATTAGCGACTGAGACATTATCTTTTGCTTGTTGATAGGCCGCTGCTCGGCTCACTTTAAGATCAGAATATCCGACATAAGACAACGATAAGAACACGACAACAATCAGTGGAATGATAGTTTGTATTAAATGCTTCGGTTTTATATCCATCAATAAAAACTCTTGGCGGTCATATTAACCACCTATTTTGAAAGGTAAATACGGATCACCCCTCAATTGTATATCACCCTACTTAATAGCATACTGTTGAATATTAACTTTGTTGACACAGAGCACATTATAGACAGCATAAAGCAACATGCTGTCAAACCAAGTTCAATACTTATAACGGATTTAATGCACATATTTATCACATCGTTTCGTTTTACCTGCACTTTTCTGCGACAATTTATGTGTCGATGTCCCTTTTAATACATACAAACATTCACATAAAGGATAGAGAATGCAAAGCACAAGACGCTTGCTTAAATCGCTGTTTTTTTCTGTGCTGCTAATACCATGCATAGTGACAGCGGAAACAACAGTAACGTTTAAGGCTGAAGATGGCACGATTCCGAGTGATTTCTTGGCCGACATAAAACAAGTTTCTAACGAAATTACGTTGTTTTTTAACTGGTTAGCACCGATTAACGGTGACTTAAAGATAGTGTGGGCAAATAAAATTGATGGGCCATTATTCGACCCAGGAATAAATACAATCCAAATGCCCTATGAGTTTGCCACCGAGCTCTATACCCTTTTTAGTGAAGATAATTACGAGAAAACAGGCAGAAGCGTAGATCAAGCAACACTGGATGCGCTTCAATTCATTTTATTTCATGAATATGGGCATGCTTATTTAAACCACAACCAGATTGTCGTTTTGGGCAAAGAGGAAGATGCAGTCGATAACCTGGCTACCCTTCTCTTACTCTACTTTAACGACAATGGCGAAGACATAGTGTTCAGTGCCGCAGATTGGTTTGCGATCAGTGATGAAAAAACAGAAGCATTCGAAGATGGTCATTTTTGGGATGAACACAGCCTAGATGCTCAGCGTTACTACAATATCCAATGCCTCGTTTTTGGCTTCAATCCAGAAAAGTATAAAAATGAATATACAGATGAACAAATAGAGCAAGGCCATGACGAATACTGTGAGTCCGAACATCAACGTCAGCTCTTTAAATGGCTAGATGTAATAGCTAAACACAGCCATGACATTACCAGTGAAGAACTGCTTGAACGCATCCAGCAAGGGCAACCGCTGCCCGCAGAAAATAAGTAGTCTTTTTTCAGTGTTTACAACAATGCCCAAGCTAATAGCCTGGGCATTGTTATACCAGCATCTATCACTTAACACTTCATAGCGTTAAACAGTACCAGCGCTGATAATATTAGTCTTAAAAAATATAAGAATAACGTAGTTTGTAAGTCGACTCTGTACCTGGAATGTAACCTGCTAGCGGCGTCTCTTCCCCCACAAAGCGTGTTTTCATATCTGATGCGCGATTTTTCACAACAAACGATTCATTCAGCAAGGTAAGTTTATGTCGTTTATCTTCCGTGATATTGAAGGTAGCATTAATATCGAGTTTCAACGTTGACCCTAATGCATCTGAACGCCAGTAAGCATACTGCGGATGAAGTCCCAAGTTTATGCGCTCTGTGATCTGATAATTCATCTTGAGGTTCAGCTGTGCACCGTTATCCGTCACCTTTTCGGTAGTGGGATTATGAATATCAATACTGGCGATAGTTGGGTTAACACGCATACAAAAATCTCCCCAACAATCTTTATACGCTAAACCCACAGCACCAATATTTGCTCCTTTGCCTCGCCATTTACCCTTAATAAGATCAACGGACAGACCAAAGTTATCGTTCCAATATCCATAAGCCCAATTCCGAGCAACGGTAATTTGCCCTTCTCTGTTCCACTTGGCCGCAGTTGTATTATCCCATGTTAAACCAAATAGATTCACTTTTGCGCCATGTAGAATCGTTTCAACTTGCTGGACATCTTTCTTTTCCGTTGGCGTTACCGTTCTCGCTTGCTCAAACCCCAAGGTCGCCACCCAAGTCGAACTACTCGCTTCCGCCCAGCTCACTGTAGAAAGTGTTAGCCCCATAATGCTTGCGGCAAGTACCGATACCTTCATCATCAAAACCCTCGCAGTAAAGCGCGCGATAGTACGTAACAACGGCAATTCTGATAAATCAGCTCCTATTAGTACAACTTAAAGCAGAACTGAATTGGTTAAAATAGTCTTTACGAAGATCAAAAACAAAAAAGCAGCGCGAACAAAATGCCAACGCTGCTGGTATTATTTTCACACCATATTTTTTACGACCATTTATACCGCTTGATCAGCCACAATAGGTCAAGTTTTAACTCTCTAATTAATAGCGAACATTGCCATAAAATCGTTCACCGACGTCGATTCTAACTTGGCTTGGTCACTGCATAATTCGAAAATAGATTGGCTGGTTGCAACAGGGAAACGGGTCTGCAAATTGCGGACAAACTTACGCTCTAAAACAGGGATCCCTTCTTGGCGACGACGGCGATGCCCGATTGGGTATTCAACCGCGACTTTCTCAGTAGAACTTCCATCCGTAAAGAAGACTTGAATTGCATTAGCGATAGAGCGTTTATCATCTTCAAGATACTCTGCACTGTAGCGTTTATCCTCCTGCACTTGCATTTTTTCACGCAGCATATCAATGCGAGGGTCACCGCGATGAAAATCATCTTCATAATGCTCAGCCATTAAATCGCCATGAATCAATGGCACAGCAATCATGTATTGTAAGCAATGGTCACGATCGGCAGGGTTCGCCAAATCGCCCACTTTGGAAATAATACGAATGGCAGATTCATGCGTGGTAATTTCAATCCGCTCAATATCATCAAGACGATCTTTCACTTGTTGGTGTAGCTTGACCGCACACTCTACAGCGGTTTGCGCGTGAAACTCAGCAGGGAACGAAATTTTAAACAGCACATTTTCCATCACGTAACTATCAAACGCTTGATTAACTTTAAACTCTTCACCTTTAAACTGGACATCGTAAAAGCCCCACTGCGGCGCGGTTAATACCGATGGTAACCCCATCTCACCTTTCATAGTGATCATGGCGAGTCGGACTGCACGAGAGGTTGCATCACCAGCAGCCCATGATTTACGCGAACCAGCATTAGGCGCGTGACGGTAGGTGCGGAGTGAACAACCATCAACCCATGCTTGTGAAACAGCATCGATAATTTGATCACGGCTTCCGCCAAGCATTTTTGTGACAACCGCTGTGGAAGCAACACGCACTAATAACACATGATCTAAACCCACGCGGTTATAGCTATTCTCTAATGCCAATACCCCTTGAATTTCATGGGCTTTAATCATAGCAGTGAGTACGTCGCGCATAGTAAGCGGTGCTTTACCCTCAGCAACTGCCACTCGGCTCAAGTAATCGGCAGTAGCTAGGATCCCCCCAAGATTATCTGAAGGGTGTCCCCACTCTGCGGCCAGCCAAGTATCGTTATAATCTAACCAGCGAATAATACAACCAATATTAAATGCCGCCATCACAGGATCAAGTTCATGCGACGTGCCAGGCACACGTGCACCATGGCGAACTGTAGTGCCAGGTACTATGGGGCCTAAGTGTTTAGTACATTCGGGAAAGCGCAACGCTAATAAGCCACAACCTAACGTATCCATCAGACAGTTACGTGCGGTGTTGTACGCCTCGCTGGAATGGATTTCACTATTCGCTACATAATCCGCAATTTTCACCAATAGTGCATCAGGTGCTGGACGTTCGTTTATATCTACATTCATGCTCATGTTGAATCCTGTCTAATCCTTTAGTTTTACCAAAGAGCCTGACTAAAAAGCCATCTCAAACAGCAAGCTCAAATGGCTTTGCCAACGCGTTTATCAAGCAAAGATTGCAATTAATCGCGCTCTTCAATCGGTAACCAATCTTGATGCTCTGGCCCTTCGTAATCAGCGCTTGGACGAATAATTCGGTTATGTGCGCGTTGCTCAAAAATATGTGCGGCCCATCCTGTCACTCGGCTCATGACAAAAATAGGCGTAAATAACTTAGTGGGGATCCCCATATAATGGTAAGCAGAAGCGTGGAAAAAATCGGCATTGGCGAATAAGTCTTTCTCCCGCTTTAGTACTTCTTCAACACGTACAGAGATATCGAATAACTGCGGATCCTTCGCACCTTTCGCTAGCTTACGCGACCATTCTTTAATTAGCGCATTACGCGGATCTGATTCGCGGTAAATAGCATGTCCAAAACCCATGACTTTATCTTTTCCATCAAGCATAAACATGATGCCCTGCTCTGCATCATCAGGTGTGCGCCATTGTTGAATCATTGCCATGGCCGCTTCATTCGCACCACCATGTAACGGACCACGCAGAGTACCAATGGCAGCCGTCACGCAGGAATGAAGATCGGATAAAGTCGAGGCACAAACACGCCCCGCAAACGTTGAGGCATTAAATTCATGCTCTGCATACAAAACTAGCGAGCAATGCATCACTTGTTTATGCATGGCTGACGGCTTTTTATCGGTCAACATTTCAAGAAAATACCCACCAATACACGGCTCTTTGCTCGATGCCGTATCGATACGAACACCATCATGGCTAAATCGATACCAGTAGCAAATAATAGCGGGGAGCATCGCCAACAAAGTATCGGTTTTATCGTGTTGCTGACTAAAGTCGGTTTCTTGATCCAAATTACCGAGCATAGAACACCCCGTGCGCATTACATCCATAGGGTGTGCCGTGGCGGGTATCGCTTCTAGCACTAACTTGAGTGCATCTGGTAAACCACGCTTCGCAATCAAAGTCTGCTTATACTCATTCAACTCTCGCTGATTAGGTAATTTTCCTTTCAATAATAAATACGCAACCTCTTCAAATTCAGCATGGTTTGCAAGATCCGTAATATCATAACCACGATACGTCAGCCCAGTGCCTGTTTTGCCTACAGTACAAAGTGCTGTCAAACCTGCGCTTTGACCTCGTAACCCTGCACCACCAATATGCTGGTTGTCCTTTCCTGCATCAACTACTGCAAGTGTTGGCATAGCAAACTCCTTTTGTCGGAAACATTATTAATGAAAAATAGTTTCAGCTTGGCTCTTAGACGAATACAGCGCTTAGAACGAATAAAGAGACTGAAACGAAGAGAGACTTTCTTCTCCATGCCATTCCTTTAAGTGGTATGGCTTTCTGCCCTTACTACTGGGCTATTTTTTTGAAAATAGTTTATCGAGCTTAGCTTCATATTGGTGATAGCCTAAAAATTGATAAAGCGCTTCACGGGTTTGCATCTCATCAACAACCTGTCGCTGGTGGCCATCATTTTTAAGGTGCTGGTAGACGTTAAGCGCAGCTTGATTCATGGCACGAAACGCACTGAGCGGATACAACACCATATCAACACCGCATTCCGCCAACTCTTCACCTGAAAACAATGGCGTCTGACCAAACTCAGTAATATTTGCCAAAATCGGTACATCAATCGCATCTGAAAACTGCTGATATTGAGCTAACGTATTTATCGCCTCAGGAAAAATCATATCGGCACCGGCATCAACACAAGCCACGGCGCGTTCAATAGCAGCCTCCATCCCTTCGACGGCTAAAGCATCTGTTCGCGCCATCACGACAAAATCACTGTCTGTTTTTGCATCTACGCAGGCCTTGATTCTATCGACCATTTCTTGCTGGCTCACAATGGCTTTATTCGGTCGATGTCCACAGCGTTTTTGTGCCACTTGATCTTCAATATGTACCGCTGCAGCACCTGCTTTTTCAACTTCTCGAATAGTACGCGCAATATTAAAAGCACCGCCAAACCCCGTATCTATATCGACTAACAGCGGCAATGAAGAGGCTGCCGTCACCCTACGCACATCTTCAAGCACATCATTCAAAGTGGTGATCCCTAAATCAGGCAAGCCATACGACGCATTAGCAATGCCGCCACCTGATAGGTAAATCGCCTGATGCCCCACTTGTTCTGCCATCATGGCGCAATATGGGTTTATCGCTCCTACTATTTGGAGCGGGTGGTTTGTCGCTACCGCATGTCGAAACCGCTTTCCGGGTGTCATGATGCTATCTCCTTGTCATCACATAGTGTCGAGTTGTTGCTCAATGAGCTGACGGCTTCGCATAATATGGCGACGCATCAACATTTCGGCTAATTCAGGATCACGTTCTTTAATCGCTGCGAGGATCTGAGCATGTTCATTAAGGGCTTGGCGAGGACGTGAATGTGCGCGTGGGGATTGATAACGATACATGCGCAACAAATGATAAAGTTCATCGCACAACAAGCTGATTAGCTTTGAGTTTCTACTGGCTTTGATAATTCGATAATGAAAATCAAAATCCCCTTGCTGATGGAAATAAGAAGCACCTTCAACCTTTTCGATGTGTTGGTGGTGAGTCGTTAATAAGTGCTCTAATCCTTCAATTTCTTCGTCAGTAATATGAATGCAAGCAAGCCGCGCTGCCATTCCTTCCAATGCCTCACGTACGGCATAAATTTCAATAAGCTTCTCTTGGCTCAGCTCGACAACGCGAGCACCCACATGCGGTGCACGCTCGATCAGCCTTAATGCTTCAACCCGCATTAGAGCTTCACGTAATGGCCCTCGGCTAACACCGAAAGTATTAGCCAGATCTGACTCCGCAATTTTGCTGCCTGCTGGGTAATCACCATTAACAATGGCTTCTATCAAGCGCTCTGTCAGTCCCTCTGACTTGGTTGGTTCTTTTATCGCTTCCATTACCACGCTGCCCTTATTCACTGATACCGCTTTTTGTCTCAGGTGTTAAATTACGCAAGACCCACATTGTCAACAATCTAACTACTACCACACAAAAATAGTCATACATTGGCTAAAAAACAAATAAATTGTAAACAAAAGGTAAACAAATAATAGAGCAATAGACACCTAGCAGCATTGTGGGACTTTTCAATAGCGGGAGTATAATGAGCTAAACGGATTCTGTTCTAAAAGAACAAAAACACCGAGGTACATATACCTCGGTGTCAAATATTGGCGTTAGTTACTACTAGTTGATAGCTAGGTCTGAAATCAATACTCTCGTTGCATTATGGCTTCCATTCCAAACAGCTTGTTGCTTAATGTCAGCGTATTATCCGAGCCAAGTTTGTACTGGCTTTCATGCTGACCATCTTCATAAAGCAGAACAATGTTATTGTCTTCTATATAATAAATACCTCGGTGTTCTTTCATCTTGCCATCAGTGCCTTTTACCTCAACCGAGAATAAAAAGTCTGGACGCAACAAAATAGATAAGCCTGTGATATGTTCATCAACATCATTGCCAGAGATACGAGAAGCATGCCATTGTCCGGGTAAATTCTCAGGTGCGAGTTTAGTAAATCGAGCACCATCAAGTACAAATTGGTTATAGCTAAGCATGTAAGAATGCAGCTGCTCAGGCTGATCACTTGAACGAAATGTAATATTGGTTTCATCTACATCGTACTTACCTTTCCACTGATCGACCGAGCCATCAGCACGCAGTAATCGCACGACAAAATCATAGTTAGAGGTAAATTTAATGTTCATGGCGGTGTAGCTTTCGCCATCGCTCTCTATCCCTTCATCATTTGTACTAAACCAATACCAATCACCGAGCAATAACGGATAGTCGAATTCAGTTAGCTTTTCCGCAGCAGCCTGGATACTCCAAGAGCTGATGAATAATGCCAAAGTGACCAGTAATGTTTTCATAGCACGACCTCACAAAACGAACGCCTATTAAAACCCTAGTCCTGATTATTAGATCAAACACAAAATTTCGAGATAAATCACACTTTAGTAAGTGTTATCTCATCGCTGATACAAATTCACTGCGTAGCGCTAGCATAAAAAAACGGCCCGGATAAAAATATCAGGGCCGTTTTATGTTCTTTTTCAGCTAACGTTAGCTTTGCGCATTGGTTAAGTCCACTGTGATAGCCACAGCTTCATCTAAGTACGCATCTGGCGCTTCGTAATCTTTTGGCACATCATCCAGTGAAGCAAAAGGTTTTTCACCCATCGCCTTCTGGCGTTCATTTAAACGTGTCAAACGATCGCTGTCATCTTTATCTTGCTCTGCAATTCGCGTCTTTTCATTCAGCGAAATTGTCTTAATATCTTTCTCAGCTTGGTACTTCGAAATATCATCGAGAATGAAACCAAATTCCATGTCTTTCTGAATACGAACTTCATGCTTAGTCGACAAAGACGGTAATATTGCAGAGAAGTTATCTACTTTTTGGTAACCCGCAGGCTTAATGCTATCCCATGGTAATGCGTTATCTTCGACACTCTCACCTGTATCAGCAGGATCAATCGCCGTTGGGAAACTAATGTCTGGAACAACACCTAAGTTTTGCGTACTACCACCGTTAATACGATAGAACTTTTGGATCGTGTACTGAACATGACCAAGTGGTTTATCGAACAAGTCATAAATGTGGTTAAGTGAACGGTGCTGTTGCACTGTACCTTTACCAAATGATTGCTCTCCAAGTACCACGGCACGGCCATAATCTTGCATTGCAGCAGCAAAGATTTCAGAGGCTGACGCACTGTAACGATTCACTAATACCGTTAATGGGCCATCAAAATAAACGCGATCATCAGAATCGCCATTGACTTTAACACGACCATAACTGTCACGAACCTGCACAACAGGGCCACCATTGATAAACAAACCAGTCAGTGCCGTTGCCTCTGTTAGCGCACCACCACCATTGTTTCGTAAATCAATAACCACACCGTCTACTTGCTGTTCATTCAGTGACGCAAGCTCTTTCTTAGTATCTTCAGACAAGCCAACGTAGAAACTTGGTACTTCAATAACACCAATTTTCTTACCGCCTTTGACTTTAACTTCCGATTTAACCGCTCGATCTTCTAAACGAATTTTGTCACGGGTGATAGTCACATCGTAACTTTTGGCATTCTTACTTTCAGGTAAGATTTCCAGAATAACCTTGCTGCCTTTCGGCCCTTTGATTAACTGGACGACGTCATCAAGGCGCCAGCCGATAACATCGACAATCTCTTTACCTTCCTGGCCAACACCTATAATGCGGTCACCCGCAGAAAGTTGCTTCGATGAAGATGCAGGACCACCAGCAACCAATGAACGAATCACGGTATAGTCATCCACAACTTGCAATACCGCACCGATACCTTCTAGAGAAAGGTTCATTTCAGATTGGAATTGTTCAGCATTACGTGGTGATAAATAGCTGGTGTGAGGATCAACTTCACGGGCAAAAGCGTTCATGTAGATCTGGAACACATCTTCGCTATGCGATTGTGTCAGACGTTTAAGGGCGTTGTTATAACGCTTCCCTAATGTCTCTTTGATCTCTTTCCACTCTTTACCTGCGAGTTTTAGATTCAATGCATCGTATTTAACACGCTTACGCCAAATTTCGTTTAGCTCATTACGGTCTTTAGCCCATGGCAATTCAGAACGATCAATGATGATACTTTCATCAGCATCAAAAGTGATTTCTTTATCGAGCAAAGACAACGCATATTGATAACGATCGAATCGACGTTGAAGCGTCTTATTGAAAATATCGAACGCAGCTGATGAGTCACCCAATTTAAGCTGATCATCAAATTGATCTTCCCACTTATCAAACGAATGAACGTCAGATTGCGTTAGGAAGCTGCGGTTGAAGTCCAGCATCTTGACATAACGGTCATACATGCTAGCTGAGAATTGATCATCAAGTGCAAATTGCTTGTAGTGTGAACGTGTAAAACGCGATGCAATACGCTTACTAGCTGTTGCATGTTGTTTTTCAGCAGTTAACTGCGGCAAGTCACTTAACGAGTATTTAGCCTCTAGGGCTTGCGCTGATGCTGCCAGCATCATGCCGGCAGCGATCAGTGAGAAACGGAATCGACATTTCATACGTCGAGCATTCTCCTTTACGAACGCAGGTGCTCCGCTTTAACAGCCATAGTTAGACCATTACTCAAACGTACACGCACATCGTCCTTATTGATTTCAACGATAGTTGCCGGCATGTTGCCGGTACCCATGTTCACATTTACATCTTTGCCAACTTTGACTTCGTCAGCGTTTAGAGCACGGGTTGTTTCAACAGGCTTTTTATCTAGCTTAGTCGTTTTTTGCTTAGCGTTCTTTGGTTTAGCTGAATTAGTGCGATTTTTTTTCGCTTTAGCTTCACCTTCTTTAGCTGCAGCTGCTTTCGCTACTGCTTGCTCTTTACGACGAGCACGTACTTTTGCTTTGCTTTCTTCTAGCGCTTTTTGTGCATGGTCAATATGCTCTTGCTCTAGCTCACCGCATGCGTTGCCATCAAGGTCTACGCGGTTTGCGCCAGCTTTTGCACCATGAAGGTAACGCCAGGAAGAAGTGTATTGACGAAGTGCTGTACGCAATAATGTTTTGCTTACTTTAGGGTCGTCGCTTAGACGCGCAGCTAGATCTTGAAAGATACCAATCTTAAGTGGCTTAGCTTCACCTTCAACAGAGAAACATTTTGGGAAACGCTCAGCAATGTATGCAATTACTTCTTTACTGTTCGTTAACTTTTCAGAGTTTTCCATGGATTTTCCTGACATAAAGCGAGACCATCTCGCTGTTAGTGCTTTGTTCAAAAAGAAATAGTTTGCGCTATTATAGTTACCTAGCGTTGAAAAACCACCGAAAGCATGAAATTAGAGGTGTTTTTGTAGCGCATTAATGAAAGAAACAAGACCCTCTTCATCAAATTGGTCAAATCTTGACAAGCTTGGACTATCAATATCAAGCACACCGTACAATTCGCCACCAATTCTGAATGGGATCACAATTTCAGAATTACTCGCTGCATCACATGCAATGTGCCCTTCAAACTGATGCACATCTTCAATTCGCTGAACACTATCTTCCGAAATGGCCGTACCGCACACACCACGTCCAACGGGGATACGCACACAAGCCACTTTACCTTGGAAAGGACCTAGTACTAACTGCTCGCCTTTTAACAAATAAAAGCCAACCCAATTAATATCCTCTAACTCCATGTTGAGTAACGCACTAATATTAGAGAGATTAGCAATAACATCTGGCTCATCTTCGATGATAGCAACAGCTTGTTTTGTTAAGCGATTATAAAACGCGAGTTTATTTTCCATGGCTTACTCCTTCTTTAGCCGCTAGAATGTGAACCTTGTTAATAATAGGAATCATTATCACCGTGAAAGATTCTGCAAATCAAATGATTAACTGGTCTTGGCTTTTAAAGCAAGCAAAACGTCATAGGCCTCGATTAATTGCAGCAAACATTATCGCCATCATTGCCACGCTTGTTAGCGTCCCTATTCCACTGCTTATGCCACTCATGGTGGATGAAGTTCTTCTGGATAAACCAGCAAGTGGCGTTGCCTTCTTAAACACATTTTTACCTGAATCCCTTCAAGATGCTGCCGCCTACATTGTGTTAGTGCTGTTCATGGTTATTGTGATGCGCATCATTAGCCAAGCTCTGAACATTCTGCAAAGTCGCCAATTTACCCTAGTTGCAAAAGACGTCACCTACCTGCTTCGCCAGCGCTTAATTGATAAGCTAGGCCGTATTAGCATGCGTCAGTATGAAGAGCGCGGCAGCGGTGGTATTACTTCGCACCTCATTACAGATATAGAAACCATTGACAAATTTGTGGGTGATACACTTAGCCGATTCTTAGTGAGCTTGCTGACAGTCATAGGTACAGCAAGTATCCTACTTTGGTTAAATTGGCAGCTCGGACTCTTCATCTTGCTGATGAACCCTCTTGTTGTTTACGCGTCTCGCTTAATGGGCAGCCGTGTAAAAAATTTAAAGAAACTCGAAAACCAAGCCTTCGAAAAGTTCCAGCAGCGTTTAGTCGAAACCCTTGATGGACTTTATCAACTCCGTGCTGCAAACCGTGAAAAAGAGTTTCTGACGCAGCTTAAGTCGAGTGCCAACGATATTCGTAGCAATGCCGACAAATACGCATGGCAGTCTGAAGCCGCTGGTCGTGTGTCTTTTCTATTATTCTTGGTCGGGTTTGAACTCTTCCGCGCAGCAGCCATGTTGATGGTACTTTTCAGTGATTTAAGTATCGGTCAAATGTTCGCAGTATTCGGGTACCTATGGTTTATGCTCAGCCCTGTTCAAGAATTGCTCGGTATTCAGTTTGCGTGGTATAGCGCTTCAGCTGCGATGCAACGCCTGAATGGCTTGATGACGTTAGAAGAAGAAGTTCGCCCTGTGGCGACAGTAAACCCATTCACAGACAACAAGTCCCTGTCTATCGACGTTCGCGATGTACGTTTTTCTTATGATGAAGATAAAGAGGTATTACGCGGGCTCAACCTTAGCATCCCAGCAGGTAAACGCGTTGCTTTAGTTGGTGCTTCAGGTGGCGGTAAATCAACCCTAATCCAACTTTTATTAGGCATTTATCAAAAAGATTCAGGCGATCTATTGATCAATGGTGAGCGAATCGAAGATGTCAGCTATGAGGCACTGCGTGAAAAGATGGCCGTTGTTTTACAACAGCCCGTTCTATTTAATGATACGCTAAGGCATAATCTGACGTTAGGTGCTAACTTTACTGATAATGAGCTATGGCAAGCGCTTGAAATTGCACAGCTAACAGATGTAACCAAACGTCTTACAAATGGTTTAGACACTGAGATTGGCCGCCAAGGTATACGCCTGTCGGGTGGGCAACGCCAACGCTTAGCGATTGCAAGAATGATATTGGCAAACCCAGATTTTGTTATCCTCGATGAGGCAACATCTGCATTAGATACAGCCACCGAAGCGGCACTGCATACGGCACTAAACCAATTCTTGCGTGATAGAACCACGCTTATCGTTGCACACCGTTTATCTGCGGTTAAGCAAGCCGATATAATCTATGTACTTGAAGACGGTAAATTAAGCCAAGCAGGTACACATGAAGAATTGGTACAAAAAGAAGGTTTATATCAAACCTTGTATGGCACAATCCAGTCATCGGATCAGAGTAAGAATGAAGATAATCCGGCCCTCACTATAGCCAGCGTTAACGTAAAATAATATAGTGTTCGTTTAAACCGCTGCTTATGCAGCGGTTATACCAATCTAGATAAGACAAGTGCTCAGTTAATCGTGTAAGGAATGATACTGAAAGCGAAGGGTAGATTATCGTTAGCAAGCGACTCTAAGAACGGTGTCTATCCAAGCAATCCAGTAATTTTTGCCGGCATGAAAGCATAATGACTTATTTGGGTTGGTATTATTGTATTTAAGAGACTTAAAGGATTAACCAACCCATGTCGACGGCTCGCCTGTGTCCAGGCTGTGACTTGCCAGTGATGCCTAACGTCGCCCTTCGTGGTCAGAGCGCTTACTGCCCTCGCTGCAATACGCGCTTATATAGAGGCGGCTTTACCCGATTTACGGGTGAGTTTGCGATAGCATTAGCATGTTTAATCCTTTTTCTACCCGCGCATATTTACCCAATGATCACTATTCGATTATTTGGTCAAATGATCCCTGCAACTTTGCCTGCGGGTACCTTTACCCTCGCGCCAGAGTTTCCAGCCGTTGCATTTTTAATCTTCTTTTGTAGCACAGTGGCACCACTGTTGGTCAGCCTTGCAGTGATGACGGCTCAAATAGGTTTAAAGCTTCAACACTTTAAACTGTTTAAATCCTCCATGTGGATCATTCAGCACTTAAAACATTGGGCCATGTATGAAGTCTTTCTTGTTAGCCTTGGTATCTCTTGTTTTAAAGTTCAAGATTATGCTGATATCTACATAGGCCCAGGCTTAATCAGCTTAGTGATTCTTCAAATCCTAATGCTGTTATTACTCACTCGTATTAGTCCAACTCGTTACTGGGAAGCGTGGCAACCTGAAACAACACACCATGCAGATGAACTCGTGCATCATTGCCATTCATGTCATCTAAGCCAAGGGGCTAACAGCCATTGCACGCGTTGCCATAGTCGGCTGCACTCTCGCCTACCCCATTCAATTCAAAAAACGTGGGCGTATTTAATTTCAGCGACGATTTTCATTTTCCCTGCGAACTTATTCGCTATCTCGATCTTTTTAAATAATGGTAAACGTGCCGAAGATACTATCTTTTCAGGTGTTGCTCACCTTGTAAAAACAGGTATGCCTGGTATTGCTGCCATTATATTTATTGCAAGTATTGTCGTGCCTGTCGCCAAAATATTAGGGCTGGCTTATATCTTATTATGTATTCAGTTTAAACGTCGTATTCACCATCGATTTCGGATGCGCCTCTTTAGGATCATTCAATGGATAGGTAAATGGTCAATGATGGATTTATTCGTTATTTCTATCATGGTGACCTTGATCGACCGTGGACAAATACTTGATTTCACACCTGGTCCCGGTGCTGTATCGTTCGGGATTGTGGTTGTGCTTACTATGTTTGCAGCAGAAAGTTTAGATTCGCGCTTAATATGGGATAACTATGAACAACGGAAATAACAATCAACCAGAACCTGTGGATATTCGCCGCGATCGGTCTATATCCCCACTTTGGTTACTTCCTATTTTAGCTTTTGCTCTCGCAGGATGGCTGGTATTTAAAGCCGTTAATGATGCAGGCCAACGTATTCAAATTCATTTTAACGATGCTGCGGGTCTCATTGCAGGCCGCACAACTATCCGTTATCAAGGACTTGAAGTGGGTATCGTGCGTGATGTAACGCTCTCAGATGATCTTGAAAGCATCTATGTAGAAGCTGACATTTACCCTGAAGCTGTGCAAACACTAAACACAGGCACGCGTTTTTGGTTAGTTAAACCCAAAGCCTCTATCACAGGCATTTCAGGGCTAGATGCCTTGGTGTCGGGTAACTATATCGCGCTACAACCAGGTGAAGGTGAAGCAACACAAAGCTTTACTGCACTGGATAGCCAACCCTCAGACACCCCTATTGGTGCAGGTTTATCTATCCAACTACGAGCACCTGATTTAGGCTCAATCAGCATAGGTTCGCAGGTTTTCTATAAAAAGATCCCTGTCGGTGAAGTGTATAACTACACCCTAAGCAACAATAATAAGCGCGTATTAATTGATGTGTTGATCCAACCACAGTATGCCGATCTGGTGACCAATAAAAGCCGTTTTTGGAACGTCAGCGGCATGAGCGCCAATATCAACTTTAATGGCGTTGATGTGCAATTCGAAAGCCTTTCAGCCATGATTGCAGGGGCTATCGCGTTTGACTCGCCAGATGAAGGCCGAGCCATTGAAGATAACCACCTTTTCCGTTTATACCCAGACCTCAACACTGCAGGTCGTGGTATCGCCATCAAAGTAGAACTGCCTGAAAACAGTAATATCAACGCAAGTGGCGCCCCCATTGTTTATCGCGGCCTGCAAATTGGTCAGATTTCAGATGTGAAGTTAGATGAAGCGCGCAGTAAAGTCATTGCACACGCGGCCATCGAACCTAGCATGAGCGATCTGCTAAATAGTGGTTCGAGCATTTTGCTTGAAGAAGCTGAAGTCTCGCTCACTGGCGTTAAAAACATTGGTAATTTAATCCGTGGCAACTTCCTCACCCTTATCCCTGGTGAAGGCGAGCCGAGTCGTTTATTTACCGCTATTACCAAAGACGAACTGCAAGAAAAGCAACATGGCGTGGCCACGTTCGACTTATACGCCGACAGTAGTCATGGCATCAAGCGTGGTACAAAGATTCTGCACCGAGGCATTGCTGTGGGTCGCGTGACCCATGTAAGACTAGATAAAAACAAAGTCCGTTTTAGCGTCATTATTAACGCTGAATACACCTCACTCATTGGCTCTGCGAGTCGCTTCTATATCGATGGTGGCATTAAAGCAAACCTAAGCAGCAAAGGGCTCGATGTTAGCTTACCGCCAGCAGAACAACTTATCAGCAACGGTATTAGTTTCACCAGTGGTGGTAGCAAGAAAATAGCCAAGAGCTACCCTCTTTACCAAAGTGAGCGCTTAGCCACTCTAGCAGCAGAAACAGCAAAGGGGTTTGCTCGATTTACATTAGTCGCTGATGAGTTGCCACCTGTGTCTGAAGGTAGTCCCGTGCTCTACCGCAACATGCAAGTAGGTGAAGTTACAAGCTACGCACTAACGGCATCAGGTGTTACCTTGTCGCTAAATATTGAAAACAAATACCGCCATTTAGTGACGCAAAAAACGGTTTTCTGGAATCGTTCTGGTGTCGAAGTGGAAGCAGGATTAAGCGGTGTTAAAATCACGGCCTCCCCTGTGGCGACGTTAATTAAAGGCGGTGTTGCTTTTGATGATATTGACGGTGTGAGCAACAAGCAAAATGGCCGTTTCAAGCTTTATTCAAGTTTGAAAGATGCACGTAATTTTGGTCAAGAAATCCAATTAACTGCCAGTGACGCACGAGCGCTTGCTGTCGGGACTGAAATTCGTTATCAGGGTATCGCGATTGGTAAGATCACAGCCATTACTCCGAACTTTGACAAAGGCAACGTGAACATCAGCGCTCGTCTCTTCCCTCAGTTTGCCGATGTTATTGCTCGTGCTGGTAGCTATTTCTGGATCGTAAAACCTAAGCTCAGCCTAACTGAAACCAAGAACCTTGATAGCCTATTAAGCTCTTATATTTCAGTGACACCTGGCAAGGGGATTAAGCAGCAGACGTTTAAACTGGGCAGCGCTGAATTATTAGATTCAGGACTAACTGTTGTACTTGAAAGCGAAAAGCGTAATTCCATCAGTGAAGGCACACCGCTGCTTTATCGCGATATTCAAGTTGGCCAAGTGGTAAAAGTGAGCCTAGGTGACTTAGCCGATCGTGTCATGATTGAAGCACAGATAGAGCAAGAATATCGCCACTTAGTCCGTAAAGACAGCGTGTTCTGGAATGTATCAGGGGTTGACGTATCCATTGGCATCACGGGTGCAACGATCAATAGCGGCACAGTTGATAGTTTGATTCGTGGCGGTATTGCTTTCGCAACGCCAGAAGCTCACCCGCTGGCACCAATTGCTAAAGCTGACTCACACTTCCTACTACACAAACAAGCGAAATCTGAATGGAAAGATTGGCGTACCGCTATCCCTCGCGATTAAGCGCTTGTTAATAACGCATAACCATAAGAAGGAGCATTTCGATGCTCCTTTTTCATACCTTTGGCGTTTTTACACCAAACAGCCTGTTGCTGTAGATCGCTTAACTTCGTGATTTGATATACACTCTCGCCCATCAATGCCTGTTATCGAGATACTCCCTTGCATTCTAAAATCTATATCCCTGAAGACTTCATCGAACTTATTCGTCAAACCATGCCAGAAAACCTCAATATGGATGATTTTCTTGCCTGCTGTAAGACCCCACTTCGACGTAGTATTCGTGTTAATACCTTAAAAATCAGTGTGGAAGACTTCTTAGCCCGTGTTGCGGACAAAGATTGGACATTAACCCCTGTTCCTTGGTGCGACACGGGATTTTGGATTGAGCGAGAAGATGAAGACACGGTTTCGCTAGGCAATACTGCGGAACACTTAGCGGGGCTTTTTTACATTCAAGAAGCCAGCTCTATGATGCCAGTGACAGCATTATTAAAAGATAACGAACAGTTGGATTGCGTGTTAGATATGGCATCTGCACCGGGTTCAAAAACGACTCAAATTGCTTGTGCAATGCAAAACAAAGGTGCATTAGTCGCCAATGAGTTAGCTGCAAGCCGTATCAAAGTGCTGCACTCAAACCTTCAACGTTGCGGTGTGTATAACGCCTCGTTGACCCACTTTGATGGCTGCGTTTTTGGTGGCTGGGCACCAGAAGCGTTTGATTCTATTTTGCTCGATGCGCCTTGTTCTGGTGAAGGTGCAATTCGTAAAGACGAAGATGCAATGGCAAACTGGTCATTGGCCTCGATTGAAGACATCGCTGAAGTGCAACGCAATCTAATTGTCAGTGCTTTCCAAGCCCTTAAACCGGGCGGTGTCATGGTGTACTCCACTTGTACTCTGAACCAAACTGAGAACCAGCAAGTATGCTACTTCTTAAAAGAGACCTTTGGTGATGCCGTTGAGTTTGAACCCCTGAATGAGCTTTTTGAAGGTGCTGCTCAGTCAATTACAGAAGAAGGCTTCTTACATGTTTACCCACAAATCTTTGATAGCGAAGGCTTCTTTGTGGCACGCATCCGAAAATTGGCATCAGTAGAGTCACCCGTTGTCAAAAAGCGCATGGGAAAATTCCCCTTCTCTATCCTTACTGAAAAAGACAAGCAAGATGTAAGCACTAGCCTCAAAGCAACACTGGACATTACCCTGCCGCACGAAAGTGATGTTTGGGTGCGTGATAAAGAATTGTGGTTGTTCCCTAAAAACCTAAAACCCTTACTGACTGAAATTCGTTTCCAGCGCATGGGGATTAAGTTGGCAGAACAACATAAGAAAGGCTACCGCTGGCAACATGAAGCGATTATGGCGCTAGCATCAGGCCAAGAAAGTGTGTCAGTCGATCTATCAGCTGAGCAAGCTAAAGAATGGTTTATGGGGCGTGATATTCGCCCAGAAGACCTTTCTGGCAAAGGCGAAGTCATTGTGAACTATCGAGATTACCCAATCGGCATCGGCAAATGGGTCGGCAACCGTATTAAAAACGGGTTGCCACGAGAAATGGTTCGAGATACCAATTTATTCGATATCTAATCGACTGTATTTAGGTTGATTCCAATTCTCATTGCTAAAACTGGTAAATTGTACTGCGTGAACTAACATTGATAGTGTAATTGATCTCCATTTACTAACCAGTTAGCGCAAGGCTCTCACGAGAGCCATTCCCCTAAGCCCGAGACAGGAGTCGTTTCGGGCTATTTTTTGTCTATTTTCCACCACCTAGCCGCAACAACACCAAAACTTACCGTCATATTTCGTCGTTCATTCGATTTTTTCGAACAAGTTGACCAAGCTTTTACGCTGTTTCTCTCTCAGCAAAAAAACTATATTAATGCCAACGCAAAAAAGCATTTAATGTAGGAAAAAATAATGGCTAATGTTCTCGTTCTTAAATCAAGCATCCTTGGTGGCTATTCACAGTCAAACGCATTAATCGACCATTTATTAACGAACTGGGAAGGTCAAACACAATCAATTATTGAACGTGATTTAGCCGCTAACCCAGTGCCAATGTTGGATGCAGATGTCGCGAATGCACTTCGAGGCGGTGATAGCCTTAGCGAAAAACAACAAGCTGCACTGGCGATGTCAGATCAGTTAATTGAAGAGCTACAAATCAGTGACACTATCATTATTGCAGCACCAATGTATAACTTCACGATTCCCACTCAGCTTAAAAACTGGTTCGATTTAGTTGCACGTGCGGGCGTCACCTTCTCTTACACAGAGCAAGGTCCTGTTGGATTGTTGAAAGACAAAAAAGTGATTGTAGTAACAACTCGCGGTGGCATTCACAAAGGCGCAGCATCAGACACACTTGTCCCATACCTAACAAATATTCTAGGCTTTGTTGGTTTAGACAATGTTGAGTTTGTTTATGGGGAAGCGCTTGCGATGGGTGAGGAATTAGCATCGCAGTCCATCACTGACGCGAAAAGCACACTATCTCAGCTCACAGCTTAGCTTTCGATTCAGTTCGGCAGTACAAGCGAATAACGAGAAACAAAAAACGAGGCCTTAAGCCTCGTTTTTTCACGTTACGCATCAGATATTGATTTTTACCTGATACGTTAACACAGCGTGTTATTTATTCTTTTTATCCATCATCGCTTTTAAATCTGCGAAGGGATTAAACGTTGCTGCTTCGTGGTCGTTCTCACCTGCTTTCACTACACTGCCCGACTGCTGCTCGTGTTCGGTGTATTTTTCATGCTCATGGTCATGACAGAACAGGCACAGCAGTTCCCAGTTGCTACCATCAGCTGGGTTATTGGTGTGGTCATGGTCAACATGGTGAACAGTCAATTCACGAAGATTTGAATAAACAAACTCGCGTGAGCAGCGGCCACATACCCAAGGGTATAGCTTTAGTGCTTTCTCGCGGTAGCCCTGCTCTTGGCGTGCATAGGCAGCACTAGTGCCGTAATAATCTGATGACATAAGTAAACCTGATAATATGTAAATCTAACACAGGGAATTTACCGCAATTCACCACACAATTAATAGCGTTATAAAAATAAATTGTGGTGTTAGGCGTATTCTACTGATTACGCACTGACACCTTCGCCACTAACTCGCCTTCTTTGTGACACCGTCACTTCGCTTTAACGCGTCATTCATAAACTGAGATATCAACTTAATCGCCTCTTTTGCTTCACTTAGCTGATAAAACAATGGATAAACATGCGGCACGCCCTTCATGACGTTAAGCGTAACATCCCCGCCCGCCTCTCCCATTTTTTCTGCTAATCGAATCGCATCATCCATCAACAGTTCTTCCGTACCAGCTGTCACAAAGCAAGGAGGAAGACCGTGTAAATCAGCATAAAATGGCGAGATATCAGGATCACAAGGATTGTTATTACCTAAATAGTTATTGCGCATTAACAGCAAGCTACTTAAGTCAAAAAATGGGTCGTCTTTACTTTTAACAAAAGCGGATTCACCGGTTACAGCCATATCAGTGACTGGCGATAGCAGCACTATACCCGCTGGCAAGCGAATATTCATATCACGCAGGCGTAGTAACGTCGCAAGCGCCAGATTTCCACCAGCAGAGTCCCCGGCGAATAAAATGTTTTGCGGTAGGTAACCTTTCACCAATAATGCCTGATAAACGGCGTAGCACTCATCCAGAGCTGCAGGATAAGGCCTTTCAGGTGCTAGACTGTAATTTATCATCAAACCACGTGATTTGGTTTGCTGCGCTAATCGCCCGACAAACGCATTATGAATATTGGGGCTATAAAAACAAAAACCGCCACCGTGAAAATATAAAATGATCTTGTTACCACTGCTTTTGGGCATATCGATCCAATCACAGGCAACATTTGCAAATTTTGTCGGTGTAACGTCTAAGCCCTTCGGGGTTGAGATTAACGCTCCAAAATTATCAATATTTAAAATCAGCTCGCGCATTTCCAGTGTTGAGTTACAACGAGCTAGGCGCTGTCGCATTACACGATAAAGTAATTTATTGAATGCACGATTACGCCAACTATCCATAACCACCACCTTTAGTTCATTATCAGTTGACTCCAAAAACAGAAACAACCTTGATATAAACGTAGAAGCTCACAGCTTAGTTGGTCAATGACATCTACGAGACTTATGACAAAAACAAAACAATTTTATGTCACAAATACGTTACATGACCCGCTTTTAAATTTGTATACCGTGGCACTTTTATGTTTGTGATACATGCAAAAAAGGGGCACATGCATGGCTCACGTGCCCCCGAACCCTAACGTCGCTGTAACGCTAGGAAAAGACTACAACGTCTAGGCTGGCATTATCCGCCGTAGTCTTAACTGACAATTATTGAACTTCTGCCAGTTTTTCGACAGCTTCAGTTAGCTTGTCGATTTTATCATCCATACGCTCAAGCTTTTCACGGTCAACGCCGCTTAGACGGTAGAATAAATCATTCATGCCCGCTTCCACTTCGTCAGTCGCTTTTTCTGCATTTTTGCCAATGCACTCTTTCGCTTCAATCTCAACTTCTTTACCGCGCTCTACAAGCTCGTCAAAGGCCGTTGTTGTTTTTTCATTGATTTGTTGTGCTTCTTCAAGGGTGCGGCTGTATAAACCTAGGCCCGCAAGCCAAATGTTACGTGCTACACCTTCACCACTTTCTACGACATTTTTCGCCGCTTTCACTACTGTTTTATCGATCATTTTGCTATCCCCCTGCGTTAAACGCTGGTTCTATGATTAATCAATACCAAAGCAAGCTGCCACTGCTTTAGAGTTGTAAGTTATACTGGTTTTGCTGCTTCTTTCTGAGCGTCAACAGGCTTGGCTGCTGGCTTCTCAGGTGTAGCTTGAACCACTGGACGTGCCGCAACAACTGGCTTCACATCTACTACAGGTTTCTCAACCACTTTAGGTTCTACCGGCTTTGCTTCTGCTGCTTTAGCTGGCTTACGGCGTGCAACGCTAGGTTTACGCGTAGCTGCTTTAGCTGCGGGCTTTTTTGCTTCCACCTTTTTGGCAGGCGATTTTTTCGCTGCTTCTTGCTGACGAGCCAACAGTTTTTCTATGGTGTCAGTCAGCTGATCAATCTTGTCATCAACTTGATCTAGGCGTTCGTTATCTAAACCTACTAGCTTTTGAACAACCTGATGTACACGTTCTTCAATGGCTACGGTTGTTTGGCTGCGTGCCGTATGTACGCGCTCTTTCGTTGTTGACTCAACTTCACGACCGCGTTCAATTAGTTCATCAAAAAGGCTTTTGCCTTTGCTAGAAATTTGATTAACTTCATCAGCACTTTTTGCATAAGCGCCTAACCCTGCTAACCAAATGTTGTAGACCATGGCGTCACGCATTGGGCTATTCGCCGTCTTGCTTGATTCGTCCGATGCTCGTTTAAAGATGCCCATGAGTGTGCTCTCCTTACATGAATTACAACTGTTGTCAGCCAGTTGTTATCCCTGACTGCTTGATATCAGAATACGAATTTCAATTAGAGTGTTCTTACTAAAGAGGAAATTAATTGTGGGCAAGATCAAATATTTTAAAAACAGTGATTTCTGGCATGCTTTAGACAGAAATACATACCTGCAGATAAATAGAGGGCATTATGAATACGACATGCTCAGAAAACCAAGCATGTCGCTAATAAACAATAACTTAAGGGGAGAAATTAGGTCAGGAGTTGATCTAAACGTTGAACAATATTTTGCTCTATAGAGGAGGAAAATAAACTTGCAGCAAAGCCTAACCGCAGCTCTATCGTTATTTTCCCATCTTCTGCCAACATAAAGCCGCGGGCGGATGAGTGGCGAATTTCTAATTTCTCATTATTCCACCCCCAACGAATCCCATATTCCTGCGCTAACTCTTCTGCGATACTCTCAGATAGTGCAGCAATATGATCAAACTGGTGGTCATGTTTTCGTTCAATAAAAATTGTCACAGTTGCTTCCATTCAGTCGTGTAACTACAAATAGCCAAACTAATAAAGTACTGACCCAAACAGTATATTCCCTAGATAGACTATATACTCTACAAATTAGTTTAGCTTTTTTCTGTGTTACAGGTCGGATCTCTTTAAATTTCTACGACTGAATGCCCCTTTAGCAATAGAGCTAAGCCACATTGCACCACCAGCAGCAATGACCGCACCTTTCATTGCTCTACGATAAGGGCTTTTTTCTGAGGGTGATAAAAAACTTCCAGCTAATATCCCAACACCAGCAATTTTTATAAAACGGTTCTTTTCCCCAATCACTAAATAGCTTCCAAATGCTACCAACATTAAACGCTGAAATTGCGTGCACTCAACGGGTAGTCCATGAGCCTGTCGAACAAACTGCTCACAATTTTGACTAAAGATATTATAGGGCGTGCCAACAAACTTTTTTGCATATAAAAATGCTTGTTCTGGGTTATCACTTGTGATTGAACTCACAATAACTTCACGCCCCTCAGCGAACTCATCAATTGTATCGAATTGAACTTGGCGACGTTTTTTAGAGTTATGTATTACGCCACCACCTCCATCTGACATTCCATAATGCCAATACGATGTACAGCGGATTTTTAAAACAGTGCCGATTGGATAAGCTCTAGATTCCATGATTTGCCTTTAAACTCACTATCACGTAAAAAGTTTAGCTGGAAATTTTTACTTATACAGTCGCTCCCTATTGAGTCCATAAGTTGTCTCAATTTTGGGAATTTAATTAATCATAAGTTTATTAGTTAGCAGCATAAAAATTTCTTGTTAATACTTTAAGGGCAAACAAAAAAGTGCATTTACTTTGTATGAGTTTATTGGCGGTATATGATGTTAATTAAACAAATGCAGCAAGCTTCTATCACTTTATTATTGGCAATTTTAACGCTTAGTGGCTGTCAAACTGTCCCTACAGAAGCTGAGCAAGCCGCATTACAAGCAGAGCAAGAACGCATAGCATTAAATCTTGCCATCCAGCCCGATGACTATGCAAAACGTTGTGAGATATCGCATCATGAATTCGATGGCAGTTATATCGCAACAGGCAGTGTTCCGCATTACCTTTACAGTTCACCACTCCACCACAGTGCGAGTTCAGTCATTCAAAAAGAAGCCGCTCGCCTACAATATGATATGTGGGACAAACTGGCGGCTAATATGGATATGCCTATCCCTAACAATCGTCGCATTCGTTACTACCGAAAATGGTTTATTGATAAGCCCGAGCACATAGATACTGTCACACAACGTGCTCAACCCTTCTTATTTTATATTTATGAGCAAGTTGAAGCCCGTGACTTACCGATAGAAATCGTGTTACTCCCTTTTATTGAGAGCTCATTTGATCAATATGCTTATTCAAGTCAAGGAGCATCTGGGCTTTGGCAAATCACACGCGCAACAGGTAAAACCTTTGGCCTAAAATATTGGCAAGGGTATGACGGAAGAAGAGATATAGTAGCGTCAACAGATGCCGCTCTCGATCTGTTAGAGTACCTACACAAAAAGTTTAAGGGTAATTGGCTGCATGCTATTGCTGCCTATAATACCGGCGAAGGACGAGTTAGAAATGCTATCAGGAAAAATAAAGCGGCAGGTAAACCTACTGATTTTTGGTCATTGCAGTTACCGAAAGAAACCCGTCTATATGTACCTAAATTATTGGCAATGTCGTCTATTGTTCAGCACAAAAACCATTACGGCTTACCGTTAAACTCAATCGCAGCACAACCCGTTGTCACTGAAGTTGTCGTTAATCGTCGCGTTAAGTTAAAAACAATTGCCAAAGATGCCAAGATGAACAGCCGCGACTTATTCGCGCTAAACCCTGGTTACACTGGTGGTTACACAGTAAAAGGCAGAGACAACAAACTATTATTACCACGCAATACCTTGCCATCATTTTATAGCAGTAATAGCCAGCGCTACACTAAACATCACTTTCAAATCCATCGGATAAAAGCGGGTGATAGCTTAAATGAAATCGCACAAATCAATAATACAACGGTATCTTCACTTAGACAGCTCAATGATCTTACTGGCTCTTTTATTACCGCTGGTCAACAAATCATCGTTCCACCGAAATAACACGCTGCTTTAGCGGTTATCAATAAATCTCATAGCAGCTAAAGGCGACTATGAGATTGTTAATTTATAGCGTTACTGGTTACTATTTGCTGTTATTTTAGAATAAGCAATTTTATCAAAGTAAGCGCTAATTTCCGTTAGCGATATTTTATCATCACTATACGCTTGCGCTGTTTCTTCTATTTGATGTAATAACTGAACATCAACTTCATTATGAGATAATGACAAACCTATCATAATCCCTGCCATTAAACAGGCTGGAGCCATTAGGCTACGTACGCCAACCAAAGTACAAAGACCAAATGCTGAGAACATGGTAGCTAAGTAAACACTCCAACTACTTTCTATAAAGAAAGCCACATATAGTGCCAAGCATTGTAGTAATGCCCCGAATATAAGAAAAAGTAACTTCATTTATTTATGCCCTTCCCTGTGGCTAATAAAATAAGTATAGCCACAAAAAATTACAGCTTTACCAAAAAAATTCATTAAAAAATGTTCTAATTATCAATTAGGTGTCTATGATTAAAGTAGAACTACAAACAATAACGGAGAAACCCTATGCACCATGACGAACTGATAGACCCTACCGATCTTGGCATTATTGAAAAAGTTGCCTTTGTCGCTTCTGCTTTCCTTATCGCAGGATTATTTATTATGTAACCTTTGTTGCATGCATTTCTCGTATCAGAACAAACTGCTGCCAAAAATGACAACGACAAAAAAACAGCACTCTCAATCAATACCCATAAAAAAAGCATGGCTTAAACCATGCTTTTTTATTAAGTGCGCGATCTCGACCTATCTCAAGCTACTATGCGATTAAGCCTGCGACTCAATCAAGTTTTCATCCATTGCATCAGGGCCATTTAGAGCTTTCATCGGTAAATACACGGAGAATGTTGTGCCCACCCCCAACTTAGATTCAACCGTTATCTCACCACCACTTTGGCTAACAATGCCTTGGCTGACCGATAGGCCCAGCCCAGTACCGCTACGGCGAGTGGTATAAAATGGGTCAAAGATGCGATCTAAATTCTCTTCTGCTATGCCACAGCCATGATCCGTAATATGAACCACAGCACCAATCGCTTGTTGGTCTTCGTCTAACCAGTCTTCTGTAGCAACACGTAACAACCCTTTATCATCCATCGCATGGACACCATTCATCTGCAAGTTAACCAATACTTGCAGTAATTGATGCCGATTCACTTCCACACTGCAGCGTGCATTTAAATCTTTCTCTATGAAAAGATCCTGCTTTTTCGTCCCTGTACGCACAAGTGTCAGGCTTTCTTCAACCAATGGATTCAAGTGGTGCCATGTGACTTCATCTTGTACACCACCTTGACGGCTGTATTGCAACAAACTGCGGGTGATATTACGAATACGGTCTATTTGCTCATGAATGGCGACGAGCTCATCTTTAACGCGTTCAGCATCTCCTTCAAGCTCAAATTGTAATAATTCGACGTTGCCTAAAATGACAGCCGTTGGGTTATTGATTTCATGTGCAATACCTGCGGTTAGTTCCCCTAATGCAGCTAACTTTTCACTTGTTACTAAGCGGCTTCGCGCCTGATTAAGCAACTTAATATGTTGTTCAAGTTCTTCCGTCTTTTCATGCAAGCTTTGTGTCCGTTTCGCCACTTTATCTTCAAGTTCGATGGAAGCCTGCTGGATTTCTTCATTGCGGTTTTTGAGCTGATCAAGCATCGAATCAAACTGCTCACCGAGTATTTGAAGTTCGTGATCTTGGCTCAAGCCTAAATCACCAATTCTGCGCTCTAACCCTAGCTGAACGGCTTTCGCAACTTGATGGATCTTTTCTATGGGTAGAAACAGATCTTTTGAGCCACGATAGACAATAAGGCCAGATAAAAATAATACTATGACTATCCCAATACCTAATTCGACAATATTCGTAAGGTATACTTTTATCATCGGCCATTCGAGATAGCCTGTGTAGAGCATCCCGATAACGTTATTATTGTGATCATGTAAGGGTTCATAAGCTGACACGTACCAATCATCATAAACATAGGCACGATTAACCCAATGTTCACCCTGCTCTAGCACAGCCTGTTTTACTTCATCAGACACTCGCGTACCAATCGCACGGCCATTCAAGCTCTCACTATCTAATGGGACATTGGTACTCACACGTAGATCGTCCATGAATAAGGTCACAGTGCCAATACTGCCATCAGGCAAAGTATTAGATGCGTAAACCAAGTCTCGAATACGATCCACTAATAAGGTACTGTTATTCAACAACATACCCCCATCAACAATCCACTGTAAATCACCTTGTTTATTGAATATAGGTAGTAAACTTCGACTGACTAAACCCCGTGTTTCAATGCTGTTCTCATTAAGCAGAGGAATGTGTGCATAGACAGGCAAATCACGGTTTAACCTTTCTAACGCAGAACGATCTAACACTTGGAAAAAGGTTTGTTCTTCCCCTTTCAATAATAATCTGCGATTCGCTTTAGAAAATTCACCCAATGCAGATGCCGGATGGAGAACAATAAAATCGAGTCCGTACGAAGCAGATTGTTCATTAACCCAATCACTCAAATTGGCTTCATCGGTACGAAGGCGATGCTGAAAATCGTAAGACGATGCTAATGATGTTAATTGCATCCGTTGCTCGCGCTGCAATAGCTCCATACTATGGTGCGCGACAGCCAAGTCAGCACGAACATTTTTAAGCGCGTTTTGCCATGTATACGTCACTGTCCAGTACATCGTTAAGGCAATAAGCGCCAACAAGGTAATAAAGATAGGAATGGACGTTAAAACTAATAGTCGATACCGCACCATGGTACGAAAGCGACGCACCCACATGATAATAAACTGTTTAATATTCATTTATACTTCCGCTCGTTTCGCGATCAAAGTACGCCTTCATCGGCCCAATCTTTGAATTTTCGCTCTAGCGTTTTGCGTGCAACGCCCAATTGTCGTGCCGCTGCAGATTTATTACCACTATGAGACTCAACCACTTGCAGGATATGCGCTTTTTCTACATCTTTTAGGGTCCAATCTGTTGGGTAACAAAACTGCTCAACATCATTTTCGTCATGGCAACGACATGGGCGATTTTCACTCGCACCTGAAACTTGCGCTTCGCTCGCTTGTGCCATACGCGGCAGTGGAATTGCATCACCCTGAAGTTCACGCCAATAGTCTGCTGGCGGTTTACCTAACAAAATACAACGTTCCATCATGTTACGGAGTTCACGAATGTTACCGGGCCAATCATAGCTCTGCATCGCTTGTATATCTTCATGCGTCCAATTCATGGCTTGCATACCCAATTCTTTCGCTAACATTTGGGTGAAATGGTGTGCCAGTGTTGGGATATCGTCCAAACGATCACGTAATGCTGGTAACTCAACAGTCAATACATTAAGGCGATAGTATAAGTCACGACGAAAACGCCCTTCTTCAACTTCTTGTTTCAAGTTACGGTTTGTAGCCGCAACAATACGGACATCCACTTGCACTTCACGTTCTGCCCCCACAGGGCGAATGGCTTTTTGCTCCAAAGCACGTAGCAAAGAGGACTGCATTGAAAGTGGCATTTCCCCGATTTCATCGAGGAATAAGGTGCCGTTATTAGCGACACGGAAAAGACCCTCTCGACCTTTTTTTGCCCCCGTGAACGCGCCAGACACGTGACCGAATAATTCACTCTCAAGCAAATCAGGGGCAATTGCGCCACAGTTAAGTGGTACAAAAGGACCCGTTCGCTGGCTTAATTGATGAAGTGCTCGTGCCACTAATTCTTTACCAGTACCCGACTCACCTTCCACCAAAACAGCAGCTTGAGACGGCGCTACCTGTGCAATCACGTTTTTCATCTTCTGTGTGGTTGCTGCATCGCCGATAATATCGACAGGGTGAATCCGCTCGACATCACGCTGCAAAGCAAAGTTCTGACGTTCAACGAGTCGTCGTTCGATGCACCTGCTGACAGACTGCATCATTTGTTCTAGGTTAAAAGGCTTAAGAATAAAATCAGACGCGCCCGCACGAAGAGCTTGAATCGCGGTATCAAGATCGGCATAGCCTGTCATAAAGATCACATCACTACGACGCGTAGAAGGATCAAACGCTTCATGCCATTCAATGCCGGAACGACCAGGTAAGTTGATATCTACAATTAATAAGTCAAAATGGCAGCGTTTACGCAGGGTTTCTGCTTCTTCAATACTCCCCGCAACGTCAACTTGGGCAAATTTCTTACTGAGTGCTTTTTTTAAGATGGCACGCATGCCGGGTTCATCATCAACAACAAGTACGGAAACGGCAGTCCAAAGTGAGGTGGACGGAAAATCTGACATAATTTCTTATTCGAGTAATTTTGGGGTGAGACATTTTGTCTCAGTCACTTATCCTTTGTCAAAAAACTTTATGAAACCGTTTAAACCTTAATAACCAAAACATGATTATATTGTTTTAAATCATTAATTTAGTTGGATTTACTACGCTAATATAGTGTTTCATTGCTAAGTTGGCATTGCTATTGCTTATTGTGCGCCATAGGGCGGTGTTATCTTTATAACAACGCTAAGCATTCAACCAATGACATATTTGTCAGGAAGACCTATGAAACTATTACAAACAACACTTGTTATTCTTTCTCTTACCACAGCAGCGGCTGTTCACGCTGCCGATGAAATGAAGATCCGTCTTGCAACAACCACCAGCACTTACCACTCTGGCTTGCTTGACTACCTTCTTCCAGAATTCAAGAAAGATACAGGTTACACCGTTGAAGTATTAGCGGCAGGTACAGGTAAATCACTGCGTATGGGTCAAAACGGCGACGTTGATCTTGTGATGACACACGCACCAAAAGCAGAAGCTAAATTTGTTGATGAAGGCTACGGTGTACTACCTCGCAAATTGATGCACAACGATTTTGTTGTTGTTGGTCCAAATAACGATCCAGCAAAAATCGAAGGCATGACAGACGTAACAAAAGCATTGAAAAACATCGTAAGCTACAAAGCAACATTCGTTTCTCGTGGCGATGATTCAGGTACCCACAAGAAAGAACTAAACTTGTGGAAGCAGACTCAAATCGAACCAAACTTCGGTGGTTATAAAGCCGTGGGTCAAGGCATGGGCCCGACGCTGAACATGGCTTCTGAGCTTCAAGCTTACACAATGACAGACCGTGGTACTTGGTTGGCTTACCAAAACAAACTGGACCTATCAATTATGGTGCAAGGTGATAAGCGCCTATTCAACCCTTACCAAGTTATTCTGGTGAACCCAAGCCGTTACCCAGACATTAACTACCAAGGTGCGAAGGCATTCAGTGATTGGCTAGTGAACCCGAAAGCACAAGCAATGATCAACAATTATCAACGTCATGGAGAGCAACTATTCGTTGCTGATGCTATCACTCAATAATGGATCTTTGGTTAACAACCCAAGAAGCTGTACAACTGCTCCTCAGTGGCGACACTGCCCTGTGGAGCATTGTTGGTGTTTCTTTTTCAGTTTCTTTGCTGGCAATAGCGATTGTGCTATTGCCATCTTTGCTTATTGGTTTTGCTCTAGCGTACGGGAAATTTCCAGGGCGCTGGGTCATTTTGTCTCTAGTTAATACATTCCAGTCTATTCCGACGGTTGTTATCGGCCTACTGTTATACATGTTACTGTCACGCGCAGGACCTTTGGGCGATTGGAAGTTACTGTTTACACAGCAAGCGATGATCTTGGGTCAAATTTTTATTTGCTTCCCCATTTTAATCTCAATGATGCACGCTGCTTTTCAAAACAGTGACAAGCGCGCATGGGAAACAGCCCTCACCTTAGGTGCCAGTCTGCCCCGTGCATTTTTAAGTTTAATGTGGGAAAGTCGATTCCCACTTTTAGCAGCGATAATTGCTGCATTTAGCCGTATAATCACAGAAGTGGGTTGTTCTATGATGGTAGGTGGCAATATTCTTAATGCTACTCGAAACATTCCAACAGCCATTGCGCTTGAAAGTTCTAAAGGCGCATTTGCGCAAGGTGTCGCGCTAGGGATTGTGTTACTCCTGTTAGCTCTCGGGCTAAACTTCTTTTTATCTGTTGCTCGTGGCAAAGCCCACCTGCGCACAAATTAAGTCGAGGAGCAGGTAATGTCTCAAATTTCGATTCAAGCACACGATCTCTCAATGCGTTATAAAGATCGCCTGCTTTTTCACGTCCCTCAGCTTAACATTGGCCCACAAGAAGCCATTTATTTAAGCGGTGATAACGGCGTGGGCAAGACGACCCTATTAAAAATTCTGTCTGGCTTGCAAAAACCCACCACGGGTCATGTCAATTTACAGAACCAATCATGGGCGTCTCGTCTATTCAAAAGCCAACGGTGTGGTGGCGTCATTTATATGCATCAAACCCCCTACATGTTTGATGGCACTGTTTTTGATAACGTATGCTACGGTTTAAAATACCAGCTCAGTGATCGCCATTCTCGACGTAGTGAAGTCATCAATGCATTACGATTAGTTGGGCTTGAAACATTGGCTAATGAACACATTTCTGTATTATCTGGTGGTGAACGCCAGCGTGTCGCCATGGCAAGAGCCTGGGTCTTAAAACCAAGCGTGTTACTAATGGATGAATCAAGTGCAAGCCTTGATGCTGAATCCATTGAACGCCAAGTTCTTCTGGCTGAAGATTTATTAGAGCGCGGCGCTAGCCTTGTTATAACAAGTCATCAGCAGAATGCACTGACTAAGCTATGCCGGCGACACTGGACAATTTCACACAATAAATTAGTAGAACGAGCCGACTTACAACTCGTCAATGAGGACAAAAACAACTATGCCTTTGCCTGAACAGACAAGCTGGGTAATTTTGGCTGGCGGACAAGCCAGCCGCATGGGAGGTAACGATAAAGGGTTAGTCTCTCTTAATAACCGAACAATGATTGAGCATGTCATCGACATTCTCGCAGCACAAACATCACACATCACCATTAACGCCAACCGCAATCATAATAAATACCAAGCATTTGGCACTGTATTTGGCGATCAAATAAAAGACTACCCAGGCCCATTAGGCGGCATGCATGCTGCACTTCATACCCTTGATAATGATTGGATAGGCTTTGTACCTTGTGATTGCCCTCAGCTACCGTCCGATCTCGTAGAGCGCATGTCCCAAGCTTGTGATGAGACTACCGATATTGCTGTCGCCCACGATGGTGAACACATTCAACCAGTCGTTACCCTACTTCACCGTCGTATCCTGCCTAAACTGGAAGCATTTTTAGCCAATGGCGACCGTAAAATCATTTTACTGTATCGCCAATGCAATATGATTACCGTCGATTTTAGTGACCAACCCAATGCGTTCGTCAACCTGAATACGCCAGAAGAACTCCAACAATTTGGAAAACAACATGAGTCAAATTAGCGCATCTTTACCCCTACTGGGCTTTGCCGCATTTAGCGGAACAGGCAAAACAACCTTGTTAGAAGCTATGCTGCCAAAACTGGTTGAGCGTGGCATTCGTATTGCTGTTATCAAGCATGCTCACCATAACTTCGATATCGATCAAGAAGGCAAAGATAGCTACCGCTTACGTAAAGCGGGTGCCTCACAAATGTTAATTTCTTCTCGCTACCGTCGTGCATTAGTAACGGAAACACCGGAAGAAGAAGCGAACCTCCCTCACCTTATCGCACAATTAGATCAAACAGCGCTAGATTTGATCTTGGTTGAAGGGTTTAAAAAACTCGATTTCCCTAAAATCGAACTGCACCGTGAAGAAGTCGGTAAGCCATGGTTACACCCAGACGATAGCAATATCATCGCTGTTGCCGCGAACATTCCAGCCAACACGCATCTTCCGCAAATGGACATCAACAATTTAGATCAGATCACTGATTTTGTTGTCGACTTTGCTCAGGGTAAGTTAGAAAAACCTAGCCTAGATTGCAGCGACTTAACCAATAGCGACATGTTGTCTGTTGATGAAGGCCGCGCGAAAATTCTAGACCAAATTACAACCATAGCTCGCACTGAAACGGTGTCACTAGAAAAAGCACTTGGTCAAATTGTCGCACAAGATGTGTTGTCGCCAGTCAATGTACCTCAGCACACCAATTCAGCGATGGATGGCTACGCTATCCGTGGCGAAGACAGCGAGCAAGCCGCTTTCACTGTCGTTGGTCAGGTGATGGCCGGTCACAGCTATGACAAACCACTCGAAGCAGGTCAAGCAGTACGTATCATGACAGGCGCCCCTGTTCCACTGGGTGCTGATACTGTGATAATGCGCGAGCAAGCTGAACAAACAGATAACATCGTACGTTTTGATATCGCTCAATTTGGAATTAAGAAAGGACAAAATGTTCGCCAAGCGGGTGAAGATCTAGCTTTAGGCCAAGTTGCAATTGCAGCAGGTAGCACAATTACAGCACCAGAGCTTGGCATGATTGCTTCTTTGGGCCTAGATACTGTGACGATTACTCAGCCACTTAAAGTTGCGATCTTCTCAACCGGCGATGAAGTACAACAACCCGGTGAAGAGCAAAAAGAAAACTGTATTTACGATTCTAATCGCTTCACCTTACGAGCAATGCTATCAAAGGTTGGTTGTGAAGTTATTGATTTCGGTATTATCGAAGATAACGAAGCGTCGCTACAAAAAACATTAACCGCAGCCAGCGAACAAGCAGACATGATTTTATCGTCTGGTGGTGTCTCTGTCGGCGATGCTGATTACATCAAAACCGTCCTCGATGCATTAGGTCAAATAAATTTCTGGCGTATCAATATGCGTCCAGGTCGCCCACTGGCGTTTGGCCAAATTCAAGACACACCATTCTTTGGCTTACCGGGTAACCCTGTCGCTGTTATGGTTGCGTTTTTACAATTTGTTGAGCCAGCATTACGTAAAATGCAAGGCTGTGATTGGCAAGCAACTTGTTATACCGCGATTGCAACAGAGAAGCTCCGCTCTCGCCCAGGGCGCACTGAATACACGCGTGGCATTTACCAGCTTGATGCCAATGGTCGACTCACAGTGCAATCAACAGGTCAGCAAGGTTCTGGGATCTTACGTTCGATGAGCGAAGCGAACTGTTTGATCGAAATTTTACCAGAGCAACCTAATGCTGAAATTGGTGATAAGGTGAGAGTAATTCCGCTGACAGGAAGAATCTAATTAATGCGTATAAACCAAATCAAACTTGGTTTCGCTTTAAGACTTAAGAGCTGGGGGGATACTCTGGCTCTATAATGAACAATTATACTCAAAAGCATATATTTGCGCTCAACAAGTAGTTTTAGCTACTTGTTGAGCGCTTTTTTATTTGTAGCTTCCTTGCTACTTTATTTTTCCTTTGGCTTCTACACGTCTAGAAGAAGGTTATTGTCGCCTGCCTAGATTTTATTGTTAGGGCAGTACATAACCTAGCCAATGTAATTAAGTATTTGTTTTCGTTATGGTGATATAATACATAATTATTCCACCCGTTGCACTTAATAAATCTAACTATAGTTTATAAATTAGATTTACTTATAGTTCTGGGCTATTAATGAACAATTGCACTCATTGAGTTCAAAATATCACCATTACGAATGCCCACCTTGTGCTTATTTTGACACATTTAAGCTTATTATACCCATAAGGAAACAGCTACTGACAATAATGCCAATAATATCGCTCATCTTTAAGACGGGTATTCCTTTTCCCCAAAAGAAACTAATCACTTTAATTAGCCATCCTAACGCTACGCAATATAAAAACTAATACCAAGCCTAAAACCTCATACTTTCATGCAAGATTGACTCATAAAAATAAGGGTTAATGTGGGCTTCAGCAGGTACAACAGCAAACCACTTTGAATCTTTATTCAAATCAATGCCTGAATTTCTAGACACAAACATAACGCTAGTACACGTCTTAAGTGGCTAGACCATTACTAAGAAAAAACTCATGTACAATAGTCAGCAGTTAGATGAACGAAGGTATTCATAAGTTAAACATGTTTTTAAATTCGTACTTTTCAGAGCAAAATGGTGAGTTTTCTTTCTCACGCCAGCAAGCAAGTCACTTCGCTAAACGTGTAGCCGGTGATTTCAACCCAATTCATGATGAAGACAACAAGCGCTTTTGTGTGCCTGGTGATCTTCTGTTCTCTGTAGTACTTGCTAAAGCAGGTCTTAGCCAAAAAATGCGCTTTGAATTTGCTGGTATGATTAACGATGGTGTTGCACTTAGCATAGATTCAAAATCAGAAGCTGATCAATCTATGGTTGACGGTAATGGCAAAGAGTACCTTCACATTACACGTAGCGGCGACACTACTCACAACGATGCACTGATTGAACAAGTAACAAAAAGCTACGTGCAATTTTCAGGCATGAACTTTCCGCACATCATGGTTCCTTTGATGGAGTCAAAGCAAATCATGATTAACCCTGTTCGCCCTTTGGTTATCTATGAAAGCATGGAGCTAGACTTTACACGCTTAGATCTAACCAACCCTAGCGTAGAGTTAACAGAGTCATGCATTGATGTTGAAGGCAAGCGTGGTAGCGTAACGTTGAATTTCTGCTTCAAGGAAGATGGCGAAGTAGTTGGTACTGGCCGTAAGCGTATGGTAATGAGTGGCCTCAAGCCTTATTGCCAAGACGACATTGACGATCTTGTAAACCGATTCAATGGCCGCAAAGAACACTTCAATGCAATTGCTGCGTAACGTTTAAAGCAACAAATCTGTATAAAGCAAAAAGCCGATAGATATAATATCCATCGGCTTTTTATCCATTCAAATTCGTATAATTCACGCACGAGATTAGTGGCTCATAGCCTCAATTAAAATAGAGCCTCGCTCTTAGTCCCGGACTGTTATCTCTCAATACCAACTCACCACCATGACGCTTCATCACAGCATCCACTAAACTTAGCCCTAGTCCAGAGCCTGATTGACTTCTGCTCTTGTCTGCGCGATACATAGGCTCGCAAACTTGCAGCTTATCTAGATCAGAGATGCCCTCACCGTTATCAATCACCACAATCCCAAATGCGTCAATGACAACCACTATTCTCCCTTCTTCAGGCGTATATTTGATAGCATTTTCTATCAAATTGATAACGGCTCGAAAAAGTAAACTCGGCTCACCATCAAGTTGATGTGCCGCATCTTGACGAAGAATGAGCTGTTGCTGCTTTTCTTCTGCTAGTGGTTGTAAAAAATCCACGGCGTCTTGAGCAACAGTGGTTAAATCAACTCGCTGCTTGCTAATAAGCTGCTTGCCGCTATTAAGGTTCGCAATCTCTAACAAGCCATTAAACATGCCAAGTAATAACTCAAGATCATCGTGACAAGCTTCTAATTCCTGTTGCTGCTGATTGTTAGAAGTTAGTGCTAAGAGGCTTTCTATTCGCAATTTCATCCTTGCCATTGGCGTACGCAAATCATGCGCGACCCCCACTGTTAAGGCTTTTAGCGAGGCTTCTTTTTTTTCAATTTGCTCTATCATAAAATTCAAATGAATAGACAGAATGTCAAACTCATCATCATTACGGCTCACCGCCAACTTAACGTTTTTCTCCCCGCACAGCACACGGTTCATGGCGAAGTTAACTCGCTGTAACTTCTGAATAATATTGACCGCGAACCAAACTGCACCTGCAATCATAACTATCACAGGTAAAGCAACGCCAGAAATCATCATAGGTGCGAGATCTTCACGATATTTCTGTAGCAAATCACGGTTAATTTCGATCCTTAATATCGTGTCATCATCGAGCAATAAACTACTGCCTGATTTCAAATCAGATAATTCAAAGTATGGTTGATCACCCGTTAATGCAGCTGGGTAGCTTAAACTCGCCGTTTGCGTACTAATCGGTTGGATATGGTAAGTAAAGGGACTGGCAATACTTTGCTTTTCTGCAATAAGAGTGCGAATAGCATCGATATTGCCTATGCCTGCTAATGCCGTGAAAATTTCAGTTTCTTGAGATAATTCGCGATCAAGTTGTTTGCGATGAAAAGTATCTGAGCTTAAATACACCTGATGAACAAAAACCGTGTAAATCATCCCTATACACGCTAAAAAATATAACAATAACTTGAATGTAGAAGATCGTGATAGTTGTTCACGATTGTCGGAGAACATACCCTGCCCCTCTAATGGTATGAATAAGGCTTTCCCCACTTTCAACTTCTAGCTTCTTTCGTAGATTCGCTATATGTACGTCAATCACATTGGTTTTAGGATCGAAATGATAGCTCCATACCGCTTCGAACAAATGCATACGAGATACAACTTGCTCAGCATGCTCCATTAAATATTGCAGTAAGAGAAACTCTTTTTGCTGTAATAGAATAAGTGCACCACCGCGCCATACTCGATGTGACTTAAGATCCAATTTAAGATCAGCGTATTCATAGCTTGTGACTTCTTTTTTACTCACCGAGGTTCGCCGCAGCAGTAAATGTACGCGAGCTAACAATTCCGCCAGAGCGAAAGGCTTAATTAAATAATCATCACTGCCCGCATTTAAACCCGCGACCCGATCTTCTACCGAATCCATGGCACTTAAAATAAGCACTGGGGTTGTATTTTCTGTTGCTCGTAATGCAGCAAGTACTTTCATGCCATCCAACGCAGGTAACATACGATCAAGAATAATAAGTTGGTAATTACAACTCGTTGCCATCACTAAACCTTGATGACCATCGTAGGCTTCATCAACAACAAACTGCTGTTCTCGCAAACCTTTTGCCACAAACTCTCTTGTCGTAGTGTCATCTTCAATGATCAATATTTTCATGCCAGTTGCCTCAACATCCATTTACTCACATTCACACTCAATAAAATCATGATACTAAAAAGCGGCTTACAGAAATGTAAACCGCGTGTGGTTTAGGGGGGAAACCACTTATTTTTTATTTGGTTACAGCTGTTTCATCTCTGTTGCTATGATTTCAGCTTGCGGCCCAAGAACAACTTGTACGTTCTTTTCTCCAACATTCACTATCCCTTTTGCACCCAATGCTTTTACCTTGGCATCATCAATCTTGCTACGATCAACAACCGTTAAGCGCAAGCGTGTAATACAAGCGTCGATATCAGTAAGATTGCCTTTCCCACCTAAAGCCATCAAATAGGCATTGGCTAACTCACCTGACTGAACCTCAGTATCAGGCATTGCTTTCTCATCCGCTTCGTCCTCACGGCCTGGTGTCTTTAAATCGAAGGTTTTAATGGCGAATGTGAATGTCACGAAATACAACACAGCAAAAGCTAAACCAAGTGGAAGCAACTTCCACGCGTTCAGTGCCGCAGGTGCGTTAAAGTTCAATACGTAATCAATCAAGCCTGCAGAGAAGCTAAAGACTAAATGAACATCTAATAAAGAAGCAATCACTAAACTTAGCCCCATGAAAACCGCATGCACGACGTATAACACTGGCGCTAAGAACATGAACAAAAATTCTAGGGGCTCGGTGATCCCTGTTAAGAATGCAGTGAAAGCCACACTTGCTAACATACCGCCAACACGTGCTTTATTTTCAGGCTTGGCACAATAATAAAAAGCAACAGCCGCTGCAGGTAAACCAAACATCATGATAGGGAAGAAACCCGCCAGCATTAAACCAGCCTGAGGGTCTTCAGCCCAAAAACGTGATATTTCGCCAGTGACACCGTTATATTCACCAAAGACAAACCACACCATGGTGTTCAATATGTGATGTAGCCCGAAAGGAATAAGAAGACGGTTAGCAAAGCCATAGGTAAAGGTACCCGCAACACCACTGCCTAGCATCCACTCGCCTAGCATATTAATTGCACTTTGAATCGGAGGCCATATAAGACTAAATGAAATCGCCAGCCCTAACGAAACGAGCCCGGTGATTATTGGTACGAAACGCTTGCCCGCAAAGAAACCCAAGAAGTCTGGTAATTGAATATTGTAAAAGCGGTTGTATAGGTGTCCCGCGGTAATACCGGCAATGATCCCACCTGCAACACCGGGGTCGATATCTGCATTCATAGTACCCAACGCAGCCAACATCACTGTATGGCCAACAACGGCTGCGATAGCCGCTGCCGCAGATCCATCTTTTGATAAACCCGCAGCAACTCCCATAGCAAAAAGTAAGGCGATGTTATCGAAAATAGACTGACCAGCTTGAGCCATGAACGCGACATCAAGTAAATCTGGTTGACCAAACCGCAATAGCAACCCAGCAACAGGTAACACGGCAATAGGCAGCATTAATGCCTTACCGAGTTTTTGAAAGTAACCTAGTATGTTCATATTTCCACTCCATAAAATAACGCTATCTATTGCGAAATACTTTACTGGAGTCGCGGTAAAGCGAGCCTTTTCAGAAGATTAAGGATTGTTAATCTTTTAGTCATAACCGAGATGCAATAAACCCCACCTAGATTTAAGTGGGGTTTATGATTTTGTCGCTTCTACCTGTATTGAGCACTATTACTTCAATCGCTGATAAATTTGTTCACACAAGAAATGAGAGTGAAGATTACGTGCTGTCAATTGGCTATCTTGCTTACCGCTATCAATCACAGATATCCAATGCTCATGCATCGCATGAAAGCCTTTGGTTGCTAGCATAGGTGTCCAGTCAGGACTCTGTAATCGGGATTCGACACCTTGAGACCAATGCTTGCCCGAAACAAAAGAATCAAATTGAAAAGTTTGATTGCGATAATTAGCCGTTACAATTTCTTGAGTACAACCATGAAGGCGGTGCATAGAAGCATGATAGATGGTTTGCTGATGCTGCCATTGCACATCGATCCTTGCTAATTGCTCGCCATCACGCTGATGCATAACCTGAATGTCATTAGCATTAACGGCTGCACTAATATTTATACTGTCGAGTGGATGGATGTAGTCATCAAACACAAAAGTACGAATATCACCCGTTAAATTATGACGATGTTTCTCCCAACGAAGAGATAACAAGGGTTGCTGATTATCCCCTCCCTGTTGATAGTTAGGCATACAGCGGTTAAATAGCGGGATATACCGGCGGTTAAACCCCATGAACAACGGTAATGATTTTGCTTCCGCTAGTTCATGTAATGTTTCGCAGTGTGCGTAATTATCTGACAAGGGTTTATCAACAAAAACAGGTAATCCTTGCGATAAAAAGTAATGCGCGATATCAAAATGTGAAAACGTCGCGCTATGGATCATTACGGCATCAACGCCCAATGAGACAAGCTGACGATAATCAGTACATGTTGTCGTTATGCGGTACTTTGCCGCCAATTGAGCCAACCTTTCTGGGTTACGCGTACAAAATACCAGCTCGACATTGGGTAGCTGAGCTAATACAGGTAAATGGGCTTTCTCTGCGATATCACCCAACCCAATCACACCAATTTTCATTCGTTTTCCCTATCCAATTTATGTTGGCAATAGTATGGAAATATATCATTGAATACCTAACGCAACACAGTTAAGTGCAATATAAGCTCACAAATAAAATGACGCTTTTTTTACACTCGTTAACCCGAGGTTTGCTATAGTTGCCCTCTTTTTTTGCACAACTAAAGCGATCGTCATGTTACGCACCCAATTACAACGAAAAATACCTAGCTATAAGGTGCTTGGTTTATTCGCGCTATTACTCGTAGCGCTATTAGCATTATTTCCCTCGCCGTCTTTAGTCGCCCCAGCAAGTGACAGTACAGGGTTTATTTTCACTTTGCTTTCAAACTCAGCGGGTAACCCGTGGTTTATTATTGCTGTCGCTCTTTTATGCTTACTGCCACTTATCTATAAAAAGGATAAGAAGGCTTGCCTTATTCTATGGGCGCAATTTGCTTTAATTCTAGTACTTAGCTTTGCCGCTAAATCATTTATGAAGCATATTACGGAAGTTCCTCGTCCCTACACGCATGAACTTGCTGCACTTGAATTAGTCGACTCTGCACCTGCGTTTTATCAATTAACATCCGAACAAAAAGAAGATGTTATAGAAGAAGCAAAAGATAACGTCAGTGAATGGCGTATTCGCCATTGGGAAGGTGAAACTAATTATTCATTGCCTTCAGGCCATACTATTTTTGTGGCTGTCTGTATCGTATTTTGGGGAGGTTTCTTGCTACGTAATAAAGGCTACATCCCTGTTGCTTTACTGCTGAGTTGGGGGTTAGGTGTGGCGATAAGTCGAATTTGGCTGGGTATGCACTGGCCAAGCGATCTTATGGCTTCTACATTTTGTGCTGCACTACTTTACCTGTTAGTGCCAGAGCCCACAGAGCAGAAATAAAGTAAAACCCTTTATTCAAATATAAAAATGCCAACCGTTCGGTTGGCATTTTTGTTTTTGATATATACAATCTCAGTTAACATCTATCAATAAATATACATGTTAACTTTACAATCTTAATCGTAAAGCGATGGCTCGCCTTCTGGGCGTGTTTTGAAACGACGGTGCAACCACATATATTGATCAGGGGCTTCCATGATCTGACGCTCAATGGATTTATTGATATAAATTGCAGCCGCTTCCGGATCATTGTGTGGAAACTCTGTCAACGGTTCCATCACTTTTACTGTGTACTTACCTGTCTCCCCATGACGTACCATGGCAAAAGGAACAATCGCGCAACCAGACGCGTCTGCTAACAAGCTCGTCCCCGTCGTTGTACACGCTTTTTCTACAGCAAAAAGCGGCGCAAATGCGGAGCGACGAAGACCGTAATCATGATCAGGTGCATACCAAAGGCGCTCACCATCACGCAGGGATTTCAGCATACCTTTTACGTCTTTACGATCGATTAAACTACGGTTAGAACGCACTCGGCCGTGATACTGAAAATAATCAAAACATGGGTTATCATTTGGACGGTATACACCTGTACCAGAAGCATGAAGGCCCATAGCACGCGCACCTAACTCAAGGTTTAACGAATGTACAGCAATCAACAACACGCCTTTTCCTTCGCTCTCAAGTTTATGAAGAATATCTACACCTTCACATTCAACATGCCGTGTAACTCGCAAATCAGGCCAAAACCACGCCATACCCGTTTCAAATAAGGCAAGCCCCGTACTATCGATGTTTTTCTTAATTAATGCCTCACGAGCATCATCCGACATCTCAGGAAAACATAACTCTAAATTACGCTTCATCGTTGAACGACGTTTCTTCATTAGCTTCATCGCTAAACGTCCGATGCCTTGCCCCATACGGAATTGAATGAAATAAGGAAGCCAGCTGATCAGATACATCACACCAATCAAAATTAATGTTGGCCAGTAGCGCGGATGTAGCAACGCTTTTGTGAAGCGCGGCGGGGTAAAATTGCTCATATTATACAATATGTCCCTTATTATCATGATCCTAGAATGCGATCATTCAGGTAATTGACCTAATATTTTATGATTTGAAGCTGGCTATAGCAAGCAAGCATCGAATAGACATCATTTACCGACGATGTTTTAACCGCTTGATCTATTAAATGAAGTGTTCAGACAAAGAAAAGCCACCATAATTGGTGGCTAGTAAGGTATTACGATCTCGATACTAACGCACTAGCGCTTATCCCCCTAAGCCCGTGCTACCTCGATCGCCTACCTCTAATAAGAAAAGTATTGAACTAGGACTCACTGATTAATGCATAAGTGTTGCCAACTTTTATTATTTTTTAAATTCAGTCAGTTAATAGCAAGGATACGTAATGACAAACAAGATGTGTAAAAAAAGCTGACAACGCTTTTAGCTAAATCATCTCTGTTATATTTTATGATATGCTTGAAAAATCAAGGATTAATCACATGGACTTCCTGCTAACATGAACATTAGCAAAACCAAATCAAGTTTTTACCGTCGACTTTATGTTGCCCACCTGATCGAAACGGGTACATCAAGTGTGCCAGCTATCATTGAATTTAGCGGCATGCCACGTCGAACCGCCCAAGACACCATCAAAAACCTCGCTGAACTCGACATTGTTTGTGAATTTGAACAAACCCAAGGTGAACGAAACCACAGTGGACAATATGTGATTAGAGACTGGGGGGCCATTAACAAAACATGGGTCAAACAACACATCGCTGAGATCAGGGGATTGTTGAATTACCCTTAATCGAAATGAATGTCACACCTCAACACGACATTCCTGCTAATACCGTAATAAATAGGAAAAAATGTCCTATCATAATCATCAGAACACTATGACAACGCAATGTCAGCGTATTGATTGGTTGTAAAATAAACTAAGACTCCGATTCTTCTTGCAATTAGGCTAAAAAATGCTGCCAGGCTAGGTGTAATGGGGCTTTGTTATGGTAGTATTCTGGCTAAATTGTTCATAGTGAATCGATTTTTCACTGCAAAGAGTAGACGAATATGGCTTTTGATTTTTCTAAAATGACTGTTGATCTATCGGCGATGCCGACAACTATCGATATGGGACACGCTTGGTTAGGTGGTTTAGTGTTAGTACTGCTAGTGCTTTACATCGCTAAAAAAGGCAAACCTGTTGAAGTTGAAAAAATTGTTGAGAAACAAGTCGAAGTAGAAAAAATCGTCGAGGTTGAAAAACCTGTCGAAAAAATCGTTGAAGTAGAGAAGATTGTTGAAAAACCTGTCGAGAAAATCGTCGAAGTAGAAAAAATCGTCGAAAAAATTGTTGAAGTTGAACCTAAGCTGAAAACATCAACACCTGACGCTGCCCTTCAACTACTATCTTTGCTACAACAAGAAGCGCGTTTTATCGATTTCATGCAAGAAGACCTCAAAGGTTTTGCTGACGCAGATATCGGTGCAGCTGCACGTGTTATTCACGAAGGCGGCCAAAAAGTGCTGAACGAATACTTTAGCTTTGCGCCTGTTCGTTCTGAAGAAGAAGAAACACGCGTAACGCTACCAGCAGGCTTTAATGCCTCTGAAGTTCGCCTAACAGGTAATGTTGTGGGCGAAGCACCATTTACTGGAACACTGATCCATCGTGGTTGGAAAGTAACTGATATCAAACTGCCAAAAATGGCAGAAGGACATGATGCTCAGATTATTGCCGCCGCTGAGGTAGAACTGTAATGCAAGAGACACAAGAACACCGTTATAGCGTTGGTATCGACTTAGGTACGACTCACTGCGTATTGTCGTATGTAGACCTTCAAGATGAAGAAGCCAGCGTTAAAGTTATGCCAATTTCTCAACTGACCACACCAGGTCACGTTGAAGAAAAAGACCAATTGCCATCATTCATGTATCAAGCACATGAATCCGAGCTTGCACAAGGTGATACAGCGTTACCTTGGAACACGCAGCCAAAAGCAATTGTGGGTGCAATGGCACGTAACCTAGGCAGCAAAACCCCTATTCGTTTAATCGCGAGTGCTAAAAGCTGGTTATGCCACGGTGGTGTGAACCGTCGTGACGCTTTTCTTCCGCTAAATAGCCCAGAAGAAGTCGTAAAGGCATCACCACTAGAAGCGACTCGCTGCTACCTAGAGCATCTTGTTGATGCGTGGAACCACAATAATCCTGAAACACCACTGTGCGATCAAGATGTCACTATCACTGTTCCTGCATCTTTTGACCCTGCAGCGCGTGACCTAACAGCAGAAGCTGCACGTCATGTTGGTTTCAAACACCTAACGCTACTTGAAGAGCCACAAGCAGCAGTTTACAGCTGGATCAAGAATAACGATGACACGTGGCGTGACCAAGTTTCTGTTGGTGACATCGTACTGGTTGTCGATATCGGCGGTGGTACTACCGACCTTTCTTTGGTTGCTGTAACTGAAGAAGAAGGTAACCTAACGCTAAATCGTGTCGCTGTTGGTGATCACATCCTTCTGGGTGGTGACAACATGGATTTAGCCCTTGCCTACCGCTTGAAAATGAAACTAGCGCAAGAAGGTAAGCAACTACAACCTTGGCAGATCCAAGCAATTACTCACGCCTGCCGTGATGCTAAAGAAGCTCTGCTAAGTGACGCTGAACTACAAGCTGTCCCTATTGTTGTACCAAGCCGTGGTTCTAAACTGCTTGGCGGTACACTTCAAACTGAGCTAACGCAAGAAGAAGTACAACAAACACTGGTTGAAGGTTTCTTCCCTCGCACTGGTATTGAAGAACACCCTGTACAAACAGCACGTGGCGCACTAACGCAAATGGGCTTACCGTACGCACAAGATGCAGCTGTTAGCCGCCATGTTGCAAGCTTCTTAAGCCGTCAAGCTTCCGCTGTTGATGAACTGTTTGAGAAGTTCGAACAAATTCACGAAGGTTTCATCCGCCCTACCGCTATTTTGTTTAATGGTGGTGTACTGAAATCTCAGCTTATCTCTGATCGCCTGTTGGCTATTATCAATAGCTGGTTAACAACAGCAGGTTCAGAAGAAGCTAAATTACTTGAAGGCTTAGACCTCGACCTTGCCGTTGCAAGTGGTGCGTCTTACTACGGCTCAGTGCGCAAAGGTAAAGGCGTTCGTATCCGTGGCGGTATCGCAAGCAGTTATTATGTAGGTATCGAAAGTGCAATGCCTGCTATTCCAGGTATGGAACCACCACTAGAAGCACTGTGTGTGGCACCATTTGGTATGGAAGAAGGCTCTCACGCTGACGTACCTAGCCAAGAGTTCGGTCTCGTCATCGGCCAACCTGTACAATTCCAATTCTTTGGTTCCACCGTTCGCCGCGACGATGCAGCTGGTACACACCTAGATTGGTGGCAGCCAGAAGAAATGGAAGAGTTACCAACGATTCAAGTAACACTGCCTGTTTCTGAAGGCCGTACAGCAGGTGAAGTTGTTCCGGTTCGTCTTGCTTCACGCGTTACTGAGTTAGGCACACTCTGCCTAGAAGCTATCCCTACCGATGGCGGTCAGAAGTGGCAAGTTGAATTCGATGTACGCGAAAAGTAATCAAAGTTAACACCCAAACGGCGCATCCTTGATGCGCCGTTTGTTTTAGTATCAAACATCGTCATCTTAATGAACTGGTAACTCCGCAAGTACTGTACGAACAACTCAAACAATTCATAAATTGCGGCTACCGCTTCGCTATCAATCAGCATTCACCATTGGTATAACTATCTGGAGTGATAAATGGCTTCCCCTCGCTTTCTTGTCGGTATTGATTTAGGTACAACTCATACCGTTGTTGCGTATACCGAAATTACAGATAACCTTGAAAACAGCCCTACACATATTTTTGATATCGATCAGCTCATCGCCCCGGGTGAAGTTGCGCGTAAACCCCTACTCCCCTCTTTTCGGTACCACCCTGCCGCCAGCGAAATTAATGAATCTGAGTTAATCTTGCCGTGGCAGCCAGCCTTAGTGGACGGTGATATTCCACTGGTTATTGTTGGCGAGTATGCACGTGAACTCGGTGCTAAAGTTGAAGGCCGACAAGTTGTTAGTGCGAAAAGCTGGTTATCACACCCCAATGTTGATCGTAATGAAGCGATTCTACCTTGGTCATCGAGCCAAGGTGTTGAGAAAGTATCACCAGTGGTTGCCAGTGCGAGTTATCTAAACCATGTTCGTCAAGCATGGAACTACCACAACCAAGATGACAGACTTGAACACCAAGAAGTCGTTATCACAGTTCCCGCATCATTTGATGAAGCCGCTCGTGCATTAACACTAGAAGCTGCAAAACTGGCTGGACTACCGAAAGTTTTACTGCTTGAAGAACCTCAAGCTGTTTGCTACGACTGGTATGCGCAAAACAAAGACAATGCAGACACTTTACTCCAAGACATACCACTACTTATGGTATGTGATGTAGGCGGTGGTACAACCGATCTAAGTTTAATAAAAGTAAGTTCAGATCAGGGGCAACTCCAACTTGATCGCATCGGTGTCGGCGATCACCTAATGTTAGGTGGCGATAACCTTGACCTTGCTCTCGCCCATCAAGCAGAACTTCGCCTTCATGGCGGCAATAAAAAACTAACGGCAGCTGGCTTATCAAAGCTTATTCAGCAAACGCGCAAAGTTAAAGAGCAATTACTATCAGGCAATGCACCTGACACAGCCAAAGTCACACTACTTGGCAGCGGCTCTCGTTTGATTGGCGGCGCTAAAAGTGTCGAACTCACCAAAGAGGAAGTACATACCATCGCACTAGATGGTTTTTTTCCGCTTACTGAATTTTCAGATCAACCTAACCAACGCCAAGCAGCCGTGGTTGAGTTTGGCCTACCCTACGCCGCTGATCCTGCCATTAGTAAGCACCTTGCACAATTCATTGAACTACATGATGAAGTTTGTCGTGATGCGCTAAACCAAAATGGAGAAACGGTACTAAGCAATACACCACCAATTCCAACCGCCGTGTTACTTAATGGTGGCGTATTCAATAGTCCACTTTTGAGCAACCGAGCACTTGATATCTTTAAGAAATGGAAGGGTGACAGTGTCACTCAACTAGTTAATCCACATCCTGATTTATCAGTAGCCTATGGTGCAGTCGCTTACGCAAAAGCCCGTCATGGTGCCCAATTGAAAATTGGAGGTGGCTCAGCTCGTTCTTACTTCTTAACCATTGAAGATAAGAAATCCGCAAAACAAGGTTTATGCCTATTACCCAAAGGCACAGATGAAGGGAACGATATTCATCTTGAAGATCGTTACTTTGCGCTAACCCTTGGCGAACCAGTGCGCTTTAATTTAGTATCATCAACCGATGATACTCACGCTGAAGTCGGTCAGATTGTTGACATAGATAATGATAGCTTTATCAGCTTACCGCCTTTTATTGCTACCCTCGACAGTGAAACAGATCGCTCTTTACTTGCCGCCAATCAAAAAGAACGTGAAGTTGTCACCCTTGCCTGTCAGCTGACCGAAGTGGGTACACTGCAAGTTGAATGCGTATCTGCAACAGACAAATCTAAGCGCTGGAAGGTAGAATTTACTGTTCGGAAAGATTTGGCTAAATTACATCGCAACAGAGACAAAGAAGCGACACAAGCTGAATCTATCTTACCAGCCCGCATAGACGATGCGATCGCAGCCATCAAGTTAGTCTATGGCGGAAGCGCAAAAGTAACCGATAACAAAACACTAAAAACACTGCAAAAAGATCTCGAGAAAATGCTAGGTAAGCGTGATTCATGGGAAACACCTTGCTTACGTGAGCTTGCATCCGCACTGCTTGATAGTAAAAAACGCCGCCGTCGCTCAGACCTTCATGAAAGAACTTGGCTAAAATTGGCAGGTTTTACGCTACGCCCTGGTTTTGGCTACCCTTCCGATGAATGGCGTATGGAGCAAGTGTGGCAGTTATACCAACAAGGTGTGCAGTTTGACTCTAATGTACAGACTTGGAGTGATTGGTGGACATTCTGGCGACGCGTTGCAGGTGGGTTAACTCAGGAACAACAGCTAGTCATATATAAAGACATCGCAAAATACATTAATCCAAGCGCAACACGTAACAGCAAACTCAATAAAGAGCTACAAGAACGTAGCTATCAAGACATGGTGCGCTTAGCCGCATCCCTTGAGCACCTTCCGTTCGAAAACAAGCTTCAACTTATCGAGTGGTTATTTGGCCGCTTACAAAAAAATCAGTTTTCTCAAGCGCACTGGTGGGCTATTGGCCGTATTGGCACACGTAGTCCCTTCTACGGTAGCGCCCATAACCTATTAACAGCACAACATATAGCCTATTGTCTGCCAGAGCTCATGGAGCTTGATTGGCGAACTGACCCTAACATTGGGTTTGCTGCTGTAATGATGTGTCGAATGACGGGTGACCGAACGCTCGATATTGATGATACGGCACGAGCTGAAGTAATTGATAAACTTAAAGCAAGTAAGGCACCGGCTAGTTGGGTGCAAATGGTTACTGAAGTAAAAGTCTTAACAGAAGAGGAAACTAAACGTGTATTTGGTGATGCATTACCTGCTGGGTTACAGTTAATCAAACACTAATACTGCCTTAAAGTGTCAAATTGCCCTGCGTAACATTTACAAACATATTGTTACTGTTAGTAGCGGCATTTTGACACTAGCTATTAAGCTACCGTTAGGGTTCGTGTAGGTATTATAGAATTATTCAATAACAAGGCATGCATGAAAGACATCTTTCATGACCACCAAGAATAATTTGTGAGTATTTCTATGAACCGTAATCAATTTCAATTCATCGCACAGCGCATTTTTAAATCTCAAAACCAACGCGTCGCTGTGGAAGCAGTTATCTTCGACGGCTTATCAAGCTATGAAGCAGAGAAACGTTTCGATGTGCCAAAAGGTACGCTTTCTCGTAACGTGCGTAAGTACAAAAACGAAGCTGAGTACATTTCTTCTGTAGCAGCAGCATAATTAAAAGTGACAAACCATATTCCAGTCTGTGTGACGGATATCTCAAGTCCTAACTGCTTACAAAATGCCTATTGATGCATGAATACCACACCTAGTTCATCAGGATATGGTTTGTAATAAAAAGGAGAGCTTCTGCTCTCCTTTTACTTTTGTACAAGAAACTATTTAGACGATCTTAATTGAAACCAAATCGGCTAAGAAAGTCATCTGTTTGTCGCATTTTAACCGTTAGGAACAAACAAGCAGCACTAACAAGCGCAAAAGCAAGCCAAGATAAAAGACTAACAGAAAGCAAAGCACCAATCGGATTATCGCTAAACAAAATTGTAATGGGTAAGTGATACAGTCCTTTAACTGAATCCCCTAACGATGTCGTGCCAAACACTAATGACGTCGCTATGTTCAACAGTAATACCCCCACCAATAGAACAGCTAAAGGTGCGCGCGTCACTTGTGACAAAAGAAAGATGACACTCACAAATGGGACCAACGCGATACTTACTGCAGTCATACGCCCAATAAACGCTAACCAATGTAATAAAAGAGCCCACAGAGTAACCGACGATGGCGCATCTAATGTCTGTGTTGTCCAAAACAGGGATAAAATCCACACAATAAAATCAGAAAAAGCAAGAACGGTTGACGCTAACACAGGCAAGACAACCAGAGTGAACAGTAGCTTCACCCCAACGGCTTCCCAATCTGATATAGGCATCGATCGCCAAAACGTCAAACTGCCTTCTTCCCGTTCTTTACGTAATGCTTTCGGGGTGTAAACTAAAACAAGTATAACTGCGACGATACTCGCAACCCATACATTGAAGTTCCCCAATACACCGGCAAAACCCAAAAAATCGCCAACATCGGGGATGACGCTGCTACCGTTTACTTGCCATGTAATTGATACATCACCACCAGACATAAACATGCCTAGCGCAAGTAATACTATGCACGCAATCACAGCAGGAAAACGATAGATAAATGGATACTCAATCCATTCTTTTTTTATTAAGCATAAAAGGCGGTTCATGCGGTAAACCCTAACTGTTTGGCAAGGAAAAGATCTGACAAGCGAGTTTTAAGTACCTGTCCAAGTTCTAATAAGGCTTCACTTGATACATCATTGAAGAGCATCAAAGTGTGTTCTTTTTCTTCTTTTATATAAATAGGGCTGTATTGCTCTGCCTTCTCACGGTTTTCTTGTGGAATACAAATACTCGTGTATTGGGCATAAATTGAATCTAATGAACCTTGCAGTACTACCTTTCCTGATTTAAGCACTAACACATCCGTTAATAAATGCTCAATCTCACTGACCTCATGACTAGCAATAATCACAGAACGATGACTTTGTTGAACCCATAATGTTATATCGCGGTAGAATGTTTCACGATAAATTAAATCCAAACCTAATGTTGGCTCATCTAATATCAATACTTGCACATCAGTCGCCATCACTAACGCCAAGTGAAGCTGAACCTTCATGCCTTTAGAAAGCTGAGCAATTTTCATTCTCAATTTAAGTTCAGTATTCGATAAATAAGATTTCGCTTTGTCTGCATCAAATTGTGGGTGTACGCCTTTCATGTAATTAATAATTTGCTTAATTGTCATCCAGCAAGGCAAAGAGTTCACATCAGAAATATACGCAACCTTCTCCATAACCTTAGATCTATGTTTTTCTGGTGCTAATCCTAATAATGATACATCGCCATCGTAATGCAGCGTCCCTAGCAGTGTATTAATTAATGTCGACTTGCCAGCACCATTGTGACCGAGCAAGCCTAAGACCTGCCCACTAGAAAGCGTAAAGCTAATATCGGCTATGGCTTTATGATTATTAAAGGCTTTTGATAGTCGGGATACTTCAACTAAATTTTCCAAGTTCGTACTCTACACTTGTTGATGCTACACAGGCTTTGTGTGCAATATGTTTAACTAAGATACCTAGCTTTATAGGCAACAAGACGGGCAAATAGTTCAGAGGATTACACCTAAATTACAGGTACGGGAAAAAGGCACTTATTAATAAGCACCTTCTTAAAAACATTTGAACGAGACATCTATATTAAGTCATCGGTATGATTCTACTTCGCGATTCGTTTAACCTACAATATCAGTCAAGTATTCGAAGTAGCGATATATTACCAATGGGCAGAATATTTGTAGCTTTACGAGAAGAGAACTGCTTATTCTTTCTCAATTAAATCTTCAGGATGTACACCGTCTTTTTCCATCATTGCTAAAATTTCAACCATACGCGTACTTTTAGCTTCATCACGAAACTCATGCAATACTGCAATTAGGTTATTAATTTTATCGAGAGGGATACGCTTAATTACCGCTTTTTGACGACCTGGTACTTCATCTGCAAAATCAATTAATGTTTGACGATAGTCTGTACGTTCGACTTTTTTGTTACCGTCTGCATCTACGCTTTTCAGCATTGCACTTAATGCTTTTTCTGCAGCAGCAAAATTATCCATGTATTACCTCTTAACTCATATGAGGGATACTCCAATCATGGCATTAGGAGCTCCCTTTAGTAATCACGTTCTATAAATAGCTATTAAATATAGGAAAGTATTAACTGTCTTAATAATATATGGCTCAAACCCCTAGATAAGAGGCTTTTGTTACTCTAACAACTAACCGAATGATCCGTATTGATCATTGAATTATAATATATTTGAGAAGGTGGTATATCTCTCAAGTAGCAACAAATGCAATATACTCCCACTTTTCACATAAGTGAATCAATTTCTCTTGTTTCAAACGTCTTTAGTATAACGTGTTCCACCGTATACATCCTTAATCATAGCTGATTGATCGGAACAAAGTGTAAATATTTAATTTTCGGCAGTGTTTTTGTTATCAAACAGTGCGCCTTAGCTATTTAAAAAGATTGATGCGTCTTTAAAAAAGCTAGCAACAAGCTTCATGCAGAGAGTAACCAATAGATGAAGTCAGCCAATCAACGCCATTCTCATTACCAGCACAAATACTTATACCGTTCTGCCAAAACACAAACACAGTACAGAAACAACCTTCATTTCACTTGACGCGCCATAATTTAGGTAGACTTCATAATTCAAACAACGATTTATCATGGTTAAGGCAATGGTATGTATAATTCGTCAAACCAACCAAGCAAGAGCGCCTCATGGAAAATATTTATACCTGTATTCGTTGTCACCAAAGTGATGAGTTCTTAATTAGTGAAGCTGGCACCTACACTTGCATCTGTGGTTATCAATTCGTCATCGAGCATCAGGAACAAACACAGCAAGATACAGAAGCCACGACACAACAGCGACACGCTGTTCACTAAATCTGTTTCATCTTTATATAACTCGCGACTTTTGTTTCCATTTCCTTGCATAAAGATGAACCCTTCTGCATATCATGTTAAAAAATTACTTCCTTTATAAATCTCACTATATGATAAAACACTGTTCATTGTTCAATTGGACAGCGTTTTAACGCAAAATAAACAGAACGCACACACTGTAATTAAATCATTGAATTCAAATGACTTTAAACATATAGCACTCCAACCAACCCCCAAATTACAGTCAATACATAATAAAATGTGATCTCTGTCGTGTAGTTTTTCCTGTATTTCATGCTACCTTGCAGCGCCTTCTTTAAGGCTGCCTTACGGTTTCATGTTTCGAAAATGTTAAATTTCGGGCAATTTAATCCGCATAAAACACTCGAAACAAGAACAATATATAGCTGAAACCGTTGTGACTAAGTGTCACTAAATGGATGTTCCAGTTCGCTCGATGATTTTTACGTTCGAGCCCTTGTTACAGGAAAACAAAATGAATGTTGCTAACGAATCTTGGTTAGATGCTCTAAATAATGTACTGATGTCTATCATAGGTACTATTAATGGACTTCTTTGGGGCCAAGTTCTTATATACCTTCTTGTAGGTGTGGGAATTTACTTCACTCTGCGTTTAGGTTTTATTCAAATCCGCCAATTTAGACACGCAATTGATGTACTAAAAAGCGGTAAAGATATTGAGAACGGTTTAAGTTCTTATCAGGTATTCTGCACCTCAATGGCTGCACGTGTAGGTACTGGTAATATGGCTGGTGTTGCAGTTGCGCTTGCAGCTGGTGGCCCTGGCGCTATCTTTTGGATGTGGTTGATTGCCCTATTTGGTATGTCTACAGCTTTTGTCGAATCAACCCTTGCTCAAGTATACAAAGTAAAAGATGTTGATGGTCAGTACCGCGGTGGTCCAGCGTACTACATGGAAAAAGGCCTAGGTCAACGCTGGATGGGTTCACTGTTTTCTGTATTCCTAATTATTGCATTTGGCTTAGTCTTTAATGCTGTTCAGGCGAATACAATTACAGATGCTCTGAATCACTCATTTGGTTTCGATGAAACAATTATGGGTGTTATTATTGTTGCGGCTTCAGCGTTCTTTATTATGGGTGGCCTGCGCAAAATTGCTCAAGCATCTGCTCGTATTGTCCCTGTAATGGCTATCAGCTACCTTGCCATTGCAATGGTGGTTGTGGTGATGAATATCTCTGAACTACCAGCAGCAATAGCATTAATTGTTAAGAGTGCATTCGGCTGGCAAGAAGCTGCAGCAGGTGGTGTCGCTTATACTATTGCACAAGCAATGCAAAGCGGTATTGCTCGTGGTCTATTTTCAAATGAAGCTGGTATGGGTTCTGCAGCGAACGTAGCTGCATCTGCAACTCCAAACCCGAACCACCCTGCATCACAGGGCTTTGTTCAAATGCTTGGTGTATTCGCAGATACTATTGTTATCTGTACTGCTTCAGCAGCAATGATCATGCTATCAGGTGTTATGGACCAACCTGATGCTGCATCTGGTATTGGTTTGCTACAGCAAGCTCTTACTAATGAACTAGGTAGCTGGACAGCTTACTTCATGGCTGCAGCAATTCTACTGTTCTGTTTCACATCTATCATTGCTAACTACAGCTACGCTGAAACAAACATCATGTTCTTGAACGGTAACACGAATAAAGGTCTATTAGCTTTCCGTTTGCTTGTTCTTGCTATGGTTATGTTTGGCTCAGTCACATCGTTACCTGTTGTGTGGAACCTAGCCGATGCTTCAATGGGTATGATGGCGCTGATCAATATCATCGCTCTACTGTTGCTATCTAAGCTGGCATTCAAAGTCATTAAAGATTACGAAGTGCAAATCAAAGCAGGTAAAACACCAGTATTTGATCGCTCTAAGTTCCCTGAACTCGAAGAGCTAGATGGTGCATGGCACCCTAAAGATAGCAAAGCTAAAGCTAACAGCTAACAGCTCTGCACTAAACACTAAGCCAGCTCAATGAGCTGGCTTTTCTTTTTCGATAATCCCTTACTATATCTTGGCACTTTCGCTTTTATTCATCACTGCAATTTGCCAAGATCTTCTTACACTATTTTGCTCGCGTTTCTTAACAAAATCGCCTACTTAACTAGACCTCATGTCCATCTTTTCGGTAAAGTAATAAAACGCAATTCAATTTATTATTAGAAGAGTCAATATGGACATTATCGAACTATTACCTAACTTATTTAATGGCTGGATATTTCTCGCCATCTTTATCATCATTTTCATCCGTTCTTCGGTTAAATTTGTACCGCAAAATTCAGCCTTTATTGTTGAGCGTTTTGGTAAGTACAACAAGACGATGGAAGCAGGTTTAAACTTTATTGTTCCTTTTATTGATCGCATTGCTTATACGCGCTCTTTGAAAGAACAGGCTTACGATGTTCCTCAACAGTCTGCTATCACGAAAGACAATATCTCCTTAGTTGTAGATGGTGTCCTCTACCTGAAGGTGCTTGATCCAGCAAAAGCCTGCTACGGTGTTGATGACTATGTATTTTCAGTAACTCAATTAGCGCAAACAACCATGCGTAGTGAAGTGGGTAAACTAGAATTAGATAAAACCTTTGAAGAACGCGAAAACCTCAATACTGCGATTGTATCTTCTATCAACGAAGCCTCTGAACCTTGGGGTGTACAGGTACTGCGCTACGAGATCAAAGACATTGAGCCACCGCGCTCTGTACTCGATGCAATGGAACGCCAGATGAAGGCTGAGCGTGAAAAACGCGCGGTTATCTTAGAATCTGAAGGTCAACGCCAATCTGATATCAATATCGCGGAAGGTGAAAAACAAGCTCGCGTATTAGCAGCAGAAGCTGAGCGTTCAGAACAGGTATTAAAAGCAGAAGGTGAAGCGCAAGCAATTTTAGCCGTTGCGCAGGCACAGGCTGAAGCGATTGAAGTGGTTGGTCGTACTGCATCGACTGAAGAAGGACAGAAAGCAATCCAATTAGAACTTGCGGGCAAAGCGATTGATGCAAAACTAGCGATTGCCAAAGAGTCTTCCATTGTTTTGCTTCCAGACAACCAGTCAAATGCTTCAACTATGGTTGCAGAGGCAATGACAATCATTAATAAGCTGAATCAAACTAAGTAATTTGAGGTAATTCGTATGGATGTTTTTGGTATTAGCCCTGCGCAGTTAACTATCATTATTGGCTTGATCTTACTCTCTATCGAAACACTGATATTAGGCTTATCAACCATAGTACTATTAGCCGTCGGTGTTGCCGCTGTGCTTGTTGGTGGTTTGGCATGGGCAGGCATACTGCCAGAGACATTCTTAAGTCTTGTTAGCGCTACGGGGATTAGTGCAGGTCTTATCACGGTTTTACTGTGGAAGCCATTAAAGCGCTTACAGCAAAATAAAGTTGAAACGAATAATGTTCACAGTGACTTTATGGGGCTAACTTTTACCTTGGATGCGACACTAAGTGCGCAAGATGCACCAGTGTATGTCAAGCACTCGGGTATCCAGTGGCAGTTGTTGATCGATCCAGCTTCACATGCACAAAACCTACCGGCAGGAAGCACAGTAAAAGTTGTTAGCGTTGCAGTAGGTAAGTTTACCGTCAAAGCCTGTTAAACGAGTAGCAATTAACCTTACTTCATTCGGCGGTGTTAACCTATAACACCGCCTCGTTATTTAGACTCTCTCCCCTTTTCTCTCCTGCTCTTTAGAGTTTTGCTAAACTGACAGCAGTTCACGCAATAAAGGTCTCAATTATGGCTGCTGATCATACCGTGTATATTAAACACGTATTTTTACCTCGCTGGCTTTCAGATCAGCACGATCAGTTATGCCTATTTTTAAAACAAGCAGTACGCTTTCCTTTATGTGTACTGACTCTATTTTTGTCTTTATTGTCGTTTTCAACACACGCAGAAAAAATTTCTTATAGTCAACTCGTTGATGGCGACATCATCACCGTCACACTCGACCAGCTATTACCAACTCAAGCTGTAATGAGCTATGACAAAGAATATGCCCTGCTTTACCATTACAAAAAAAATGAAAAGAATATTTTTGGCGCGCTGTGTAAATTGAATGGCGGTGGCAAACTGAAGAAGTGGGATGAAAACTCCTCACCGACAGATCTCGAAAGTTATACTTGCTCTAAAAAGCTGGGTTCGCAAACGAGTGACTTAGCCAGCGTCATTGTTGGCCCCGAAGAAGGGCTGCTTTACCTCACCACCCAACATCATATACTTTCCAGTTTTTGGGATATGCCTAATGGCGGAACCAGCGTACCGATAAAACTCAAAGTCACGTTTAATTTACTGGGTTCAGGTGATGATTTCTGGCCAGAAATGAATAACGACAACGAGGTCTGGTTATATAACCATAAAGGCAAAAAGATCTCCCCATCCGATCTACCTGATTACATTGGGTCGAAACAGCTAAAAGAAGATAAGTACTTATCCCTCGCCTATTTCTTGCAGGGCATTAGTTACGACTTACCCCAAAAGAAAAAAGATCCGAATACTAAAGCACCTTATCAACGCGTACCTTACCTCGCTTTGCAATGGTCTCTCACCTTACGAGAAAAAATGAATGCTGACGACTACAACTTTAACAGCCGTGATGAATATGCTGCTGCATTAGCAGAAGCTGCAACTGTCATGGTGGATCTTGCAAGCGATGAAAAAGTTGGTAAAACCGATTTACCAGCAACCGCCATGGGACAATTTTCAGAAGTCGACTCAAAAGCACTAGAAACCATGCTGACCAGCAAAAAATCAGAATGGTATTTCGCGACTGAGTACCGAATTGAAAAGAAGAAGAAATCCACGCCTAAAAAGCTCTTAGAAGAACAAGAAAAAGCAAAGCAAGCATCAACAGAAAGTAGCAACAAGGAAAAGGAAAAAACGAATGGAACAAAAGAGGATGATAAATAGAAGCGTACGGCAAGACATTCAAAGCCTACTAGTAATAACGAGCTGAAGTTAAGCTCGTTATTACTTTGACATTCGCACTATTTTTTAAAGTTTTTAACGATAAAGGTATCTAGCTTATTCGCAAAATTCTGGCGATCTGATTGACTAAGCGGTGGCGGCCCACCAGTCTGGACACCTGAACTACGCATCGTATCCATAAAGTCGCGCATTTGTAGGCGCTGCTTAATCGTTTCTTTGGTATATAGCTCACCACGTGGATTGAGTGCATGCCCATCTTTAGTAATGATCTCATCAGCTAAAGGAATATCTGCGGTAATAACAAGATCACCCGCTTCAACCTGCTGCACAATAAAATCATCCGCAACATCAAAGCCACTTTCCACTTGTAAAGAACGGATGTGTGGTGATGGCGGTACACGGACATAGTGATTTGCCACCAGCGTAACAGGTACACCGACACGGTTAGCCACTCGAAATAAAATTTCTTTAATTACATTTGGACACGCATCTGCATCCACCCAAATTTTCATCTGATTCTCCTAAAAAGTTGAATAGATATGGTTTATCAAAACCCAGTTAACGATGTTATACCAATATGGGTAAGTAAATGGTCAGGTGATTGCGCAGGAAAAAGCACTGAAACAAGGCGTAGATTGCAGATAGCTAGTTGTTCTATCTACAAAATCTATAACGCAGTTATCATTGATTTTAACCAGCAAGAACGATCAGTTACTTAGTTAGATTGGTATTACTCATCTAATAGCTTTAAGCCTGATAGAAAAAAGCCGCCTTAGCGGCGGCTTTTATTCCACAAACAATAGTTAGCCCGTTAGGCCTTGCTTACGTAAGTATTCATCGTAAGAACCGTGGAAGTCTTCAACACCGTCTTTAGTGATTTCAATAATACGCGTTGCAATTGATGATACAAATTGACGGTCATGAGATACAAACATCAAGGTACCTTTGAAGTTTTCAAGCGCTAAGTTAAGTGCTTCAATTGACTCCATATCCATGTGGTTTGTTGGTTCATCCATTAGTAGAATGTTTGGCTTTTGCATGATTAGCTTACCAAACAACATACGGCCTTGCTCACCACCTGAGATCACTTTAACTGATTTCTTAATGTCGTTTTGCGAGAACAGCATACGACCAAGGATACCACGAACAACTTGCTCGTCATCACCTTCGTTTTTCCACTGACCCATCCAATCAAGCAATGTCATATCTTGTTCGAAATCAGTGCTATGATCCTGAGCATAGAAGCCAATGTTGTGGTTTTCAGACCACTTAACCATACCTTCCATTGGTTCCATTGCACCCGCTAGGGTGTTTAGGAATGTTGATTTACCGATACCATTCTCACCGATGATAGCGATACGCTCACCCACTTCAACCATTAGGTTTACACCATTGATCAAAATGTTCTCGCCGTAGCCTTGTTTTAGACCTTCAACTTCTAATGCATTACGGAAAAGTGGTTTTTCCTGATCAAAACGAATGAACGGAGATTGGCGACTTGATGCCTTCACTTCGCTCAATTGAATTTTATCAAGTTGCTTCTGACGAGAAGTTGCTTGTTTCGCTTTAGATGCGTTAGCAGAGAAACGGCTTACGAACGTTTGTAGTTCAGCAATCTGTGCTTTCTTCTTCGCGTTGTCGGCATGCAGCTGTTCACGAGCCTGCTCAGCAGCCATCATGTATTCATCATAATTACCTGGGAATAGGCGAAGTTCACCATAGTCCAAGTCAGCCATGTGTGTACAAACACTGTTTAGGAAGTGGCGGTCGTGCGAGATGATGATCATAGTGCAGTTACGCGCTAATAGGATCTCTTCAAGCCAGCTAATAGTGTGGATGTCCAAGTTGTTCGTTGGTTCGTCAAGAAGCATAACTTCAGGATCAGCGAATAAAACTTGAGCAAGAAGTACACGAACTTTAAGGCCAGGAGCAACTTCGCTCATTAAACCAAAATGCTGTGATTCAGGGATACCAAGACCTAATAGGAGCTCACCCGCGCGAGCTTCTGCCGAGTAGCCATCCATTTCAGCGAACTCAGTCTCAAGATCACCAACACGCATACCATCTTCGTCTGTCATTTCTGGCAATGCATAAATACGGTCACGTTCTTCTTTTACTTTCCAAAGCTCTTTGTGACCCATGATAACGGTATCAACAACTGAGTACTCTTCAAAAGCAAACTGATCCTGACCTAACTTCGCCATACGCTCGTTTGGGTCTAATGAAACAGTACCGGCTGATTGCTCTAATTCACCGCCAAGGATTTTCATGAACGTTGACTTACCACAGCCATTCGCACCGATAAGGCCGTAACGGTTACCGCCACCGAATTTAACTGAAATGTTTTCAAACAATGGCTTATCGCCAAACTGCATCGTAATGTTAGCTGTAGAAATCAATGTACTGTTCCAAATTGATTGATGTATCAAGCATTAAAAAAGCTGCCATTATGGTGGCAGCTTCAATTTGTATGTTCACCTAAGTACGCAGAACAAAGATATTTCTCATTACTTCTGAGAGCGTTCTTGCCATGACTTAGTGATAATGGCGCGCATTATAACAGAATTCGTGAGCTGCATCACCCCCAATTCGAACGATAAACTAAAACCGCTGCACAAGTGCAACGGCTTCTATAAATCAAACAGAGTAAAGAGTATTTAAGAGGCTATTGTTTGATTATGCTTGGTTTTTACGACGGCGAGAGAAACCTAACCCCATTAAACCTAAGCCAAATAGCGCCATTGATGCAGGCTCTGGCACATCGGTAATAACACGAATCCAGTCACCCGGTTGTGTCACATACATAGAAACCGTGAGTTTGTTACCATCAATAATATAATTATCCGGCCCCTCAAATCCACGAGCACCAAATGCGCTAGGGTAAGTCGTACCAGTAGCACCTAGTAAAGCAGAGCTTGCAGCTTCTAAAGTACCGCCAGAATCTGACATAACACCTAAAATATTACTGCTAAATTCCCACACAACATTCTCATGTGAATTCAGACTATTATTACCATTAGGATTATTCAAGAAAATCATATGACTAGCAACATTAGTACCTGAAACAATACTTCCGCCATCAACTAAAAGGTCCGATCCTAAAGAGACAAGTTGCTGCTCATTAAACCCTTGCTGACCTAAATTAGATACAGTTGAGTTTGTAACTGCATTTGGTGCTGCAATAATTTGTGCTGAATTACCTTTAGATGATGTCCCAGGATCCGTGACCATAACAATGCTTGCACTTGCATTAGCTGCCAATAGTGAAGATGTAACTAAAGCTGCAATAGTTAACTTTTTCATGATAATCCCTCAAGTGTTATTAAGAAGTTGCACACTAGAGTAAGCAAGAGAGATACCACCTTTTTTTAATCTTCATTTTCAACAAGTTGAAATATAGTTACGAGACAATACTCTACAATGTGTAAAATATACTGACGTTTTCTACGTCTCTAGCAGGTATCAAGCAATGACTGAAAAATACATAGGCCTCATGTCTGGCACCAGTATGGATGGCGTTGATGCCGTTCTCGTGGAAATAGACTCAACACATACACGTTTAGTTGAATCAATCAGTTTTCCTATGGGTGAAAACTTGAAACGTTCATTGCTTGAAGTTTGTCTTGGTCAGCCAACGAACCTTCAAACGATAGGCGAACTCGATCATCGATTAGGCCACTTGTTTGCCGATGCCGTTATCGCACTTCTAGCTAAAGCAAAAATACCATCAGATACAGTCAAGGCTATTGGTAGTCATGGGCAAACTGTATTTCATGCTCCTGAATGTGAATACGCTTTTACGATGCAACTCGGTGATGCCAATATCATTTCTGCAAAAACAGGCATTTGCACCATCGCAGACTTTAGACGTAAAGATATGGCCTTTGGTGGGCAAGGCGCCCCGTTAGTGCCCGCTTTTCATCAACAGTTATTTAGCAACTCAAAAATATCGCGTGTTATTTTAAACATCGGTGGTATTTCAAATATTACGGTATTGCGGCCAGATCAGCACGTTGTTGGTTACGACACTGGCCCTGGGAATATGCTGATGGACGCATGGATAGCACAACATCATGATCAAGCGTATGACAAAGATGCACAATGGGCATTAACCGGAACTATCAACGCTAAACTTTTAGCCCGTCTACTCACTGAGCCATTCCTTACGTTATCAGCCCCAAAAAGTACTGGGCGTGAACTCTTTAACCTTCCTTGGTTGCAAAAGCATCTCAATGATTTAACCGCGGAGGAGCAGCTCCTTATCTCACCACAGGATGTACAAGCTACGTTGGTTGAATTTACTGCCCAAACTATCGCTAATGATGTACGTACTTATACTCACCCAACACTTCCTAATGAATTATTAGTGTGTGGTGGTGGTGTACATAACCCACTCTTGATCGCTCGGCTTCAATCAGCGTTGCCGCAGTGGCAGATCCTGAGTACAACAGAACGTGGCGTTGATAGTGACAACATGGAAGCAATGGCTTTTGCGTGGTTAGCCTACAGGACCATGCATCAACTTCCCGGTAACCTGCCCGATGTAACAGGTGCAAGTAATGCCGTTGCACTCGGCGCGATATATCCCGCGTAACGTTATTACCTTAACGATAAAAATGTAATTAAGGCTATTCACTCTTTAGGTAGCCTTACTTCCTTATTTTTCCTTTCTTATGAAACCCAGCCTCTTGCTTGCCAAACACGTACTAACCCCTCATATGGACAATTTTGTCAGTTAACACTGTTGAATTCGCCATTTTAAATTCCCCTCACAAAATTCAAGCCTATGAAAAATAGTATTTTTTATTAAATAAATAACGAGAATTAAGTCTGTTTTTACAGCACAAAAAAGACGTTACACAAAAATAATTTGCGAGTCTGATCACGGGATAAAACAGCCTCGGATCACAATTATAAACGCTTAATTTTACTAGGTTAAAAACGACGCAAACGTTACACTTTCAGTCATAAAAACAACATAGCTTCTTGCAGGTTCCCACCTGCTTCATTCCCCCAAAAAACGTGAAAGGTCCTAGTAAAGATGAGTCCGGAAAAATACCTTCTTGATTGGCAAACTAGCCAAACGAATTCAGAATCCATCTCACCACTTCTTGGTCAACTGTACCGACAGAAAGGTGTCGAAATCTTACTGTTTGGTCGTCAATTGGTTAACGCTTCAACTGTCGATATTATCAAAGCACACCGTGTGGCACGTAAGTACACTGGTGAAGCTTTGTCCCCAGCTCAAACGCTTCCACTGATTCAGCAAATGACTGAGTTAGATTTATCACCTTGTCGAATCGATGTCGGTCAACTTGCTTACGATTATTGGAAGAATCAAGATGATGAAAACGGTTTAAAAGACTTCCTTCAAACCGCATTAGCGGAATCACTAAGCAGCACCCAATCACTGGAATCTCGTGATGTTGTACTCTACGGCTTTGGTCGTATTGGGCGCCTTTTAGCTCGACTGCTTATTGAAAAAAGTGGTGCAGGTTACCCTCTTCGCCTAAAAGCAATCGTTGTTCGTGGCGGTAAGCAAGGTGATTTAGAAAAACGTGCGAGCTTACTTCGTCGTGATTCAGTACATGGCCCGTTCAATGGCAGCATCACCATTGATGAAGAGCGTAAAGCCATCATAGTGAATGGTAACTTCATTCAAGTGATTTATGCGAATAGCCCTGCTGATGTTGATTACACCCAATATGGCATCAACAACGCACTTGTCGTTGATAACACGGGTATTTGGCGAGACAGCGAAGGCTTAGGTAATCACCTCGCGTGCCCTGGTACAAGTAAAGTACTACTCACTGCACCGGGCAAAGGTGACATCAAAAATATCGTATTTGGTGTAAATGAATCCGTTATTCTGCCTGAAGACACCATTATTTCAGCAGCGAGCTGTACAACAAATGCAATCACACCTGTGCTGAAAGCTGTAAACGATAAATATGGCGTGGTATCTGGCCACATTGAAACCGTACACTCATACACCAATGATCAAAACCTGATCGATAATTTCCATTCAGGTGATAGACGCGGTCGTTCTGCATCTCTGAATATGGTACTGACTTCTACAGGTGCAGCTAAAGCCGTTGCTAAAGCGCTACCTGAACTTGCAGGTAAGCTATCAGGAAACTCAATTCGTGTTCCGACTCCTAACGTTTCAATGGCTGTTGCTAACCTGAACCTTAACGAGAATGTCACCGCAGAGCAAATGAACCAGTACCTTCGTGAAATGGCACTTAACTCGCCGCTTTCTGGTCAAATTGACTTCACAGATTCAACAGAAGTTGTATCAAGCGATATTGTTGGTTCACGTGTCGCAGGGGTTGTGGATGGGGTTGCAACCATAGCGCAAGACAATCGCTGCGTTCTGTACATTTGGTACGATAACGAATTTGGTTATAGCTGCCAAGTTGTACATTGTATGGAGCAAATGATGGGTGTGCGTTACAAAACGTATCCAGCCAAGTAAGACATTACACTATAATAATCGCTAAACCTCTTGCCTTTTTACCGCTCTGAATATTCAGAGCGGTTTTTTCATTTTAGTTAACGAAAACCATCAGCAACTTCAAGTAAGTTGACATCAAACAATGCACCAAGCCCAGCACATCCTCATACTTAACTCTTTATGATTAAATTTGGGCGAACCATGACACATAAAACCCACCTGATAGTCGCATTAGTATTTGATGACTATGAAACACTCGATCTACATGGGCCAATTGAAATGTTAGGGCATGCCCCGAATACAAAAATTCTCATTGTTTCAGAAAAAGAAATGGCTAAAAGCTCACAAGGAACCATGCTTTATTGTAATAGCCAAATTGAGAATACCATTCCATGTCAGTTGTTTATGACAGTCGGTGGCCTAGGTACAAGAACGGAAGTCAATAATCCGAAGGTTATTAATTGGATCAAATCTCAAACGGCTGTATCAGAAAAAGTATTTTCTGTCTGTACTGGCTCAGCCCTACTGGCAAAAGCAGGGGTTCTTGATGGCGTTTCAGCAACAACTAACAAGTTGGCTTACCAGTGGGTTACCTCGCTTAACCCTCAGGTTTTATGGCAAGCTAAAGCACGCTGGGTAAATGACGCAAGGTTCTTAACCTCATCTGGCGTGTCAGCAGGGATCGATGCTTCTCTGGCTTATATTGCAGAAACATTTGGTTATGATGAAGCAAAAAGGATCGAAGCCATTACCGAATACCACTGGAATGATGATGCTAACAATGACCCGTATGCATGCCTAACAAATAACTAAACATTGCTCCCCCTCATGAGTCTCAGCTGCATTCAGGTAACTAAATAGCTTGGCTTTGGCAAGAGGTAATGGTGTTGTAACCACCGAGCGGAACAAACGCTTAAAATTAGACATAGGTTGCAACGAGCTAGTTTGCTGACAACAAAATCTATAGCGCTGTAATTAATGCATTTAACCAGCAGAATGATTTGATAATAAATGAAGTTGGTATAATAACTAAACCTCTTGCCTATTTGCCGCTCTGGCTATTCAGAGCGGCTTTTAGTTATAGCTTTGGCTGAACGCTCGAATAGATTTCTTTCAACGTACTGTACTCATTTTTGGTGCAGCAACGTACAAGTGATACCCATTGGTCACCAGTTTCATCACACCCTCGAAACTCCGCACGCAATTCGTATTTCTTAAATGATAGCAGTGCGATAAACGACGAAGCTATGAGTGCCAAAAAGCCAAATTGAGGTACAAAAGCCCACGTTGCAGCGGACAAGGCAAATACAATTGACGCTAACCGAACGAGATTATCTTTTACACTTAACTTACGTATTTGCAGCTGTTTTATCTTACTTAACTTATAGCTATCACCTCTAACAACCAGATCGCGTGAAGTAATATCAAAATCGGCATCACTGTAAACATGGCGAAATAGCACCACATCGATCCAACGTTTTCCTTCTGATTTTGCCTTAACCACCTTCTTTTCTCCATGTTATTAAAGGTTTGAAAAAATTAATATAATCATGAAGTAAGTCATCGGTTACCTCTTTATATGCCAAGTCGTAATTAAGATCAACTTTCTGCATGTAAATCTGTACGAGGAAAAAAGATAATTGATGGAGTTAATATCGATATAAAAAAACCCGCATCACTGCGGGTTTATTTTCTAATAACTCTCAACTAATTAAGCATCTTGCTTACCTAGATGTAGCCATGTTTCAACAACGGTATCAGGGTTTAACGAAACAGAATCAATCCCCTGCTCCATTAACCAGTTCGCTAAGTCCTCATGGTCTGATGGCCCTTGCCCGCAAATACCTACGTATTTGCCCGCCTTGTTTGCTGCTTTGATCGCCATAGAAAGCATGGCTTTCACAGCATCATTACGCTCATCAAACATGTGGGCGATTTCACCAGAATCTCGATCAAGACCAAGCGTAAGCTGTGTCATGTCATTTGAGCCAATCGAGAAGCCATCAAAGTACTTCAAGAAATCTTCCGCCAAGATAGCGTTAGAAGGTAGCTCACACATCATGATGACTTTAAGGCCTTCTTCACCACGGCGTAGATCAAACTTCGCCAGTAGGTCAATTACCGAAGCGGCTTCGCTCACTGTGCGGACGAATGGGATCATAATTTCAACGTTTTTCAGACCCATCTTATTACGAACACGCTTGATTGCTTCACACTCTAAAGCAAAACAGTCTTGGAATTGTTCAGAGACATAACGCGAAGCACCTCGGAAGCCAAGCATTGGGTTTTCTTCTGTAGGTTCGAAGTTAACGCCACCCACCAAGTTACGATATTCGTTTGACTTGAAGTCAGACATACGAACAATAACGCGTTTTGGCCAGAATGCAGAAGCTAGAGTTGAAATACCTTCTGTCAGTTTTTGAATGTAAAACTCAACAGGGCTTTCATAACCCGCAATACGGCGATCAATATCGGCTTTTAATTCATCAGACTGCTGATCGTAATTCAATAAAGCTTTCGGGTGAATACCGATCATTTTATTAATGATGAACTCTAAACGAGCAAGCCCAACCCCTTCGTTTGGAATACAAGCGAAATCAAAAGCACGGTCCGGGTTACCCACGTTCATCATAACTTTCAAAGGAAGGTCAGGTAATGAATCAACTTCAGAGCGACGAACTTCGAAATCTAACTCACCTTCATAAATGAAGCCGGTTTCACCTTGCGCACAAGAAACCGTTACATGCTGACCATCGTGCAATTGTTCGGTGGCTTTACCACAGCCAACCACAGCAGGAATACCTAACTCACGTGCAATGATTGCAGCATGACAAGTACGGCCACCACGGTTTGTGACGATAGCCGACGCTTTTTTCATCACAGGTTCCCAATCTGGGTCTGTCATGTCAGCGACTAACACGTCACCATCTTGAACCTGATCCATTTGATCTAGGCTAGTAACGACACGAACAACACCCGTACCAATACGCTGGCCGATTGCGCGACCTTCAATAATGGCTTGTCCTTGAGCATTTAAGTGAAAACGCTCCATCACATTTTGATCATCACGAGATCGCACTGTTTCAGGACGAGCCTGAACAATCAATAGTTCGCCAGTCACACCATCTTTCGCCCACTCGATGTCCATCGGACGACCGTAGTGTTTTTCGATGATCAATGCTTGTTTTGCTAGCTCTTCAATTTCTGCATCCGTCAAGGAGAACTTAGTACGTTCTTCTGCTGACGTATCGATAATGTCAACCTGCGTACCAAGCTCTTCACCCTCGGCATACACCATTTTGATCATTTTTGACCCAATGGTACGACGCACAACAGCAGGATTTCCAGCCGCTAAGGTTGGCTTATGAACGTAAAACTCATCAGGGTTAACAGCACCCTGAACAACCATTTCACCCAGGCCCCAAGAAGAGGTAATAAATACAACTTGGTCGAAGCCAGATTCAGTATCCAGTGTGAACATAACACCTGACGATGCTTTGTCTGAACGTACCATGCGCTGAATACCTGCAGAGAGTGCAACACCTTGATGTTCAAAGCCTTGGTGTACACGGTATGAAATTGCACGGTCGTTAAACAAAGACGCAAATACATGCTTAACCGCTTCAATGACAGAATCAATACCACGTACGTTTAGGAAGGTTTCTTGTTGACCTGCAAATGAAGCATCCGGTAAATCTTCTGCTGTTGCAGATGAGCGCACCGCTACAGATAGCATCTCGTCACCTTCGCCAAGTTCAGCGTAGCACCGACGAATATCTTCCTCTAAATCAGCAGGGAATGGCGCATCGTGAACCCAGCCACGAATTGTCTCACCAGCCGCTTTCAGCGCGTTTACATCTTCAACATCCAACTTATCAAGTAACTGATAGATACGATCATTCAACCCATCAGCTTCTAAGAAAGTATTAAAAGCAAACGATGTTGTTGCATAACCATTGGGTACCTTCACACCAGCGTTTGCTAAATTAGCAACCATCTCGCCGAGTGATGCGTTCTTTCCACCTACTTTGTCAACGTCATTCATTGATAAAGCGTCATACCAAACAACATTCTGTTGCACGGGGAAGTCTCCTTGTAATTGGATACAGCAGTAATTCAGGGTATACCCACCAAAGCAAACGTTTGCATTAAGTCACAAAAAAATACACACGGTGCGGTGTTGATATGGTAGATATTCCTTTTTAGGTTATTGTAATAACTCTGATGCCCACACGATTACAAAATAATTTTAAGGATTCAACTTTTTATGCAGCGCAAAACTCAATTTCGTGACGTATTTTACGTTTCTGACGGTACTGCAATCACATCTGAGACCCTTGGACACGCTGTTTTAGGTCAATTTCCGCTAGAAACAAAGCAAATGACATTGCCATTTGTTGAAACGACGGAACGCGCAGAATACGTAAAAAACCTTATAGAACAAGCAGGTAAAAACTCTGGCGTACAACCTATTGTCTTTTATTCTGTGGTTGTTCCTGAAGTAAAGTCAATTTTAGAGCAAAGCAACGCATTACTTTATGATGTATTGAATGTACTTGTTGAACCACTACGCCAAGACCTAAACCTTGAGCCAGCGCCCAAATTACAACGCTCACATAGCATCAATAAAGACGCTGCTAGTTACATGGATCGTATCGCGGCTATCGAATATACCCTTGCTCATGACGATGGTATCTCACTGAATAATCTTGATCAGGCAGATATTATCCTGTTAGGTGTCTCTCGCTGCGGAAAAACACCTACAAGTTTATATCTTGCCATGCAATTTGGTATTAGGGCTGTCAACTACCCTTTCATTGCCGAGGACATGAAACGACTTAAACTTCCACAAGCTATTGAACCATATAGGTATAAAACCTTTGGTTTAACAATCGATCCAGAACGATTACAGACGATTCGCCATGAGCGTATGGCTGACAGTGAGTACGCTAGCCAGCGTCAATGTGAAACCGAGCTTGGGAAAGTGGAATCTATGTTTCGCCGTGAAGCTATCCCCTATCTGAATACCAGCTCACTCTCAGTGGAAGAAATTTCGACTCGATTACTTGAGTTAAGCGGTTTAAAACGCCGTATGTGCTGATATTTCTCGATGAGAATTAACTAGCACGTCTTTCTCCTCAATAGCTAAAGAAGTGGTCAATTTTGCCACTTCTTTATCAAACTTATTTCTCATATGTATCATCTTTTTAGCATTCTCACGAATGAGAGTTCTATTTTTAATTTTATTTCAATTAGTTAAATACAAGTTCAATTTTTCCATCAGAATTCGTCAAATAGCCGTCCAATCTTGCAATATGCTTACATTAGATTCATAAAATAATTACAAAAGAGGTTCTAACATGTTTAGAACAGCGCTATTAACAGCATTACCTATTGTGCTATTAGGTTGTGGTGGTTCAGGGGATGGAGACAGTGGTATTGACGCAGTCAGTAACGCTGTTGATGGAATAGCACGCACACGTCAAGCCGATTTGCACTTTATCAATTCGACGAATGAGGCTGTTGACTACCACATCCGTAATACTTTGAGTGAAGGTGATCTTTTTGCCAGCACTAATAAAGCTACGGAGAATATGGATAAAGACGTCACGCCATACATGTACCGTTGGAATGTGAGTGACAACGTAACTATTCAATTGGGTATCCAAGACACTAACACTAAGAGCATTCAAGCCGAAATAGAGAATATGCTCATTCGTGAAAATGCAGATTTATGGGTTGTTGCTTGGTTGGATGATGCGAAAAGTAAACTTTTTAAGCTAAGTACATTAAAACGTTCGCGTTCAGATGTTGCAGGTGAATATCGGGTCCGTGTGTTTAGTCAAAAAGATGCACAAATTATTACCACTTCATCAGTGTCAATCAATGAAGCCAAACAAGGTGTTGTTACCCCTTATATTACAGTCGAAAACTGCAGTGGTGATTTGTATTTTGGCCCTGAAAGTATCGATATATGCCAACTTGAAATTGGAAAGTCTTACCTACTCATTACAGATGGTGAAGAGCTGTTGATGGCAGCAGAAGAGTAAAAACCTTTAAGAATTACAATAATAAAGTAGTAAACCTTTGGGATAATAATAACTAATGCGCTTTTGCAGTAATGCTTTTTGAATACGCAAGGAGAGCCTACGAACATTCGCTGTATTGATTACGCCTATTCTTGATGTGCTTTGCAACTCTGTTGCGCTTGGGGAAAGAATGAATAGTGTTCGATGAATACAGAACTATATAAAGTAGGCAGCGGTGGCAAAAAATAGCCCCGATATCGTAGCAATATCGGGGCTTCTTTTGTTTAAGCTCGACCAGTCACAGCGTCTCTTCTCGGTTACGCTGTTGCCGTTTGTGCTTCATCAGCACGTTTCAAGAATGCGTAAGTTACGCCTGTAACTAAGGTACCAGCAGCAATCGCAACCAAGTACATAAAGACTGGTGTGATTGCATTTGGAATGAATAACACAAATAAGCCGCCATGTGGTGCCATCAGTTTCGCACCAAATAGCATAGACAATGCACCAGTTAATGCACCACCCGCCATACAACTTGGGATTACACGCATTGGATCGCGTGCCGCAAATGGAATCGCACCTTCAGAAATAAAGCATAAGCCCAACACAAACGATGCTTTACCCGCTTCTGACTCGCTATTACTGAATTTACGTTTTGCAAGGAAAGTGGCTAAACCCATACCTAATGCTGGTACCATGCCCGCAGCCATGACTGCAGCCATTGGCGCATAAGTTTGTGATGCAAGTAAGCCAACACCAAAAGTATAAGCCGCTTTGTTTACAGGACCACCAAGGTCGAAACACATCATACAGCCAAGGATAATACCCAATAGTACAGCGTTTGCAGAACCCATGTTATTGAGGAAATCCGTTAAGCCTGTCATCGCAGCAGACACAGGGCCACCAACAACATAAATCATGATCAGACCTGTGATTAAACTCGCGGCAAGCGGAATAATCAAAATAGGTTTAAGCGCTTCCATCGACTGTGGCAGCTTAACATTATCGGCAACCATCTTAGCGCTATAGCCCGCTAAGAAACCCGCAACGATACCACCAAGGAAGCCCGCCCCTGTTGAGCTTGCTAACATACCACCAATTAAACCAGGAGCAAGACCAGGGCGATCAGCAATAGAAAATGCAATAAAGCCCGCCAGGACAGGTACCATCAAAGCAAATGCAGAACCACCACCTATGGTCATTAAAGCTGCGGCTAATGTGCCTTCCTCTTTAAATGCTTCAATGCCGAATACAAATGACAAGGCAATCGACAAGCCACCAGCTACAACAAGCGGTAACATATGAGAGACGCCCGTCATCAAGTGTTTGTATGCACCTGTTTTTTCAGTTGAAGCGCTAGCATTACTTGATGAGCTAGCATCGTGTTGATAGGTCGCTCCTTTCGCAAAGGCATTTTCAAACTCTTGCTTTGTTTTCTTCAGTGCAAGTCCAGTGCTGGTTTTATAAACTTTTTTACCCGAAAAACGCGCCATGTCGATTTCGATATCAGCAGCAATAATTACTAGATCGGCATCGGCAATTTCGTCTTCAGTCAGTTGATTCTTCGCACCAACAGATCCACGGGTTTCAACCTTAATGTGGTGGCCAAGGCGCTGACCTTCTTCTTCAAGCGCTTCAGCCGCCATAAAGGTATGCGCAACACCAGTTGGACAAGCGGTGATTGCCACAATTTTCTTTGCTGTGTTTGATGCGCTTCGGCTTTTTCCAACTTGTGGAATAACAGTCAAGGTTTCAGCTTGGTTAATCGCATTTTCTAAGTATGTTTTTGGCGATGCTAAACAAGCCGCAATATCAGACTGATATACTTTTTTCGATTTAAAACGGCTCAGGTCAATGGCGCGGCTACTGGCAACAATGACATAGTCTGCTGCATCTATTTGGTCAGCCGTTAATGTATCACCACTAACAACACTCGACTGACACTCAATATTGGCCGTCCACTTTAATTCTGCTGCTGCTTTTTCAAGCAAACCTGCAGCGATGACGCTATTTGCAATACCGCTCGGGCAAGCTGTCACTATGGCTACTTTCATTATCAAAACCCTCTGATTCTTTTACTTTTTACGTAATTACATTTACGTTACTGGATAAATATTTGTTGGTGTAAAGCTAACTAACGCCCTACGCGAGCTGTACTTGTTCCATACATTGCTCTACTTGCTCTAGGTTATTAACGCCCACACCCACTTGTGCAACAGCTAACGCCGATAAAGCCGTCGCAAACGTTAATGTTTGTTCTTTATTCCACTGATTTAAATGACCCCAACACATACCAGCAACAAGCGTGTCGCCCGCACCTACTGTGCTCACTACATCCATTTTGGGTGGTCGAGCACTTAGCCAGCCATTTTTATCTAGCCACATAACACCCTGTTCGCCGCGTGACACAACCACATTTCTGATCCCTTGCTGCGATAATTGCTCTGCGACTTCCGTCAGTGATGTCAGTGTTGTTAACGGCTTACCGGCCCAATCGGCAAGTTCGTCATCATTAGGTTTAATCAGCCAAGGGGTTGCTTCAAGCCCTGCCGTTAATGCTGCTTTTGAGCTATCAAACAGCACTTGCTTACCTTGCTCTTGCAACATACTGATCCACTGGGCGCATTTCTCTGGTGAGACACCCTGCGGCAAGCTACCAGCCAGGACAAACACATCATGGGTTTGTGCCAATGTCACCAGTGTTTGCTCGAAACGAGCGATATCAGCTTCAGTTACATTCACGCCAGGAAAATTAAGATCGGTAACTTGTCCAGACTCTTCAACAACTTTCACGTTGATGCGCGTCGCACCCGCTACACGAACAAAAGCATCGTTCAGACCCAGTGATTCAAACAACTGGCAAAACGGTTCTTGATTGTCTGCACCTAATAGGCCTGTCACCGTGACATCTGCGCCAAGTTCCGCCAGCACTTTTGCTACATTCACCCCTTTGCCAGCAGGGTGTAATGACCCTTGCTTAATCAAGTTCACACTACCTGCATTTAAACTCGCAAGTGATCCCGTTAAATCGAGTGCAGGGTTTAAAGTAACAGTGACAACTTTAAGATTAGTGACAGACATTACTTGCCCTCCCCTAAACCATTTGCGATAGCCTCTCCAATGGCAGCAAGTGCAGCATCTGCATCTGCGCCTTGTGCAACAAAATGTAATTTATGGCCATGTTTGACGCCTAACGCTATCACTTTCATTAAACTTTTCGCATTCACCGACTTACCTTCGCCATCGAGATTGGCAACAAGAATATTCGATTCAAACCCTTTTGCTGTGCTTACCAACATAGCGCCAGGGCGTGCATGTAAACCATGAGGGTTGCGGATCTGAAATATCGCTTCTGACCCCTCTAACGTTTCTTCCGTTATCAGTGAAACAACCTTATCGCTATCTGCCGTGAGTAACTTATTCACTTGCTGGTTATAAAGCAGGCTTGTTAAATGTTTTAGATTTTGTACGTGAGCACTGTTACAAGCCGCAACCGCCAGCAATGCATTAACCGGCTGACCATCGTATTCAAACGGCTGTGACGGTTTAACAAAAGACAAGGTCGTACGCGTTACGGCGACATCTGTTTTAGCTAACCATAAACCCTGGCCTAAATACGTTGGATCTGCAGCAACCATGCTTGCAACACCATCTGTACCTAGCGCTTGTTTGTTTTTAATCAATCCCGCTGCGACAGCGGTCAATTGCAATAAATCCGTCGCAGGAAAATCAAGCTGCACTAACTGAGTATCAAAGTCAGCATCGATTTGAGCCTCACCATTCAAAATGGCAATAATCGCTTCGGCGCTCTTACTCTCTTTTAGTTTGAGTTCAACTCCCTCGGCGGAAAGAACCTTAGTCAGTTGTTTTAAGATCCCTAGATGTTCATCAGATTTAGCGGCAATACCAATGGCAAGATAAACAGTCTTTCCATCTCCCCAATTCACACCTTGCGGGAAATGATGAATTTTGACACCCGTTTGATTAACCAATCCTCGTGTGTCTGTCGTACCGTGTGGAATCGCAATACCATTACCTAAAAAGGTAGAGTTTTGAGCTTCACGCGCTAGCATGCCATTCACGTACCCTGTCGCAACAAGTCCACTTTGTTCTAAGGCACTCGCCAATGCCTTAATTGCTTGTTCTTTATTGTCGGCTGATTGCTCTAGCTGAATATCGTTTGTCGAAAGCGATAACATGTGTTCATCCTCTTACGTTTTGGTACTGCACTTAGTGAAAGCCAGTCACTACACGTTGTAATACTGATAATAGCGAAGCGTCTCTCAAACCTTGCATGCTCCAATTTCACCCTCGATTGGAAGTAACGTATCGTCGTTGACACACAAGCTGAAACGATTCAGCAAAATGGTAAATTAAAAGTTTCAGCACAATATGAGAGAACTCTCCGCTTCTGCTGAAACCTTTCAGCTGACATGCTGAATGGATTCAGCTATGATTGCAAACACTAGTAGGGGGATCAGTTACCAAATTTTGATCAACCGCACAATTATTCCTGTTAGAGATAAAAAATGACACTAGATGAAATTGCAAAACTGGCGGGGGTTTCTCGAACTACTGCAAGTTATGTCATAAATGGGAAAGCTAACAAATACCGTATTAGCGAAAAAACTCAGCTAAAAGTCATGGCGGTAGTGAATGAACATAATTTTAGGCCAGATCATGCCGCCACATCTTTACGCGCAGGCAGTAGTCGCTCCTTTGGCTTGATCATTCCAGATCTTGAAAACAGTAGTTATGCCAAATTAGCGAAACTACTCGAACGTGATGCTCGTAAGGCTGGCTATCAGCTCATTATTTCATGCTCTGACGATGACGCGGATACTGAGATGAAAGTTGCGGATACCCTGCTCAGTCGACGCATAGATGCTTTAATTGTGGCAAGTGCCCTATCGCCTGATAACGATTTTTATAAAAAAATCCAACATGGCGGCGTACCTGTCATTGCTATTGACCGTGCCCTTGATGACGAAGTGTTTGCCAGTGTGATCAGCGAAGATCTTGAAGGTGCATACGAATTAACTCAATCCTTGCTGCGCAACCCATTAAGCAGCATTGGTATCATAGGTGCGGTTAAAGACCTTGGCGTTTCTGTTGAGCGTGAGCAAGGGTTCTTTTCTGCGCTTCGAGCAAATGCCAACGAGCTCAAGGTACTAACAGCTTATGGCGATCACTTTAGCCAAGAGGAAGGCTTTAGAATCGTTAAGGACTGGATAGATCAAGACATGATGCCTGATGCTATCTTGGCAACGTCTTACACCCTATTTGAAGGAATCTTAGACGGCTTACTGACACAGCCTGAATTACTCACCAAAACACAACTGGCGACGTTTGGTGATAACCGCTTATTGGATTTTTTACCCAATAAAATTCAATCGCTTCCTCAGCAATTTGAGCTGATTGCTGAAAATGCCTTAGAGCTAGCTCTAAATGCAGTTGCAGGCAGGTACAGAACAGGTGTAGAAGTTGTATCAAGGAAAATAAAGAGACGCTAATGCACAACTTTAGCGATTAACGTCCCCTTTACAGCGAACTATAGGCGTAATAGCTTAAATTACGCCTTATCAGTTCAGTTATGCAAGTTCGGCCAACTTATCGTTCGCTTTAGCGCGTAAAGGCTCTTTCTTCGGAATGCATTAAACGACAAATTTTTTTTAAGCAACATCATTCGAATAGGCACGCATAGAAATTCATAGCTATTTTCAAAAAATGAATCACTTTTGACGTGTAAAATATCATAAATATATTTTCGCGTTAGTTGACAGTAAATATAAACAAAACCTTCATGCAATCTACAATAGAAAGCAATATGATTCAGTATTCAACTGACCTATAGCTCCCTTAATAACATAACAAAAAGTTATCCCTTACCTATATACTGATTATGCTTTAACAGATCGCCTAAACTGTGATGGTGTAAGCTGATAGTGTTTTTTAAAAAGATTTGAAAAATAAGCTAAATTATCGAAACCCGACTTATTTGCTACTTGGGTTATACTCAAATCTGAGTATGTCAGATAATCTCTGGCTTTCTTTAACTTCACATCATTAAGAAGTTTAGAAAAGTCTACATCTTCTTCTTTTAATTTCCGCTGTAACTTCGAATTAGACATATTAAGTAAGCCTGCAAGATCTGCAAGCTTCCACTTACGCGATAGATCTTGGCAAACTTTATCAACGACAAAATCTACCACACGTTTATCACTTAATGTTTGCGTTAGTAAGTGTGGTGCGTAAATTGACATCAACTTATAGATGATTGACTGTGATAGCGACGTCATCACTGTCGATTTATGAGCATCAAGTAAGTGGTTAACAGCAATTAAACTGTCAAACTCTGCATCAAATTCATCACTGTATTGAAAATACATTTGTGACACATTAGAGAATTGCTCATAAACAAGAAAAGGCTTCAAGCCTTGTATGATCTGTAAAAAGTGCTCCTTCTTAAATGACACTACATCCAATTCTGCTCGCTTATTATTTAGCGGTTTTACAGAACAGGCGACACTTGTATGACAAGGGATGTATATTAGTCCTTTGCCATGAATTTCATTAATTACCCCTTTCATCGATACGAAGCCAACCGCATTGTTAATTCTAATTAATTTATAGTCGATGGAGTAAAAATTATTGAGTGTTGAGTTATCACACAGGGAGTGATGCTTCACCTGTATGCTCGGTTTGCTGGCTTCTTTCATTATGTAATGCTTTCCAAGGCGTAATTTTCATTTTTTGTATCACTTCATTGATGCATCTTGGGTAAGAGAAATAATATCCTTGAGCAAATGTTTTCTCTCTACAGATTAGCCGTCGTTGTAACTCAGTTTCTACTCCTTCAAATATGACACCTTTTTTTACATAACTCAGTAATACTGATGTTAGTGAGTTTAACAACGACTCCTCTTGTGTATTAAAGTAAAGGTATGACTTGTCGAGCTTTATAATATCCCATCCTATATATCCTAGTGTTAAGTTAGCAACCTTTGAATGGTGAAGGTAGTCGTCTAACCATAATTGATGGCCCTTAGTTTGCATTTTAGCTAAATTATCTATGATTTTTTTTGATTTTAAATTAACGTTCAAGTCTGTAAATTCAAGTGCAATTTTTTGCGTGCAAGTAGAAAGTAGTTTTTCAACAAAGCAATCATCTTCCATGCAAGACAGGGGTAAATTATAAGAAATAAGGACACGCCGTTTTGTATAAACGGTTTGCTTTAAAGCATTTATTTGTGCAATCACTAAGCTTTTTAATAGCTCTGTGCCTGCTTGTTCAAAGAAATCTTCGTTATTAAGTTGATCACCAGATTGAGAAATGACTTTAGATAAAGCTTCAAACGCAACAACTTCACCACTGGTAGGTATAACAATAGGCTGTAGCAAAAAGGTTAGCTCGGCGAACAAGCTCTGATTAAGCAATGATTCAATTCGAACAGTATTGGGCACTTCTGAAGTAATCACTTTGTGCATGTTTAATACATCTTGTTGTAAATTGTTAAAGCAATTCTATTTAGCCACCTTTAAAAAACCAGTAAAAAAGCCCTTAAGAAAAAACATTGCGGTAATCTCAATAAATTTTATTCATTTGTCATGTTTTTGGCGCATATTTTTTATATTCAACAGTGAATATTATTAATAAGCATCAATTTTATAAAACACAAATGATACTTTACTTCAAAAAAACGATGCAATTTAATGTAACAGCCTAAAAATTAGTCTGCTCAGCCTCAATTTATACTGAGCAGACCTCACCTTTAACCCTTATTCAATAATAAATGTATGAGGTTCACATACAATTTTACGGCAGGCAGCATACGCGTTTCATCAATATCAAAATCACCATTATGGTGACCAGCAGTGAGATCTGAGCCCACAAGACAATAAACAGCTTGACCACCACACTGCTGAACACGATCGACTAGATAGCCTGCATCTTCACTGGCGCCAAAGTCTTTTTTCTTCATTACGGTAGAAAAACCACTTTCGTTGCCAACCTGATAAAGTAAATCCACCAGCGCGCTGTCATTTTTCAAGCCTATCGCTTCACCTTGTGCTTTGATCTCGACATTTACGCCATGCATCATTGCCGATGCATGAGCGATCTGCTCTACCTGCTGATACATATAGGAATTTAATTCACGGTTCTCACCGCGAGTTTCTCCCTTCAAGACGGCTTTTTCAGGAATAACATTGCGCCCCTCACCAGACATCAGCTGCCCTACGTTAACCCGTGTCATGCCATCACGATGGCGTGGTATTGCCAGCATTTGATTCACAGCCGTACAGGCAGCTGCTAACGCATTACGTCCTACATTGGGTTCAATCCCTGCATGGGCTGGTTTGCCAGTAAAATGTAAATCAAACTTCGAGCTACATAAAAAGTGTTGAGGATTACATACCAATGTACCACTGGGTACATTCATGCCTATATGCGCTGCAAACAAGTAATCTACATCATCCAACCAACCACTCTCAGCAATTGCTTTCCCTGCACGACAACCTTCTTCCGCTGGTTGGAAAAGTAATTTAAATTTACCGGTTAAGTGCTCTTTATTTTCCGCCAATACTTCGGCCAACCCAAGCCCAATCGCGACATGTGCATCGTGCCCACATGCATGAGCAACCCCATCCGATAACGATGAAAAGCCTAAAAAATGCGGCCGGTGAGAGTCATCATGGCTCTCCATAACTTCGACAGCATCAATGTCAAAACGAAAGGCGATAACTGGACCAGGCTTCCCCGTATCTAAGATTGCGCCAATGCCCGTCACACCATTCATTAATTCAAGGCTGTGGTTATCTGCTCCCCAGCGTAGCGCGCGCTCTTGAGCCTTTTGAATTTGCTCCTGATCACGCCCCATAATGGCATCGTTATGAATGATTTCATCTGAGTAGGCAAGCTGATACTTAAGATGTGCAAGATGCGCTGCAATGCGGCTGGTCGTAAAAAATTCGCACCATGCAGCTTCTGGATAACGGTGAAGCTCACGGCGATAGTTCATTAAGCGCTGTGATAAAGATTGCTCATCAAATTGAATTGTTGCCACGTTACTATCCTACTGTCCTTATAGGCACATGTGTCTGACTTCAACATTCGAGTAAGACACGCTTGTGTGCTAATACCCTGTTAGTTCCATAAAACCGCGACCATTATGGCTTCCCTTCACAGAGATAGCCCCTTCCCAATATGGGAAACTAAATGGTAGCCATTGTTGTTTTCGTTCGACCCCAACAGATAACTTTATCTCTTGTGATGGAATATCTATCCGCCATTTAAGCGGTAAAACTTTACCATCTATTGTCGAATAGCTTATTGGGGTCAAATAGATTTCTTCACTATTTAAAGGGATTACTCGCCCATCTGGCCAGCTACGTGAGCCAAATGAATACGCTTTTTTATCTTTCGCTCGAATTTGTGCCGCCATTAAGGCACTGCCATCATCCAAATGGATAGAAAACCAGTCCCAGCCCTGCTGCTCGGCTGACAGCATACTGCTGCTCCATTCGCGATCATACCAGCCTTCACCACTTACTTTGAGTGTCTCGCCATCGACGACCAACGTGCCTTGAAGTTGTAAAAAAGGGGCGCTGAAATAATACGATGCTCGATCTTCTGCAGGGTGTTTCTTGCTATATCCTTTGTCACCATGCAGGACAAGCTCACCTTTATTGACAACAGACAACTCGCCAGCCATCGCGCCATCTTCAAAAGTCAGCACTCCAGGGAAAGGGGTATCTCCTGTTGATTGCCACGTCCAATTGTCTAGCCAAATACGGTACGGTGATGCTTGTACCCCTGCTTGGCCAATACCACCGCGCGCAAAACGTTCTGCGTACTTCACGCCATGGCGACCACTGACAACAAGATGCGCCATATAAACCTGTGGGGTTCCCCACCCTTTTTGATCATGACTACCTGTGGCAACACGAAACTGTGTCCACTGCACACCGTACTGTTCACCATTTTCAGCCGTTAAATTTGCAGTTAAATACCACCACTCCGTTTTAAACCGCGGGTGTTCACCGTGATCTTTGGGAAAATGCAGTCGGTTATTCGGTGTCACTTGTTCAAAGTTATCCGTTGGCGTCTGAGTCAGCACCCCAACCGTTGGGGGCTTTACTTCTGGCTTATCGCAACCCACCAGCAGCAGACTGAAACTCAGGATCCATAAGAGAGATTTAAAGGGCATTAGAAAGACTCTCGTAATGATGTAATAGCTGAACGCTTCACTAAACGCCATACAGGCCAAGCACCGGCTGCAAGCAATACCACCAATGCCATACCAAGTGAGAACAAATACTGTGTTGGGAAGAAATACAATTCCATCGTCCACCCAAATGAGTACTTCAATATGACATCAATGAGGAGTTGAGCTAATACTAGCCCCATAGGTAAAGCAATTAACGCTGTCATTAATCCAATGATAAATAACTGGCCACCGCCAAGCAGCGCTAATTCGCGCCCAGTCATTCCCATGCACCGTAATAGCGCAAACTGGCGCTGACGTGAAACTTCACCTGCGACAGTCGCAACAAATAAACCACATACAGAGATAAAGAGCGTGAGCTTGCCTAACGTTGAAGTCACCACAAAAGTGCGATCAAATACCCGCATGGCTTGGTTCATTAGTTCGGCATTATTGCGTATTCTTTCTGGTTGCAGTCTAAATCGCTCACCCATCCGCACCATAAGAGGTTCAGGATCTACCCCTTCAGCAAGATGAATCGCAAAACTAACCGCGCCTTTTTTACTCCACATCTTTTGCCAATAAGACTGCGACAACATTAATTGACCATAAGGGTTGCCGTAATCATAGTAGACCGCACTGATTAGCCAGTTTTTACCAAGTGGTGCGGGTAAATCAACAATTTGCCCAGGCTTCCAATTTTCACGTAACGCCATGGATTCACTGACCATAACAGCGCGTTCTTTATGCGTCGTTGCCCAATATTCAGGCACGGCTACTTTAACGGTAAGCGCTTGTTTTTCACCTTGTGATGCCCCCATGCTACGCAGCTCAACAATGCCTTTATGGGTATCGAGTTCTTTACGCCAACGGCGCCAAACTTGGTCGACTTCAGGTTGTTCTTCAAGCCAAGTCTCAAGCCGTGAAGCCACATTAGGTGGTGGTCGAACATAAATATCAGCAGCTAAGCGCTGTCCTAACCAATTTTCGGTGGTATAACGAAAGCTACCAACCATAGTTTCCATGCCAATATTGGCTGCAAGTGCCAACATGAAAGCCATAGCCGCAACCCCACGGTAACTCAGGCTCGCAGCAGCATCAGAGAAGAACCAACGTAATCTTGCTGCTTTTACCACTTTGGCACTAAGGCGGAAGAGCTGCCATAGAATAAATGGCATCATCAGTCCGCTAGCAATAAGAATGAATGCAATTAAAACAAAACCAGCCGTCTGACCGTGCGGCAGTTGATAAACAGCAAAAGCAGCACCAATAAAGAAACAGGAAATCACCGCCTGCAGACCAAACTCACGGCCGCTGATACGGATCAGCGACATGTGGGTCGCAAGGCGTGATGGCTGAGTATTAATGAGGCGCAAAGCGGGCCAACCACAAGCAAGTACGGATCCGAAAACAGCAATCGCTAAACTGGCTAATCCCCACTGCCAATGCCACTCAACGGCAAGGGAAACATTGGCACCGTACAAATCACTTAAGGTAGCAGCGACAGAAGGCAACAATTGTTGCGCCAATAATAGGCCCAGCGCATTACCCCCCAATAGGCCTAAGACAACCCATAGCATAATTTCAACAATGAGTGCGCGGGCAAGTTGAAAACCGGAAACCCCCATTTGCCTTAACACACCCACTAAAGGCTGGCGTTGCGATAAAGACAAAGACATTGCTTGATAGAAAATAAATAAACCAACAACAAAGGACAGCATCCCCATCGCTAATAAATTCATGTGGAACGCGTTGGTCAGAGGCTCAAGTGTCGCACTTTGATTTTTTTCCAACGTAACGCCTGATGGCAGAGCATGTTCTAAATCGTCTTGGCGTTGAGCAGAAAGGTCACGGCAAATTACAGCGGTAAAACCTGAGCTCTTGTTAAGCTGACGCAGTAACGCCATATCGGCAATCATTCGCGGACCACCAATACGCTCATCTTCAACCAGCATTAATGGCCCAATCTCATCACCATTATCAAGCGTGATCATCGCACCGTCTTCAACACCGATATAGCGGGCTAATTGATCACCAATTAAAATAGGGTACGGTGGGCTAATAAGATCAAATAGCTGTGATTGCGCTGGACCTGTTTGCTTCAGGGTTGAATACATCGCAATTGGATCAACCCCTAGCAATTCAAAGTCACGTTGCTGATTGGTCGTAATACGATATTCATCGATCGGTACACACTCTTTAAAGCCTGCACGACGTAAATCAATATATAACCCTTGTGGAACTTTCATTCCCGATTGCAATGAACGAATACGAAAAGGAAAAGGGTTATCGAAAAGTTGCTCACCTTGGCGGTAACTTTCACGGGCTTGCTGGTTAATTGCCATCACACCAATGAGCAATGCAATACCAAGTGTGAGTCCTAGCCAGACAAGTAAAATTTGGAACGGATGGCGACGGTAGTGCCCCCAGAGCGCCTTAGCGACTGGATTGGACATGCAGTTGCCCTCCTTGTAGACGAATGCAGCCCTGCATATGTGAGGCCACTTGCTCACTATGTGTGACCAGTAATAGCGTGCAATCAAGTTTACTCGCTAAGTTAGTTAATAACCGAATAACGGCACTGGCATTACGCTCATCTAAACTGCCGGTCGGTTCATCGGCTAATAAAATATCCGGTTCCATATACAAGGCACGCGCAATAGCGGCACGCTGCTGTTGGCCACCCGACATTTCTTCAGGGTAACGATCAAGTAAAGGACGGAGATCGAGTGCAGATACGATTTGACGCCAAAGAGCCTGATCATCATCAAGCCCTTTCAATTGTCGGCAGAAGCGGATGTTATCTTCAGTGGACAAGGTTGGCAGTAAATTAAATTGCTGAAAGACAAGACCGATATTATTACGACGAAAGGCAGTACGTTCGCGCTCTGAAATAGCATGTAATGCCGTATCACCAAGCCATACTTCACCACTATCAACAGAATCGAGGCCAGCAATTAGGTTCAGTAAAGTACTTTTACCTGAACCGCTCTCCCCCATTAAAGCCAGTTGGTCACCCTGCTTTAAAGATAACTCAGCCCCTTGAAGGACGGAGTGATACTCGTTGCCATCTTTGTACCCTTTACAGAGTCCTGCAAGCCGTAACATCTATGTCCTCGAAATTTAAACGCCAGTAAAACACCCAATGAAAGTCGAGATGCATTACCCACTTCAACAAAATATTGTCAATATATGTAGACAGTGAATTTACCGTAAACCTAGACATCGAGGAAGCACTTTGAGGGTTTGGTCGCGATTAAAAGGAAAGGTTTTACAAACCGCCTACAAAAAAACCATCAGCCTTACAGCCCACTAACATATTAGGGCATATTGGCATTTTTTGCCTCAGCCCTGATGGTCTTAGCACCGTTTAAGCAACGAGGTTATTCATCCAAGCTTTAGATCGCACGCGGAAAATACAACCAACCCACTTCACCAACTCTTCAATTACTAGTGCCGCATAAATCCACTCTAATGGTAATTTAAACACCAATGCCATCATGGCTGTCACAGGTATTCCTATTAACCATTGTGCGGCAATATCTTGATAAAAACAGAAACGAATATCACCACCAGCACGTAACACACCAACAATCATGGTCATAGGTATGCTTCGTATAATAACCATTACGGCTAAAATTGAGAAAAAGTTCTCTGTCAGTGCTCGTGTATCCGGTGACAGTGCTGAAAATAGGTCTAATACCGTATTCTTAGTCAATAGCATGACAACCGCGATCACGACACCACACGCGACGTTGAAGATAGACACCGCCCACGCCTGTTGGTATGCCTCGTCCATTTTGTTCGCACCTAGCTGATTCCCGATCATCACAGCGGCAGCATTGGATACACCAATCAACATCGCGAGGGCAAATGACTCGATCGGTGTTATCACCGACAAAGCCGCGAGGCCCTGTACACTCACTTGACCAATAATAGCGTGATAAACAAAAATCCCCATAGACCAAGCGAGATGGTTAAAGGTTGTTGGTAATGACAACGTCAGGAAGCGTTTAACTAACGGCCATTGGCACGCCTCTTTCAATAATGAAAGATCAAAAGCCAACAAATGTTTCTTACCATACAAATACGTAAACAGCAGGCCGACTTCGACCAAGCCACTGATCAAGGTCGCCCATGCAGCGCCTGCAATGCCCATCGCAGGGAAGCCCCAGTGACCAAAAATCAGCACCCAGTTTAAAAGCATATTCAAACCAATACCGATGGCACTGAAAAAGGTACTCACTCCAGGCTGGTGCATTGCACGTAAGCCAACCGCCATGCTGCTGCCCCAAGCAACGGCAAATAAACTACCAGAGGTGATTGCCAAATATTCAGCGCCTAAGTGAATCACCTCGGGTGAGTCTGTCGCTAAGCCAACGACAAATTCAGGTGCAAATAAGAAAAGTCCACCACTGATGCTGGCTGTGATTGTTGTCATAACAACAGTAAGTGCTGTACTTTTCTGTACACCAGAGTGATTGCCCGCTCCCCAGTACTGCGCTGTTAATAATGCGCCACCTGTTGTGACACCAAATAACATGATAGTCGCAACAAAAAGTGCTTTACCCGCGATACCAATAGCAGCAACTTCTAGCTCACCTAGTTGGCCTAACATTAAAATATCGACCAAACTACGGCTTGAAAACAACATAGTTTGTAACGCAATTGGTAGAGCAATAAGCAGCAAGCGGCGAAGAAAGTCACCACGTAGCTGCTGAATAACCAGATGACGCATTAGCCGCCTCACACACAGTATGAATTGTTGATAAATTAAGGAGGAACCCTTAAGGAAAGACAGGGCGAATTTTATCCACTACAGTTGTAATAACAACCACTTTTGAAACCTTTCATAATATATAATTCATCAAGTGGTTAATAAATTTGAATGTCTATGGATAGCATTCAATCAAGACCTTATTTTTGGCTTTTTTAGCCCAAGCATGGAGCATGATGTAATGATAAAAACCGTTCTTGTTGTAGGTGCTTCGGGTTACATCGGGAGTCACCTTGTACCCGAATTAGCCAATAGCGGCTATCAGGTAAAAGCTACAGGGCGAAGCTTACCACTCATGCAAAAACGCGGTTGGGGTAATATTCAAAACATCGAACTTATCGAACTTGATCTAAGCCTTAAAACCGACCTCAGCCCCATACTAGATAATGTAGATGCTGTGTTTTTTTTAGTTCACGGCATGGCACATGGCCACGACTTTATCGAATATGAACTCGATGTGGCGCGTCACTTCAGCCAAGCATTGAAACAAAGCCAAGTACAGCGCGTTATCTATCTTGGCGCCTTACAGCCCGATAAGGGGCAATCCAAGCATCTTGCTGCACGTAAAGCGACAGGGGAGATTTTACGAGAGTCCGGCAAAATCATCACCGAACTCCGCTCTGGGATTATTATTGGTCCGGGTTCTGCTGCGTTTGAGGTCATGCGTGATTTTGTTTATCACTTACCCATCATGCTAACTCCGAAATGGGTACGTTCGCGCAACTCGCCGATAGCACTAAGAAATTTACTGTATTACTTAACTGAATTACTCCATTTCATGCCTAGCCGTCATCAGATACTGGATGTTTCAGGTCCTGAACCTCTTACCTATTCACAGCAAATGAAACAACTTGGCAAGCTCATGGGCAAGAATATTCACATAGTGCCACTGCCATTTTTATCCCCACAATTAGCCGCGCAATGGCTCCGCGTTATTACCTCTGTTCCTACCGATATCGCTAAAGCCTTAATCGGTGGCTTACAGCATGATCTAACGGCTCACGGTGAAGCAATACAAGCCTTAATTCCACAATATTTATTAACTTACGATGAAGCTGTTGAAGAAGCATTAGCTCATGAAGAAGAAGTCGTGCGTAGTGAGATCTGGGGCTTTGATCCCGATGCCCTTGCTCGCTGGAATAAGGGCTTTGGCTATTACCCCAAACATGCCGGCTATACATTAGAAACGGATGCTAGTTCAGAGGACCTGTGGCAAGCCGTTAAACAGTTAGGTGGGGAACAAGGTTACTTCTATGCTAATGGCCTATGGCGAATTAGAGAATGGCTAGATGCACTTGTAGGGGGCGATGCATTGAAGCGAACCGCTCGGATAGAGGGCAAGCTTAACTTAGGTGATTACATTGATTCTTGGAAAGTTATTCAAATCCGCAAGAACCACTTTCTATCCCTACTCTTTGGCATGAAAGCGCCTGGATTAGGGCGACTTGAGTTTACCATTGAAGATCATGGTGATCATCGCACGATCGATATTCGTGCTTGGTGGCACCCTGCAGGTTTTATGGGGTTACTCTACTGGTTTGCCATGATGCCAGCACACCTTTTTATATTTAGGGGAATGACCTTCGCGCTGGTTAAAGCCTGTAAAGCAAAGGCTAAAGACGGTAAAACAATAACGCAGTAACATGCACAGTATGCAGGTTCACCGCTAGTCAATAGTAAATAACAAGCAACAAAAAAGCGGGTCAACAAACCCGCTTTCTTAATACACTATTATCACCCGTTATTGCTGACGTGTTGGTAGCTCTGGTAAGTGGTTACCATTGTTGTCTGGGTGGATAATGTACTCACCGTGGTACTTCACTATGGATTTATAGTCAGTCACTTTATAGAGTAACAAACCATTGGCAAAAGCTGCATCAATCAAGGCTTGTGTATTACCGCGAATAAAAATAGATAGCGGTTTGACTAAGCCTTTCTTATTTTGTCCTTCAACCACATCAAAAGCTTCATCTAACTTCTTACAACACACCACTAATGATGCTTGTCCATCTGTGTGGTGCTTCACCTTACGGTTAATTTCATACTCAGTCGTGACTTGCCAATCTTGTTGCTCAAGTTGCTGACAAAAAGCCTGAAAATTAGCGTCTGTGATGGTATGCGCAACGTGCTGATCATCCATGATTCCCGCATAAGTCTCTGCAAGATTTTCAAACAACAAACGTAGCTGTGCATGCTGACCCATACTGCGTGCTTGTTGCTGCCATTGCATCAAGGTTTTTGCCATACAGTGCTCATAGCGGTGCTGTTTAATGGCTTTTGTTACCCAAGCACTGATGTAGTGCGCTTCGCTAACAGGGTTTACAGGTGTTTTACCTGCATCTTGAGAGGCTTGCAATTCAGCTAAGCCCTCTGTCACTAACTTGTATAATTCTTGATAAAACAGCGTCATTTTCTTCACTTACGCATCACGAGATAAAAAGATGTAAAAACCTGCAGATAATACTGCACAAGCCGCCATGCTCAATGCCATCGGCCACACTGTTGCATCTGGCATTAATGCGACTGCGCCACCAACAAGTGTACCTGTACCAAAGCGCATTGTACCTGCTAAAGAGGAAGCCGTACCCGCCATGTGGGGGTATTTAGAAAGCAGGCAAGCCATGGTGTTACTACCAATAATAGAGATAGTACCAACAAAAAGCATGACAGGCACAACAACACCCCACAAGCCCAAACCAAACAACTGCCCAATAATTAAGCCAAAACCTGCTACTAACTGAACAATCAAGCCAAAGCGCAGCATCCAGTGTGAGCCTTTTTGCTTAACCATTCGCCCGTTTATGCTGGTCATTAAGATCAAGCAAACAACGTTGAGGCCAAATAAATAGCCAAAGTTTTGAGTACTTACATGATATAGGTCGATATAGACAAACGAACCAACCGTTAAGAACGTGAACATGCCTGCAAACGAAAAACCACTACAAAAAATAAGCCCGACAGCCGTTTTATTTGTTAGTAATCGAGCATAATTACGTAATGTTGACCCGATATTAAACGGTAATCGTTTTTCCTTTGGTAACGTTTCTGGAATTTTAGAAACCACGGCAAGCAATACAATGACAGCGAAAATAGCCAACACCCAGAAAATAGCACGCCAGCCAAACCAAACGGCAATATGCCCCCCAATCATAGGGGCAGCTAGAGGCGCGACTGTCATCACCAAGGTAATAAAAGACATAGTGCGAGCAAACTCTTCACGCTCGAACATATCGCGAACAAGCGCTTGTACAATCACAGCAGCAGATGCGCCCGCAAAACCTTGCGCGGCGCGAATCCATGTTAACTCAACAATATTCTGACTTAAGGCGCTAAAAACCGCAGCAATACCAAATAAAATAGTACCAATAATAATGATCGGCTTCCGACCATAGCTATCGGCTAAAGGACCATGCAATAACTGACCAATAGCAAAGCCTGCGGTATATGCCGTTAATGTACTTTGCACAAGGCTAGGTGATACAACCAAATCGCGGGCAATAGTTGGCATGGCAGGAAGATACATATCTATCGCCAATGGCGTTAGAGCAGAAATTGCCCCTAAGATAAGTATCAGCATAAAGCTAAGCTTTTGAGTTTCTTCTTTGGTCATACAGTCTCTTTTAATGCAGAAATATCAGCGAACCCCCTATTGTACGACAGATTTTCAGGATTACTCTTTCTTTATAAGAAAGGATACGTTTCTTATTGCGTGCTGAGTAAAAAAAAGCCCCTACCCATCAAAATGAGTAAGGGCTTAAATAAAAGCGCAAGTATCACACCAAACTAGCGAAACATTTATTTATTAAATGAAGCCACTTCTTCTGGTGTTAGCTTACGGTATTCGCCAGGTTCAAGATCTTCATCTAACTCAACAGCACCAATGCGATCTCGGTGCAGAGCTTCTACTTTATTACCAATCGCCGCAAACATACGTTTAACTTGGTGATACTTACCTTCCGTGATAGTAATGAATGCTTCACGTTCACCAACAATCTCCAGCTTAGCTGGACGTGTTAGATCTTTTTCACCACGTAATTCTACACCGTTTGCAAATAGTTCAATGGCAGACTCATCCAGCGGATCAGCCACTTCAACATAGTATGTTTTTTCACACACACGGCGCGGGGACGTAATACGATGCGACCATTGGCCATCATCAGTCAACAATACAAGACCTGTGGTATCACCGTCTAAGCGACCAGCAACATGCAGTTTCTCAGGGCTTACAATATCTAACAGTACGAACACAGTTGGGTTGTGATCATCAACATGTGAACACACAAAACCTTCTGGTTTATTTAGCATGTAGTACTGAGGACCAGTTAATGCCAATGAGCGACCATTAAACTCTACATCGCAATCGTCGGTAATTTGCATTGAAGCACTTTTCACGACACTGCCGTTCACTTCAATCATTTTATCTCTAAGTAGCTTACCGGCTTCTCGACGAGTGATGCCTAATGTCGTACCAAGAAATTTATCCAGCCTCATTGGTGGCTCCGCGTATTACAAAAATGGGCTGCCATTATAGAAAGCTGGACTATAACTTGCATTAAAAAATTATCGATATTGGCATCTGTTTCAGTGTGAACTCACTCGATATACGCTAAGTTTGATATAAGCAAGAATGTTCTTAGCTTTGATATACACATCAAAAAATAGAACATTCCTGACATTTGTTGGTCATAAAAGAGTAACCTTTAAACTAATAAATCGCGTATAACTACAAGCAGAACGCCTAACAATGAAGGTCAGACTATGAACATCTCTCTTGTTGCGCCAAACACGTCATCTATTGATAAGCTACTGAATTTAGTAGAAGAACTGTTTGATTATGAAGCTTTACCTCAAAAAGTAGAGCAAACTCAACAAGCTATACAGCAGCTAATTACCACACCTGAACTCGGTCAAGCTTGGTTTATTGAAGCCGACGAAGCTGGTGAAAAAATGCTGGTCGGTCATATCATTATTAGTTACAGCTTTAGCCTAGAGCATGGCGGACGAGTTGGCTTAATCGATCAGTTTTATTTGAAGCCAGAATGGCGTCAGCAAGGAATTGGTACACAGTTACTTCCTCAAATAGAGCAACACCTTTCACAAACTGGTGTAAAAGCCCTATCGTTAGAAGTAAATATCGGCAACGCTGGTGCACGTACCTTCTATGAAAAGCAAGGATTTATCCCGCGTCGTCAATTTTGCATGATGACAAAGTCAATCAAGCAAGAAGAAGTATCTTTGCATATTGCATCGTAAATCATATCAGGTTCACTGTTCATCTATACAGTGAACCTATGCTACACTCGCTGCGTTTCTTCCTACTGGCAGCCATTCCACATGTACACCCTTCGTCCCTACCAACAAGACAGTGTTAAAGCGACCATTCATTACTTTCGTAAACACTCAACACCCGCAGTGCTTACTTTGCCCACTGGTGCGGGTAAAAGCCTTGTAGTAGCTGAACTTGCACGTATCGCTCGTGGACGGGTACTTGTACTAACGCACGTTAAAGAGCTGGTAGAGCAAAACCATGCGAAATATGAAAGCTATGGGCTAAAAGCTTCTATCTTCTCTGCTGGGCTAGGACGAAAAGAAACCGACCAACAAGTTGTCTTCGCCTCCGTTCAGTCAATGGCAAACAGTTTAGATGCCTTTAAAAATGAATTTTCTTTACTCGTCATCGATGAATGTCATCGTGTGCCTGAAGATGAAAACAGCGCATACCGAAAAGCCATTAGCCATCTTCAAAACATTAATCCTGGAATTAAGATCCTTGGTTTAACAGCGACACCTTATCGACTCGGCATGGGCTGGATTTACAAATACCACACCCGTGGTCAAGTCCGTACCGAGCAAGATCGCTTCTTCCGTGACTGTATCTTTGAGTTGCCTATTCGGTACTTACTCGATGAAGGTTTCTTAACCGAACCTAAAATGATGGATATGGCAGTCATGGGTTATGATTTTTCTAGCCTAACACCTTCCGCTAATGGCCATTACAAAGAAGCCGACCTCGATAGCGTTATTGAGAAATCAGCACGTGCAACTCCGATGATCATAGAGCAAGTTATTGACTACGCCAAAGATCGTCGCGGTGTCATGATCTTCGCATCAACCGTTAACCACGCCAAAGAGATCATGGGCTATCTGGCCAATGAAAACGCGGCACTGGTTGTGGGTGATACTCCCATCGAAGAACGTGACCGTATTATCACGGCTTTTAAGCAGCAAGAAATAAAATACTTGGTGAATGTATCTGTATTGACTACGGGATTTGATGCGCCACACGTCGACTTAATCGCTATTTTGCGGCCAACCGAATCAATCAGCCTATATCAACAAATTGTCGGACGAGGCCTTCGTTTATTTGAGGGGAAAAAGGAATGCCTTGTTTTAGAATACGCAGGTAATTGCTACGATTTGTTCCAACCTGATGTCGGTGACCCCAAACCAAACAGTGATAGCGAAGTCATCATGGTTCCCTGCCCTGCCTGCGGCTTTAAAAATAGCTTCTGGGGCAAGCTCGACCCAGCAGGTTTCTTGATTGAGCATTATGGCCGTCGCTGCCAGGGGTATTTTGAAGATGACGAAACGGGCGAACGCGAAGAATGTGGTTACCGCTTCCGTGCCAAATACTGTGAAGAATGTGGTGCAGATAATGACATTGCTGCACGACGTTGCAACCTTTGTGATGCGGTTATGGTTGATCCCGATAAAAAACTGCGTGATGCATTAAAACTCAAAGATGCCATGATCATGAAATGCCATGATTTACGCTTAGAGGCAGGAAAAAATAAGTTCGGCAAACCCCAGCTTAAAGTTATTTACATTGGCGATGAAGGATCTGAGATCAGTGAAATTTGGACACTTTCAAATAAAGGCCAAAAAGAAACTTTTTTGAAGAAATTCATTAACCCACATTTAGTCGATAGGCACCGTCCTTTTACTGACACAGCACCAACAAAAGTTGCGAGTAATGAACACAGACTGCGCCCACCAGAGATCATTATCGCTCGTAAGAGCGGCCGTTTTTGGGCAATCCGCGATAAGCTATTTGATGTAGACCAATATAATAAAGATTAACCCACGACGCTAACCAATACGTCCTAACATTACCGAATAGAAATAGCCCATAAAAAAACCGCACTCTTGTGCGGTTTAATTTTATCACTATAAATAACTCAAACTTACTTAGAAAGCGTAATCCAGGTTCACACCCCAGTTACGGCCTGGTTGCGTACGGCGATCAATACCTTTACTTGATTCAGTAATGCCATTCAGATCTTGGTATAACCAGTATTTCTCATCAAACGCGTTAAACAAACCTGCGCGTAACGTCAGATCCTGTGTTGGACGGTAGTAAGCCGTTAGGTCAACCACAGTGTAGCTTGGTGCTTCGATGTTAGCTTCAGCACCGTTTGATGGTTTTTCCCAATCATCACCTTTCTTAGACGCTACAGCAGTAATACTCATTACACTGCCCCATTTCTCACTTGGTGCATCATAGCCCAATCCAAGAACAGCCGTTAGTGGTGCCACTGTTTCAATGGCTTCACCAGTCTCTTTATTTTCACCCTTAGCGTACGCTAGAGATAGACGAGAGTATGTCCCCATAGGTGCGCCAAGTGCTTCATCTAGGTATAAGTTACCTTTGAACTCAGCGCCATAGATTTTCGCTTTACCGATGTTTTTCTTGGTATACACATCTTTGTTATCAACGTTTTTACCTACATAGTCTTCAGCAATAAAGTTTTTGTAGTCGTTGTAGAAACCAACTAACTCTAAATCACCTAGCTGATTATTTGCTCGTAGGCCTAACTCGTAAGACTGACTTTCTTCTGGCTTAAGATTTGGATTTGGAAGATACACCGCCCCCATGCCATAGAAGTAATACAGATCTTGCAGCGTTGGAGCTTTAAAGCCTTGGCTAAACTGAGCGAAAGTACTCACATTTTGGTTAAAGTGGTACACAGCACCTAGCTTACCAGTAAACGCACTACTCTTATGATCAGGGTATTTAGTGGTATCAATAGGCTTAGATTCAAACGAGTCATAACGCACACCAGCTGTTACAACAAAAGCATCGTCAAACATGAAGGCCTGATCTTGTAAGAAGATCCCCCATTGCGTTGAATCAGCTTCTGGAATTTCTGCACCTTTCTCGTTCGGAACACCAGTGTCTAAGTTGGTATCTGTATAGTTAAGAACGAAGTTCTCTTTAGACCCTGTTAGACCATAGATAAGTTGATGACGACTAGATGCAAACGCTAACTCTTTATCAAACTGAGCATCAAGTTGGTAGCTATTATTCACACCATTACGGTTTCGGTTACGCAACCCCTTCGCATCTGTATGATCTTGAGTATCGTGATCACTTTTAATTTTTTGCCAATTTGCTTGCCACTTCAACGTATCGAATGCCACGTTATCTGCCAGCCACTCGTGTTCTAGGCCAAGTCGAATACGGTAATCATCGTCAACACCATAGTTATTGGTGTATTTATAGCCCGGCATCATTTCATAGCCTTCTTTACTCAGAAGACGACCCTCAGCTTGACGAGTGAAATACTCTCCCGTAACACCAACGCGGTTGGTGTCATTCACTTGATAGAATGCTTTCGCTAATACATTATCTTGACGGTAACTATATGGGTCTGCTTGGCCACGATCTGGACCGTTAATGTCCGCACCATCTTTGTGTACTTTTGTCTCGTTACCATCAACATGCGTATAAATAAGCAGGGTCTCAAGATCACCAGTACGATTTGCTAACGTCAATGTTTGCTTGAATGATTCAGCTGCGCTTTGGTAGCCCGTTTTGAACCCTACATGCGTATCATCACCCGCTTCTAACAAATCTTCAGGATTCTTTGTGCGTAGCATTACCGCACCGCCTAGCGCATCACTGCCGTACAAGGTAGAAGAAGGGCCTTTATTAATTTCAATTGCGGTCAATGTATCGACTTCATACATATTCTGGTTAAAGCGCATTTCAGCAGAGCCAGGATTATAAGAAACAGGCTGTTTGACACCATCAACCATGACCTTCACACGGCTTTCATCCATACCGCGGATATTAAAGCCGTTTAAACCAAAGCGGCCGCCACCGTTAACGCTTACGCCCGGTTCATATTTAACAGCATCACGTATATCACTTGCTAAGTTTTCAGACATACTTTCATCTGTCACTTTGGCAATACTATTTGGTACGTTTTTGATGCTCTCTTCAGAACGAGTGCCCGATACAACAACCTCATCGAATACTGATACTGCCTCTTCAGCATGAAGGATCGGTGATACAGCTAATAGAATTGAACTCGCCACGAGCGTTAACTTGTATTTCATATATCCTGCTTAATAATATTATTATCAATTTGCATTTCGTTGCTGAGAATTATTACAAATACAAACGATAATTACTATCATTAGCAATATGATCAAGATCCCACTTTTGAGTTTTTCTTATGATAAACAACCATTTATAAAAGCACTTTTTTGCACCTTACTCACCTTTACGTCATTTAAAGCCCTTTAATACCGAGTTCAGCTCTAAATCCGCACCATTTTTAGTCTTTTAAGCCATCTCAAATCATAAAAACGTATTTACCGACAATATAGATAATGTTTGCCTGATCAATTTGAGTTTTTTGCTTCAATATCAACCAACTCACCCGTGTAGAATTAAAATAACCCTCCATATTCGTGCTCAAAGCTAATAAAGTAGGAATTACCTTGCGTTATCATTAAGGCAACGTTAGAATTCTCGCTCGTTTTTAACGACATTGAGCAAGGTCGCATTGCTCAGTGAATTTTTATTAAAGAGTATTTAAAATGAAATTTGAAGCAGTTGTACGTACTGATCTAGGTAAAGGTGCGAGCCGCCGTCTACGTCACGCAGAAAAGTTCCCAGCTATCGTTTACGGTGGTGAAGCAGCGCCTATCGCTATCGAACTTTTACACAGCGATGTGATCAACCAAATGGATAAGCCTGCGTTTTACGAAGAGATCACTCTAGTAATCGAAGGTCAAGAAGTTAAGGTTAAGCCGCAAGACATCCAACGTCACGCGTTCAAGCCAAAAGTTGAGCACATGGACTTCAAACGCATCTAATTTTGCGTGTTCATTGTTAATTTTAAAGCGCCTTCATGGCGCTTTTTTTATACCTAACAACAACACCTTAAAACAAACCTTGCTGCGGATTCTCCTCCGTTTCCTCCAATTTGGCTTGCTGAACTTTTTGTGCCCTTATCATTCGTATATAACGCTGGCGGCACAAACGTAAAGTGTTTCTTTGCTCAGTGGCATTCATGGTTTGCCAATTAAAGCGCTCATCCCTGCTGCGCATACAACCTCGACAATAACCACCGTCATTCACTTGGCATATACCAACGCACGGGCTTGGGATAGAGAAAAACTCTAATTGTTCCACCATCACCTCCCCCATTAATTTCTATGCTATTTTATTGAATATAGTCAATAATTGCGCATTTGGCTGCCTATAAGTTCATACTATTCGTAATAAAATTAAGGCTAATTTTGCCTATTTACTTGATGATGTTCACATTTTGGTATAGCGTTGGATGAGGAACTATAAAATATAGATGCATAGCTATGTAGCTACTCGCAGGAGGGAACCATGGATTTTTTTGTACCATCAGCTGAAACCCGCTCTCAAGCAGAATCAGTTTTCACTTCTATCGGCAATCATGTTTCAGCGCCATCTCAAGAAAAGCGCATTCATAAAATTGAATGGAAACATGAAGGTGATACATGTCAGTGTGAGGTTGGCAAACCGCTTCCAACGATTTTCCGTAATGATGAAACCGTACTTGCCATTTTCGATTGTGGTGATGTATTAAAAATTTGCACCCCAAATCGTGGGGCGATCAAATTTGACCCAATTCATGCCAATAAGAGTGACATTGTTTCTATTGCTTACTTTGATTAAGCATAGGAACTGATTAATACCAATTTGATTGAACCTATGTCCAGTCCAATACATTGTAGACATAAACACTTAGTCAGATTGGTATTACCTCCACCCACTATTACTGCTTATTGATGCCTTTCTACTTACCCTTGTCAATTCACTGTTTAACAGCAGTAAAAAATTAAAACAGCCCCATCTGTGGAGCGATTAACTCTTCAAAGCTCGTGCCAATAAAAGGTAAGATTCCATCAGCAACAGGCTTTAGCTGCTTATCGATATAGTGCTGATAATCAATCGCTGTTAGCATTGCCTCTTTAGGCTCAGGGCCATTTAGCGTGATAACATATTCAATCCAGCCACCATGCTGGTACTGCAGTGGGCGCCCCAATTTTTCATTAATTGCATCAGCTTGCCGAGCTGCACGTACATGAGGCGGCACATTTTTCTGATATTCTTCAAGCTTACGCCGTAACCGCTTTCTGTAAATCAGCTTACTATCGAACTCACCACTATTAGTTCGTTCGACATAATCACGAATGTACTCTTCTACATCTTCATTATGGAAAACTTTATGGTAAAGCGTTTGTTGGAATTCTTGAGCAAGCACTGTCCAATCTGTTCTAACCGTTTCCAAGCCTTTAAATATAATTTCTTGTTTACCATTACGATCGATTAACCCTGCATAACGTTTTTTACTGCCAGTCTCTTGCCCTCTGATTGTCGGCATCAGAAACTTTTGATAATGGGTTTCGTATTCAATCTCTAACGCAGACTGCAAACCGTACTCTTGTGCCAAGTGCTCAGTCCACCATGCATTGATATGTTCCACCAACGCATGGCCTATTTTATCAGCTTCAGTGACACTATGAGCGCTCTTCAAAGAAACAAAAGTCGAATCAGTATCGCCATAAATAACGTCGTAACCTTTCGCTTCTATCAGTTCACGCGTTGTTTTCATTATCTCATGCCCGCGCATTGTGATAGATGACGCTAAGCGATGATCAAAGAAACGACAACCAGATGAACCGAGTACACCATAAAAAGAGTTCATGATAATTTTAATGGCTTGCGAAAAAGCTTTTTCACCATCACGTTTAGCCTTATCCCGTGCCGTCCATAAGGCTTCAATCATTTGTGGTAAGAAGTGTTTTTCACGATGGAATTGCCCACCACGAAAACCGGCAATTGCTTGATTATCGGCTTTTCCTTCTTCAAGTAATAAACCTTCCACCAGCCCCATAGGATCAATACGAAAAGAACGAATAATCGAGGGGTAAAGTGATTTAAAATCGAGTACCAACACGGAATTATATAACCCAGGTTTAGAATCCATGACATAACCGCCTGGGCTAGCAATCCAGTTTTCACTCTCTAAATTTGGGGCCACATACCCAGCACGATGAAGTTGAGGTAAGTACAAGTTGGTAAATGCTGCCACAGAGCCGCCAACACGATCCATCTCAACACCCGTTAGTCTTGATCGCTCAATAACAAAATCAAGTAAGTGTGTATGATCAAAAATGCGCGTGACCAATTTACAATCTTGCAAGTTATATCGGGCAAGTGACACCTTATCGTGCTTAAACATATGATTAATCTCAGCCATACGATCATGCACATTGTGAATCGACTTACCTTCCCCGAGTAACTCTTGTGATACAGATTCAAGTGACCAAGAGCGAAAGTTGTACGTCGCTGTTTTAAGTGTATCAATACCGTCTAGCACAACTCGCCCGGGTATAGAAATAAAACCTTGTTGACTGTTTTTATTAGACTGACGCCAATGTGGCGTTTGCTTACCTCGGCCAATACGCAACGATAGATTGTGCCACTCTGCTCGTTTGAGCAAGAGACGGAAATCAAAGTCAATCACACTCCAGCCAATCACAATATCGGGATCAAATTGCTGAAACCACACTTCCAGTGCAAGTAATAACGCTTTTTCATCATCGACCCACTGAATCCAATCATATTGATCAACATTTTCTATCTGCTGTGGGTCACCCACCATAATTACACGGCTATCGCGCTCGCTATGCAAACCCACAGAGTAAAGAATGCCTTTTTCAGAACATTCAATATCCAGTGAAACCATGGAAAGCACAGGTTGATACTCCCCAGCCTTGGCTTTAGCTTGCTGATATTCTAGATAACCGCCTTTTGTTATAGGCTTACCTGTAAATACAACTCCACCCCGAATAAAGCGTTCCATTAAAAACCGATCAGCAAGTCGAACATCAGATTCATAACAAGCAATGCTGTTTGCTGCTAATAGTGGCGGAATTTGGTGACTATCACGCAGTGTTTCACAATAACAAGCAACCATGGGCTGGTGGTCAAATGACGATAACTTTACATCACGCCAACAGGTTCTAATTTGAGCCTGACGTAAAAGCTGCTGTGCTTGTGTTTGCTGAGTAACTGGAATGAAACATACTGGTTTGTCTCCACGTATCACAAGGCGTACTGGTCCCTCATCCGTCTTAACCCAAAGAATGATTTCTGTTTGACCTTGAGAGTCGCGACTTTGACGGGTTAATACAAACCCTGTGGAATGTGAATGCAATGAAGCCTCAGTATGACAATGAAAATAGATAATAATTAATGTTGTAACAGCCTAATCGGCTTAATTAAATAAGTTAGCCAATACGTCGATTGATTCTGTCGAACTCCTCAACTAACCATCCGCCGAATTGATCCATCAAAAATATCGCGGCTTTTTTTGGTACTTGAGTACGACTCGCTAAAATGAATGACCTTTCAATATCCATTAAGTGCTCAGGAAACAACTCTAGAAAAACATCTGCCGCTTTATTTATGTCCAGTTCCCATTGCTGCTTACGATGTAACACTAAACAATACGCACTCCAAATCATCTTCTTACCTATATGCTCACAGTAATCGAGATAATTTTCAGTTACTTTTGTTTTCATGATTTTTTGGCGGTAATCGGAAAGTTGCGTTTTGATATCCCCGTTTAATGTTCGAGCAATATCCCAACTAATTTCAAAGTGGCCGAATCGACTGGCAAGATCATCACCATTCAAACAGACAGAGCAATGCTTTAACCAAACACCCCACTCAAAGATCCCAGCTAGACCAAGCACGTCATCAAGAACTACAACTTTAGTTGTCACTTTGCTCACATGCGGGTAATGCTGCGACAACCGCCAAGTAATAGCACTAAGCACCGACTCTTCACTGCTTTGGAGCTTCTTTTTCACAACAAGTGTAAAGTTAACATCAGACTTACCCCAGACAGCATCGCGCCTGGCAACACTGCCATTTAAATAGATACTATGAAACGTCGTATTCAACCCAGACCTGAATTGCTTGACCGCATCGAGCAATATAGGCATATATTCTTGTTGAAAACCATTTTCTCTACTTAAGACTGGAAGTCTTTTTGCCACAATTGCACCCTGATTAACTTTTATCAACTCGCTATTTATAAACAAAATAATATACGATTTCGAGAGAATTTGACATGTCAGTACACGTGCTAAATTTTGCGCATGAAAAATAATCCATTTATAAGAATATGCTTATTTAATCCTTGTTTACTGCTCGCTACAAAGCTGGCTCACTGCAAAGTTAGCTCAAATCAAAAACAATGAAGATATCCAGCATAAATGACAAAAAAACTGTGCAATAACTGCGCTTTACTCTATATTGCATCCCCTTTAATTGCTTATGTGTCTGCCTGCGTATGTTCAACTCAAAAAATATTCAATTTGCTGTACTGTTTTTTGTATTGGCTATGCTAAGCGACATTTTTTGGGTAGCTATCCAAACAGAACGAAATATGAGCGATGCTGCTCAGCGGGCAGTAAAGCATGTCGACAACCTATTCGCAGGTGTTGAGCAAAAACTTGCGGTTATCGATACCATGAACGATTTGTGTAGCACTCAAAATAAACAGCTACTCGAAGACATCATATTTGACTCTGTCTCAATTAAAGAAATCAGCTATATAAAAGACAATAAGATCGTATGTTCGGATCGTGCTCGTCAATTTAATTTAGATATATCCGACGAGCTACCAAAGAATTTACACAGTCAAACCAGTCGGCTGACATACATTGCCAATGATCAGCGCAGAAATATGAGAGCCCTTTTCTACCTCATCCCATACAAGGATATGTGGGTCAGAATTTCACTGCACCTTAAATATATTGATTTCTGGGTCAGTGACTTTGGTATCCGAAACAATATGAAAGCTCAGATGATCTATGACAGAAAATTAATTGCAGGTGATACTGACATTAAAAATTGTGAGCTGATTGATCACTTGGAGATCAGCTCAAAACACTACCCTTTTTCTATCGTCACTGGCTATGATGCACCTCTGCTACTAAAAGCATTCAAAGATCAGCTACTGCTCGCGCTAATGATTGTCTCTTTGCTAACAGCCTTGCTGCTAGCACTACTGCATTCATACAAGAAAACAAGGCGTACACTTGAGTCAGAGATCCAACAAGGGATCAAAAATAATGAGTTTACTGGCTATCTACAGCCCATAGTGTGCAGTAAGACTCATCAATGGTTAGGTGCTGAAATACTCTTACGCTGGCAGCATCCAACCAATGGCTTAACTTCGCCTGCTGAGTTTATAACCATAGCCGAAAATACAGGTTTAATTAATGATATAACCCTAAAGCTACTTGCTGAAGCGGGGCGTAACAAAGCAGTATTAAGTCAGATATCAGAGAATCATTATTTATCATTGAATGTCACAGCCTCAATGATAGCTAACCCCTATTATGTGCGCAAACTCGTCAATATCATCCGCCACCAGCCATCTCTACAAAACGGGCTTGTACTTGAATTTACTGAGCGTGAAACCTTCACTGATGATCAATTAGCTCAATTACAAAGTGGCATGACGCAACTTCGTAAAGAAGGCGTAAAATGGGCGCTGGATGACTTTGGTAGCGGTTATTCAGGTCTATCACGCTTACAGCAACTCAGCTTTGAAATATTAAAAATAGATCGTGCTTTTGTTGCAGCGTCAAGCAATGAAACCATTGCGCACTCGATACTCGATAGCATTTGCGAACTCGCTAAACGGTTTAATTGTGTATTGATCGCTGAAGGGGTTGAAACCAAAGAACAAGCTAAACGTATTCGTTTACTAGAAATAGAGTGCTGCCAAGGCTATCTATTCGCTAAACCAATGACGATTAAGCGCTATATACAGCAATTAAAAATGACGCTGCCACAAGACAGCACGATAAAGTGAGCCATGTATAGCGATGACCACTGCAAATTGACTCTGTATCAAGATATACTGGCAACAATTGATGAATAGTAAGAGTTATAAAAACCCATGGAAAACCAAGACCTGATTTCTTTCGATGACGTTATCGATGCGGCATACGATATTTTCCTAGAAATGGCACAAGAAAACCTCGAACCAGCAGACGTTATTCTGTTTACAGCTCAATTTGAAGATCGTGGCGCAGCAGAACTTGTTGAAACAGGCGCTGACTGGCCAGAGCATGTGGGTTTCGACGTAGATGGTGAAGTATATGCTGAAGTGCGTATCGGTTTAGTTAACGAAGAAAACGATGTACTAGACGATGTATTTGCTCGTCTTCTTGTTAGCCGTGATCCAGAGAACAAATTCTGTCACATTCTGTGGAAGCGTGACTAATTTTTCATTTGAAATACTCGAATAGCAAAAAGGCAGGTTTATTAACCTGCCTTTTTTATGTTTACTGTCTGACTATTTACCTAATCTGACAACTAGCCCACCAAGACTGGTGTATCGTGCTGTTGATTCTTGCGTACCCAGCTCAGACTAATAAATACCACCACTGCCATTACAGACATTACAATACCTAAGCTCATTTGGTTTTCCGCTGGCATTAAAGATGCCGCCAAGGTTGCCAAACCAGCACCTAAATTTTGTAGACCACCAAGCACGGCACCAGCAGTCCCTGCATGATGAGGGAAAGGTTCAATCGCAGCCGTAGTTGCCGCAGGGAATAATACGCCCGCGCCAATGAAGTACAAGAACGCACCACCGATCAAAGAACTAACAGTAACCATGCCAGCCAAACCTGGAACCAAAATTGTTACCGCACCCAGTACAATCGCCGTCATACCTAAGTAAAGTACACGGGTGTTACCCATTTTTTTCACTAAATTAGCTGAAATCCATGAGCCACCTAAGTAACCTGGTAAGGGTAAGACAAACAAGAAGCTCACCATGGTTGGCTCAAGCTTAAGTACACTACCCAATAACACGCCAGCAGCAGCTTCAAACACAGCAATACCCGCAAACGTTGCGATAAGGCATAGCACATAGCCTTGGAACTGACGGTTACTTAATACGTGGTGGTAGCTAACCCACACCTTTTCATTTCGACGATTTTCTTTTGGTAACGTCTCAGTGAAGTAAAACATCATTGCAATAGTTACAACAACACCGAATGTTAGCAAGAAATAGTAACTTGCCGTCCAGTCAAAGTGACTTGATAAAAAACCACCTAAAACAGGCGCAAGTAATGGAGAAAAGATCACCCCCATGCTCACTAAGCTATTCGCACGGTGAAGATCGGTACCATTATAGCAGTCACGTGTCACTGTACGGCACATAGCACCACTACAGCCCGTACCCATGCCCTGAACAAAGCTAGCAAGCAAGAATATTTCGTAGCTTGGCGCCCAAATGGCCATTACCGTACCAAAAAGAAAGATCATCATACCAATCATTATCACTGGACGACGACCAATACGATCTGATAGCGGGCCGTAGATGAACTGAGATAAACCGTACGGAATTAAATATGCAGCCATTACCGCTTGCAAATACGATGATTCAACGGCAAAGAACTCTGACATAGCTGGAATTGCAGGCACGTACATTGTCTGCGTCATCTGACCTACAGCAGCTAAAATGATTACTAAAAATAACAAACGTACCATATTTATATTTGGTGATTGCTGAGTCACAACCAAATCCCTCACAACAGAACAATATACTAAAAACGAGTTTTTCATTGAGAAAAATTGCCCTATCGCAGAATTTTACTCCAACCATAACTCATAAGGTGAACGTATTATCTACCTCTATGATGCTATTTAGTTTCTATATCTGCTTTAAGATGCGCAGATAGTAAATCCGAACTGAAAATCTGGCAAGTGATTAGCGTGTTACTCAGCACGATTCTTTATTATGATTTGGATTAGAAAAAGTAATCTATAATTTAGTGCTTTCACTCAAACTACTGACGATAAAAATTACTGCTGATGATAATGAGTGAGTTTAATTAATACGCATAAGCAAAATTCGTCTATGGCATATTGAAAGACTATGCGTACAACTGCTTATTGCGTTATGACTAACTAAAGACAGATAGAGGGAAGAGACCTACCCGGTATGGAAAGGAAAAAGGAAGACCAAAGACGAGCAGAAACAAAAACGCCTCAATAAATTGAGGCGTTTTACCGCTAAATAGCAGAGGATATTTTAGTATTATCTTGTTGATACCACCAAACTAGCCTTAATCGAAGTTAAAGCGATGTTTACCGTGCGCTGCTTTGGTTTTTAGGTAACTTTCATTACCCTCTTTTACGTGCGCTTTTGTTCCGACAACTTCAGTAATGGTAATACCATTTTCTTCCAGTTCACGGATTTTTTTAGGGTTATTGGTCACCAAACGAATAGTGCTTAACCCTAATGCTTTAAGCATTAATGCCGCTTCAGTAAAATCGCGTAAATCATCACCAAAGCCTAAATGATTATTTGCTTCGTAAGTATTCATACCTTGGCTTTGCAGCTCATAAGCATCAATTTTATTGTAAAGACCAATACCTCGGCCTTCTTGGCGTAAGTATAAAATCACACCGCCTTGATCGCCCATCTTATTGATGGTTTCATCCAACTGTTCACCGCAGTCACAACGTGATGAGTGAAAAACGTCACCCGTTAAACATTCAGAATGCATACGGACAAGTGGTGCAACCTCTTGCTTGTCCGCATCACGGAAAATAACCGCAACATGCTCTTTACCCGACTCCAGGCCATTAAATGAAAGCAAATCAGCAGGAATATTGCTCTTAAGACCAACTTTAAAAGGCACTCTCGCCCTTACATTTACCATCTTATTCCTAAATACTTCTTCTTTTATGGCCCGAGAAAAACGGGTCATACAATTATCTATTCCTTTGGCTAAAAGGCCAAAGGCACATACTCTGGATCGAAAAATCCGTCCTCTTTTCCATCAATACGAGAGAGGAAGATAAGAGAGGTCAAATTGATATTTCGACTAACGCTTAGATTGATAATAGCTAAAATCAACCAGTGAAAACAGACTTGTCCTAATGATCACCCTGTAACTAGAGGACGAATACAGCCAAGTGGCTAGATTACATACGCCATTGCGCCATATAAAAGCACTAAATGGCTACAAACAAAGTCAATATGCCGAAGCACAGGCACGTCTCTAGCTTGGTGCATCCTATAAAGCCCACAAATGAAATGACAAACTCATCACGTCTTCACCTGTAGACTATTGTTATACTATAACAATTACAACCCTTTAATTTATGAGGTTAATTATAATCCTAGCGATAGGCTCGCTCTACTTTAGCGTGCATGCACAAACAAGACGCAATCAAAGTAAAAAAGATAACGCCGCTCATGATTAACAATAAGCGAAGCCAATCATCGCCCATAGCAAGCCTTGTTACTAGCATGCCATAAGTTGTATAGATCCAAAATAACGCGCCACTAAAAAGAAAAACTTGGCAAGCACGAAGTACAACGCGCTGTCGTACCAACAAGATCAATGGCGATAGGAGTAAAAGAACAAAAGCAATGATATGCCCAAATCTCAAACTGTGCGCCGCCAGCAGCCATAAGCTCAACACTATGGGGATATGCAGCAATAAACCTACGACAGAATGATTCTGGGGACCTTTATCTATATTGATTGAAGAAGCCATGGTTTAACTCGAACAGATAATAACATGTAATATATATACATGTTATTATCTTTCTTAACGAGCACTTTTTAATAAAAGGTCAGACTGAAACCACTAGCCTTGATGATCATCAAGTTCATCAGCAAGTTGAATGAGGCGATCTAAGATACGCTCACCATCAGCTTTCAAACCGTTATGCTCGTACTCATTGGTTTCCCATGCTTTAGCATTTTTTAATGTCGAGAGTGTTTCTTTACTGTACGCATATTCAACATACATATCTGCTAAATACACAGCTGCCGCAACAGGAACGGTATTCTTACTTAGTTGCTCTATGCTGTAGAGCGTTGGCCAGTCAGCTTTTTCAGCCAGTTGCTCTGCTGCTATCTTCAATGGTTTTAAACATTCCAGCTGATCGAACATCCACGGGTAAACCATTTCGCCAGTGAAGCAGAAATCTTGCCCTTTCTTATAATGGCACTGAGGGTATTCATCACGAACACGGTGGGCTGACCAATTGGATGCCGTGTGCTGACAATAAATTGATTCATGCAAAATCGCATAAATAGGGTTAGTTTGGTATGTCTGCTCCATCAGCATGTTGTTCAAGAAGGCATAGCTAAGCTCACGCTTCCCGTCGACTTCAACGAAAGCTTCTTCAAGCAAGTAGTACATAGGAAGTTCAGCACCACTTCTCCCCAAGTTAATACCGATTAACTGAAATTGTTCAACTGTAAAGCGCTGACCATTAGGCAATAACACTTGATTATCAACAAGGTAATCAGCAATTTCATTACAACGTTGCTGAGCAGAAGGAAAACGGTTAAAAAATTGCGCGTTTTTGTCTAGAACACGCTGGTAGGTAGCACGATACACGTCATCTGCATGGCGTGTTAACGAAGCAAGTCCGCCCGTAATAAAAGCACGAGTAAGGCTCTGTGGATAATATGACAAATAATGCAGAGCACAAAAACCGCCAAAACTTTGTCCTAATATCGACCACTGCTTCACATTCAGTGACTCACGGATAAACTCAGCGTCTCGTACAATATTATCGGCTCTAAACTGCGATAAATACGCCACCTGCTGATCGGTTGATTGACCAGCCAATGTTTGATGAGAAATAACAGTACTCTGCCCTGTACCACGCTGGTCAAGCAATAACACACGGTACGCTTGTAAAGCACGTTTTAGCCAACCGCTATTACTATCAGGGCGTGGTGAAGGAAAGCCGGGACCACCTTGTAAATAAACTAACCAAGGTAAATCACTGCCTTGGTGTTGCTTCGCAACAATCTCTCGCGCAAAGACAGTTATCGTCTTATCCGAAGGATGATCGTAGTTGAGTGGTACTTCAAATGAATGCGGGCGATAAACAAGATCACCATCGATAAACGTTGTTTGCACGTGTTCCTCCGTGAAAATGAAAACCTATAGTGGTTTTATTCAAATAACATGGTCGTATTACTCTTTAATGTTCTCATCATATATCAAGCGTAATACAGACGCGAAAACACTTTAACACAGCGCATATAAACAGTATGCCGCTGCGCTAACCCCTTAAATTAACGCAAAAAAAGACGGGCTTTTAATCAACTGAAACGAAATTTGCTGCTCGCAATTGTTATTTTTGTGAAAATCTCTAAAATTACGCCATCGCGAATACTCAATATACGAGTATGCCCCATTCAGTCTTACAGCACTGACGCTGTAACAGACGCAGTAAAGGAAACATCATGATTCAAGTTGTTGGTCACAAGAACCCTGACAGTGATAGCATTTGTTCTGCACTTGTTGGTGCTGAACTACTTAAAGCTCGCGGCCTAGAAGCGAAAGCTGTTCGTCAAGGCGAATTAAACCGTGAAACTCAGCACATCCTAAAAACTGCTGGTGTTGATCAACCAGAAATGTGTACTGGCGTTGCTGGCGAAAAAGTATGGTTAGTTGATTACTCTGACCTAGCACAAGCACCAGACGATATCGCTGATGCTGAAATCGTAGGTATTGTTGATCACCACCGCCTAGGTGACGTGATGACAGTTAACCCACTTGAAGCATGGATCTGGCCTGTTGGTTGTACTTGTACCATCATGTTCAACCTATTCAAGATGGAAGAAACTGAAATCACTCGTGAACTTGCAACACTAATGATGTCTGCAATTCTAAGTGACACAGTAGGCTTTGCTTCTCCAACTTGTACTCAAAAAGATAAAGATGCAGTAGCTGAACTCGCACCACTAGCGGGTGTTGAAGATCTTGACCTATTCATCAAAGAGCTTCTAATCGCTAAAACTGACATCCAAGGTCTTTCTGCTGCAGAACTCGTAGAAAAAGATCTTAAAGCATACCCATTCAACGAGCGTAACGTTGTTGTTGGCCAAATCGAACTAGCAACACTAGAGCAAGTTGATGCCATGATCGAAGAGCTAAACGCTGATCTACAACGTCGTTGCGACGAAGAAGGTCTTGCAATGGCTGCTCTTATGCTTACAGACATCACAACAAGCACAACTCGCCTACTTTACAAAGGTGAGTGGAATGCGACTTTAGATACACACGCTAAAGATGGCATGCTAATGATGGAAAACACGCTAAGCCGTAAAAAACAAGGCTGGCCGTGGCTACAAACAGTACTTGCTTAATCTGCAAGCTGTTTTAAAAACAAGATTAAAAAGGAGCACATTGTGCTCCTTTTTGTTTGGGTGTAATTCATCCGAAATACAAGTGTGCGTCGGGATGACTATGCTGTATTTGAGTTTTGAATCAACCCAGCAAAATGGGTAACAAATTCGCGCCCAACCACTTTACCTTCGCGGTAATCGACCTCAAGATCATCTTTATCGCTCAATAACGCACGACTTTTCAAACCTTTCTCTGGTGCAATTTGGATCACTTGCAGACCTTCTGGCACATTTGCCAAAAAATCACACTGCTCACGATAACTTTGGTAATACTGCGTCAGCATCTCTACCACATCCGCATTTTTACCTTTACCTGTAAGCTTTAAGAAACGCTCCATATTGTTATGAGCCAGCCATTTCCAGCTACCATTATTGGTTTTGGTTAACCGTTTATCTTTATGGTTTTGCAAAAACAATTTCACTTTATCGGGTAAATGCGCATTAGTGCTCAAGGCATCTGAGAAGTCAGCATCTTGCTGAACACTGTCTTCATCATCAAGCCTTTGCTTCCATTGTTGGAATCGCTGTGACAAATCTGAATGTGCTGCGCGTAATTTACCAATCGAGGGATTTCGGTTAATTTTTTCGATGTAACCTGGAATAGACTGTTCAATTTTATCACGCCAGTCATCAAATAAATCATCCCATTCATCATGCTCTTCAACAGGCTCGGTGCGTATCACTATGACTAAATCCGCACCTCGTCGCCATGCTTCTTGCACTGGAACAGCAGCACTAACACCACCGTCTACCCACTCTAAATCGTTAATGTTGACAGGCTGGTTATAAAGGACTGGAATCGCACAAGATGCTCTTAATACATCTTTCCAATCCTCATCAAACATAGGTAAATAGATATCTTCTAACGTATCTTTTCGTGTAGCAGAGGCTAACGCGACACGATTAGACAACACAGCTTTGGCTTTATGAATATCAAGAGGTAACGAGCCTGACGGCGAGACACATTGAAGCGCCCAATCTAAATCCATCGGTTTTTGCTGACTCAGATACTTATACAAGTTAAAGAAATCATCCTGAGTCGTGTAGTTAACGATAAAATCGTAACCAAAACGTGGTTGCCGACTGATGTAGGATGAAAGATTAAGTGCACCTGCTGAGGTTCCAATATAGAGGTCAAAAGGGTCAAAACCCGCCTCCAAGAAAGAGTCAAATACACCAGCAGTAAAAATACCGCGCTGTCCACCGCCCTGTACAACCAAAGCAATTTTTTTGTATTCAATGCCCGCGAGTTGACCAGAGATTTGATTTACAACTTGTAAATCAGATTGTTTCAAACTAAATGATAAGCGATTTGTCATATCCAAACACACACAGTGCTATCAGAGGCTAAGTTAGCAATATATCATCAATTGTTGAATAAAGAAGGAACGAGACACCATCAATGTCTCGTTATTAAGCAGAGTCACTTGGGGCATTTTATTTACGCTATCCTTGCTAAGCAGTCACCGAAATGAAAGAGAATGTCATGATCATGCCTAATGCTGCAACTACTGCAAAAAGTGCTAGTTTTAAATCGGTATCCATATCTAATCCCCTATACTGCGCAATGTTTTAACATATTTGTAACCCCAGTTTAGGCGCAGATCAAGTTTAAGCGTGAATTATATGCGAGAAGTGCAGATAGCTGTCACAATATCGCTACAAACACATACTAAATTAAGGGCATATCAATGCGGTTCGTCTCTCGTTTTATTTCTTTTGGTTTATTATCTTGCTTAACCATTCCTTCTTTCGCCCATGCCGAGAATATCTACGTTACCCCTACGATTGGCTACAGCTATTCAGGCTCAATCAATAACGATTCCGGTAATAAGGTGTCAGTCAACAATAGCGCTAACTACAACATTGCAATTGAGACAGATCTCGAACCAGGTCGAGTTGGTATCTTTGTTAGCCACCAAAATACCGATGCAAAAGACCTCGCTGGAGAAACTCAATTTACCTACCTCCATTTTCAGAGTTCACTACGGTTTCAGCCAACCCAACAACTAGAAAGCTATTTCGGTGCCAGCCTAGGGGGGACTTTTGCTAATGCGTCATGGACTGAGAAAGAAGTCTTTTTCTCTGGTGGTTTATTTGGTGGCGCTGAATATGAACTGAGTAGAAATGCAAAGATCGTGCTAGAGGGAAGATGGCTCGGCAATGTTGTAAAAAGCAACACCACGGTAGCCTGCACGCTTCCATCAGGCAATGAAACCTGCATCGTTTCTATAGATTCAGAACTATTTAGCCAGTTCCAAACTAACCTTGGGCTACAGTTTTCATTCTGATTTAAGTGAATAATTTTTCAGTTGGCTGAAAATATCACCCTTTTTGTAGCAAAATACAGTCTCATACTGGTTTCTGGTGGTTTTACAGCCAATAATCCTCATCGTGAAAATAAAATATATCACTACAGCTGAAGCCAAATGCAGTGATATACACCAATATAAATAATTCTCCTTGTTAGCCTAACCGCGCTCACTCCTCACAGCAAAAGTTAACACCAACACACACGGGTGTTAACAAACTTACACTCTATTGCTTTACATTTTTTCTCTCGTTACTCTCGATATATCAACACGGTTTAACAAACCAAAAACTGTGTCGCGAAATGGAAATTCTTAGCATTTTTCTCTAGCTTTTATTTAACGAATAGAGAATAGCAGTACAAAAGGAGTTGTTTATGAAACGAGAACAATGGGGCTCACGCGCTGGATTCATTCTTGCGGCGGTAGGCTCTGCCATAGGTTTAGGAAACATCTGGCGTTTCCCATACATGGCTTACGAAAACGGCGGTGGCGCATTTTTTATCCCTTACCTTTTTGCCATGCTTTCTGCCGGTATCCCTTTCATGATCATGGAATTTAGTCTGGGCCATAAGCTCCGTGGTGCAGCTCCACGTGCTTTCGCCAGACTAGGTGGAAAATTAGAGTGGCTTGGTTGGTTCCAAGTATTTATCGCAGCAATCATTGCAGTTTATTACGTCGCTATTATCGGCTGGGCAATTTCCTACTTAGGTTACTCATTCACACAGAGCTGGGGAGCTGACACTAATGCCTTCTTCTTTAGCGAATACCTACAGCTTGGTGACAACTCGCCAAGTAACTTAGGTAGCCTACAGCTGCACATTGCAATTCCTATGGTGCTAGCTTGGGGGATTACATTTGCCGCTATATTTACTGGCGTAAAAGGTGGTATCGAGCGCGCGTCTAAAATCATGATGCCGCTACTTTTCCTAATGGTTGTGGGTCTGATTGGTCGCGTATTATTCCTACCCGGTGCCATGGATGGACTAAACTACCTGTTCCAACCAGATTTCAGCAAAATACTTGATGCTAAAGTATGGTCTGCCGCTTACGGCCAGATCTTCTTTACCCTAAGTGTCGGCTTTGCAATTATGATTGCTTACTCTAGCTACTTACCTGAAAAATCAGACATCAACAATAATGCTTTCATGACAGTATTAATTAACTGTGGTTTCTCTATCACAGCCGGTGTACTGATCTTTGGGGTTCTTGGTTATATGGCACAAGAGCAAGCCAAACCCCTTACGGAAGTTGTATCGGCTGGTGTTGGCTTAGCCTTTGTGACAATCCCAGCAGCAATAAACTTACTACCAGCACCTTATATTCTTGGGCCATTGTTCTTCTTTGCATTAGTTGTTGCAGGCCTAAGTTCACATATTTCAATCATTGAAGCGGTTACATCAGCCATTATCGACAAACTAAATTGGAGCCGTAAAAAAGCGGCATCGGTAGTGTGCGGTACAGGTTTTGTGGTATCCCTTGCGTTTGCAACCAACGGCGGGCTATTACTCCTTGATTTGGTCGACTACTTTATTAACAACGTTGCACTACTAACAAGTTGCTTGATTGAGCTAATTGTTATCGCGTGGCTATTTAAGATTTCGGATGTACGTGAGTATGTGAACAAAATCTCTGAGTTCAGCATAGGCAAATGGTTTGAGATTTGTCTTCGCTTCCTAAGCCCAGCAATGCTTGCGATCATTCTAGCAACCAACCTAGTGAATACATTCACCGATGGTTACGGTGGTTACGCGACCTCAGATCTATTAATGCTTGGTTGGGGCCTAGTTGCTGCAATGTTTATCGTCGCCGTTGTTATCAATGTGACATCTAAACCCGTCATTCAAAAGGAGGCTTAATATGACTACAGGTGCAATTATCATGATGCTATTTGGCCTTGGGATCACGTGGGGAGGCGCAGCTTACTGCATCTCTGTCGCGATGAAGAAGAACGGATAGCTGTTAGCATAAACACATCAATTAAAGAGGCTCATATCGAGCCTCTTTTTGATTCTGTTTTTATTTGCTACGCAACACGAATACTCACTAAATAAAGGCGAGTCTCAATAGTGTTGATCAATAAAAAGCATCAAAGACTGAGTTTAATTGGTATCCAACTCAGGAAGTATTTCGTAGCTACTTGCTAGTCAATGCTCGCAGAAATTCACACTTGTTATGCCAAACCTGTATCATTTTGGTAAAGAATCCTTTTCCTTCTGACAATCAAGCTATTACAATCCAATAAATGCCAAACATATGCACCTATCACTTATGTCTGGTTAATAATAACAATGACTTTCTCAAGGATTGGCAATGAAGTTACCTGCTCTACTACTCTCTTTAGCCTTACTACCTACCAGTGCAATGGCTGCCAGTGACACCTGTGTTAGCAACAAATACCATCAGTATATTGATGCATCGCTATCATGGTACGAAAGCCTCGTTGCGCTGTCCGTCAAAAAAGACGAGAACCTAAAAGAAGTTGGACAATGGTTTTTAGACGGTCGCAAGCATCACTTTGAACTAAATCGTCAAGCTTTTGATTGGTTCTTGAAAAATGATCAGTCTCGTCTCGATTTCTCACAATCAGTCGAATCATGGTTAAAACTCTCACAGCAAGACGTTAAAACTATTTCCCAGCAAGACGACGAGTTAGGTAAGTTTGCGAAGCAAGCGTTTGATGATCGTCAAAGTAAGCCCCACCCTAAAAATTATGAGTTACGCAGTGCATTCGCCGATTTACTTTCACACCCTGGTGATATTGAAAAGCCATTAAATGCTTATAATGAAAAAATCACCAAAATTGAAAATATCGAATGTAAATAACTGATCCAACAAGCTCGCAACCCCGTATAATTGTCATATACCGTTTGTATTCTTACGCGCAATGAGGATACAAACGTATTTGGGCATGAAGCCCTCATATTGTGATAACAAGGATGTGGTAATGAAAGGCTATTCACTTCTCTGCCTAGCAGTGATCTCGGCATCAAGTTATGCTGGAAGACCTAATCAAGACTGGGATCCCGGTTTTGGCGGTGAAATATCCGTTGTTACTGGGTATACACGTTCAACCTCTCAGTTTAATACTGATAACAAAACGCTCTCTTCACCAAACCAAAAAGCCACGACGCAAGATAGTTTTCTGATTGCACCAATCGGTACACTGGATTACACCTTCCAGTCAGCAGACCAGCAAATATTCTTCGGTACTCGTCGGTCTGATATCGCACTTGGCCGTTTCCATCTTGAATTAGGCTACCGTCAAAAGTTTGAAGACACAGGCATATTTAGTTTCAGCTTTGTACCTGGATTATTGAAGCAAAAAACATGGGCTGATCCCTTTATCCTGAATGAGGAACGTGAAGAAACCAAAGTTAAAACCCGCGCACTGCGTCTAACCGCAGAAAAGATTATGGGCTCAAACTTTTCTGGTGAACTGGCGGTAGGCCATCAAAGTTACGACGATGAGAAAAGCGGGTTTGCCAACTTCACTCCCCAAGAGCAAACCTTGCTCAATCGAGAAGCCAATATACTGTTTGCACAAGGCTCCTATAGTCAGTTTGTTGGACGAGGAATGATGCTACGGGGTGCACTGAATTACACGCGTATCAACAGTGAAGGTGAAGCAATGGCGCACACTATCTATGGTGGCGAAGCCAGTATTATTCAATTGCTCCGTTCATCCAGTTTTGCCTTCACTGTAAGTTATGATCACGCGACATTCGATACTATAAATCCAGTGTTTAACCAAGAGCAAAAAGATGACCGTTGGGGAGCCTTTTTAGCCTACGAGTATCGACAACCATTTGGATGGCAAAATTGGTCTGCAATTTCTCTAATTGGCTATAACCAATCACAATCCAATATTACCTTCTATGACGAAGACAGTTTATTGGCAACAGTAGGTTTAAATTATAAATTTTGACCAAATAACAAGCATATTTGCCACAATTACCCCCAAACAGCCTATTAATGGAAAATAAGTTTTGTGGGAGATTGTGGCTAATATGTTATAAGTAAGGAAATTTTTTTAGTTAGAAAGCGTATGGTAGTGGATAACCGACAAGCAGACGCATCGTTAGCGTCGATGCATCGCATTTTTACAGTGCCTGAAGCACCCGATTCGACGCTAGGTGCCATTGAGCTAGATATATCTCAAAACCTCAATGAATTTCTACGTCATCATATAGCGGCAGTAGAAAAACCTTTAGCTGAAATAGAGAAGGATTTCTCAAGCGCTGATATTCCTGAAACACCGAGTTTTGTTTCCGATCACACCCAATTTTTATTAGACAAGCTAGTCGCGCAATCAGTACATACCTCTGCGCCTAGCTTTATTGGCCATATGACATCGGCATTGCCCTATTTCTTAATGCCACTATCAAAAATCATGATTGGTCTGAACCAAAACTTGGTGAAAATTGAGACCTCTAAAGCCTTTACTCCCTTAGAGCGCCAAGTTCTCGGTATGATGCATAACTTAATTTATGATCAGGCCGATGATTTTTATGCGCAATGGATGCACAGTGCTAATCACTCATTGGGCTCTTTCTGCTCTGGGGGCACGATTGCAAACATCACAGCCCTTTGGGTTGCGCGCAATAACGTATTAAAAGCAGATGGTGAATTTCGCGGTGTAGCACAAGAAGGGCTATTTCGCGCAATGAAGCATTATGGCTATGAAGATTTAGCCATCTTAGTTTCAGAACGCGGTCATTACTCGCTAAAAAAAGCGGCTGATGTACTAGGCATAGGTCGAGATTGTGTTATTCCAATTAAGACCGATGAAAACAACCGTATTTGTACTGATGACCTAAAGCAGACATTGTCTGAGCTTGAGGCAAAGCGCATCAAACCCATTGCGATTATTGGTGTAGCGGGTACAACAGAAACTGGCAATATTGATCCACTTGAAGAGCTCGCCGCCATTGCTGAAGCGCATCAATGTCATTTCCACGTTGATGCCGCATGGGGTGGCGCAACACTGATGTCGAATAAATACCGACATTTATTAAAAGGGATTGAACGTGCAGACTCTGTGACCATAGATGCCCACAAACAACTCTATGTGCCTATGGGTGCAGGTATGGTTATTTTCAAAAACCCCGCCTCAATGACCTCTATCGAGCACCATGCGGAATACATATTGCGTAAAGGCTCAAAAGATTTAGGCAGCCATACACTGGAAGGGTCACGTAGCGGCATGGCTATGCTGTTATTTGCTAGCTTAAATATTATCAGTCGACCAGGCTATGAATTGCTAATCAATGGAAGCATCGAAAAGGCGCAATACTTTGCTGATTTGATAAAGCAACAAGCGGATTTCGAATTAGTGACCGAGCCCGAGTTATGCTTACTCACCTACCGCTATGTCCCAGAAGCAACGCAGCAAGCTTTACTACTAGCCACTGATGATGAGCGCGAAACATTACTCGAAGCTCTGAATGATCTAACCCAGTTTATCCAAAAACGTCAGCGCGAATCAGGTAAATCGTTCGTATCTCGGACCCGTATTCATCCAAAACAATGGCAACGTAAAATCACCACAGTATTTCGCGTTGTTCTTGCTAATCCACTCACCAGCCATGAGATACTCCAGAGTGTCCTTAAAGAGCAAAGAGAACTCGCTAAAGAGAGTGAATTAAGCTTACCTGCTATCCATACTCTGACTCAGCAGATCCTCAAACGCACTAAATAAGCTATCTATTATGGTATTTCTCAAGCATCTATCAGGCATACTGATAGGTGTTTGCTGCTTTTATATACGAACAAACCTAAAAAAAATTTAAAAATTTATTTACCCGCTGAATCGTTCGGCTATTTTTTCAGCGTTTTTCCTTCACACTTACTCATTAAATGACTACGAGCGATAAATCATCGCTATCATTTTCATCAAAATCTATCACAACCAAATGAGATCAAGCTCTCATCGCGATGCAAAAATAAACAGCTTTTGCATCAATAACATACAAATAAGATCTGTATCACACTTCAAGCGCGTTAATAACACGTAATATAAATTGATCGTTATCAATAAAAGTGCTGATAAGCGCGCACAAAAAAGCCGTTATACACTGTATAACGGCTCAAATATGAAAACTTATGTCATTTTCAGCAACAGCAAATCAATAGCTTGCATGCTGAAATAAACAACAGTTAATCACCTGCAAACATGTAACCTTCTCCGTGAACTGTCACAAAGATTTGTGGGTTTTTCGGATCGGCTTCCATCTTAGAACGCATGCGACGAATCAGTACATCAATAGTACGATCATTCGGTGCTTCTACGCGGTGACTCAACATATTCAAGATACGATCTCGGCTTAACACAACGTTTGGATGAGATGAAAAAGCAACTAATAATTCATATTCTGCTTTCGTTAATTTAACAGGAACGCCGTTATGGGTTAATGCACGTTTATTGATATCAAATTGCCATTCACCGAAACGAATAATGCTGTCTTCTTGCAATTCGACAACAGCTTCATCGCGTGCCTTTTCGACCAGAGAGATGCGCCACAGCAGGTTTTTAACACGAACAAGCAGCTCACGTAACTCAAAAGGCTTAGTTACATAATCGTCAGCACCCATCTCTAGTCCAACGATTCGATCAATGCTATCGGTACGGCCAGTAACTAGAATAATGCCGACTTCTGAGCGACTACGTAGCTCACGCGTTAACATTAATCCGTCTTCACCCGGCAAGTTAATATCAAGCATTACAAGGTCAATTTTTTCGCTAGCCATAATGTCACGCATTTGCGCGCCACTCTCTGCTTGGCTCACCTTGTAACCTTCATTTTCAAAGTAACCCACAAGCTTCGTTCGGGTCACAATCTCGTCTTCTACAACAAGTACGTGATGACTCATTTCTATCTCTTTTCTAATTATTTGGCTGTTTTTAATACGGTAGCACAACAGTCGGTTATTAACAATTTGTCATAAATCTGCCTTAACTGTTAATCCCTACCCTTATCCTTATTCACATCGTGGTTTTAAGATTAAACCATAAAAATTTATACGTCACTGCTACTTACAGTGACATCATTCTTTAATGGAATCATCCACTATGAAAAAACTTTGGCAAAAGTTGATCAAACCTAGCAGCAAGCTTTCTATTCTTGCACTGGTTTTGATCGGTATCGGTATCACCCTTGCGGGCACCTTCGTGGTACACAAAGGCTTCGAGGTTACTTCAACTATCGAGTTCTGTACTTCGTGCCACACCATGGAGCAAAACTACGAAGAGTACAAAGAGTCTGTTCACTTCAAAAATGCTTCAGGTGTTCAAGCAGTATGTACTGATTGTCACCAGCCAAAAGATTTCCCTGGTAAGGTATTCCGTAAACTGGAAGCAGCAAAAGATCTATACCACCACTTCGTTACAGGCAAAATCGATACGCCTGAGAAGTTTGAAGAAAACCGCTTAGAAATGGCGCAAGCTGTTTGGGCACGTATGAGCGGCCAACAATCTAAAACATGTAAGAGCTGCCACTCGTACGACGATATGGATCACAGCAAGCAATCTGCTAAAGCTGCGATGGAAATGAAGAAAGCTGCGGCTGAAAACATGAACTGTATCGAATGTCACAAAGGTATTGCACACGAATTACCAAACATGGCTGGCGGCTTCCAAAAAGATTTTGAAACCCTACAAGCAACAGCCAACAGCCAAGGTGCAACTGCTGAGAAACTGTATTCTCTTGGTGAAAAAGATCTATACGCAACAGCTGATGCATCAGGTAAAGCAGAAGGTAAACTACTTCCTGCTTCTGAAGTAACGGTTCTTGAACGTAAAGACGATATGGTTAAAGTTCAGATCGACGGTTGGTTAGAAAAAGCGGGTAAAGGCCGTGTAATGACTGAGTACATGGGTAAACGTGTATTCAAAGCAACTATCCGTGGTGACGTTAAAGCAACTGAGCAAGTAATTGAAGAGAAGACCGACTCTGCGACTGACATCGTATGGCAACACGTTTCTGTTCAAGCATGGGTAACAAGCGCTGATCTTATCGACAACATTCAGCCAATCTGGAACTACGCAGAAGGTATGTACGCATCGACTTGTAACGCATGTCACGCGGCTCCAGACCCAGCTCACTTCACTGCTAACGGTTGGATCTCTGGCCTGAATGCAATGAGCGCTTACTACCGTCTAAGCAAAACTGAAGAACGTACCCTACTTAAGTATCTTCAAAACCACGGTAAAGACACTGGCGGCGCTGGCGCACACTAATTCCCGATAGGCGGAAGGTATCCCTTCCGCCACATCCACAGAATTTAAAATAATTAAAGGATTCTCCAATTATGGCGACTCAAATTCTAAACAAAGGCATCTCACGCCGTCGTTTCCTTTCGGGAATGGTTGCAGCGAGTGCGGCATCAGTAGTAGGTACAAGCCTACTTGCACCACGCAACGCAATGGCTGCAACTGAATCACAAGCTAAATTCACAGGCGACGTACTGTCTGGTTCACACTGGGGTGCATTCCGCGCTAAAGTTGTTGACGGTGTTTGGGTAAGTACTACTCCTTTCGAAAAGGACAACCACCCTACTCACATGATCGATGGCGTACGTGAAGTGGTTTACAACCCTGCACGTGTTAAATACCCAATGGTACGTATCGACTGGCTAAAACACGGCTACAAGTCTGATACAACGCAACGTGGTGACAACCGCTTTGTACGTGTGCCATGGTCTCAAGCGCTTGATTTCTTCTACCACGAAATGGAACGTGTTCAGAACAACTTCGGCCCTAGCGCACTGTACGCTGGTCACACAGGTTGGCAGTCTGTAGGTAAACTGCACTCTGCAGGTACTATGATGAGCCGTGCTGTTAGCCTACACGGTACTTACCTAGGTAAAATGGGTGACTACTCAACAGGTGCTGCGCAAGTAATCCTTCCTTACGTTGCTGGTGCAATGGAAGTATACGAGCAACAAACATCTTGGCCGCTAGTGCTTGAGCACTCAGACACTATCGTTATCTGGGGTTCTGACCCAATTAAAAACCTACAAGTAGGTTGGTTAGTTCCAGATCACAGCCCGTACGCGTACTACCAGCAACTTGCTGAGAAAGTGAAAAACAAAGAAATTAAAGTTATTCACGTTGACCCAGTACGCTCAGAAACAATGAAGTATGTTGGTGGTGAGCAGGTTCCTGTTAACCCACAAACTGACCTTCCGTTGATGCTTGCTGTTGCGCACACTCTGTATACTGAAAACCTATACAACAAAGAGTTCATCGCTGACTACACAACAGGCTTCAAGAAGTTCACACCTTACCTAATGGGTGAGACTGACGGTGTAGAGAAAACACCTGAGTGGGCTGAAAAAATCTGTGGCATTAAAGCTGATGACATCCGTGCTCTTGCACGTCAAATGGCTTCTGGCCGTACACAAATCATCGGTGGCTGGTGTCTACAACGTATGCAACACGGTGAGCAATACGCGTGGATGCTAGTTGTTGTTGCTGCAATGCTTGGTCAAATCGGTCTACCTGGTGGTGGTTTCGGTTTCGGCTGGCACTACAATGATGCAGGTTCTATTACGTCTAACGGCCCACTAATGTCTGGCTTTAGCGGCGTAACTGGCGTTGACCCAATCCACAACGGTTCATACAACGGCTACTCAACGTACATCCCTGTTGCACGTTTCGTAGACTGTATCGACAACCCGGGTAAAACTATCCAATGGAACGGTCACGACATTAAGTTCCCAGAAATGAAGATGGCTATCTTCTGTGGTAACAACCCGTTCCACCACCACCAAGATCGTAACAAGATGATCAAGGCGTGGCGTAAACTGGAAACTGTTGTCTCTATCGACCACCAGTGGACAGCAACATGTCGTTTTGCTGATATCGTACTACCAGCAACCACAACCCATGAGCGTGATGACATCGAGCAATACGGTAACCACTCAAACGCAGGTATCATCGCACTTCCTAAAGTGGTTGAACCAATGTTTGAAGCGAAAGATGACTTCGAAATGTTCCGTGAACTATGTCGTCGTTACGACCGTGAAGAAGCATTCACTGGCGGTAAAACGCAAATGGAATGGATTGAAGAAATCTACAATGGCGCACGTCTACAAGGCCGTGGCCTAGGTGTTCGTATGCCTAACTTCAAGAAATTCTGGGAAGGTGAAGGTTTCATCGACTTCCCTGCTGGTAACGAGTGGGTACGTCACGAATCATTCCGTAAAGAACCGGATCTAGAGCCTCTAGGTACTGCTTCTGGTCTGATCGAAATCTACTGTAAGACTATTGCAGATATGGGTTACGATGACTGTCAAGGTCACCCAATGTGGTTTGAAAAGAAAGAACGTAGCCACGGCGGTCCTCGTTCTGACGCATTCCCACTGCACTTACAGAGCTGTCACCCGAACCACCGTCTGCACTCGCAGCTATGTTCTTCAACAGAACTACGTGCGACTTACGCAGTAGCGGATCGCGAGCCTATCTACATCAATACTAAAGATGCAGAAGCGCGTGGTATTAAATCTGGTGACGTAGTACGTGTATTCAACGACCGTGGCCAAGTGCTTGCTGGTGCCGTTGTTACAGACGATTACTCTCAAGGTGTTTGTCGTATCGAAGAAGGTGCATGGTACAGCCCGCTTGAAGGTGGTAAGCCAGGTACTATTTGTACATACGGTGATCCAAACGTACTAACGCAAGATATTGGTTCTTCTAAACTTGCACAGGCAACGTCAGCGCACTCAGCGATCGTTAACATCGAGAAGTACACTGGTGTTGTTCCTGCTGTAACTGGCTTCCACGGCCCGACAGAAGTAACAGATATCGATCCTCTATTCCCTGCTATGAAAGCATAATACAGGTGACGTGTGGCTCTTTATGGGCCACACAGACTTGATGAAGGTAGCTTGAATGAGCTACCTTTATTTTTCTAACGAAAATCTATTCACATACAAGGCGTTACCACAAGCCTTAACAACAAATACTGTATGTGAATATGTTTTCCTAAATAAGCCCTCCTCTTATGAGCTTGTTTAAAACCGTCTTGGAGTAACCATGCAAGAACTGATTGCCTTCAACGAACAACGTGCTGAAATTTACTGGTGGATGTCTTCACTACTGGCACGCGAACTAACGAACGAAGATTTAGAGCAATATTACGGTGGCGAGATGTACACCTTCTTGTCTGGCCTTGGCATGACAGATGAGCTTAAAGCACCTGTAGAGGCCTTCCGTGAAGCCATTACGCGCGTACAAGGCCGTGAAGATGCACAACTAGAGCTTGCTGCTGATTTCTGTGGCTTATTCCTTAGTACACCTAAATCTGGCGCCTTACCGTATGCATCTATGTACATTGGTGAATCAGGTCTACTCAATGATAAACCAGCACAAGAAATGAATGCCTTATTTGGTAAATACGATATTGCACAGCGTAAAGAGTTTAATGAACCTGCTGATCACATTGCGATCGAATTAGACTTTCTTGGTAACTTAATCATTCTGGCTAATCAGCAAGATGATGAAGAAAAACACGAAGAAGCAATGCAAACTCAACTAAGCTTCATTAATGAGCATTTAATGACTTGGTTACCGCTATTCGTTAAAGAATGTAATACACGTGACAAATTCGGCTTCTATGCTGCTGCTGTTAACTTGTTACTTGCGTTTTGCCAACTTGATGTGGCATTCCTGCAAGGCGAAGAATAACCCCGAATAATAAGTCCTCGCGACTAACAAAGCGATTTCACCAATCGCTGATAGTGAAATCACTGATCGTAGTAATCACTGACTTTAACTATCAAGGCTATGTCGCGACACTATCTCCTTTGCTGGCAATCGGATTGCCAGCTTTTTTCGCCAACCTATCACCCATAGCTAAAACAATTAACGCTCCGCTTTTCCTCTCTTGCCAATTCATCAATCAAAAACAACTCTTTAGCATTGTTCAGTTAGCAGTCAGCCAAACTTACATTACACTGACAAAGCCTGTATCAGAATCCGTCATTTTACCTACACGCCATTATTCGCTATGAACATTGAACTATACAGATGAGATCTCACTCACCATCTATATAAGTGTTCAGGCTGTAAACTTACTCAAACAACAATAATAGGTAATACAATGACTGACTCTCATACCTTTACTGCGCGTTTCATAAAATCAATCTGTACTGCCCTACTTATCGCCGCTTCAGCCATTAGCTTACAAGCAACTGCAAGCCCAGTATCAACAGATTCCTACACCGAACAGCAACGCATAGCGAATAAAGTGGGGGTTATCCAGCAAGAATTAGCTGCAATTAAGCAAGAAACTCTGCAAGCAAACCCTAAGTTACGTCAGCAACAATTAGAGTTCGAAAAAGCATTCGAAGCCAAAGCAGAGCAAGTGGGCTACGACCCCGATGCTTTTATGGCTAAAGCCAAAGAAATTCAAGATGAATTACGAGCAGCAGGCACTACACAAGAACAGCAAGCTAAGCTGATAAAAGAATTTAGCCATGCCAAATCCGTTTTAGCTAAACAACGAGAAACGATAATGAGCGATGAAGCGTTAATGGATAAGGAAGAAGATCTACGCAAAGCAACCTACATCGCCATGACCAAGCATGATCCTAAAACCAAAGAATTATTCGGTAACTTAGATCAACTACTAAAACAAATGCAGTAATAGGTTATTCATTCGAATGCTACTTGTTATTGAAAAACAAAAAAGCCCACATCGACCTTACTCGATGTGGGCTTTTACTTGTCTAATCGTTAAGGTGAGAAGACACAATTAAGTAAGATAAATTAAATCTCTACCGCTTGATTCGCTTTTAAACGCTGCATACCTTTGCTGATTTTGATAAACCAAAAACAAATAGCAGCCAAAGAAATCCCAGCTCCAATGTAAGGAATAGCATGGCGGATCATATCTAAAATATCGCTGTGTACCCAATACTCAGCACCTGCAACCATGCCACTGGTTGTTGCAGCAGTTACACCTAACACCACAAAAAAAGTAAAGAATAAGAAGAATGTTTTGATGATGGTGTAGTAGTGGCTGTAGGTAACTTCATCAGTACCTTTATTCATTTGATATGCAGAATAAATAATGGCAACAATGCCTGAAATCATCAGAGTAAATGGCGTAAGAAAAGTTGCAATATAAGCAAACCAAACGCCTTGTCTTTTCGTATCTGTCGTCATGCTTTTAGTCCAAAGTAAGCAGCAATGAATCCCATAATTATCACACTATTTTTGTGGATTTCAAGAATTTATAAGCTATATCTCAAGGATTTAATTCAAGCACAGACACATTTAGTGTTAACTGTTACCATGAATCTGTAGATACCCTTTCTAGCTCACAAGGATAGTGACGAATGGCTTCAACAAAACAATACCTTGCACGTAATCCGTGGATAATATCTATTGTGATTTTAGTCATAATAGGTGTGTGGTTAATCAGTGGCATGTTTGGGCCGCAAGAAACACCACCCGCCCACACAGCATCACAAGGCACAAGTCAGCAAAGTGCTCCACTAGCAAAAGTAGCCGTTAGCACAGTAACGGCCCAGCCCATTACACGTACAATTGCTTTATATGGACGAACAGCTCCCGACAGAAAGGCAACGTTAGGTGCAGAAGTGGCAGGGAACGTCGAACAACTCCTTATTCGCAAAGGTCAGTTTGTCAAAAAAGGACAAGCCATAGTCCAACTCAATAAGGCTGACCGTGAATTACAGCTTCAGCGTGCACTCGCCTTACTGTCAGTCCGAAGTAAAGAGTTCAATGCCGCAAAATCATTGCGTGAACGCGGATTACAGGGTGAAGTCGCACTGACCAAAGCACAAGCCAGTCTAGTCGAAGCCAAGGCTACGGTTAAAAATCTAGAGCTTGCTTTAAGTAATACCACAATCACCGCCCCTTTTGATGGCATAGTGAACATTCTTCATGTAGAGCAAGGTGATTATCTAGGTGTTGGCGACCCTGTCGCTAATGTTGTCGACTTAGATCCTCTGGTAATCACTGCCGATGTAAGTGAGCGCCATATCCAAAGTATTCATCACGGCCAAAAGGCCCAAGTCATCTTATCGACAGGGTTAACACTGGATGCAAAACTACGCTATAAAGCCAGTATTGCATCAGAAACCACCAATACATTCCCTATTGAATTAGAAGTATCCAACCCTGATTCAGCACTCGCGGCAGGTATTAGTGCCGAGGTAGATTTAATTCTTGATAGCCAATCAGCAATCAAAGTCACTCCTTCCATGTTGGCATTGGATGAAATTGGCAACTTAGGGATCAAAACATTAGTGGCAGATAATAAGGTAGCCTTCGCACCCATTGCGATTGTTAAAGTCGAACCAGATGGCGTGTGGCTTGGTGGTTTAGGTGAACAAGTCAATGTCATCACCGTCGGGCAAGGTTTTGTACGTAACGGTGACACTGTTATCCCTGTAGAAACCGCCTCTATAAACAATTCACCCTCCAACGACGTGCCTGATACTAAGACACCAGTCAACCCTAAGCAAACGGGCGGTGAATAATGTTTGGGATAATTGAAGCGGCGCTTAGCCGTTCACGCACTGTTATTACGCTGTTGGTACTGATCTTGATTGCAGGGGCGGCGATGTATCGCGCCATTCCTAAAGAGTCAAATCCAGATATTACTATTCCTATTATTTATGTCTCTGTTTCACACCAAGGTATAAGCCCTGAAGATGCTGAGCGTCTATTAGTTCGCCCGCTAGAGAAAGAACTGCAATCGATTGAAGGCGTAAAGGAGATGACCGCCACAGCTTCCGAAGGCCACGCATCGGTCGTATTGGAGTTTAATGCGGGTTCAAATTTGGAAAGCGCACTCACTGATGTGCGTGAAGCTGTAGACATCGCCAAAGTAAAGCTACCTGATGACAGTGATGAACCGACGGTTAATGAAATAACACTGGCAGGTGAAGAGCCCGTTCTCTCTATGGTGTTGTACGGCACAGTGCCTGAACGCACCTCGATTCAAATAGCGCGCCAGCTGCAAGACAAACTGGAAAGCTACCGCCAGATACTGGAGGTTGAGATCGCCGGTGATCGTGAAGATGTGGTTGAGATCCTCGTTGAACCTTTGCTCATGGAAAGCTATGGCTTGGATCAAAATGATGTTTTTAACTTAGTCTCTCGTAATAACCGTGTGGTTGCTGCTGGCTTTATCGACAGCGGTTATGGCCGATTTTCTGTAAAAGTTCCATCAGTCTTTGATTCGCTCAAAGATATTCTAGAGCTGCCGATCAAAGTCGATGGCAGTAAAGTTGTTACCTTTGGTGATATAGCAACTGTTCGTCGTGCCTTTCGTGACGCTAGCAGTTTTGCTCGGCTTAATGGTCAACCCGCCGTAGTATTAGATGTAAAAAAACGCGCAGGTGAAAACATTATAGAAACGGTAGAAATTGTTAAAGCCGTTATCGCTGAAGCGCAGAAATTACCCGAGTGGCCCGATAATTTATTGGTCGAATACACACTCGATGGCTCCAAAGATGTTCAGATGATGCTGAATGATCTTCAAAACAATATCCTTTCTGCAATTATCTTAGTTGTCGTGGTGATTATCGCCATACTGGGTTCACGTACTGCCCTGCTTGTTGGGATCTCAATTCCAGGTTCATTTCTTACCGGATTATTGGTTCTAGCTATTAGTGGGTTAACCGTGAATATCATCGTCCTTTTCTCGCTCATCATGGCTGTTGGCATGCTGGTTGATGGCGCTATCGTGGTCACTGAGTATGCTGAAAGGCGTATGCAGGAAAACATCCCACGTAAACAAGCTTATCGAGAAGCAGCAAGACGAATGGCATGGCCTATCACGGCCTCAACCGCAACAACATTGGCCGCATTTGGCCCGCTACTGTTCTGGCCAGATACCACTGGCGAATTCATGCGCTATCTCCCCCTCACTCTCATCGCTACCTTAACGGCCTCGCTCGTAATGGCACTGATTTTTGTGCCGGTGCTCGGTAGCGTGATTGGTAAGCCTCAATACACTAGCCCGACAGTCCAAAAACGTAAGATAGCCGTGGAAAATGGGGACTTTTCACAAGCTGTTGGTCTCACCAAGCTGTATTTAAATAGCCTTGCCATTGCGATTAAGCATCCGTTGAAAATACTACTATCAGCCTTTATTTTAGCGGGCGTGATTGGCTACAGCTACAGCGTGGCTGGCTTAGGCGCAGTGTTTTTTCCAGAAGTCGATCCGCCTCATTTCACTTTGAAAGCGCGATCTCATGGCGATCTGTCGATCTATGAAAAAGATGCGCTGATGAAAAACATTGAAGCCCGCGTAATGAATACGGAGGGCATCAATAGTATTTACACCAAGACAGGTGGCGATGATGAGATTGGTCGTATTCAATTTAATCCACTTGATTGGCAATATCGCCCACCGATCAGCGAGATCATTACCAACCTACGTGAAAAAACCAAAGATCTTGCAGGTGTCGAATTAGAGTTTAAATTCCCTGAAGCGGGTCCCCCTAACGAGCATGATCTGATCATTGAAATTACCGCTCGTGATAGCGATGAAATGGCACCAGCCGTTACTGCTGTCCGTCAATGGTTAGAGTCTCAGCCTGCATTTACCAATATTTCGGATACAGGCAACAAACCCGGTATCGATTGGGAAATAAAGATCAACCGTGATGATGCGGCACGCTTTGGAGCAGATGCAACGCTAGTAGGTAATACGGTTCAGTTCGTAACAAACGGCTTAAAAATTGGTGAGTACCTGCCTGATGATACCGATGATGAAGTAGATATCTTAGTGCGTTACCCTAAAACTGAACGTGATATTGGTCGCTTCGATGAATTGCGTGTCAAAACTCAGTACGGCTTAATCCCTATGACTAACTTTGCTGAAGTTAAGCCCTCTCCAAAACAAAACAGCATCCATCACATAGGCGGCAAGCGCGTACTTGAAGTGAAAGCCGACATGGCAACAGGCTACAACTTGAGCCTAGAATTGCCCAAAGTCGAAGCTGCATTAGCAGCCTTACCGCTAGGAAAAAGCGTACAAGTTGAACTCCGTGGGCAAAATGAAGAGCAAGATAACTCATCTAAATTCTTACAATCGGCTTTCTTAGTCGCGCTGGCCGTGATGGGGTTAATCTTAGTCACCCAATTTAATAGCTTCTACCAAGCCTTATTAATTTTGAGTGCAGTGCTGTTTTCAACTGCAGGAGTATTCCTTGGCTTACTGATCTTCCAGCGACCATTTGGCATCGTGATGTCAGGCATCGGGGTAATTGCATTGGCTGGTATTGTAGTGAACAACAATATTGTATTAATTGATACTTATAACCAGCTGCGTAAAAAAGGCTACGATAAAGTTACCGCTATCATGCACACAGGAGCTCAACGCTTACGTCCAGTTCTACTGACGACAATCACAACTATTCTAGGCTTAATGCCCATGGTGCTCGAAATGAATATTGATCTTATCAATCGCAAAATCGAGTTTGGAGCACCCAGTACCCAATGGTGGTCTCAGTTAGCCACAGCCATAGCCGGTGGATTAGCCTTTGCAACTGTTTTGACACTCATTCTAACACCTTGCTTATTGATGCTAGGCCGAGATAAGGGCAAACACCTATCACCCCAGCGCACAAGTAACAACATGCTCACCATAAACAATCATCCACCAGCAGGCGGTGCAAGTTCTGTTAACAATGAAGTCATCCAACCTAAAGATGCAGCACCCAATAAACACTTGGATACTGAACTAACATAGAGTCCCTATAACTAAAAAAGCCAGCATTACATATGCTGGCTTTTTCTTTTCACACTTTGTCTTTTAAAGCGATGGACTGAAGTATTACAACTCTTCTGTCGGTGTTTCCACTTCACTGCCATCTTTAATGCGGCGGTGGCCTTCAGTCAGATGTACAAAATCAACCAAATCGTCACTTGAGACCTGAAATGCTTGACCAAAGCCTTTAACAAACAAACCTTGAGTTGGTGCAAGACGGAACATGGTAAAATCTTCAAGACCACTTAAACCATCAACAATGTCGCCAAACCGTGCTTTCAAGCCCGCAACAGCAGCTAGCCAAGAATCACTCTGACGCTCAACCACGGATACATCCGCTTCAAATGTTAAACGCTTACGTGCATACAAGGTTTTTGACGTTGCTTCATCTTCAATCATCATTAAGGATACTTGTGGATTCTCAAGTAGATTGCGTGCATGGCGAGCGATTTGGCTAATAAGCACATAATAACCATCCTCCAATAATGCAAATGGTGCATAGCTTACATTTGGTTTGCCGTTTGCATCTACCGTTGCAAGCTGTAACGTTTGGCAAGCCTCACGAAACTCTTTAATTTCTGGGCCTAAACGATTCTGTAAGCGCTCTTGTTTTACTTGATTCATCCTTTTCTCCTAATAATTATTATCGATCCAGCAGCCCTATTGTGCTTATCGATATCGCGGCTGACTTAAATATCAATGCCATAACATTCATTTGGCTTTGGTATTACGCGATCGTGCTAGGTACTGCTGGTTTTGATTCACTACGTGATAAATAAGTTCACAGCACCAAGCTGAAAACTTATTTCACATTTTCGTTATACGTATTGTTGTTTTAAGGCTTTAAATTTTTCTATTTGCTCTGGGAACAGCTGACGTTTTTTATCTCGACCTAGGTAAACTTTAAAGACACACTCGCCTTGCTCAGCGAAAAAACCAATAAAGTAACTTTCTTGGCCCATAAATTCTTTACTGACCAAAGCAATATTAGTCACAAGATCTAAACGAAGGTGACCATGCAGTTCGCCTTCTTTGCCCATTAAGTTGTAGTAGCCACGAGCTTCTTTACCTTTAGGGAAAGGGGCTTTCACTTCAAAAATGGAACCCATGGAATGGACAATGCTCGTTACTGGTCCCCATGATGGTAAATCTTCTAAAATGGCTTTAGCATGCTCACCGGCGATGCTTACAACCAATTCATCAGGGAAGGCAAAAACCACTTCACCTTCAGTAAGGTTCAATTGCTGAGCAATCGCACCTGCATGTAGTTTTGGATCAGCGCTTAAAATTTCACTTACCTGAGATTTCACGTTTTCAAATGTTGAAGATGCGTACACAGCGTTCTCTCTATATATCGTTATTGGATTCATAGGCCAAGGGCAAAGCGTGCTTAGCTCTTGTCATTACAGCTTATTATTACAACTTGTTGTATCGATTCAGAACTAACGCTGAACGGACCCAATAAGTCTTCATAGGCTATGCGGCTTGCTGATGAGCCGTTTGATGGACAATCTGGATCATGCCTTGTGCCAGAGTTACCGCCCAAAATTGCCCTGCCAGAGTCAATGATAGGTAGTCGTCTTCAAGGGTGACCAATCCATTTGATTGCCATGCGTTAAACAATGGTAAACAAACTTCAAACACATCGAATTGTGCAGCCGCTTGTAGCTGGGTTCTAGAAAGCACACCACGATCAAAACTCGCTTTGATAACCGCGTTAATCACCGCACTGGCAGGCGTTTTCGTCATCATGGCGACAGGGGTATCACCCTTTTTAATTGCGTCTATGTATGCATCCAATGTCCTGTGCTGCATAAAGCCATAGCCGCCAACATTACCCCCTGCACCAGCCCCTAGAGGCAATACTTCCGCTGAGGTTTTTGCCAAGCTGTTATACACGCTACGTTCACGATTATCACGAGCCCAGTGATTAACACTTAGACGGCGTAAATGGTGTTTATCCATAAACGCACTGCCTTGCTCAAACATGGTCGCTTTGGTCGCGGTATCAGCTGGGTGAGGAAGTTTGCCTTGCTCTATCATGCCTTTCATTGGGGTTCCCCCCATTTCAATCAGCTGATAAAGATCGACACCATGTGCACCACTCTCTAAAAAGTCAGCTAGGTCTTGTTGCCAAACATCAACATCTTGGAACGGCAAGCCATAAAGCAAGTCAATCACAATAGGCGCTGCATCTGAGGCACTTAATGCCTGAATACGCTCTAAGACATCTTCACGATCATCAAGCCGTTTAGCTTTACGGCGTACTTGAGTATTAAAACTTTGTACCCCAAATGAAAATCTGTTGAAGCCACCTTCTAATGCGGAATCGAACAGCTCGTCACTAAAGCGATTGATACGCCCTTCCAGCGTTAACTCACAATCTGTCGTGAGTGGAAAATGACGTCGAATCATCTCGCCCAAAGTTTTAATGTGAGCTGGTGTTAGATCTGTTGGTGTGCCTCCGCCAATATATACGGCATGGAATGGCGCAGCTTGCGTCCACGGCATTGCCGCTTTCACTTTAAGCTCAACCATTAATGCAGCGAAATAATCATCAATAAGCTGCTGGCTAGACGCATATTGGAAAAAGTTACAATAAGTACAACGCACACGGCAAAAAGGAATATGTACGTATAAACAACGTTTACCTAACTGCTCGGGTACTTGGCTCAACACAAGTTGAGACACGCTTTGATGCTGACTCTTATCTACAACTGTAGATTGGCCTCCCGCATGCGCTGATTTCTTTTGCTGAAAAGCATAACGCAAAGGATCTGGTGTTGAGATGCCTGTTACTTCAGGAGTCAGCAGATCAGCAACTTCAAGGGAGACGTTTTCATTTATTGGTTTCATAGCTTTTGCTGGAAAGCTTCCAGCCTCTTTTGCAACGATCAGCGAGAGCAATCACTGAACTACACAATGCTAGCGACAGCTAGCCCATCATCAAATACTGAGGCTTAACTTTCGTTGAGATTAAAAGCAAAACCTAAATTGATGCTTATGAGCACATTTTGACGATACTTTCCGGGTGCAGCCGCTCAATTGACTAGTCTTCTTCATTGCCGTTTCTAACAGCACTAAATTACGTCTATATCATTGTTTTTATTTATATAAGCAAGTAATTGCTTCACGGTCTGCCTTGTTTCTGAAAGCATAATATTCAGAGTTAAATAATATTGCAAATGATAATTGATATTATTCGTCTTTCGTGGATAATGACTTCAAATCTTGCCAAAAACGACTTTTGATAATTCTGTTATTTGTACGTCTAGGCGAGGCAATATTCTTTAGCATGGTAGATGAAACCGTGAATACAAAACGATATTTACTTGCAGGTACGGCATCTGTTCTTTTTCATAGCCTCATTTTTTCAGCTATTCCCAATACCATGGTGATGGCAATGCCTGTGGGTACTGATTCTATGCGCGTGTCGCTCAATTTAGTTTCTGTTCCTCAACAAGCGCCACAACCTAACGTGGTCACACAGCCACCGGTGCCAGCTAAACCCGTTGAAGCAAAGCCTAAAAAAGTTGTGAAAACAGAGCAAAAAAAACTGGTCAAAAAGCCCAAGGTCACCGAAGAAAAAGTGACTCAAAAGCCTGTTGATAAAGTCGCTAAAAAGGCTCCCACTAAAAAACAGTCGCCTGCTGTTAAAAAAGAAGTGGTAGAGCCAGTAAAAAAAGCGGCTAAACCTGAAACAAAAGTAGTCAGCACCGCGAAAGATCAATCAAAACCTGAAGTAAAAGCGCAGGCAGCAGCTGGGGTGAATAACGCACCACAATTAGTCACGAAACCAAGCTTCGCCACGCGACCAAGCCCTGTTAGTTACCCCAAAATTGCAAAACGGCGCGGTCTGCAAGGCCAGGTCCTTGTTGAGGTGTGGATCGATAGCTCAGGCAAACAAGTTAAACAAACATTAGTGAAATCTTCAGGTGCAAATATCCTCGACGATGCCGCTTTAGAGGCCATCAAACGTTGGCAGTTTTCTTCACACATCGTCGATGGGCAAGCAATCGCGCACCGTGTACAAATTCCTGTTCGTTTCAAGTTGGATTAAGACATGAACACCATTACAAGCTTTCAAGAACAATTTGGCCTAATGGCTTGGCCTCTCTTTTTATGTTCCGCTATCACTTTAATGATTTTGCTGGAACGTTTGATTCAAGTTTTACTCTGCACAGGCGTGGGCCATTCAAAGATCAATACGATCTTGGCGAAACAAGACCGTAGTAACCAACCACAGCTTGATCAACTCGCAACTGATTTAAAGCAAAAAAGGCCTCTGCTGTATAAAGGCGTCGCTATGTTGATTGCACATCGTCATTTTGATAAAGCATTGCGAGAAGATGCGGCCAGCATTTGGCTTCAGCAAAAGCGTAAACAGCTGCGTTCAGGACTGCGTTTACTGGCACTGATCGGGGTGATCAGCCCATTACTTGGCTTGCTAGGTACAGTACTGGGCCTCATTGATATGTTCAAAGGTATTGCTGCATCTACAGGTTCTGTCACACCTAACGATCTCGCTGATGGGCTTGGCCTTGCCATGCGCACCACAGCCGCAGGTTTGATCATCGCCCTCCCCGCTATTACAGGGTCACAACTTTTGGGTGTTTGGGCAGACAGCATCACGTCTAAGCTCGAGCACTCACTCAATCACTGTAACTTGTGGATCGAAGGCATCAACTTTCAAACCTCATGTGATTCACCCGTAGCAAAAAGTACAACGGTAATGAATAGCGCTAAGGTGCAATCATGATCCGCGCCTCCAATTCATCGTGGGACACTGACGAACTCAAGCCTGATTTAACGCCGCTACTCGATATCATCTTCATTGTAATGGTGTTTTTACTGCTGACCGCCAGCGTAAAACTGCAGTCGCTAGATGTGGAATTGCCACAAACCAGCACAGAGGTTTTACAAGAAACCCATGCCGACCCTATAACGATCAACCTACTTGCGAAAGCGCCTTACTGGGCTCTACAAGGTCAAGAAGCAAATGATTGGCAAAGCTTTAGCGTTAGCTTGCTCAAAGAAGTCAACGCTAACCCTAAAAAACCCGTTGTTATTGGAGCAGATAAAGGCGCGTCCGTTGAGCACATGCTCAAGTTATTAGCCTTGTTACAACAACATGAAATCAAAGCGACACAATTATTAATGGAAGAGGAAGCATCATGAAACGCTTAGTCCTAGCTACAACACTGCTTTTTACAGCCACATCAAGCTTGGCGAATGAGCGTATCATCAGTGCTGGCTCAGCCATTACTGAACTCTTAAATGCTATTGGTGCACAGCAAAGCATTGTTGCTGTCGATGCCACCAGCCGCAGTTTAGTCAGTAAAGACACGCCAGCGCTGGGCTATCATCGCGCATTGTCAGCAGAAAGCTTAATCGCACTCACCCCTACCCGATTATTAGGCTCAGAAGAAATGGGGCCTAAAACCACACTCGACCTAGTGAAGCAAGCCGGTGTAGAGGTCAATATTCTCAATTCAGGTGAAACAGTGAATGATCTGCTGCACCGTATCGATAGTATTGGTGAGATAACAGGAAAACAAACTGAAGCAAATCAGCTGAAAGAAGAAGTGAAACAACAAGTCGCGAACATTGAAAACAATAATCACAAGGCCAGCACTTCAAATAAAAAGCCCGTCAAAGTCTTATTTCTTTCGATCCATGAAGGCCGCCCTGCAACCGTTGGTGGACGTAATACCACTGCAGATACGGTCATTCGCCTAGCGGGCGGTATTAACCCTGCCGCTGAACAAGTCGAATCTTATAAACCCATTTCAGCTGAATCTATGCTTGAAATGCAACCAGACCTCATCATGTTAAGTAGCCGCACTTATAACTCAATAGGTAAAGCCGATGGTTTATTTAAAGAATTGCCACTGCTTGCAGCTACCCCAGCAGGTATCAATAAAGCTGTGGTAGTTATTGATGGCACTGCTTTAATTGGTGGTTTAGGGCTAAAAAGCCTCAGTGAAGCAGAACGCTTGAACCGTGTTTTCTACCCTTAATCGTCGAGTATTCGTTACGTGTCCGTTATGCAGATCCAAAGACTTCCTTTAAAAATCGTTTTCCCCGTCGGGTTGAGCTTGCTCTGCTTGGCGGTGGCAACGTCAGTAATTGTTGGCCCTATGGCCATCACGCTAAGCCAGAGTTTAAAAGCTTTTACGCCGTGGCAAAATGAATTACCCGCACATATTCAGATCGTTATTCACCAGATTAGGCTTCCAAGAACCCTATTGTGTATAGCAATAGGCGCTATTCTCGCGTTATGTGGCGCCGTTATGCAGGGCTTATTTCGTAACCCGCTCGCAGACCCTGGCATCATCGGGGTGTCTGGTGGTGCAAGCTTAGGCGCGGCACTTGCTATTGTACTGTTCGGCTCATGGGCCGCTTCATTCCCTATTCTGCTCACGTTAGGCACTGTGCCTATCATGGCATTTCTTGGGGGCGCAGTAAGTACTTGGCTGGTTTATACACTTGGCACAGACAAAAATGGCACATCCGTGACCATCATGCTGCTAGCCGGTGTAGCTATCGGAGCCTTATCAGGCGCCGCTTTAGGCCTAATGAATTACTTTGCAGATGATCAAGCATTACGCGACCTATCGTTATGGACCATGGGCTCATTAGCTGGTGCAACATGGCCAGGCATTGCCTTAGCCTTTACAACCTTAGGCATTCTAATGTGGGTCTTCGATCGTCAAGCAAATGCCTTAAATGCCTTTTTACTTGGTGAAGCAGAGGCCAAACACATGGGTGTTAATGTGCAGGCGCTCAAGCGTAGCTTAATTTTGCTCTGTGCTGCAGGTGTTGGTGTCTGCGTATCCCTCACTGGTGTTATTGGATTTGTCGGCCTAATCATTCCACACTTAGGCCGCATGCTTTCAGGCCCTAACCATAAAACATTGCTACCTCTATCGGCGTTATTGGGTGCTTTGATTTTATTAGTTGCAGATATGATTGCCCGCGTTATAGCCGCCCCTGCCGAACTGCCTGTCGGCATCATTACCGCTATTTTAGGTGCGCCATTCTTCATTATGTTATTGGTTAAACAAAAAGGACGCCTGTCATGATGGCTGGTTTTTCATCTTCTCGATTTCAATCCCAGGATAAGATCGCAATTGCAGCAAAAGGATTGCATTTAGGCCTAGGCGGCAAGACCTTACTTGATAACTTTGATATAGAAATCAAACATGGTGAAGTCACGGCGTTACTTGGTCCAAATGGCGCTGGGAAGAGTACGTTACTAAAAGTGCTTTGTGGTGAATTAGATGCAGGTGGTGACATTAGCATTCAGGGGAAAACCCATGCTCAGTGGTCAGCGAAAGAATTGGCGAAGTATTTAGCTGTTTTACCACAGCACAGTAGTTTAAGTTTTGCTTTTACTGCCCAAGAAGTGGCTGAATTAGGCGCTTTACCGCTGGATCTCACTCGCGCACAGGCCAGCAAAACAGCGGCCAGTATGATGGAAAAGACAGAGGTGACGGCCCTATCAAACCGTCTATATCCCTCGCTATCTGGTGGCGAGAAGCAACGGGTCCATTTTGCTCGCGTACTTACCCAGCTTAGCGAAGCCAAGGAAAATGCAATTTTGATGCTCGATGAACCAACGTCAGCACTCGATTTAGCGCATCAACATAAAACATTGCAGCTTGCGCAAAGCATGGCAAAAGAAGGGGCTGCCGTTATCATTGTTTTGCATGATCTTAATCTTGCGGCACAATATGCCGACCGTTTGGTGATAGTGAACGAGGGAAAAATACAAGCTGATGGTGATGCTTGGCAGGCACTTGAGCCTAAAAATATTGAACGTGTTTACGGTTGGCCAGTAACCATCACTGAGCATCCAAGCTTACAACACCCGATAATTCTATAGCGTCTGGTTATGTAATCTCTATAATGCACACATAAATGCATACTGATGCATCAAATTTTACTCAGTTTACATTGTTTATGTTGATGTTTATCAAGTATTGCCATCTTGAGAGACAGAAACGTTGCACTGTGCGCTACACTCAGTAAAATGTGAACGCAAGCGATTAACAATGTAACGCTACCGAATCCATAAAAGCCGCTCATCTGAGAAGCGGCTTTTAACGTTTATACAAGGTCTCAAGCAGCACGTAGCACTCAATATGCAAGAGTAAGCACAGTGCTTGGCTTAGAAAGATCCTCTTTATTCCAATTATTAGAAGAATAAATATGGCAACGATTAAAGATGTTGCACGTATGGCTGGTGTTTCAACAACAACAGTCTCTCACGTGATAAATAAAACACGCTTCGTCGCAGAAGCAACGCAAAAGAAAGTGTTAACGGCTGTTGATGAACTTAACTACGCCCCAAGTGCTGTTGCTCGCAGCCTGAAATGTAACACTACGCGCACTATTGGTATGTTGGTGACTAAATCAACCAACCCCTTCTTCGCCGAAGTTGTACATGGTGTTGAAGAATACTGCTACAAAGAAGGCTATACCCTCATTCTGTGTAACACAGAAGGTAACCTTTCTAAGCAGCGCGATTACCTACGCATGCTAGCAGAAAAGCGCGTTGATGGCTTAATGGTGATGTGTTCAGACCTCGATCAACGTCTGTTAGATTTGCTAGAGCGTCAAAACGATCTACCTATGGTAGTGATGGACTGGGGTCCAGAAAGCCCACACACGGATAAAATCCAAGATAACGCAGCAATTGGTGGCTATGTTGCTATCAAACACTTTATTGAGAATGGCCATACCAAAATCGGTTGCCTATCTGGACACAATGAGAAGTCAACCTGTCGTGAGCGTCTAAAAGGCTTCCAAAAGGCCATGGACGAAGCAAATCTATCAGTGAATGAAGATTGGGTCATCGAAGGTGACTTCGAATGTGAAACGGCCGTTAAAGCCGCAGAACAGTTCATCGCAATGAAAGAACGTCCGACTGCTATATTCTGTTTTAATGACATTATGGCAATGGCGATGATCAGTACTTTTGTTCAACATGGAATTCGTGTTCCTGAAGATATCTCGATTATTGGTTACGATAATATCGAACTCGCGCCTTTCTTCTCGCCTCCATTAACAACAATCCACCAGCCTAAACGCCGTTTAGGCAAAACTGCGATTGAAATCTTAATGGAGCGTGTGAAAGACAAAAAACACGAAAACCGCATTTTCGAAATGTCGCCTGAATTAGTAGTGCGTAAATCCGTTCATAAACTGAATTAATTATTCGCTTTACGCATAAAAATTGAATAGCCGACGGTATCTAACCGTCGGCTTTTTTTTGCGTTAACATGCGGTTAAATCTTCCTTTTTTACATAAATATTTAATATGTAACAATAATATTACTTTTGAATTTCAAATAAATATCTTTCATTTGCTAAGATATTCATTTCATTCCTGAATATTCTCTCTCCACAGAACAGTAATAATTGAAGCAATATCACATTTCACCCAGCCCAGGGTAAACGCTTTTCTGCTATTTACGATATGCTTATTACGTCACGAACAGGGCAAACCATTTGAAAAAGTGGGACGCAAAGCTTCCGGCCTAACAGAGTGTTATTCGATAAACATTAACACTTTCAAGGTAGCGGGGTTACCGATGGATTTAACGCAAAACCTGCTTTTGGGTTTGACATGCTTTTGACATACATTAAGTGTGCTTTGCTAACCTAAACTCCTCGCTTATATGTTAGGTGACTCCCAAGATTTATTTCACCGAGAAGTCGCATGGATAAACCAATACTTAAAGACACCCTAAAATTATTCGATTGTTTTGGCAGTGTTAAATCACGATCAATGTTTGGCGGTTTTGGCATTTTTGCAGGCGAAACAATGTTTGCTCTGGTGGTAAAAAACAAATTACACCTCCGCGCTAATGCAAAAAACATTGAAGTATTTAAAGAAGCCAATCTATCACCTTATGTTTACGAGAAACGCGGTTTTCCCGTAGTAACTAAACATTTTGCTATTCCTGATATCTGGTGGAATACACCAGAAATGATTATTGAATACGCACAAGGCTCACTAGAAGGTGCGAAGAACGACAAAGAAACAAAAAGCAAAATTGGCCCATCTCGCATTAAAGATTTGCCAAATTTACGATTAGCCAATGAGCGCATGCTAAAAAAAGTGGGTATTGATACTGTCGAGAAGCTTGTTGAGGTCGGCGCTATCGACGCATACAAAGCATTACTCGATACGCATGATAATAATCTCAACATTGAGTTGCTTTGGGCTTTAGAAGGCGCGATCAGCGGCAGACACTGGTCTGTAATCAGTGAAACCAGACGTGGTGAATTGTTAGGTTTGTTACCCTAGGGAGTCGGGTGAACAACGACACTTTTGCTACAATAAGAACGAGGCTGATGCCTCGTTTTTTGTTGCTTTAGCCCACCCAATGTCAGGATTACGTCAAAGATTGACTCTACTCACAAATACTGTTCACAAAAGCATCAGTTAACTTTTAATCCCCCCCTAAATAAGTAAAATAACCGCTGCTGGCGGTGTGAAAACCGTCAATTTTTTGTTTTCAACTACTTATGGTAACTGTTGCAGTTAAATCGACGTCAATAATATGTCGTCACTATAGCGACCATAACTAACTTGCGGTCTTTGAGATTGCTAAAAAGTGAGGCCAGTATGCTCTGTTCAAAGCCTTTTCCTGGGCAAGCAGACCACATATTTAAGGATAAATTTTGCAAATGGCCGAAACTCCTCCGCGCCTTTGTTATTCTTAGCCTACTCCCCCCTGCCTTTGTAATGCTACTTGTTTCTCAGCAACTCGCTCCCCTTGATGTGCTTATCGACATATTTACCCTAGTCGGTGGCTTTAATGTCATTCTAGTCATTTGGGGAGGATTACTAAAAATCCGGGCACGTAAATATTGGTACCGTAATTACCATATCGGCAAAACGCTGGTACTGGCTTGCCTACCAATTCTGGCATCAGCCTATATCGCTTTTTCAGAAATCCCCGATAACCGCGTTGTGCAGCAAGAACGTAGCCGTGCTGTTGAAGTCGCCATTAATTAGCCGTTCGTTCAAAATACGCGCAATTAATCACGATTTTCAATTTTTTCCTAATTAATTGAAATATTTGCGCCCTTGGTTGGGTCTCCTTTATTACCTTGGTATAGCATTGGTGCTATATCATGTGTTCATAAGGAAACGACGCAGTGCGCCTCGCGAAAAAAAACAAATATTCAATCTTTGTCCGCCCATTACTTTGGCTACAAAAACGTAATTTCGGCGCAGAACTCAACCCGTCTTTACTTTGGGGACGCCGCCCGCCACTCTTTTGGTTGGTCGCTGGATTTTTTGGCTACCTAGATCGCCGCCATTCACCACTTTCACCGGTTACACGATCTTTGGTTTGTGTCCGCGTTTCACAACTAAACGATTGTGAATTTTGCGTCGATGCTAACGGAATGCGTCTAGCCGAGCGTTGCGATTCTGTTGAAAAGATCAAAGCCCTTTCTCAATGGCAACAAAACAGCGCCCTATTCACTGACGAAGAAATCGCAGTGCTGCATTATGTTGAAGCGATGACCATTACAGGGCAAAAAGTCACAGAAGACATGCTATCTGATCTACAGCAATGGTTTAACGAAGATAGCCTAGTAGAACTTACTGCCCTGATCGCCTTCCAAAACCTATCTGCCAAATTTAATACCGCGCTTGATGTACCTGCACAAGGGTTTTGCTCTGTGCCGACAACATCAGCACTTAAAAGCACCGCTACTGCCGATGAACCAGACACCTCATCGGCTCAGCAGCAAGAACCACCACAGAGTAAATCGTAGGAGTTATCTCATGGATAGAAAGAAACTACTGCTCATTACCGTCATTGCCGCGCTTATTGGAAGTTGGTTCCTGTTCGACTTGGGTCAGTACTTCACCTTAGAGCAAGCAAAGGCACAACAAGTCGCGCTGCAAGACACGATAGCTGCACGTCCCTTCTTTGCGAGTTTAGTGTACTTTGCTATTTATATCGTTGTAACAGCACTCTCCTTACCCGGTGCTGCAATTATGACGCTACTTGGCGCGGCATTATTTGGTTTTTGGTGGAGTCTAATCCTAGTCTCGTTCGCAAGTACTATTGGTGCAACACTCGCTTTCCTATTTAGCCGCTATATTCTTCGCGACTGGGTACAGGCGAAATTCGGCCATCGTCTTGCGCCTATCAATGCTGGCATTAAAAAAGACGGTGCTTTTTATCTATTCACACTCAGATTAATCCCAGTGTTCCCATTCTTTCTGGTGAACCTATTAATGGGGTTAACGCCACTATCAACCAAACTCTTTTACTTAGTCAGCCAAATCGGGATGCTGGCCGGTACTGCTGTGTATATCAACGCAGGTACACAACTTGGTGAAATCGAATCGCTCGGTGGCATCATTTCAGCTCCCGTGCTTATTTCTCTCGCGCTATTAGGGATTTTTCCACTGGTCGCAAAATTTGTCATGGGCCTTATCGAGCAGCGCCGCGTATATGCTGACTGGACACCGCCTGAAAAATTCGATCAAAACATGGTCGTCATTGGGGCGGGTGCAGGTGGCTTAGTCAGCGCCTATATTGCAGCTGCAGTAAAAGCAAAAGTGACCTTAATTGAGCGCCATAAGATGGGTGGTGATTGCTTAAATACAGGCTGTGTGCCCTCTAAGGCTGTTATCCGCGCGGCACATGCCATGTCGGAAATTACCCGAGCGAAGGAATTCGGTATTACCACTGGTGGTGTAAGCGTCAATTTTGAGCAGGTCATGGCGCGCGTTCATACAGTCATCGATAAAATTGAACCTCACGATTCTGTTGAGCGATATTCGTCGCTAGGTGTGAATTGTGTCTCTGGTGAAGCGCGTATTTTGTCGCCATGGGAAGTTGAAGTAAACGGTGAGCGTATGACTACCCGCAACATAGTGATTGCGACAGGTGCTCGCCCACTAGTTCCTAATATTCCCGGACTTCAAGATGTTAGCTACCTGACCTCTGACACTATTTGGCAGCTAAAAGAACAACCTAAGAGACTTCTGGTACTGGGGGGCGGCCCGATTGGCTGTGAACTCGCACAAAGCTTCCAACGGCTTGGTAGTCACGTAACCTTGGTCGAAATGGTTGACCAACTACTTATCCGCGAAGATGCTGATGCCGCAGAGCTCGTCCATAGCAAATTACAAAGCGACGGTGTTGAGGTCAAACTTAACCACAAAGCCCTACGCTTCGAGTCCATCGAACAAAGTGACGGTTCCCGTATCCAGCGCGCTTACCTTGAGCATCAAGGGCAAACTGTTACCACTGACTTTGACTATGTCATGCTTGCACTAGGACGTGTTGCTAACGTACAGGGTTTTGGCTTAGAAGAACTCGGCATCACCACCAACGAGCGCGGCACAGTAGAAGTGAACGACTACCTGCAAACCAAATACCGCAATATTTTTGCTGTTGGCGACGTTGCAGGGCCTTTTCAACTAACTCACGCTGCTGCGCATCAGGCATGGTATGCCGCTGTGAATGGGTTATTTGGGCAATTTAAAAAATTCAAAGCTGATTACTCAGTACTGCCTGCTGCCACCTACACATCGCCTGAGCTTGCTCGTGTGGGGATTAATGAAAAAGAAGCCAAAGCACAAGGTCTTCAATACCAAGTTATTACTTACGGTATTGATGATTTAGATAGGGCTATTACTGATGGGGAAGATTACGGCTTTATCAAAGTCATTACCCCTAAAGGCAAAGATACCATCTTAGGTGCAACTATCGTCGGGAGTAACGCAGGCGAAATGTTAGCCGAGTTTACTTTAGCAATGCGCCATAACTTGGGATTAAACAAGATATTAGGCACAGTCCACCCCTACCCAACCATGAGCGAAGCCACAAAATACGCAGCTGGACAGTGGAAGCAAGCTAACGCTCCCAAAATGCTGTTAACATGGGTTGAAAAGTACCATGCATGGATGCGCCAAGGTAAAAAACAGTCTGTCGTAGACCAAACGGTGACTAAACCGGCATCCACAAACCAAGCAGCCGAGCCACTTAAAGAAAATAAGGATATGTAATGCATCGCTCATCATCATTCAAGCGCCTATCTTCAGGCGCAACAACATTACTCGCCGCGCTAGCTATGGCTGTAGGAGCGAGCACGGCTTACGCCGAAACACATTCGGCACCAAGCAACCAAGATTGGCTACAAATTGTTGAGCAGGCAAAAGGTGAAACGGTCTACTTTAATGCATGGGGCGGCAGCCAAGAGATCAACGAATATCTTCGTTGGGCTGCTCGCGAACTTCAATCACGTTATAGCGTTACGCTAAAGCATGTTAAAGTTGCTGATATTGCAGAAACTACGCAACGCTTATTAGCAGAAAAGACGGCTGATAAAAATCAAAATGGAAGCGTAGATTTAGTCTGGATCAATGGCGAAAACTTCCGCTCTATGAAACAAAATGAACTGCTATATGGCCCCTTTGTTTCATCACTGCCAAACTGGGAGTACGTCGATAAACGCTTACCCGTAGATGTAGATTTCACCGAGCCGACTGAAGGGCTAGAAGCACCCTGGGGCGTCGGTCAACTGGTGTATATTCATGACACCAAGCAATTAAATAACCCACCAAAGAATTTTCCTGAGTTGTTGAGCCTAGCGAAAGCCTACCCTGGCCAATTTAGCTACCCTCAACCGCCAGAGTTCCATGGTTCTAGCTTCTTAAAAGCAGCATTGATTGCATTAACTGATAACCCAGAACGTTTATCAGCCCCAATAGATACAACTAAACAAGCGGATGTATTTCAAAACACTACAGCCCCTTTATGGGCGTACTTAGATCAGCTTCACCCTGTCGCTTGGAAGCAAGGCAAACAGTTCCCATCAGGGAGCCCACAAACCATTCAACTATTAGACGATCGTCAATTGTTGATGGCGATTACGTTTAACCCTAATGCAGCCAATGCCGCCATTGAAAATGGCAAACTCCCTGACACTGCGCAAGCATATTCATTTGATCAAGGCGCGCTCTCTAATATCCACTTCCTTGCTATCCCATGGAATTCATCGGCTAAAGCTGGCGCAAAAGTAGCGATTAACTTCTTACTTAGCCCAGAAGCACAAATGCGCAAAGCTGATACCCGTATTTGGGGCGATCCATCCGTACTCAAAGAAGCTGCATTACCTGCTGGTGAACGTGGTTTCGCATTGTTTAAACCTATTTCAGAACCACACCCAAGCTGGCAAATCGCCTTAGAGCAAGAATGGCAAAAACGTTACGGCCATTGATTTTCTTTGATTATTTATAACGATAAGACCACACTCACTACCGCGCTTATGGTGGAAGTATTTTCTCCATAAGCGCAGCACCACAAGTAATGGACAGTTAGACCTGATGTTGATCCACCTATTGTTTATAAGCGCCATTCTCGTGTGCATTTTGCCCCTACTTCCGGGCATGGCAGGTATTTTACTCCCCGCCTTTTCTTGGCTTCCTTTAATGACCACACATCAAATTGAAGCATTGACGGCTTTTAATCTTAGTGGGTTTCATCACGTACTTTCCTGGCCTGGTGTATTTCAATCAATGCTGCTGTCTCTTTTCACTGGGATAACCAGTAGCATTATTGCGTTAGCACTTACCTTCTTCATCCTTCAAGCTAACTGGCATAAGCCGCATTGGCAAAAAATCGAACGCATGTTGTCACCAATGCTGGCGATGCCGCACGTTGCGTTTGCTATTGGCTTTGCGTTTCTTTTCTCTCCTACAGGTTGGATATATCGTGTACTGGAGGGCTTAGGGCTTTCTACCCACAATACCGCTTCATTAATTCAAGATCCCTACGGTATTGGCCTTATTATGGCGCTAACTATCAAAGAGACGCCTTTTTTGATTTTAATGAGCACGTCGATCTTAAAACAACTGCATGTCGATCGCCTCTACGCATCGGCTTCAGGGCTAGGGTATAACCGTGCTGATGTGTGGCTAAAAGTTATTCTTCCGCAGTGGCTGCCTAAAATGCGCCTACCCTTTTATGCAGTATTAGCATTTGGATTATCGGTTGTTGATGTAGCGCTCATTATAGGTCCAACACGTCCACCCACCTTTTCAGTCTTAGTGTGGCAATGGTTTAATGAAGCTGACCTCAGCTTATTGCCACGGGCTGCTGCTGGCGCCCTGTGCTTATTGCTAATAGCCTTTTTAACCTTAGCAACAGCGCGTCTATTTGAATGGTTAACACTCAACTATTGGCGCAGTTGGCAAATCCAAGGCGCTAAAAAACGTCAATTCTGGGGAGAGCATGGCTACTTACCACTGGTCATTCTGCCAATGTGTATTATACCCTTGCTGGTGATCTGGTCCTTTGCACAACGTTGGCGCTTTCCTGACATAGTGCCAACTCGCTTGAGTGAGCGCTTCTGGCAACAAGAATTACCGACTCTGTGGGAATTAGCCTCCAGCAGCTTCGCCTTGGCACTTTTCAGCACTACTCTCGCCCTTATACTGACCATTGGCTGCTTAGAGTATAGGGACAAATATCAGCGTGCGATTCCCTTCTGGCTTATCGCGATACCTATGGTGATCCCTCAACTGTCGCTACTTTTTGGCTTGCAAGTCACTACGCACTTCATTTCGGGGCAGCATTATTGGCTGTGGGTGAGCTGGAGCCATATACTCTTTGTTTTTCCCTATCTGTATTTAGCGCTTGATGGCCCATGGCGTAGCTTTGATGCTCGCTTATACCAATCTGCACGTAGCCTTGGTTTAACGCATTGGCAAGCATGGTGGAAAGTAAAACGCGTACTGCTTCAACCTAGTATTTGGATTGCGATTGCAATTGGTTTGAGCGTAAGTCTCACCCAGTACCTGCCCACTCAAATGCTAGGGGCAGGCCGAGTTACCACCATCACCACGGAAGCCGTTGCACTTGCCAGCGGCCAAGATCGCCGTGTCAGCGCGATATACGGTATTTTGCAAGGGCTATTGCCTTTCATCTTCTTTTCGCTAGCCCTTATTGCTAGCCACCATAGTGGTATTCAACCACGCTTAAACAAGCAACGGAGTACAAGCACGGATGAGTTTATCTGTGGTAAACCTAACTATAAGTAACACGTCGGTATCAACGGAACCTCAAGTGTTAATCGACGCCCTAAACTTCAACGTTGACAACGGGGAAGTTCTGACCATCATGGGACCTAGCGGCTGTGGAAAGTCCACACTGCTCAGTGCAATTGCGGGTCACTTAACCCCAGCCTTCTCGTTATCTGGCGAAGTGACATTACACGGCAACAGCATTCTGATGTTAGAACCAAACGAGCGTCGTGTCGGTATTCTTTTTCAAGATGATTTATTGTTTCCACACCTTAACGTCTGGGAAAACCTCGCTTTTGGCTTACCAAGAGAGATAAGACACCCTGCGCGCAGAGCCAGAGCTTATGCGACACTAGCAGAAATAGAATTAACGGAACTTGCAGAAAAAATGCCTTCAGAAATTTCAGGTGGGCAACGTGCACGTATCAGCTTAATGCGTACGCTTCTTTCGGAACCACATGCCTTATTGCTTGATGAGCCCTTCAGTAAACTCGATAAGGCCTTGCGAGAAACCTTCCGCACCTTTGTCTTTAATCAAATTAAGCACAGTAACATCCCTGCAGTTATGGTTAGCCATGACAACACCGACATTCCAACCAACGGTGTGGTATTGAACTGGCCTTGGACGCAAGGAGCTACCAATGCTTGATCAATACGCTATTAAGATTATTCGCTGGCCTCTTAAAACCCTATCAGCGTTACCCGATAAGCTTGGAATAACCGCTAATCAAGTCACGGTAACGGGTTTTTTCATTGGTCTATGCGCATTGCCCGCCTTAGCCTTGCAACAATATACATGGGCATTGTGCTTCATCATTATTAACCGACTTTTTGATGGGTTAGACGGAGCAATTGCGCGCCGCCAAGGGATTACTGACTGCGGAGGGTTTCTCGATATCACCCTCGACTTCCTGTTCTACTCTATGGTCCCGTTTGGTTTTGTTATTGCTAACCCAGAAGCAAATGCCGTCGCAGGGGCTTTTTTAATTTTCTCGTTTATAGGCACGGGATCGAGTTTTCTCGCCTTTGCCATCATGGCCAGTAAACGCAATATTGAAAGCCCAGTATATAAACAGAAGTCCTTGTATTATATCGGTGGGTTAACCGAAGGGACTGAAACCATAGGCTGCTTTGTTCTATTTTGCTTACTGCCGCACCACTTTGCCTTAATCGCTTGGATCTTTGGCACGCTTTGTTGGATAACCACAATCACACGAATTTGGGCAGGCTACCAAACATTAAAATAAGAGTAATACAAATTGGCGTACTCTTTGGGTACGCCAACCACTTCATTTACCCCGCCCTCCACACCAAGTAAAAAGATACGACACCGAACTTGATCCTTGAGTTATTTTTAGCTTAAAATAGTTTAAATTCAAATTAAATGTTTATTCTATGAACCCTACAGAAACCATCGGCGGCTTGATTGGCTTATCATCACGAATGTTGACCAATGAATTAGAAAATCAATTTATGCGCAATGGTTGCGAATTGACACGTGAACAGTGGATTTTTTTGATGACTTTGATGAATGAATCTCCGCTTACACCGCTCGCCCTCGCGAAAAAACTGATGAAGAATAGAGGCTCTATTACAAGTTTAATCAAAGGGTTAGAAAAGAGAGAGCTCATACATAAAGTGACGATTAGCAATGATGGTCGTAGCTACGGTGTTGATATCACCCCGATGGGTAAACAGCTTACCGAAGAGGCAAAACACATCGCTTTTGGTGTACTCGGACAAGCACTTACAGGGTTTAATGAGTCTGAACAACAACAAATGCACAACTTATTGCTCAGGTTTGTGCAAAATTTAACAGGAGAAAATAATGGATAAGCCATTCGAAGATCACGGCCTATTTAGCTGGTGTGAACTCATGACAAACGACTTTGACAACTCAATGGCCTTTTACAATAAAGTACTTGGTTGGACATTGCGCGAAGTGCCTGGTCGTAATAACTCACGCTACGCCCTAGTGATGAATGAGAACAGCTCACAACCTTTTGCAGGTTTATTAACTATGCCCGAACAACTTGAAAAACGTGGTGTTCCAAGTTTTTGGCAAGCCTATGTAACGGTTGATAGTATTGAAGATACACTGGCTAAGGCTACAGAGAATGGCGCTGAAGTTTTATTACCACCAATGGATATCGAACGAATTGGACGCATTGCGTCTTTCCGTGATCCGCAAGGTGGCGTTATGTCTGTGATCCGCTATAACCGCTAAGATTAAGAAAACGCAGGATAATGGAATAGGTAGCTCATCCTAGGGCTACCTTCATTTTAAAAGGGCTATCGCATCCATTCACGATGCAATTGTTCGCTATCGCCTAAATATTGTAAGAGCCAATCGACAGCAGGATTTTTACTTTCCTTATTCCATGCCAAACAACATGGGCTATCAAATGGTTTTTTTTCCAACTGACACTCCACTAGTTCGCCCTGCGCTATTCGTGGAATGGCCATATGGGTCGGTACAACTGAAATACCAAGCCCAGACTTAATGCACTGCAAAGCACTGTGCCAGTTAGGTACCATGATCCGTCGCTGATTATCCACCAGCCACGTTGTGCGCTTAGGCAAGGTTCGCGCAGTATCTTCCAGACATACTGCAGGGTATTGCGCCAACACCTTATCCCCTAAGGGGCCTGGCACATTGACAAGCGGGTGATTTGGCGCAACCACAAACTTCCACGTCAATATACCCATGTCTCTATAATCGAAATTCCCACCGACGGGAATCGCTGCGGTTGCACCAATAGCAATGTCAGCGCGCCCATCCGCTAAAGCATCCCAAACACCGTTAAACACTTCCATCGTTAGGTGAAGCTCAACATCAGGGAAAGCTTTGTAAAAGTCACGAACCAAAGTGTTTACCCTACTTTCGCGGACCACAGTATCCAACGCAACTGACACACTCTGCGACCAGCCATTGGCTACGCGTTGTGTTTGCAAACGAATGCTATCCATCTGCTTTAGCAGATCCCTCGCTTGTTCAACAAAATAATGTCCTGCAGGAGTAAGTTCGACCTTACGGTGTAACCTGACAAATAATTCGACAGCTAATCGCTCTTCTATTAACCGAACTGTGTAACTAATAGCACTTGGTACTTTGTGCATTTCTTCCGCAGCGGCAGAAAAGCTGCCTCTACGCGCTACAACATCAATAACTTGCAGATCATTGTACGAAAACATATCAAATCAATTTTTTTGAAAGCAATGGTGAAATATTAACGTTTCACAGCGATAACTGCCAGAACTATCATAGCGACCATACAATAATGAAATACGGTCAATAAACATGAATAAACAACCTTCCAAACTTACTTTAGTGTGGTTTGCTTGCTTAAGTATGCTAGGTTTCCTTGCAACAGATATGTACCTACCCGCTTTTGAAGTAATCCGTACTGATTTTGATACTTCTCAATCACTTATTGGTTTAACTTTAAGTGTTTTCCTTTTAGGTATGGCATTGGGTCAACTGGTTTACGGACCACTATCTGATCGTGTTGGTCGTATTAAAGTTCTGCTTGGCGGCATGACGCTATTCAGTATTGCCTCTGCCTTTTGTGCGATGGCGCCAAATGTAGAGATCTTATTATTTACTCGCTTTCTACAAGCACTTGGTGCATGTAGTGCAACCGTTATCTGGCAAGCAGTCGTTGTTGACCGTTACGAAGGTAAGGTCTCTGAGCGTGTTTTTGCGACCATCATGCCGTTAGTTGCGCTATCTCCAGCACTTGCACCACTTGCAGGTGCACTACTAGAACACCAACTAGGCTGGCGTAGTATCTTTATTGCACTGGTTGCTTTTGGTGCAGTATTGGCAGTTATGACGCTAAAAGAAACAGAAAGTGCTCCTGTTGATAAAAAACAAGAGAAAGTATTTGTTCAACTTAAGCGTGATTATCAACAAATTCTAGGTTCAAAAAAATTCATTGGTAACATGGTTATCTTTGCCGCTTGTTCTGCTGCGTTTTTCGCTTACCTAACAGGTTCACCATTCGTGATGTCAGCGATGGGCTACTCTGGCGCAGATATCGGTTTAAGCTACGCACCACAAACAGTGGGCTTCATCATTGGTGGCTACGGTTGTCGCGCTCTGCTCGCTCGCTTTGAAGGCAAACAAATTCTACCTTGGTTGATTAAACTGTTCTTTGCTAGCGTATTAGTGATGTTCTTAATCTCGACTAACACAGAGCCAACAACAATCTGGCCAATTCTGATTCCATTCTGCTTCCTAGCTGTCGCAAATGGTGCAATTTACCCAATCGTTGTTAGCCAAGCGTTGGAAGACTTCAAAAACTGTAGCGCAACAGCAGCAGGTCTCTTGAACTTCCTACAAACAATGATCTGCTTCGCAGCAAGCGGTATTGTGTCAGCGTTTGCGATGTATGGTCTATTAACCGTAACAACGGCAATGTTCGTTGCTGGTTTCCTTTCCATTGTTGGCTACGCGCTGGTTGTCCAAGCTCGTCGACAAAATGTACTTAACGAGCAAACAGCATAAAGTAATCTAGCCGCATAACAATCCATAAGGCTGCCTACGGGTGGCCTTTCTTTTTTCTAATCACCATCTGCATATTAACCCCCTTCCCCAACACTAGCTCCTCATAGTTAGCGATCTCGGCTCGCAGCAACTCTTATCCATTAGTGCAAATAGCTTATTCACTAAACATGTGAAATAAGGCCGTTGCAACGATCGCCGTCCACTCTTGACTGTTTTCATTGCTTTACTTCCCCCATTGCAATTCTGCCCCACTCCAGATTCAGCACCTTCACCTTAAAAAAGCACAAAAAACAAACAAAAATGCAACAAAATAGATTTTTTATACATTTTTCTTGCATAAGAATTCCACATGAGTAGTATAAATAGCATGTGATGATTAATTCAGTATTTAAGCATGAGTATTCAAGCAAGCAAAATCAATAAACATTACGGAAATACGCAAGTATTGCATGATGTCAGTTTCAGTTGTGATGCAGGTGACACGCTCGTGTTACTGGGTCCAAGTGGTGCAGGGAAAAGCTCATTATTGCGTGTACTGAATTTACTGGAAACTGCAACAAACGGTGAAATGACAGTAGCAAACTGCGCTTTCAACTTTACAAATACCATTGATGAGCAAGCCAGTTCAGCACTACGTAAAAAAGTGGGTATGGTTTTTCAGCAGTATAATTTATGGCCCCATATGACGGTCATGCAGAACCTGATAGAAGCCCCAATCAAAGTTGCTAAATTAGCGAAAGAAGATGCGAAGCATCAAGCACTAGAGATCCTCACCATGTTGCAACTCGCTGATAAAGCTGATACTTGGCCACTGCAGCTGTCTGGAGGACAACAACAACGTGTCGCTATCGCCCGAGCGCTGATGATGAAACCTGACGTACTATTGTTTGATGAACCAACAGCTGCATTGGACCCAGAGATCACCAATCAAGTGGTCAATATCATCAAAACATTAAGCCAAACTGGTATTACACAAGTGATTGTTACCCATGAAGTCGACTTTGCGAAAAAAGTCGCAAGCCATGTCCTTTACCTTGAGCAAGGAAAAATAATTGAGCATGGCACATCTCAGGCTTTTAGTGCACCGGAAACACAAAAATTTGCAGAGTATCTCGCGCATTAGTCCGAAACAATAAACACACAAATACCGTCATTCGTTATTTCAACGAGTGAATAACGAATCATAAATACAAAAATAAGCCTGCCAGTTTATTCAATAAGGGCAGGTCTACGCTTAACACACGGAGTTTTACCATGAAAAAGATTGTACTTGCCTCTCTTATTGGCTTAGGTCTGGGCTTAGCTTCTGCACAAGCAGCAGCACAGCAAGAAATTAAATTCGTTATGGAAGCCACCTATGCACCTTTCGAATACGTAGATGCCAATAATGAAATCCAAGGCTTTGATGTTGATTTAGCTAACGCACTTTGCAAGGAAATTGACGCTAAGTGTAGTTTTCACAACCAACCTTTCGACAGTCTTATCCCGGCACTAAAATTCCGTCGTTACGATGCAGCGATTTCAGGCATTGATATTACTGAACAGCGTCAGCAGCAAGTTAATTTCACCGATGCGTATTACGACAACGCCGCAGCATTTGTGGCAATAGAAGGAAAAATTGCTGACCAAGCAGCGTTAACGGATAAACGTATTGGGGTTCAAAATGGCTCTACGCACCAAAGCTATCTGATAGATCAAATGCCTAGCGTGACAGCTGTACCTTACGCAAGTTACCAAGATGCTTTCATCGACATGCAAAATGGCCGTATTGATTCAGTATTTGGCGACACCGCCGTCGTCGCTGAATGGTTTGAGAAAAATGAAAAACTAGCGTTTGTTGGTCAACCAGTTACCAACGCGAAATACTTCGGTAATGGGTTTGGTATTGCCGTTAATAAAGATAACCAAGCCTTGGTAGATCAACTAAATAAAGCGTTGAAAACAGTAAAAAGTAATGGCCAATACCAAGTCATTTTCGATAAATACTTCGCGAAGTAATAGGTGTTGATATGTTAGTACCTGAATTTCTCTCGGGATATAGCGCAGCCCTGCTTTCGGCAGGTTGGGTAACCATAAAACTGTCATTGGTTAGCGTACTCGTCGGCTTGGTATTAGCAGTCATGTTTGCAGGTGGCGAAATGTCTCGCCACCGCTTTATCGCTTGGCCAACAACGGCCTTGGTTACGGTATTGCGCGGCTTGCCTGAATTGTTAGTAGTCTTGTTTATCTTTTTTGGCTCGACCCAGGTCTTATTTCTGCTTACAGATCAGTATATTGAAGTGAGTCCTTTTATATCTGGGGTTATTGCCTTATCGCTTATTTTTGCCGCTTACGCTTCACAAACCTTGCGGGGAGCATTAAAAGCGGTGCCTGTAGGACAACGAGAGGCCTACCGTGCGTTAGGTATGCATCCTCTTCATGGCTTTCTTAGGATAGTGTTACCACAGGCGGTACGCCATGCCTTGCCTGGCTTGACCAACCAATGGCTCGTGTTACTTAAAGATACAGCTCTGGTTTCTTTGATCGGCGTGACTGATCTGCTGAAACAAGCGCAATTAACTTCTGCCGCAACACACGAAAGTTTTACTTGGTACGCGGCCGCTGCAGCTATTTACCTCATTATCACGTTAATTACACAACGAGCTGTTAAACAGTTAGATCATAAATTTACTGCACAAGGCTTTTCACAAGGAGTTAAAGCATGAATGAACAACACATGTGGCAACTCGCGGATGGATTAGTAACCAGCTTAGAACTAACTGGTGTTTCTTTAGTCGTGGGTTGTCTACTGGCACTACTCATGACAATCACCTTAATAACAAGAGCACCAATTGCGCATTGGATAAGCCGTGGCATCATTACCTTGTTCACTGGCACACCGTTATTAGTACAGATATTTTTGATCTATTACGGTCCAGGCCAATTTGATGCTATCCGAGAAAGCGTGGCATGGAACTGGTTAAGCCAACCTTGGTTTTGCGCCATGTTGGCCTTAGCTTTAAATACGGCAGCTTATAGTACACAGCTGTTTCATGGCGCCTTTAAAGCCATTCCACATGGGCAGTGGGAGGCATGCAAAGCCTTAGGAATGGATATAATCGCCACGCTGGGTGTACTTTTACCCTATGCAATCCGCCGAGCTATTCCGGCTTATTCAAACGAAGTTATCTTGGTGTTTAAAGGCACATCATTAGCAAGCACTATCACTATCATGGATTTGATGGGATATGCGCAGCGTATTAATGCCCAAACTTATGACACCTTGACTGTGTTTGGTTTAGCTGGGGCATTTTATTTAACCGTAAATGGCGTACTAACGCTTATTTTCCGCCGAGTAGAAAAGCACGCGCTCGCTTTTGAGACCGCTTAATTTTATAGCCAAAACCATTACTTTTAGCGCTTTAAGCCAAGCATCACACCTGTGGTGCTTGCTGCTTCATTTAGAGTTTTAACTCAACCTCTCATACAACAGCTTAAAACTGTATTTCTCCTATAATAAAAATGTCATCTTAAAGTCATAATCCCCTATTTTTACTGATAAATTTCATTTTATCAGTGAGATATTTGCCGTTCCTCCCCTCCTCTTTTCTCGTTGGTATGCACATTTGGGATAACAATAAAAACCAAGGTCACAAAAACACATATCAATGCCGAACAATATGAAACCAATATCACTTTATGCCTATAATCAATATAGCTTTATCATTTTCATGGACGACATATGAAAGCAGCCTTTTTACGCTTTTTAGCACTTTTACTGCCCTTACTCATTATCACAACGACGATCACTTTGTATATCTATAACGAGGATATACAACAGCTCGAGCAAGGAATTAAAGACAGAGAGTTAGGCAGACAGCAATCTTCAATGCAAATGACACAATTGCACTTCAGTCCAATTGTCAGTGATTTGCAGCTGTTAGCACTTAAAGTGAAGGCACTTGATATCAGCAGTACCCTTTCCGCTGACGATAGGCATATTCTCACCGAAGACTTTAAACGTATCATCAACACACGCGATTTTTATGATCAAGTACGCCTCCTAGATAGCAACGGGCAAGAAGTTATTCGGGTTAATAACCATAATGGAGATGCTATTGCACTACCGGAGAATAAGCTCCAAGATAAAAGTGCTCGTCCATACGTACAAAAAGCACTTCGCTCCCCACCCGATAGCCTCTATACCTCACAGTTCGATTTGAATATTGAAAACGGCAGTATTGAGTACCCAAAGAAGCCAACGCTACGCTTCATTACCCGCATATCAATTAATGGTAACGATTGGCTAGTTTCACTCAACTACTTGGGGGTGACATACCTTTCTCATTTAAAGAAAGAATATACATGGAAAAATAGTGAACGCTGGCTTGTTAATGGCAACGGTAATTGGTTACTGGGGCCTAATGAGGCGAGCTCATGGCTATTTATGGACAATGTTACTGAAGGAAAAGATTTTAACTCACAGTATCCCGCGGTTTGGGACAGCATTCTGAAACATCAACATGGGCAAGTAACCCTTGACGGCTACCTCTATACCTATTCGCGCTTATTTTCAGATGAAACATCAAAAGCAAAAGAGTTATATACCCTGCCTTTTGGCGGTACGGATTTACCTTGGACTATCATCTCTAAAATCAACCTTAATGATGCCGTTACGGCCATTTCGTTTACACCCGACAGAATCATCAAGTTTGCTTTATCAGGCGCATTAATTGTTGCCCTGTTATCAGGCTGTTTAGTCATGGCTTGGCATTTATCACGCCGTCTACAACAAGAAACCGAATTAAAGCAACGTTCTGAAGATCTTGCACATCAATACGAAACCCTCGTGAGAAACACGCCTAATGGATTGATCACACTAGATTTAGAGCAACGTATTACAAAAATGAACCCAGCCGCAGCGCAAATTTTCCAAGTCATAAGTGACGATGTTATTGGACAACCTTTTAACCAGCTAGCACTAGGTGTAAGGGCCCGTCGACAAATCACCAACCTTATCGAAAACATTAAACAATCCGCGGAACTGGGCAGCCTAGTCCCAGTGAAATCACAAATAAAGCTATCAGCCACGCGTAAACAGCATTTAGAAATCGTTGGTGTTGAAACACAGTACAGTAATAGTAAAGAGATTTTATTGACGATTCGAGATGTAACATCTTGGGTAAATCGCGAGTTAAAACTCAAGAGTCTTTCGCGTGCACTAGAACAAAGTAATGATACCGTTCTAATTACGGACTGCCGCGGCATTATTGAATATGTTAACCACTCGTTTGAGGAGTTGTCGGGTCAGCGTGCAAAAGAACTCGTTGGTTCACAATCAGAAGCTTTACTTAAGAGCGCACTTGGATCTTTGCATGATGTGCGAAACATTCAAAATCAGTTGAAAACAGGGCAAACAGTTCACCGTATCGTTTCTCGTGAACAAGGTGAAAACACCTTCTATGAAGAAAAGACCATTTCTCCTATACGCAATGAACGTGGAAAGATCAGCCACTATATTTCCACAGGTAAAGATATTACCGAGCGCGTACTGTTTGAAAGCCAACTCCATAAACTTGCTCATTATGATGCGCTAACAAGCCTGCCCAATAGAACACTCTTCTATCAACAACTTGAGACAGCAGAACAGCAAGCAAAAATAACAGATGAACCACTCGCACTGCTAAATATCGATTTAGATCTGTTTAAACAAGTCAATGACTCACTGGGTTATGACTTAAGCGATCAGGTCTTAATCATTGTAGCCAAACGCATTCGCAGCGCACTGCGTGATAACGACATTCTGGCAAGGCTTGATGGTGATGAGTTTTCAATTTTAATGAAATCGCACGTTACGCCTGAAAACGTTACCCAACTCGCAAGTCGTTTACTCACCATAATAAGCAGCTTAATTTCAATTAATAGCCAAGAACTCTGGTTAAGCGCCAGTATTGGTATTGCGATGTACCCTGAAGATGCTAAGAGTCACGATGCACTGGTGAAAAGTGCTGACATTGCGCTTTCTCGGGCAAAACACGATGGTCGTAACCAAGCTAAATTCTTCACTCAACAGATGGCAGTTGATAGCAATAAGCTACTGAGCTTAGAAGGAGAGTTGCGTCGAACGCTGGGGACATCACGCTACACCTTATTTTATCAACCAAAAGTCTCGGCAGGCACTCACCAGCTATGTGGTATAGAGGCGCTATTGAGGTGGACTGATGATGCAGGGAAAATCCAGCCACCTAATGAAGTGATCCCAATTCTTGAGAGCTCTGGCCTTATTATTGATGTGGGCGAGCAATTAATTTATGAATCTTGTATTCAACTGCAGAAATGGCAAGCTCAGGGGTATTACTTCAATTACGCATTGAATATCTCTGCTCGACAACTACTCAACTCTAATATTGTTGACACTATGCACAAAGCCATTACGGAGTCAGGCTGCGATCCTCACTATCTAGAGATCGAAATAACAGAAAGCGTTGTCATGTCAGACGTGCGTGCAGCCTTTGATAAATTAGTGAAGTTACAAGCATTAGGGGTACGCATTGCGATTGATGATTTTGGTACAGGCTACTCATCGCTTGCTTACCTCAGTCGCTTCCCTATCCATATCCTCAAAGTCGATCGTGAATTTGTCAAAGAGCTTCCAATGAATAAAGATAGCATCACGATTACACGCTCAATTATTGAACTGGCTCATAACCTAAATATCGATGTTGTCGCCGAGGGCGTCGAAAACATCGATCAAGTGAAATTCTTAGAAACAATCGGCGTGGAAGAGTTCCAAGGCTTCTATTTTGGCAAGCCGATGCCGCTCGCCGATTTTGAACGTACCTGCTTAAATGTACCGCAAGAGGAAGATAGCGCCATTAGTTAGCGAGATAACCTAGAGGTTGGGCTAAAAAACGATTAAGATAAAAGTGTCAACGATTAACAGGCATTCTGGAATACCTATGAGCTTTAGCGATTATTTAGATGACTTTATTAAGCAGCGTGACCAAAAAGGCACAGCAGCCCCCTCTTCTAACCGCGCTGCTTTTCGTCAACAACAAACTGTTGCAGACGCAACAAGCCAGAGTATTGCGCGAGAAGCGCTGGCCAAATCTCAAGAAGATGCGTTCACGCGATCCTCAATAGAAACCAAAGAAGATCATTACCGTGTAAACGGTCGCTGCGTCACTCAGAATGAAGCCCAAGCGATTGAGCAACTACGCGTTCAACCTACACCAGTGAATACCAATCGTATTGCTTATATTCAGCAACTTCGTAAAGATCTTCATTTAAAAAAGCGGAGTTAGCGTACAAGCTACCGCTTATTATCTCCTATATAAAAAGCCACGTATCACGTGGTTTTTTTGTATTTCTAGTTTAAAGCTGATTATAACCCTCTAATCCTTCACTCACCGTTATTTGTCGCCCACACCACGCAATCGTTTTCGTTGCGTTATAAAAAGCATTTTCCTGCTTAATGAATCCATGTTTATTTTTATTCACAGATCACGTTTGTTCATTAAGTAATCTATTTAAGCCCGCTTTTAAACTTATAAAATGCTCAGATAAAAATAGTTGAAAAAAATATTAAAGAAAAAAACAATAAAACCATGTTTTTTATATTCATTGATGATTCATATTTGTTGCACTTGTTACAATTAAGATAAATTTATTAACGTTGAGATTAATTACCTGAATTGCAGGTTAAGAGATTATCGATAAAATAAAGACCGTAATCTAACACACAGCAAGATAAATATGTAAACCACTGAAATATAAGGATTACTTTATATTGCCTGTTATTCACTCACTAGTCCCATAAAAATACTTTTGACAATACGCAATACGGAGCCTATTACGAGATAGATAATTGAAAGAGTAAGAGCTTAGTACCAAACCTAAAAGGAAATAGTGAATAAATCGCTGCAACTTTACTGCATTTTTTTACATAAAGAGGATGGCTGCTACACTATTAATGATTAATAGGCAAGATAGGCAGGCTAACTTTTTGCCGCTAAAATTGGCCCTTAAGAAAAGTATGACAAAGAAAACATTATGAACTCACTTATTCAAATAAATGAGCTTGAATCAATGCTCATTGCGATTATCGTGCTTTTTCTCGGCTACTTTATAAATAGCAAAGTAAAGGTTCTACGCAAATATAATATTCCTGAACCCATCGTAGGTGGCTTAATCGTTGCTATCTTCGTTGCTGTTATGCATGCACAAGGTGTCGATATCGCTTTTAAAGTTCCTTTAAAAGACACGTTAATGCAGATGTTCTTTGCAACCGTTGGCTTAGCAGCAAGCTTTAAACTACTTGCCCAAGGCGGTTCTCGTGTATTTCTATTTCTTGCATTAGCGACCGTATTTATCATTATCCAAAACGGTGTTGGTGTCGGCTTAAGCTCACTGCTAGGCTTAGACCCATTAATGGGGTTGATTGTTGGATCTATTACCCTATCTGGTGGTCACGGTACTGGTGCGGCTTGGTCGCAAACCTTTGCTAGCGATTACGGGCTACACACTTTAGAACTATCTATGGCATCTGCGACGTTCGGTTTGATCATGGGTGGTATTATCGGTGGCCCTGTTGCTCAACGTTTAATCAACAAATTCAGCCTTAAGTCTGCATTTGGTGATGGGCAGAAGCACCACATTGAACACCCAGACCTAGTCACTTATAGTGATAAAGAAGAGGATCGTATTACATCAAAAAATACCATCGAAGTTCTCTTTATCTTATTGATCTGTGTCGCTGGTGCTTCGCATGTTAAAGATCTAGTTGATAGCTTTGGTATCAATTGGCTACGTATTCCTGACTTTGTCTATGCCCTCTTTATCGGTGTATTTATCACTAACATCTGTGAAGGGACTAAAGTCTACAAAGTAAACAGAGAAACCGTCGATGCCCTTGGTACGATCTCGCTTTCCTTATTCCTAGCCATGGCACTCATGAGCCTACAGCTATGGGAATTGATGGAGCTTGCACTACCTATGCTTATCATTCTGGCTGTGCAAACACTGATCCTTGGTCTATTTGCCTACTTTGTGACATTCCGTGTAATGGGTTCAACTTATGATGCGGCAATCATTGCAGGTGGTCACTGTGGCTTTGGTATGGGAGCAACACCAACAGCAGTGATGAACATGGGTTCACTTGTGTCACGTAATGGCCCTTCACCACAAGCCTTTATGGTTGTTCCAATTGTGGGTGCATTCTTTATTGATATTGCTAACTTAGTTGTCTTACAAGGCTACATCAGCTTTATTCAGTAATAGTCACAGTTCAACACTGTTCAAAAAAGCGTACCTCTATATAGGTGCGCTTTTTTATACCTGTCATCAACAGACAGCCACAATATCCGCTTAACTAACTCTCCTCAAATCCTCTCTTGTTGTGAAGATTCGCTTATCACTCTTACTCTTCTCTGCCTATTTTATTACCCGCTTTTTGTCATCTACCCTCTTTACAGCCAAATAGAGTGTTTACGGCTATGCTTAATATGTTTACAGGGATGCGCTGGACCAGAGCAACTTCAATAATAAACACAGTAATCCTTCCGACAATACCTATGGGTATAATATGTTTACGGAGTAGCAACAATGTTAGATGAAAATCACTCTCTTGCGATCGAGTTCCCTGAACATCAAAGCACCATACACCAACTTAAAATGGCTAACGCGAACTTCAAATCAATGGCTGATCGGTACCATAAATTAGACCATGCTATACGAGGATTAGAAAACCAAAGCCTACCTATTAGTGATACTAGTTTTGGCCAAATGAAGTTAGAACGCGCACATTTAAAAGATAAAATCTTCGAGATCATAGGCAAGACAGACAAGTAGCACTTAGGCAATCATTCGTGCCCGTCAATATAACTGAACGTGATTTCGCTTTAGTTGTAACATTATATTTTGACAAAATATGACGAAAATATATTATCGAACTAGACCAGCCAGCTAACCACTTATCCTAGCTGGCTTTTTTTTGTAGTCAGCAAAGAACCATCTCAATGAAGATAATATTACAATTGTAACATTGTATGTATCTGCCACTTTTCATCTTCTTTTATTGATAGAATCCGCGCGCTTAAAACGAGATATTCAACTTTTGTTGAAAATGTTTAATTTTTTTAGAGCTGTTCTGGATAGCCATTAGTCATGGTGTCCATTGCGCGTATTGAGAGTAAGAATGAAAAAGTTTGATAGAGCTATGCAAATCCTAGTTGCTGGATTCTGCATCAACTTGTGTATGGGTATTCTATACGCATGGAGTGTATTCAAAAAAGCATTAGTTGTAGATTTAGGCTGGTCAAATGCTGATGCATCAATGCCTTATACCGTAGCCATCATTACTTTCGCTCTATCTCTTCTTGTGGCTGGTATCTTACAAGATCGCATGGGCCCACGCCGCGTTCTTATCATGGGCGCAATCATGGTTGGCCTAGGTATGATCGCTTCAAGCTTTGCTACCTCTCCACTAATGCTAGTGCTGACTTTTGGTGTACTAACAGGTTGTGGTATCGGCTTTGGCTACGCATGTCTAAGTCCTGCTGCTATGAAGTGGTTCCACCCTTCTAAGAAAGGCCTTGTTAATGGTCTTATCGCTGCTGGTTTTGGTCTAGCTGCTGTTTACCTAGCTCCGCTAACATCTTCACTGATCGCACAATACGGCATCAACACTAGCTTCCTTATTCTAGGCTGTGCGGTTCTTGTGATTGCCGTGCCACTAGCATGTACAATTAACAACCCACCAGCAGGCTACACGCCAGCACTGCCAGCAGGCCTGTCTGGCGATGCTGCGAAAACAAGCAAGCCTGTCGACATTAACTGGCGTGGCATGCTTAAAACGCCTCAGTTCTACTCGCTATGGTTCATGTACGCACTAGCATCTGCTGCGGGTCTTATGATCATCGGTAACATCACGTCTATCGCCTCGCTACAGGCTGATATTAGCGACGCTGCTTACCTAGTCGTAATCCTAGCGATCTTCAACTCAGGTGGTCGTGTAGTTGCAGGTATTCTGTCTGATAAAATAGGTGGCGTTAAAACACTGATGCTTGCTTTCATCATGCAAGGCATCAACATGGTAATGTTCGCAACATTCCAAAGTGATTTCACGTTAATGATTGGTGCTGCTGTTGCTGGTGTGGGTTACGGTACGTTACTAGCAGTATTCCCATCTATCATCGCTGATTTCTACGGCCTTAAGAACTACGGTGCAAACTACGGCGTACTCTACACAGCTTGGGGTATCAGTGGTTTCATTGGTCCAGTTGTTGCTGCAATCGCTGTTGATACAACCGGCTCATACACTATGGCTTACACTATCTGTGCGGCAATGGTAGGTGTTGCTATCTTCCTATCATTCATCACTAAGCCTGTTGATGCTGAAGCGTTAGAGAAGAAACTAGCGAACGCATAATGCTCTCGCTGGAATTACGTAGCTATTTTATTAAGTAGCTATCCAGTAAAAATAAAGCCCAAACACTGAAAAAGTATTTGGGCTTTTTTGATCGCAACATTCAATCAAATATGATTCATCCAACTTATTCGATTGGAATGATTAGAAGCGATTAGCAAACGTCAGCGCAAAGGCTTGGCTATCATATACGGCGTTGAAAGCACTGTTACTAAAACTTGAGTCAGCATAAACGTACTTAATACCCATATCCCACTGCTTATTCAACTTATAGTTCACGCCACCTTCAGCTTCCATATAACTGTCTGTCGACCACTTTTGGTACTGTCCTTTTGCAACCAGCGACAAATTATCAGTTACCTCATAATCAAGTTTCATCGCCAAATTAGGCATTAAGCGCCAACTATCTTCTTTTGCATAGTTACCACCATTTTTATCATCATCCATTTGCAGTGATAACAGGTGGTAATACATCCCCAAACCTAAGTCGATATGCAATGCATCTACAGGCTGATAGCCTTTATATACTGTACCGCCTAACTTAATATGCTGAAAATTAGTCAGTACCTCTTGCCCTTGCTTATATTCATTTTTCCCTAATTTTTGGTCTGCCGCGATCACGCCACGCTCACGAGAGTCAGTACTGTTTAAATAAATCTCGGCATGATTGTTATTACTCAACGCATGTTGATAATTCATATAAACAAATGGCTTAAATTCACGGTCGAATTCTGGTGCTTCCGTGAATCCCTGCCCGGCAACCAATGCACCACCATCTGTCGTGTGTCCACCCAGCCCTAACTCAAAACGACTATCATAACGCGTTGGTAATACTGGCTGCACTCCCCGCTCTGTACGTTCAGTATCAAAGGCAGCATTATTTATTTGAATATTAACACCGACGCCACCATCAACAGCCATTGAGCTCACTTGGATATTTTCATCAAAATAAGGTGAGACAAAATATTGATTCACTAAAATTGAGATGCCTGCTGATGCCATGACGTCATCTACATGGTGACGCTTACCATGTACCCGACTGTAAGCAACAAAAGTAGCAGCGCCATATGCTGGGATCCCCCAGGCGGAGCCGTAACGAGATTGAAGGAATGCAGCACCACTGAAAGCAGCAGCTGTGTGGCCTGAAGGGAAAGAGCTGGTTCCCACTTCATTCGGGCGCTGACGCTCTGTTGACTTTTTAAGTCCCTCAACAACAATTGCACTTGCGATCGTCGAGTAAGTTACTTGTTTTGCCCCTTCCCAATCATCATGCATCCAAGCCGCAAATAATCCGGCAGCGGGTACCATGATCTGCAGTACATCGCCAGCAACGACAATATCATCCTCAACTGATGAATTAATTTGGTTTGAAGCAATTGCCTGCGAAGTCGCAGGTAGCGCTATTGCAGCCCCTACAAGTAAAGAAATAACTGTTTTTTTCATTTAGATTTTTATAATACGTATAATTATTATCGGAATAATTCCCTCTCGCATAGAGCGCTGTATTAGCAATGTACAATAAGGGAAATAATGCGTTTGTATTTTAGCGGCGGAATATTACAAGAAGATAACATAAACAAACAAGCTGAAATTTACATTTAATCATACTTTAACCTAGTAATATTGATAAAATGTGAGGTTATAAGATAGACATGTTTTTTCAGTGCAACTCCATATGAAATTTAACGCTTATTTGTATCATCCTTTAATAATTCTGATTAATATATAAACAATATAATTGTCTCTAGCAACATTGGCATCGGAATGATTAAACTAGGTTATTCTCAGCAGCATAATTTCGTGTAATCTGGACATCATGACTTACCACTTTAGAGGTAAGTTAAAGCATTAATATTTCAAACAAAGTCTTAAAGTCGTCAATTTTTATCACATCTTGCTTAATCACACCGACACTTGGCAAAAAAAGACATGAAAACACACTTTAAAATGGCTATTTATAATAATCATAACATTAATACTGATTATGATTTATAAGACCGACTGACAAATATCAAGCACCTATACCTTTTTTATACCTCATCTACTATTAAATATAATACCCTCTTTCATTTTTAATACGATTCTTAAATTTCTCAATAACCATTGATCCTTTTTTATTTCATCAGGTATCAATCTTAATAACTGCAACTCAATTAATCCGTCATTCTTAAATAGCTGGTAACAGCTAAACATAATAATAATTTCTACAGGAGTTTAGGAGTGGCTATGAAAAATAATAACTACCTAAATAAACGATTGCTTTGCGCCATTATTTCCTCAAGCCTTTTAACAGTACCGTTGGCTTATGCGGAAATGTCTCATCAACCCGATCCAACCCCTGATCCACAACCCAGTAACTCACTAAAAGGTGTCGCTCCACCAGAAGTTCCCGGTATAGAGCGTTACGTAAAAGATAAAAAAGCCGCCATCAAATTAGGTAAAGCATTATTTTGGGATATGCAAGCTGGTAGCGAAGGACAGAGTTGTGGTTCATGTCACTTCAGTGCAGGTGCAGATAACCGAGTAAAAAACCAAATCAGCCCAAGCGTATTGCACGAGCGCGGTGATATGGCTCGTAAGTACAACATGCCAAGTTTTCCCTATATGGGTTCAGGCAAAGATGGCGGACCTAACTACACACTTACCGCTGATGATTTCCCACTGTACAGACTGGCTGATGAAAAAAACCGTAATTCCGAAATCTTATATGAAAGCGATGATGTCATATCATCCCAAGGGGTCACGCCAACTGAATTTGTTTCCCTCAGTTTTTTTGGCCATGAGGAAAAATGTGAGAATGTTGAAGACGTCTTTCATGTCAATGGTATGAATACCCGTCGAGTCGAACCCCGAAATACGCCCACTGTCATTAATGCTGTGTTTAACTTCCGCAATTTATGGGATGGGCGTGCAAACAACGTCTTTAATGGTGTTGATCCCTTCGGCAGACGTAACGCAGATGCAAAAGTGTTGCGGTTTGACCTAAAATACGGCCGCCTTGAACACGAATCTGTCAACCTTAAGAACTCAAGTCTCGCTTCACAGGCTGTAGGCCCTGCGGTCGATGAATTTGAGATGGCTTGTGGCGGTAAAACCTTCCCTCATATTGGTCGTAAACTTCTTAATACAAAACCATTAGCACTCCAACAAGTCGATCCAAAAGACAGTGAGCTAGGTTGGCTATCTGCCTATCCAGCAAAAGGACTGAACACCGACTACCGCACCTTAATCATGGATGCTTTTAATCGTGAATATTGGATGAGCCCAACAGGTAAAAATGGCTTTAGTCAGATTGAAGCTAACTTTTCTTTGTTTTGGGGGTTAGCAATCCAACTCTATCAAAGTACGCTAATTTCCGATGATACGCGGTTTGATCGCTTCTTAGATGGGGACCAGCAAGCGCTTTCCATTGCTGAAAGACGAGGCGCGGGTGTCTTCTTCGGGCAAGGTCTGTGTGTTCGTTGTCACGGTGGCCTAGTTTTCACAGCGGCAGCTCAAGAAATTATTCCTGATAATTTCCGTAGTGAACTTGTCGATAGGATGATCATGAGTGACAACAATAAGGCGCTGTACGACACAGGGTTTTATAATATTGGCGTTCGCCCAACAGAGGAAGATCTTGGCCTTGGCCGCACCGATCCACACGGCTACCCACTTTCATTTACACGTCAGTTGCAGCAAGGACTAGATGGTAATCATGTGCCCGATGACTTCGAGATCGATAGCGATCGATTTGGCGTTGATGCGGGTGTCCCAGCAGGTAAAGATGAAGTCAATGCAATAGATGGCGCGTTTAAAGTACCTGGGTTACGGAATGTCGAATTAACAGGTCCTTATATGCATAACGGCAGTATGTCTACATTGCGACAAGTCATTGAGTTTTATAATCGTGGTGGTAACAGCCGTGATCTCCCTGATGGCTCTAATACAACCGCTTTTGGTAGTTTAGACTCTAACCGTGATCGTGATATTCGCCCACTAGGGCTTAATGATCAACAGATCTCAGATCTCGTAGCTTTCCTTAAGGCCTTAACCGATGAGCGCGTACGCTGGGAGCAAGCACCCTTTGATCGTCCTCAACTCTATGTCCCTAATGGTCATATTGGTGATGAATACTCTGTGAGTGTAAACCATGAGGGCCGTGCAGAAACAGAATGGCTAGAGCTACCAGCAATTGGTGCTGATGGGCGTGCAGCAAAAGGATTACCAGCCTTAGAACCGTTCCTAACTGCAAGCACATCAAATCCGATTCCAAGCGGGCCTAAAGCGGTTGATGACAGTGCAACTGGCCCTTTTTATAAGGCGATTACCCTAAATGTACTCGATAATGATGTATCAGACTTACCGCTTGATATCAGTTCTGTTGAGATCATTGATAAACCAAAATCAATGACAGGTAAGGTGATCAATCACCTTGACGGCACTGTGAGTTATAAAGCGAATAAAAACAAAAATGTGACTATCACTTACCGCGTCAAAGACACGGCGGGTAATGTCTCGAATATTGCAACTATCAACATTAAAACACACTGGTAACGAGCTGCTTTAATCAGAGGTTAAATTCGAGCTAATAAGCCGCTGGTGACCCCACCAGCGGCTTTTTTGCTTACAAAGGTCACACTAACCAAGGCAATATACAGCTACATTAGAACTCTATTCCCTTTCGTGCTTTCAGCCCTATTTGCAAACCGTGTTTAACGCAATCAACCCGTGATACCGTGTCTGCATATTCACGAAGTTTACGGTGGGCTGCTCGGCCAGTAATAATAACGGATTGATTGATCGGCCGTGCTTCAAATGCCGCAATCATCTCATTCACATCTAAATGTTTTCGCGCCACCATATAAGTCACTTCATCGAGCAGTAACACGTCCACACTTGGATCTTGTAAAAAAATTAACGTCTGTTGCCATACTTCTCGTGCTCGAATACGTTCACGTTCAGCACAGTAACCTGCTTTAAACGAACAACCTGTATTCATAGTAACAACAGGCACACCTAGTTGCTGTAACACATTTCTCTCACCACTTTCTGCATCGCCTTTCAAATACTGAACAACTGCGCAGCCCTGTCCATGACCAAAAGCTCGGAAAACTATGCCAAAGCCTGAGCTGGTTTTTCCCTTACCGTTTCCCGTTAATACCAACACTCGCCGCTTATCATCATTCGCAAGATCTGATTTTTCATGCACTTTCGCCTTCATGGCTTTATGACGAGTTGTTTGTTGTGCTAGCTGATTTTTTTCTTTCACTGTGAGCATAACCGACCTTTGGTTCTATTTTAAATCAATATAGCAACTTGAGTATAAATGGAGCAAGGATACTATCTAAGCCATTCTAATCACCTGAATATAATGAACAATTTAAACAATACTTAAAAAGTATTACACAACTAAAATTGCTTTAAATAAAACCAATTTTAAACTGAACACCCCCCATTCATATCTCATTCATATATACCCACAAGGTTACACACTCTTAAATCACCCATTTACAAAGTTAATATAAAATACACCGGCATAATATAGGGGCTTCCCCTACTAATACATAATACAAAAAAAGCACTTTTTATTAATAACTTACACTCGAGGGATCACCGTGTTTAAATCTATTAAAACACGAATTGCAGTCAGTGCCGGTCTGGCAATGGTATTTACACTTAGCATTGCAATGGCTTTTACAACATATTCATTCAGTAATGTACAACACCAAATTACAACTCAAGTATCTGAGCAACTAACACAAGCAACCAAAGATAACCTACTCGCAACAGCTAAAGAGCAAAGTAACACGTTAAATAGCCAGCTCGCTCCAGTACTGGCAAACCTCGACCAGCTCCGCGCTATGCTTGAATTAAGTAGCACTGCTAATGCAAGCGCAGATTTGCTTGTCGAACAATTTATTGCCGGCTTAAAAACGCAAGATGAAAGTGTTTTTGCAGGCTACATGGTCTGGGAAAACAAAGTGTGGAGTGATGCCACAACACCAAACGGCATTGCTTCAATCAACGAACAAGGTTATTTATCGCCATTCTTTTCTCCAACACCTTCTGGTGGCTTTGAGCCAGCAGCGATGGCCTCGTTCCGAAACCAAGCACTCAATAACAACGGTGAACGCATTGACGAATGGCACTTAGCACCATTTGAATCTGGTCAAACTTTCGTGATGGAACCGTATTACTACGATGTTCGTGGTAACAAAGAGCTCATCACAACCATCAGCCAACCTTTAAAAGTAAAAGGTAAAATCGTTGGTTCATTAGGTTTTGACTGGTCTCTGGCTGAGTTCCAAGGTCAGAGTGAACAATTGGCGAGTAAACTTTTCCAAGGTCAAGGTGACGTAATGATCACTTCTTGGGAGGGTAACATCATGGCTCACAGTAAAAAGCCATCTGATGTGGGCCGTAAAGTGTCGGGTGAAACACTGCAACAATGGGCGAATATCCAATCGTTAGCATCAACCAAGCGTAACGAATTACTTACCATAGGCAACGAAATGGTTGCCGTATCCTCAGTGAATACCACAGGTAACCCTTGGGTTGTCATTGTTTCTATTCCATCTGAAATATTAACTAAAGACGTCACCAACTTTACAAACTGGAGTGAAACACAAAGCGAGCAAGCAATCTCGAAAGGTATTCTCGCAGGTGTATTTGCAGCAATCGCCGGCATTATTGCTATGTTCGTACTCGCGAACCGCATTGGTAATACTATGGGTGAGCTGGTTGAACGCATGCGTGATATTGCTGAAGGTGAAGGTGATTTAACTCGCCGTATTCAAATCAGTAGCCAAGACGAAACAGGCCAACTGGCACAGTGGTTTAATACATTCCTCACTCGGATGCAAGATACACTGCGCCATGCAACAACAACGGCTGAAAATGTAGACTCGAATGCAAGCTCTGGCCGTATTAAAGCAGAAGAAGCCAAAGATAAGCTAATGACACAGCTTAATGAGGTGAACTCGCTAGCAACGGCTATTAATGAGATGAGCGCAACCGCTCAAGAAGTCGCAAATTCAGCAGTACAAGCAGCAACAGCAGCAAACCAAGTACAAACAAGTAGCCAAGACGGCATTGCCAAAATGGACTACGCTGCAACGTCTGTAACACAGCTGGCTGAGCGAATTCACAACGCGCAAGATCAGATCCAAAGCCTAGCGGCTTCAAGCGCAGCAATTCAAAGTATCTTGTCTGAGATCGGCGGCATTGCCGACCAAACCAACCTACTTGCCCTTAACGCCGCAATTGAAGCAGCGCGCGCCGGTGAATATGGCCGCGGTTTTGCTGTGGTAGCAGATGAAGTGCGTAACTTGGCGAACCGTACACAAAAATCGACCGAAGAAATTCAAGGTATGCTTGCTCGTTTAGAAGACGAAACACAGTCTATCGTGACACTAATGGTTGAAAGCCAGCAACAAGCGTCAGACACACGTGAAGAAACTCAAGCGGCACAAATTGCGCTTGAAGAAATTAACGCAGCTATCAATGTGATTAACGATATGAATAATCAAATTGCCTCTGCTGCTGAAGAGCAAAGCTCTGTTACTGAAGAAGTAAACCGTAACGTTGTTATCATCAACGAAACCGCCACTGATGCTATGGACAGCATGAATGACTCTGCTGACATCACAGTGCGTCTTGCTGAAAGTGCAACGGATTTACGTAAAGAATTAAATAACTTCCGTACCTAATTTTTCTACAATAATGAAAATAGCCAGTTAACACAGTTAGCTGGCTTTTTATCATTTAAACACAAGAAAAACCATAACAGCCCTAGCCTGAATCAAGATCACAACTCTGTTGTTCTTCCCCTTAAATTGCTCATCAATTAGCATCAATTTAAACAGTTAGCATCTTTTCACTTCTATTAATAAGCGTCATAATCATAATTCAAGCTAATAGGTTGGCTATTTTCATATAAATAAAACACTCACCATGTGTTCTCTTTCACCTTAGATAACACGCTGATTGTCTTTTGCTTATCTGATACATGCTTATTTAGATAGATATAAATCAATAATTATAAAGATTTCGCAGACATGACCATTACTAAGCCTTTATTTATCATAACTTCTCTGGTGCTTCTTGCCGCCTGTGGTGGCGAGTCAGGTAACAGTGCAGATACACAAAAACCTGTTACACCCAGCATTCCCGTCGATCCTGATAAGCCGGATGTAACAAAACCTATGCCGCCAGTTTCCCAACTGCGACTACTGGCGACAGCAGAAACATCTGTAACCTTAGGATGGCAAGATGCACATAACGCATCAGGCTATTATGTGCATCGAGATGGACAACAAATCGCAGTCATCAAACAGGGGTTTCGCTCATTTACAGACAGCGGATTAACCGCTAATCAAAGCTATCTGTATGAAGTCTTAAGTTTTAATGACGATGGTAAAGTATCTGAGCCCATTAGCTTTAAAGCGACACCACAAGCCAACGATGCACCTGATATTACCAGCCAAGTAACACCTATTGTCTTAGCTGCCGATGCACCTCATGGTTACCCTGTTAGTCAAATAATCGCGACAGATAAAAACCACAACCCTCTGACTTATCACCTTGCTACAAGTGAAGCTCAGCGCTTCTTTAGCATTAATGGACAAGGGATACTGTCTGTAAAGCACTCCCCTATTGAGCTCGCCAATAAAGTCATGCAAGTGCTAGTTGAAGTCAGTGATGGATTAAGTATCTCAACAACCGAGTTAAAACTTGGCTTTATCAGCAAGCAACAAAAAGGGGTTCACCGCGAGGTTTATACTGGTGCAAACATGCACGGCAATCTTGCTTCGCTTAAAGTGCACCCAAGCTACCCACACGCTCCTTCTTCTGTGAGCACTGAAGCCAACTTTTCATCCCCGCGTAATACTGCAAACTGGTATGGGCAACGTATGTCTGCCTATATCATTCCGCCAATTACAGGCGACTATCGATTCTGGATTGCAGCAGATGATGAAGCTGAACTACTGCTAAGTAGTAGCACTAGTGAAGAGGACTTCACCAAAATAGCGGCTGCCCCAACACATACATCAATCAACCAGTGGGATAAAAATCCGGCGCAACAATCTGAACTTATCTCGCTTGAGGCTGGTAAGCCTTATTTGCTACGAGCACTCATGGCTGAAGGTGGCGGTGCTGATTTTGTCGATGTCGCTTGGGCCATCCCGGGAGGTGCACGAGAGATCATTACTACTGACTATCTGCTTCAGCCTGTTGATACTGAAAACCCGACGGCTATCAGTGGTTTTAACTGGTTGAAAAAAAGCAAAAATGACATTTTATTAGAATGGTTAGCAGCCTCAGATAATGTCGGCGTTGATCACTACACTGTTTATAACAATGGTAAATTACTCAAAAAAGTCGATGGACTAAGCCTTGAGTTGACGGGGCTAACAAGTGATACCCGCTATAACATCACAGTCAAAACCGTTGATAAAGCGGGAAATGAATCCGCAAGCAGTCAAACCGGGGTCATTATCATCAATGATATTGAACCACCTTCAGCGGTAAAAAATATCGCAATAACCAACATCAGCCATGACAGCTTCACCGTTAATTGGGCTGCATCAAGCGATAAGCGCCAAGGAAGTATACTTTACAAGTTGTACCTGAACGGACAGGCCTATGGGCAGACTTATGCGAGCCAATACAAGGTGTCAGCACTTACTGCGGGCACTCACTACAAAATCCAAGTAGAAGCTATCGATGCTGCTGGTAATAGCAGCGAGTTATCAAGCGAACAACAAGCGACGACATTAGCTCTGATCGCTGGTACGCCTACTTTTAACTATCCCTCTTATACCTTTGCTTTTGCATCTAATAGCCTCGCAAACAGTCAAATAGGTACGCTTTCTTATACCAGTAACAACACACCTGTCTTTCACATTGAATCAGGGAATGATGATGGTTACTTCGCTGTCGATGACAAAGGCAATATCAAGCTAGTAAAAGCCTTATCGCAAGCCGTTGCGACCAGCAATACCACCAGCTTCTTGCTGACTGTTCAAATTAAAGATGGTGCGCTTAGTACGCGTTCTACCGTGAAAATTGTACTGGTTGATCCTGCAAAACTTCAGCAACAAGGCGTACTTCAACAAATTTGGACAGGTATTTCTGGTAATTCGATTAACGACATTAACACCCTTGCACCAATTTCATCGCAAACCATACTCGCAGAATTTAAGAGTATCTCTGGCATGGGTAATAACTATGGTCAGAAAATCTCTGGCTATTTGCGTGTTCCTGAAACGGGTCTGTATAACTTCTGGATCGCCTCTGACGATGGTAGTGAGCTACGTATTAGTGAAGATCTAACGCCAGAAAAGGGCGTGGTCGCCGCACGAATCAATGGTTATACCTCTATCGACAACTGGAGTAACCACTACCAAGTTACCAAAAACATTCAGCTTAATGCGGGCCAGCTTTACTACATTGAAGCCATGCACAAAGAAGGTGGTGGCGGTGACCACTTATCGGTGGCATGGCAAGGACCGAACATTCCCAAGCAGCTATTAAAGGGGGATTACTTAATCCCACACAGTAGCCTCTACCCCGCGACAGCAATCATTGAAAATGGCTACCAGAGCGGCTTAACCAGCTATGGCAATCAAATCACTATCGATTTTTTGCTTGATCAAAGTGCTGTCGATGGCGATGTATGGGTCTATTACGGTGAAAGGGATGCGGGTAATAATGATCAAGGCTGGCAATACCGCATCAAACTTAACGATTTAAAGGCAGGTAAAAACAAAGCAATATTAGACAATATCCTACCTGGCCGCCGTTACTACATACGCATTGAAACACAAGGTGCTGCGGGAAGTTCGTGGACATCAACCCCAGTGATTGTCGATACTGTGGTGATCGATGAAAGCAAAGTCGCTGGCGAAGCACTGCCACGTTCAATGTCACTATCCGTTACCCATGAAGGGAAGCAATACGATCTTTCACTCACCAAGCATTCAGTTCGTTCGCCTCACTATCAGTTACTCACTTATGATGAAAGACGCGAACAACAATTTATGCCTGTTGTACCTATGCCTGAAGTGCGCACATACCGTGGCGTTGTAGATAATGACCGAACACTCACAGTAACGGGTGTCGTTGATACAAACGGTAAAATGTATCTCTCTTTATGGGGAGGGGATCGCCTTCGTTGGACACAAGACATCAGTATTAATGATCGCATTAACAAAAGTGCACTGGGTAATAGTGAAATCAGCAATGATGAACTCATTATCGATTTTGACATGCCAGTCATGACAAATAATCGTTTGTACTTGCCGCAGCCCGGGCTTGATTTTCATAACAACCTAGGGCGGATCACCTTCACGCATAACAACTCTCAGTTCTTTGCAAATGCGGGTAGCAACATCACCAATGCAGTTGCACAAATGGAAGGACATATTAATGAACTTGATTATGCTTGGGCGCAAAAAACAGGCCTACGCTGGGATATCGCACGATCATTAATTGAAGTAAATGGCGATTCAAGCAAAGCCACCGATCCACGCCCTGCCGCTAGAGATGCCGCTAACTTTTCGATTCAATTCCAAGATCCGAAAAACGGTGGCTATTGTTGGGGCGGTGGCGACTGGGTCGGCTGTGTCGCTAACTACCGAATGAACTGGGGTTTCATCCATGAGATCGGCCATAACTTTGGTTTAGGCCATGGCGAGCAAACCGATAATAACGAACAAATCCAAACTCCATCAACACACATGGGTAACATGCAGGCATGGAAAACAACGGGGCGCTTACAACATGGCTCTAAGTTTAAAGCAGCAACAGCGCTGACCGATCCTATGCTGCCTGCCACATTTAAAGACTACATCACGGTATATCAAAACGAGTCAGGCTCTGTTAATCCACTGGCCAACGACTTTGATGCCAACGGTGAAGTCTTACGAATTGCTCATTTTGATCCCGCAAGTGCAAAAGGTGGCACTGTGACGCAAATTGGGAATAATTTGAATTACACCCCACCAGCTGATTTCATCGGTGTCGACCTACTCAGTTATACCGCAACAGATGGACAATTTGAGACCACGGGTCCGATTCAAATCCAAGTGATTAAGCGCGACATCGCAGGCGATTGGGATCTGGATACCTTAGAAGGCAATACGATTAAAGATAAATCACCGAATCACTATGATTTAACCGCGCCTGATATCAATAAGATCTCAGGTAAAGATATTCTTAATGCGCAAGTTTCTGGTCCAGGGAATGGTAATGGCCTCAGTGTTCCATTAATCGCCTCAACCAAGATGGAAAACGATGCACTTGGACACGCATTGTTGCCGCATACTCTGGATCCTGGTCATAAAAGCTTTAGTGCTACGATGTGGTTCAAAATGAGTAAAGCCGATGGCAATAAGCTTTTGATTGGTAAATCTTCAGCGGGTCCTAACAACATGCAGTATGGCGGTTGGGAAATTCGCTCTACCACCACAGGTGTTGAAATGCAGGTCAGTTTCCGAGATCGACTGATGAAAGATAATAAAGTCATCATCAGTAAAACCGCAACGGTTGATGATGAACAATGGCACCATGTGGTGATAGTCATTGATCGCGAGAACAACAAGCTGCAAGGTTACTTGGATGATGTACTATTTGAAACCAACTTACTCGCCAGCCACGAACCTATCATGGCGGCAATGAACAGCTCGGGTTACGGCGGTGGCTCACCTTTCAAAGTGGGTGGACATACTGCGGTTGTTTGTGCAGAAAACCAAACCGAGAACTGCCCTATCACTCAGGTTCAAGCATTTGATAGTGTCAAGGTGTACCACAAAGCGCTGACAGCGGCTGAGGTATCAACCTTGTTTTCTCAGTACTAAGCACTAAACATCAAGCGGGCTCATCCTATTGAGCCCGTGTTTTCCTGAGCATTTCCTGTCAAATCCCCTCATTTTTAGCTAATTACCTGTGCTATTTATAGGACGAGTAAAAACACCCAATCTAACGCCTTCTGTGACTTAGCTCTCACATCTATTATTTGCCCAATATATCTGTATAATTCGCCGCCTATTAATTCGTGCTTTCATTTCTGTTGATTTGGCATATCTGACTAAGCAATTAGCCCACCTTATACCTAGGAACACTCCTTTGATCTCAACCGCTAACATCACTATGCAATTTGGCGCCGAGCCTTTATTTGAAAACATTTCTGCTAAGTTTGGTAACGGCAACCGTTACGGCTTAATCGGAGCCAATGGATGTGGTAAATCAACCTTCATGAAGATTCTTAGTGGCGCACTGGCACCAAGTTCGGGCAACGTCTCTATTACTCCGGGATTAAAACTTGGTGTACTAAGCCAAGATCAGTTTGCTTTTGAGCAACACAATGTTATTGATGTTGTGATCATGGGCGACCGTAAGCTATGGGAAGTTAAAAAAGAACGTGACCGCATCTACTCGCTACCGGAAATGAGCGAAGAAGACGGTATGAAAGTCGCAGAACTTGAAAGCGAGTTCGCAGAAATGGACGGCTACACAGCAGAAAGCCGTGCTGGCGATATTTTGCTACAAGCTGGTATTGAAGAAGAATTCCATTTCGGTCTGATGCAACAAGTTGCGCCAGGCTGGAAATTGCGTGTGTTACTTGCACAAGCCCTATTTGCAAACCCAGATATTTTGCTACTGGATGAACCAACCAACAACTTGGACATTCATACGATTAACTGGCTTGCCGAAGAGTTAAACCAGCGTAAGTGTACGATGATCATCATTTCGCATGACCGTCACTTCCTAAATTCAGTTTGTACTCACATGGCAGATATTGACTACGGTGAACTACGTATCTATCCGGGTAACTACGACTACTTCCTTGAAGCATCAGGGCTTATTCGCGAACAGCTATTAGCAAGTAATGCTAAAAAAGCGGCTGAGATCAGTGAGCTGCAAGATTTTGTGAATCGATTTGGTGCAAACGCATCTAAAGCGAAGCAAGCAAGTTCTCGTGCGAAAAAAATGGATAAGATCAAGCTAGATGAAGTAAAAGCGACCAGCCGTATCAGCCCTTCGATTGATTTTGGCGAAGGTAAAAAACTACACCGCCAAGCACTCGAATTACAAGATTTAGGCCACGCTTTTGGTGACGAGCTACTCTTCGAAAAAGGTAACTTACTGCTAGAAGCCGGTTCGCGTTTAGCTGTTATTGGGGAAAATGGCGTCGGTAAAACAACCCTACTTCGCTGCCTAGTAAACGAATTAGAACAAAAAGAAGGCGTTGTTAAATGGTCTGAAAATGCATCTATTGGTTACTGCCCACAAGATAGTTCAGCAGATTTCGACAACGATTTAAGTATCTTCGACTGGATTTCACAATGGCGTACCACTAAACACGATGACTTGATGGTGCGTGGTATTTTAGGTCGCCTTCTATTCACGGCAGATGATGCAAACAAAAAAGCGAAGAACTGTTCTGGTGGTGAAAAGAACCGCTTACTGTTTGGTAAGTTAATGATGCAAGACGTCAATGTTCTGGTAATGGATGAACCAACAAACCACATGGATATGGAAGCCATCGAAGCGTTAAATAACGCACTGAAAAACTACGAAGGTACACTCATTTTTGTGAGTCACGACCGCGAGTTTGTTTCATCGCTTGCAACATCAATCATCGATGTGAAAGACCAAAAACTAGTAAACTTCCAAGGTACATATGATGAATACCTTGCGCATCAGAAAAAGATGTTAGCGACAGCATAACGCACACTGATACGGTCGAAAGCCGCTGCTTTTCAGCGGTTTTTTTATGCCTTAACACCCGATAAAAACACAGCGGAGCGGCCATCAATGCGTGCTGATATCGAGGTTAAAAATAGATCAAGCACCTACCCCCTCGCTAATATCAACCAAGCAGCATAAAAATTTGGCTCACTCAGTCTTGAACGAAAATAAAAAATCCCAATAAACTTTCAACAAATGACACAGCGGCATAAAAATGCTAAATAGTACCTACGGTTGTAAATAATAGCCTCAAACATCCATTTTCTAAAATTAAATGCTACTAAATGCACATTAATGGATGATTCACAACGACTGGCTAACCGTTAGCAAATACACATCTGGATACACATAATGAAATTAATATTAAAACTGATCGCCGGTATTGTTGCCGGTATCTTACTTGGCTTTTTTGCTCCCGATGAAATCGTGCGCATACTGCTGACCGTAAAAGCCATTGGTGGCCAACTTATCGGGTTTACTATCCCGTTAATCATTCTTTTTTATATCACCAGTGGAATTGCAAGTTTACCGAAAAACTCAGGTAACTTACTGGGTAAAACAGTGGCACTGTCATACGGCTCAACGATCATTGCTGGTAGCTTAGCGTTTATCGTTGCTAGCTCTGTTATCACAGGTATTCCTAGCCCAGAACAAACCACGGTTGATGCTGGCGCTAAACTAACCAGCTTTATTAGCCTAGAAATTCCGCCGATGTTTGGTGTGATGACAGCGTTAGCGACGGCTTTTTTATTTGGTTTAGGCATTAGTGTCACTAACAGTGTCCGCCTAAAAGAAATTGCCGATGATGGCCGTGGCATCATTGATCTCTTGCTATCTAAAGTCATCATTCCATTACTGCCATTCTATATTTCAGGCATTTTTGCTGAAATGGCAGCAGAAGGAACCGTATTCACAACCCTTAAAACATTTGGTGTTGTTTTAGCACTTGCTGTGTTCATGCACTGGGTATGGATCACTATTCAATACACAATCACAGGTTTAGCGCTAGGCCTTTCACCAATCAAGTTGATCAAAAATATGCTACCAGCATACTTCACTGCGATTGGTACTATGTCATCTGCTGCAACCATACCTGTAACCTTGCGTCAGACTAGAAATAACGGTGTTGATGAGTCTATTGCTAACTTCACCATTCCACTGTGTGCCACTATTCATCTGTCTGGCTCAACGATTACCCTAGTAACCTGTTCAACAGCAGTGATGGCACTTAGCCAACATATTGCCCTACCTTCGTTACTAGAAATGTTACCTTTTATCATGATGCTTGGTATTACCATGATCGCAGCACCAGGAGCACCAGGTGGCGGTGTGATGGCGGCATTAGGGTTAATGGCGTCTATGCTTGGGTTTGGTGAAGCCGAACTAGCATTGATGATTGCGCTATACATGGCGCAGGATAGCTTTGGAACAGCATGTAACATTACAGGCGATGGTGCGATTTCACTTTGGGTAAATAAATTTGCTCAAAAACAACCAGCATCAACGACGGACACACAGCCTGCTAAGTAATAAAATTACTGTGACATTCATAAAAAACCGCTGATTATTCAGCGGTTTTTTATCATAAACAGGAATATACACCCATGAAATCAGTCATTAAATAAGGCTAAATATTGTCAATGAGTGCCGCAATTAAAAGTCCTAAGAAAGCACAGGTTAATTGCCATGAACCCAATGTGGCATTGTCAAAAATATCTAGCTCATCATTTTCATAACAAAATGCCTTATCAATATCGTCACTTAATGCTTTATAATCAATCATGTTTCTATACTCCCCTATTTAGCACATCACTTCATTCTCAGCAGTGGTTGCGATTCCAATAAATTGGCATTCAATCTCTGCCTGTATTGCTTCTATCAACTATTGCTAAAGAGTACTTCTTGCAGACCAAGCCCATAATTTTCATCCGCTTTAGTTGCATTGCTAATATGACGTTCTTTGATGAAATCAGGGACACCATTCATTGCGCGGGCTGTATTTTCAAATAAAACCTGCTGTTGATCTTTCGTCATTAAACGGAATAAGTCACCAGCCTGCGTATAGTAGTCATCATCATCTTCTCGGAAATCATAGTGACCCGCCGACCCATATAACTCTAACATTGGTTCTTCCGCTTCTGGTTGCTCCGCCCATTCGCCAAACGAATTCGGTTCGTATCCAATAGTGCTACCATGATTCGCATCAACACGCATCTGCCCATCGCGGTGTGATGCATGAACCGGACAACGGGGAGCATTTACTGGAATTTGATGATGATTTACGCCCAAGCGATAACGCTGCGCATCTGCATAAGCAAATAATCGTCCTTGCAACATTTTATCGGGTGAAAAACTAATGCCAGGTACAACAGCAGCAGGGTTAAACGCCACTTGTTCAACATCAGAAAAGAAATTGTCTGGGTTACGGTTTAGTTCCATAACACCCACTTCAATTAATGGGTATTGCGCTTTTGGCCACACCTTCGTCAAATCAAACGGGTTAAATGGGCTTTGAGTTGCCTGCTCTTCCGTCATCACTTGAATAGACATGGTCCATTTAGGGAAATCATTCCTTGCAATCGCATCAAACAAATCACGCTGGTTACTTTCAGTATCACGGCTCACAACCTCAGCAGCTTCGCTGTCAGTGAGATTTTTAATACCTTGCTGGGTTTCAAAATGGAACTTGACCCAAACACGCTCGTTATCAGCGTTGATCATGCTAAACGTATGGCTACCAAAGCCATGCATATGTCGATAAGAAGCAGGAATACCACGGTCACTCATCACCACCGTAACTTGGTGCAACGCTTCAGGGAGTAATGTCCAAAAATCCCAATTACTGGTTGGGTTATGCATATTTGTTTGAGGATCACGTTTAACAACGCGATTCAAATCAGGGAATTTTAGCGGATCTCTCAGAAAGAAAACGGGAGTGTTATTACCAACTAAATCCCAGTTACCTTCTTCCGTGTAAAACTTTAATGCAAAACCGCGAATATCACGTACCGCATCAGGAGCACCACGTTCGCCAGCAACACTGGTGAAACGGGCAAACATCTCGGTTTCTTTACCCACTTCCGCAAAAATCTTAGCCCGAGTGTATTGAGTAATATCATTTGTTACCGTGAACTTACCAAATGCACCAGAACCTTTTGCATGCATGCGTCGCTCGGGTATGACTTCACGGTTAAAGTGCGCTAGCTTTTCTTGATACCAAACATCTTGAAGCAACATAGGGCCACGGGGGCCTGCTGTCATAACGTTATTATTGTGAGCGACAGGACATCCAGCAGCAGTAGTCAACTTTTTCATCATTATTATTCCTTTTGTTTTTCTATTAACAAGCAAAGAAAATAACATTCGCTTATTATATAAAGGCTTTACTTATATTTTTTCTCATGAACGAAATAAAACAAAATCATTAAAATCAGTTTTATTTTTCACTATCATTGTTAATTAAATTATCTCGATTAATAACATAAACTTTAAAAAACAGGCTTATTTTTTAAGTTCAAAAATAAGCATCAAGAATACATTTAAATAAAAACAATATTTAAAAAATTTAACTATTAATGTTCGCAACCAATTAAATACAATAAGTATTACCGCTACTCGCTAACATCAAAATACTGAAATCGACGTTCAAAAAGCAGGAAATAACCTACCATCATTGGCTTCCCTAGCTTTCGAACAATGTTTTAAAAGTATTATATGCAATAAGTATTATTTGATAATTAGGCAAAAGCCTAAATCAGTCTTCGGTTTAACTGAATAGTCACTATGTGTGATAAGCACCGCCGTCTAAGCACACCAAAGCCACCTTAAACCAAGGAATAAGCTATCACTTTCACGCTAGAGCTATGCTAGAGCTATCAAAGCGCTACTTAATACGGCGCAAATACGTTAAAATGCCGCGCTATTATCTTAGCTCTGAGCCTTTTATCTTAATGACTACAGCCACAACGCCAGCCAACTTCACGGAACTTGGCCTTATTTCACCTCTTTTAAATCGATTAACTGAGCTGGAATATCAGCAGCCAACCCCTATCCAAGCGCAAGTAATTCCAAGTGTCTTAGTAGGGCGTGACTTAATTGCAGGCGCTAACACAGGCTCAGGTAAAACAGCCGCTTTTGCGTTACCTATCTTGCACAACCTCGCGACACAAAAACACAGTGAACGCACATCTGGCAGTAAAGGTAACTATGTCAGTGAACTTATTTTAGTACCAACTCGTGAGCTAGCGAAGCAGGTTGCTGACAGTATTAAATCTTACTCGACCCATTTTAACGGTGCGATTAAAACTGTTGCAGTGTTTGGTGGTGTATCCGCCAATACACAAATGCTTGCGCTACGTGGCGGCACTGACATTCTGGTCGCAACGCCAGGCCGTCTACTTGATTTGATTTCAAGCAATGCCATCAAGCTAAATAAGGTCAAAACCTTAGTGCTGGATGAAGCAGACCGTATGTTAAGCCTTGGCTTTACTGAAGAGCTTGCCGAGTTACTGGCATTATTACCGAAGAAAAAACAGACCTTACTCTTTTCTGCAACCTTCCCAGAACAGGTTCAAGCCTTAACCCAAGAGCTACTTACCGACCCTGTAGAAGTACAGCTACAAAGCACAGATGCTAGCACCCTAGTTCAACGCGTTTTTACCGTTAACAAAGGTGAAAAAACAGCCGTGCTATCGCACCTAATCAAACAGCACCAATGGCGACAAGCACTTATTTTCGTGAATGCTAAAAATAGCTGTGAGCACTTAGCAGACAAGCTTCATAAACGCGGCATTAATGCTGAAGTCTTCCACGGTGACAAAGGCCAAGGTGCACGTACTCGCGTACTGGATGCATTCAAAGCAGGCGAAATTGAAGTATTAATTGCGACAGACATCGCTGCACGTGGTTTGGATATCGAAAAACTACCTGTTGTGATCAACTTTGATTTACCACGTAGCCCATCAGACTACATGCACCGTATTGGCCGTAGTGGTCGTGCAGGTGAAGTGGGTCTAGCACTATCACTGATTGATTATGAAGATTACCACCACTTCAAAGTCATCGAGAAAAAGAACAAAATTCGACTTGAGCGTGAACAAGTTTCAGGCTTTGAAGTAGATGAAAACATCACAGCAGAACTTTTGGCTGCCATCAAACCAGTAGCTAAGCCAGAAGGCACGGGTAAGAAAAAGCGTAAAAACAAAGCATCATCAAAGATCGATGTTTGGTTAAATAACTTTTAACCTCACCGCTGACCAATAACGCTTTGAATCATTGAGTCCAGCATTTTTGCTGGGCTTTCTTATATGCGGATAATGCAAACAATTAATGGTGAAATTGAGCAAAAGCACAAGAATACATAATTCGCTATAACGCACAATGGTCGTACTTTAGTGTGGTATATTTCCCTCACTGAGAGACAAAGGGTACAGCCGTAGGCAAAAGCATGGATAGGAGCTGTTATGCAAAAACTACATAAACGCGTGGAGCGCTACGTTCTTTTTAGCGAAGTGGCCAAATTATTAAGCTTCGCCAAAGCAGCAGACAGTTTAGCGATTTCTCGCAGCTTTCTTTCAAGTCAGATCAAGCAGCTAGAGAAAGAGTTAGGAACCAGCTTGTTGATCCGCTCAACGCGACAAGTTCGCCTCACACCGGCTGGCTTCAAGGTCTTGGAAAAGATGCAAGAAATTAACAGCGCTATAATCAGCATGGAGCGTGAGTTAGATCAGAGTAAAAGCGAGATAAGCGGGTTACTTAGGATCACAGCCCCCGAAATGTTTAGCCAGTCTCATCTGACGGAGATCTGTCATCACTTCAAACAAAACCATCAGGATATCGAGTTTGAAATTGATGTGAGCCACAACCTACATGATCTTACTCAAAGCCATTTTGATCTGGCCATTCGCTCAACCGACACTCCACCTGAAAATATGGTAGCTAAGAAACTAACAAGCTATCAGCATATCTGCTGTGCTTCACCTGAATACTTAGAAAAGTTTACATATCCTGAGCAGCCACTCGATCTTATGGATCACCATTGTTTGTCCAGCCCTCAGATCAGAACCTGGCCCTTTTATGATGGTCAAACTCGGGTTGAAGTGGATATACAAGGCTCATTTTCCGCGAATAACCAGTTTTTATTATTACACGCTGCCATGCAGGGCCAAGGCATCATTAAGGCACCCGACTATTTGGTTCAGCCTGCGCTGAAAACAGGCACCTTAGTGCAAGTATTAGAAAACTATTTTATTTGTAAAAACGATATGTTCCTTATCTATCCGCAGGTGCTTCACCGCAGTGCCAGCTTGTCTGCCTTTATTGATTTCATTCAGCAGTGGTTTAGCGCCGATCCCATCAAGCGGTAACTAACCCTCCTCATTTAATTACAACATCTTCTCTTTTTGCTGAACACGCAAAGGGATCTGTGTGCTCGCTGTTCGGTGAACAAGAGCTTCTATACATTAAATAATGCAGTTAGGTTTATGGTTATTTATAAAAAAATATTTACTCTCGCGGTTCCCATTGCGTTACATAGCATGCTGTTTTCCTGTTTAGGGTTTATTGATACCTATATGCTGGCCCAATTAGGCGGCAACACAGTTGCAGCGGCAGGTATCGGGGCGAAAACCTTGTGGTTTGTACTCAATCTTATTATTGGTGTCGGTGGAGGCGCAGCAATTTTTTGTGCCCAGTATTGGGGTGCAAAAGACCTAACTGAACTTCACAAAACAATCCATATCGGGCTTTTCTATAGCGTATTAACGGCGGCTGTTTTAGTACCTGCGCTCTACTTATTTGCTCCCTTCATTGCTGGTTTAATGACAAACGATATAACAATTATTGAATTGGCCGCTGAATACTTAAAGATCACGGCCCTGACCGTATTGGTAAGTGCATTTTCTGTGATTTGGAGTGCTGGCATGCGGGCATTGCAAAAGCCTAAAGTGGTGTTATATCTGTTTGTGGTTGAGTTGGTGTTAAATGTCACTGTTAACTACCTACTGATCTTTGGTTTATGGGGGTTACCAGCACTTGGTTTAATAGGAGCGGCTTGGGGAACACTGGCTGCTCGCTTGCTCTCTACTCTATTATTTTTCCTCTATATCTATAACCAGCAGCCGTATCTGATGCTCTCAGCAAAAATATTCAAGCAATCATTTCGTTGGGCTAAACATGCAACGTTTTTAAAAATCAGTCTACCTATTATTGCTGGCGAGTTTATTTGGAGTGGCGGCGTATTTTTATACCATGCAATCTACGGCAACATTAGCACGACAGCACTAGCGGCTATCTCTATTTTATCGCCTATTGAAGTGATGGCTTCGGCATTAAGTTGGGGCTGTGCCGCAGCAGTAGGTATTTTAATTGGTGAAAAAATAGGGTCAGATCAGCAAAAAGAACTGAACCATTACGTCACCGCTGGATTTATTTCAGCCATTTCTGTCGGGTTAATTTTAGTGGGATTACTTTGGGTTAGTCGACATTATGTGTTGGGCCTATTCAACGCAATTGAAGACGATGTACAAGACATGCTGTACACCTTGTTCCCTTTTATCTTAGCCAGTATTTTTTTACGCTCTATTACAATGACAGCCATGTCTGGTATTTTAAAAAGCGGGGGCGATACGCAATTTACCATGAAGCTCGATTTCTGTGCACAATGGTTAGGAGCCGTTCCCCTTTCACTACTCTTTGCTTTTTGGTTTCGCTGGCCTGTCGAGATTGTTATTTGCGCTGTATTACTGGAAGAGGGTTTGAAACTGATTCCTATCCTATACCGGATTAAAAGTGGCGCCTGGGTAAAAGAACTGACTAAACGCCCAAGCAGAGAAAGTGACAACTTGGCTATATAGATACAATAAACCTCGTAATAACGAACTTATATGCCAGTCGCTAAGCGGTTATTGGCCCAAACATAAGAAAGGCACTTAGCAATCAGTGCCTTTGTTGAATGTTCGAATTTAGCCTCGGCATTTGATACGCGTCTGATTCTCCTAATTTTATAATCGATACCAAGTTATAGCGATTCAGCTAACGATTCGAATGCTTGAACTCTTGCCTTTGAGGTTTCACGAGCGGCATTGGATGCGCTGTCAGCCGAAGAGAAACTAGCGATGACGACATTCTTTTCTTGGTTAATATAGAGGAACTGACCAAATACCCCTCGAAAGGTCGCAATATTTTTCTCAGAGTCATGCACCCAAAGGAAGTTTTTATAGCCCTCTAAGTGTGGATCAAACACGGCGCCATCAGCGTCTTTATACACGCTATTCATCATGTGAGCATTTTCTTCTTTGGTGATAGTAAAGCTGTCTTTCACCCACTGTTCAGAGAAAACCTGCTCACCGTTATATGCACCATTATTGACCATTGCTAGGCCAACACGTGCGAAGTCTCGTAATGTCGTATTGAAGCCCCCTGTCGCGACAGGGTTGTAGTTCATGTCAGTTATGAAGAAGGCATCATGCTCCACCCCAAGTTTGCTCCAGATATTATCAGCAATGAATTTGTTCAGTGGCTGACCAGATACACGCGCGACGATCCAGCCAATCACATCAACGTTCGGGCTATGGTATTCAAACTTATGATTAACCTTCAGTTCTTTATTCTTTTCAAACATAGCCGCAAAAGCCAGTAGATCACGTGGTGTGTCTGCTTTCATCGGATCTAATGCCATCAAGTCATACGCTGGAATAAAGCCTAAGCGGCGAAAGTACTCGAAATGCACATCACCGGGTGCCATGTTCACATAGTCTTCACTGTAGTTAATCGCGGAAGTCATATTCAAAAGCGTACGCACGGTTTGCTTGCCAAAGTGCGTACCTTTTAATTCGGCAATATAGGCGCTCACTTTTTCATTTACATCGACTTTACCCTGCTCAACCAATAAGCCTAACGCCTGACCAACGAGTGATTTTGTGCTTGAAGCCCACAGGTGATGATCTTTCGCAGTAAAATCACCAAAATATTCTTCATGCAGGACTTTGCCATCTTTCAGAATAATATAGCCATCAGTATGGTCGTTAATCATCGCCTCACGAAATAACAACACGTCATCACCATAGACAAACTTGTGCTGAACAATCTCTGGGTCAAGCGCCTGAGGAATATCCTTGATTGCCCCATCACGAGCGACCATCACGCTTGGGTGGATCCCCATATTTTGGAATGCCCACTGATTGAAAGGAGCATGGGTATAGTTACTCAATGTTACTTGCTCGTTCGGCTGTGCTGGCACTGTCGACATTGGTTTAACGTCGGCAAACACTGAGGTAGAAACTAGACCTGTCACCATGAGTGAAATAATCGACTTATTCATCTGAAATCCCCGTTAACAATCTTGTGTGTACGGGGCTAGATTAACTTGTTAGATTCAAACATATAAATTCAAAATGTACGCTCAAACAGTACGAAGGTGATGAAATGATTTCGATAGAGCAAGTAGCCTGCTTCACCAGTGTTTACGAACTACAAAGCTATAGCGCCGCCAGTAATAAACTGGGTAAAGCGCGCTCAACGGTACGAGAACGCATTAACGCACTGGAAGATATGATGGGCGTGACGCTTTTTTCTATCGAAGGGAAGAAGGCAATACCCAGTGATACGGCACATCGGCTATACCCACGTGCAAGGTTATTGGCAAGACAGTCTTTGGAGTTCGAGAATATTGCGTTGTCTGCCTACAAAGGTGAATTAAGCAACATTACCGTTTACCATGACAGCTCAATCCCCTCACAATTGCTGTTGAGTATCGAGTCAGAGATTAAATCGCTTCAACCAAGCATGATCATTAACTGGTTGCAACGAGATAGAAACCACTGTTTACAGCAAGTAGAAGACGGCGATGCACTGTTTGCTATCATGCCGGGCATGGGTAACCTCCACCCTAGCGCGGGCATTGGCAGTATCAACCTGGGCTCTTTTCATCTGAGCATCTTTACTGCTACCAACTCAACAATTCCGAACAAACCAGTATCTATCGCTGAGTTAGCCACTTTTCGCCAGCTTATAACAGAAAATGACCTCGCCAATGAGTTAAGACACACTAAGCTCAGCAGCGAATTTGAGATTGTCAGCTCGCAACACTTACTCATCGATAAACTAAAACTGGGCGGATGGACAGTGTGCTCACCCGATAAGATGAGCCAACACATCGCAAGTGGTGATATTCGAGAAGTAGAACTACAAGAAGCCCCAAGAATGGTGCGCCAAGACTGTATTTTGTTCTACAACATGTCATCTATTTCTTCTCAACAAGAGTCTGAAATCATCGCCGTGGCGACTAAGGTTGCAAAGAAACTTAATCTGTAGCTATGAGCCGTGGCACCGTGTTTTTGGACAAAACTATTTGAGCAACTCTTAGATTTGAGGTTTGAAATAGAAATGTACATGTTCATTTGACAGTAACCAAAACAAAGAATATATTACATACCAACTGGTCGGTTTTTTATTTTTTGGGAAGACAAATGAGTAGAAAGCAAAGAGTCATTGAAGCAGCAACTGAGTTGTTTGCGAGCCAAGGGTTTGAGAAAACGCCTGTCTCACTTATCTGTGAAGTTGCGGAAGTTTCAAAGGGAACAGTCTTCCATCACTTTAAGAATAAAGATGAGATTTTAAGAGCGGTATTTCTTTATATCACTGAGTTTATAGAAGAAGCAGATAAGCAAGATCAACACATTGAAGATGATGTGTTGTCATCGCTGATTAAGTCGGTCTTTGACGGAATGACAATTCCTGAACACCGATTGATGTACCAGTTCAACTTTAATGTCATGGTTCACCCAGTAACACGGGCTATCGTTGCCGATCTTATTGAAGAGAGGTATCAGGGCCTGCAAGCCTCAACTGAAGAGGTTTTTCGCAGGTTAGGACACGATAATCCAACAATAATCACAAAGATGTTTATTGCTGAGATTGACGGCATAGCCATGAACTACTTGTTAAATGATGATTTTCCTATCGAAGCAATCCAGATAGAGTTCACAAAAAAATACTGCCAGTAACCTATTGAAATCACGTATTAATGCGTGATTTTTTTAACAATAACAAACATACCAACTGGTTGGTATTTAAATGAAAGGAATAAAACAATGAAAACACCTTATCAAATTCAATTTGAAGCCTTTAATGCAGATGATTTTTACACAGAAGCACATGCAAAATTGTACGCTCAATTTGCAGAAGATTTAATTGCAGAGGGTAACTATTCAATCGTATATCAGGGAGTTGCACACGCATGCTACACCCCAATCACAATTGATAAAGCGCCCAATCTAAAGTGCTTTGTATTAGCTCCGTTAGCAGTACGACCAGAACATCAAGGTAAAGGTTATGCGACAAAATTAATGGAACAAGCTGAGAGCGAATTAGACGCTGATGTCGTCTTTGTTCTCGGAGATCCAAAACATTATGCTCGCCGTTTTAACGCCAAACATAATGTTGAATTACCTGTCGGCACAGGTGAATCACCTGACTTTTGGTTTGCTCGTGAATTAACACAAGGGGTGCTTGAGGGCATTGGCAAATCTTCATCAACCATTAAAGGTGTATTCGCTAACCCAATTATGTGGAGCAACCCAGACGATCAAATCTAAGAGTGGAAGTAGAGGCTTCATCTCTCATATCAAATCGTTTTTAATCAGAAGTCTTCGCGGCTTCCATGAATCTAGAAAAAGTAAAAGGCAATTTTTGACTAAAACACTACTTAGCATTGTATAGACACCGTGTTTGATACTGCGATCGACAAACACACACTCCAACTCAACCATGAGGAAAACTTAGCAATATAAACGGAGAAATCCTTTGAATATTTCAAAGCAAGAACAAAGAGTGCTTCATACATTAGCAATGGGTGGCGAAATTCGTCGCTACCTAGATGACGCTGGAAAGTTAGCTGAAATCACCTGTTTTACGAGAGAAGGTTATGGTCTATCTGATTGTAAAATAGACACTTTTAAGAAGTTGAAAAGTAAAAAACTGATCAGCTCGAAAGGTGGAAAACCTTATCGTATTACCCACCTTGGCGCAACTTCGGTTCAGGCGCAGATGAATCAACGCTAACCACTTACAGAGCTAACAATGTTACTTTTTGGTTAGAAGTGCCATTCTCACAGTAATCATTGTTAGTTCAAGTCAAAATTATTGACTGTATTCTTTGTGAAAAAAAGCCTATTGAATATTTATATCTATCAAACTTTGGGGCAAAAGCGAGTTAGAAAGTGCCATCTACACTTACTCATTCCATCAACAAAGAGATAGGAATTTACTGCTCGCAAGCTCGCGCCCTTCGGGCTATTGCCTTTTCGCGCCTTCGGCACGGGCAATGTGCTTTCGCTTCGCTCAGGTGAACCCTGCTCTAGGGTTCGGCACCCTATCTCTAATCATAAAATTTAGACGAAAAAAAACCGCTGACGTTTCAGCGGTTTTTTCGAATATGGCGGAGCGCTTTGGGTATGGCGGATTTGGTACAAATCCTTTCCACTTCGCCCAAACGTAAAAAAGGCGCTAATAAATTAGCGCCTTTCTTGAATGTGGCGGAGAGATAGGGATTTGAACCCTAGATACGCTACAAACGTATGCCGGTTTTCAAGACCGGTGCTTTCAACCACTCAGCCATCTCTCCATGGCGCTTATAGTAGGTTTTCCCTCGGATGCTGTAAACCGTTAATTCTTAAATTAAAGCTCAAGCGAACAGCATTTATACAAGCCGTTGTTTCATCGATCAAACCTGGCAAGCTGGTGTACGTTATTCATACGAAACCGCGCTACTTTTCGGTATAACACCTGATAGTAAAAACGCACTCATCCTCCCCAAAGAAAACCATTAACCAATTCGTAACAAAAATCACACTTAGCCTTCATTAACCACTCTTATTATCACCAAGCTCACAATGACTAAGGATGGAAAATGAAACTTGCACATTGCCTCGGCGTAACCCTATTACTTGCTACGTCAGCCCACGTTTACGCAAAAGAAACAATCACTGTCTATACCGCTTTTGAAACCGACTTGTTGGCCGATTTTAAAAATACATTTCAAAAAAGCCATCCTGATATCGACATTAATTGGGTCCGAGATTCAACCGGTGTCATCACCGCGAAGTTGCTTGCAGAAGGGAAAAATACACAAGCCGATGTTATTTGGGGACTGGCTGGCTCTTCGCTTGCACTACTTAAAGAGCAAGGCGTCATCAAGCCTTTTACCCCTGTGGGTGTGCAATCATTAAAACCTACTATGCTCGATCCTCAAGCCAATCAAGCTTGGTATGGCCACGACGCTTTTTTCAACGTTGTCTGCTTTAACGAAATTATCGCCAAGCAGCTTAACTTGCCAAAGCCAACCACATGGGAAGATCTCACCAAACCAATTTACAAAGGCCACATTGTGATGCCAAACCCAAGTTCTTCAGGTACGGGCTATACCCAAGTCTCGGCATGGTTACAAACAATGGGGAGCGAACAAGGTTGGGATTACATGACGCGATTAGACAATAACATCGCCAAATATACCCATTCAGGCTCAAAGCCTTGTGTTGAATCTGCCCAAGGGGAAACGGTGATTGGTATCTCGTTCGCGCTTCGCGCCGCCAAGCTCAAATCACAAGGGGCTCCTATTGATTTGATACTGCCAGAAGGGATTGGCTGGGATACCGAAGCGGTCGCCTTGGTGAACACCGACTCTAAAGCCGCACAAGCCTTGGTGAACTGGTCTGTCTCAAAAGAAGCCAACGAGCTTTATAACACTGTCTACCCTGTCGTGGCCCATAAAGAGGTCAACGGCAATGTGAAAAACTACCCCGATGTTGAATCCGCCATTGCTGATATTGATTTTAATGCCATGGCTAATGACCGCGCTGCTGTTTTGAAAAAATGGTCTGCGCATTTTGAATCTCGCACTGAAAACAGAAGCTAATTAGAAGTAGTATTAACATGAATGTATTATCGATTTTTGACAACCACTTAACGGTTAACAACACGCCATTTCATTTCTTCTGGCTACGTGATAACTGCCCATGCGCAGAGTGTCTTCACCCATCAGGGCAACGACTACAAGAAGTCATTAACCTTAATCTCGACATTCAGATCCTTGATGCCCAATACGATAACGATCAGCTCTTTGTTGAATGGCAAGATGGCCATCAATCTGTCTACCCGCACGCACTTCTATTTCCTTCTGAAGCCATGAGCCACACGACAAATACTGATGAGGGTATGACGTTATGGGGAAGCCAATTAGATCAAGCCGCAGTCAGTGTTGATTATCGCGACCTTGATAAGCCAGAGTCAAAATATCAGTGGCTTAATCATGTTAATACGCATGGCATTGCGTTCCTTCATCATGTGCCTAATCACGATCAGCAACTACTAGAAGTGGTTGATAAATTCGGTTACGTTCGTGAAACCAATTACGGTAAATATTTCGAGGTCATCACCAAAGAGAACCCTGAGAATCTAGCTTTTACGCCTAAACCGCTGAGCTTGCATACAGATAACCCTTATCGTCACCCTGTGCCTAGCTTGCAGTTATTACATTGTTTGGTGGCGGCACCTGAAGGTGGGATCACCGCCCTAGCCGATGGGTTTTATGCCGCGCAAATAGTAAAAGAACAATATAAACATCACTTCGACATGTTGAACCGCACCATACTGAGCTACCGCTTTAAAAGTGCCGAAGTCGATCTGCAAAGCAGCGGCAGCATTATTGAAACAGATACTCAAGGTAAGGTTACGAAAGTACGCATTAACAACCGTTCGATTCAAACTATCCGCTTACCATTCAATGAACAGCGCGCTTTTTATGAGGCCTACCAATGCTTTATGGAAGTGCTACACAGTGAAGAATGCAAGTTCACCTGCAAGCTAGAGCCTGGCGAATTAATGATGTTTGATAACGAACGCGTTCTGCATGGCCGTGAGGTGGCCGCAATAGGCGAGCGTCACTTACAGGGTTGTTATGCCGACAAAGACTCCTTACTGAGTACCATGCGTACCATTCAAGGAGAGCGATAATGAAAGTTATCGATTTTATCCACCAGCAGTTCATCGAGAACGGTCATGTCGCCTACGGCGAACGTATCTCTATGGCAGAGCACATGATGCAATCCGCTTACTTTGCCGAAAAGAAAAACGGCACTCGCGAGTTGGTTGTCGCCGCTTTTTTACATGATTTTGGTCACTTAATTTTAGGGTTGCCTGAAGATATTACGAAAAACGGCATAGACGGTTTCCATGAAGATATTGGCGCTGATTTTCTTCGCCCTTATCTGCCAAGTAGTATCCTAGACCCCATTCAGCTTCATGTCGCGGCAAAGCGCTACCTATGTACGGTGAAGCCCGGTTATCTGGCTAAACTCAGCCAAGCCTCTAAAGACACACTACATGTTCAGGGGGGCTTAATGAGTGAGCAAGAAGTGAATCAATTCGAAGCTGAGCCCTATTTTAAAGACGCCATACAAGTGCGGCTGTTTGATGATCTAGGCAAAGAAGAGGCCTTAGTACACCCAAGTCTTGGTTATTATTTGGCATTAACGGAGCAATGCTTAACGCAAACCTTGCTCGTTTCCAATAGCAACGTGAATGTAGAAACGCCTTCGAATAACAGTTGTTGTGCTGACAGTGAAACTACGCTTAACACCTAAAAGTTCACAGTAGACAATGAGCAGCCAGTCGCGAATTCAAAACCATCACGATGGCTACAAACGGCTGCTCACTCTTTACATAAAAAAGATGAAAATATTATTCCCACATTCGAGCATGTTGGAGTAGAATCCGCGCCACATTCAAGACCTAGTTCATACCTGCATGCAAGAACACCTCTCGGCAGCCATTACATCTCTTATAACTAGGCTTTTTACGAACGTCGTTTGTTAAAAACACCTTTTATTACAAACACCGAGCACACCCAGTGTTCGACAAACTGTTTTAACTCATAACAACCCTTATTGATCTCCCCAAAAAGATCAAATAGCTCGATCAACATTGTGATTGAGGGACTTCCCCTTGATCGGAGAAAAACTGCGTGACCGATTTTATCTATAATCCGCCCATGACCCCATGGCTGGATGTTTTATACGTAGACAAAGATATTATTGCCATCAACAAACCATCAGGTTTACTTTCAAATCCAGGTCGAGATCCCGCTCACCAAGACAGCGTATGGTCACGCGTATTGGCTGAGCATCCACAATCTCAAATTATCCATCGCCTCGATATGGCAACGTCAGGCCTGATTGTGCTCGCACTTCGCAAGAAAGCTGAGTGCCATATGCGAAGCCAATTCCAACATAGGCAAACCAAAAAACTCTATTATGCAAGAGTGTGGGGAGAAGTTGAAAACAACAAAGGGGTGATTGATTTTCCGTTAACTTGCGACTGGGAAAATCGACCATTACAAAAGGTGTGCTTCAATACAGGTAAGCCATCACTGACTCACTACAAGGTGATCTCGCGAGATCAGGGAACGACATTACTGGCGCTATTTCCAACCACAGGTCGTTCGCACCAGCTCCGGGTTCATCTTCAAGCAATCGGCCACCCTATTTTAGGGGATCAGTTCTATGCCCATGAAGCAGCCATCACAAAGGCGCCACGGCTTCAATTGCATGCCGCTGAGCTAACGTTCAGACATCCTTATTCTGAGCGGCCCATGCACATTTTTGCGCCTTGCGATTTTTACCCAGATGCCCCTACGCAGTTACTGCTTGGCAAGCATTCAGCGCAAGTGAAGCAATGCGCATAAAAGATTGTTAGCGTCTTGAACTGGCCGAGCGTAGCAAAATATCATAAAAGTTTTTTGCTGCGGGGCCAGTTTTCGCGCCTTTGGGGAGCGTTAAATGCAAAGGGACTTGGTACTGATCGGCGTTTTCAACCTTCAGTACAACGACGCTGTCGTTCTGGCGACTTTGCACAAGATGCTCAGGAAGGCGGCAATACCCTACCCCTTGCTCCACCGCACGAAAAGCATGGTCAAAATTATCGACAGTGATTCGCTGACGTGATTTCAACCAGCCTACGTCTTGCTTGCCGGATTGGTGAAGCGTGCGTCCTAAATCCCGAATAACAATCTGTGTGGTGGTAGACATATCCGCTAAACATAAGGTGTCTTTCAACGCTAACGGATGATGCGCTGCCACGACAGGCACCATAGACGTCACGCCAAATGCTTCGGCTGGATAATTGGTGATAGGCAAATTGACGATGGCCATATCAGCTAGCTCATTAACCACCATATCCGTCGTTTTTGATAGAGATGTCTCGACAACTTGAATCGAGGTTGTGCTGTTCTGCGCCACAAACTCTGCCATCGGGCTGTATAGCCATGACAGATCACACAGGTGATCAACCGCTATGGTGATTTCTGATTCAAATCCTTTTGCAAGTTGCTCACTTATTTCTTCCAGTTCGCGTGCTTGCTCTAGCATGGCTGTAGCACGACGCAGTAACGATTTACCGTCTTCTGTCAGTACAGCTCGACGCCCTTGTACTTCTACCAAGGACACCGCTAATTGTGATTCCAGCTTTTTAACTGCATATATCAGCGTGGTATGACTCTTATTCAGTGCCGTTGCGGCTGCTTGAATGCTGCCTGCCCGCTCAATTTCATACAGGGTTAGCCACTGTTCTAACGTGCTCTTTAATCTCATTGGTCTAATTTTTCCACAGTTAACCGCAACATTATGAACTTTTCTGTTCGTTTTTTATAGATAAGAATAGACCCATAGCAAAGAGCTGGCAGCCGATATGGTCACTAACTTTATCGACTATTTTTTATTTATAAGGAAACATACCCATGGCTAAATTACTTCAAGTTGATTTCGATTTTAATGGCCCATTTGGCGAAGAAATGGCAACAGCACTGGTTGGTTTAGCGGAGTCTATCAACCAAGAACCCGGCATGATTTGGAAAATTTGGACCGAAAGCGCGCAAGATAAGCTAGGTGGTGGCATCTACTTTTTTGAAGATGAAGCAACAGCCCAAGCCTATTTAGAAATGCATTCCGCACGCTTACAAAAAATGGGCGTTAATGATGTTCGTGGCGTTATTTTTGACATAAACGAACCACTAACCAGCATCAACAAAGGGCCAATGGCTTAATCGCCATAGCAATAAGGTAGCAAAATGACCAACAAAACATTTTTAACACTACATGGCAGCATTTATTTTGTTTTTGCATTGGCACTGTTTTTTGTACCAAGCATGATGTGGCCTATGTATGGCGTCGAAATCAACGACCAATATGCGTATTTCTTGTCGCAACATACCAGTATTTTCTTGGGGGGTATTGCGGCTGTTAGCTTAATGTTGAAAGACATCGAGGCAGGTATTACGGCTAAGAAACTATTAACCGCTTTACTCATCTCGAACATGTTAGGGGTGATCATTACTGTGTATGCAGGTGTAACAGGCATTTTTGTTGGTTTTGGTTGGAGTGATCCGGCTTTCTTCACTTTCCTGTCTGTTCTGACTTACCTACAACTTAAAAAACAATAAGTACCACGTTACAAATACTTAGTGCTTATCCTTTTACGTGACAGTGGCCAGCCGATTTAAAGTGCTGGCCTCTTTAACTGCACTCTTATTTTTTAGATAAGCAATTGCTAATTAAGCTGTCTCTTGGTAATTCCATCATAAACATATGGCACCTGACAAGAGTCGCACTTTTCAATACTGAGAGATGGCATAGTGTTAGCACTCGTTACACCAATCCAACTTGCAAAGGTATGTGGAAAATCACGTAAGAAATAAAGCCTATCGTCATACTCAATATTACCTCTCTCTATACTTGAATCAACAAACACAAAGGGTACATGAACAGCATCTCGACTGAATTTATTTTTTGTTCCATGTGTTTTATATGGTGAGTCGTTAATATCTGTCAGTCCATGATCTGAGAGGTAAACAATTTTATATGGCGTATCGTAATGAGAAAGTATATTACTTATCGCATCTATGAAGTAGATTAAGCTACGAACCGAATCTTTGTAACATAATTTTTGATTTCGATTTATATAATTTGGATGGGCTTCATCATATTCAACTCGATTACAAAAATCGGGGTGTGAACCCATCATGTGTAAAAAAAACATATTATTGCCACTGTTTTTTGTTAGTGCAAATTTAAGGTCGTCAAGCAAAATGGAATCATAACCAGCAAAACTGAAATCGAAGCTATGATAAATCACATGATCTGCTTTTCTCGATAGCTGAGCGATTGGAGAATCATGAACGCCCGTTTGTGATTGATTTGAAAACCAGTGTGTCGTTAAGTTAGCCATACCTGCTAAATCAATAATGTTGAGGCTTTTATTCACGTTATCATTATTATTAACACTCAATATTCTTGGCACAGAAAATCGAGTTAAGTTTGAAGGAGAAATAACATTGGTATACGAAAGCCAATGTTGTGTTATTTCGGAGAATGCTGGTGAAACGACCTCATCTTTGAACATTTTTTGCTGAACCGACTCACCTATAATTACCACATAATTTACATTTTCATCACTAACTTTAACTGCAGACCATTTATTTACAATAGGAACCTTTTCACTTTCTATAAATTCAAATGTTTCTTTTATTGTATTTGCAAAGCTTAAAATGTTACTTGAATACGCAAACAAGGGTTCTTTCTCACCGCCGTCATCGCGCTCTTTTTTACTATGGTAAAAAGATAAAACTAACAAAGATGAAATTAACAATGGGATATAAAAAAAGTAAACGCAATTTGATTTAATGCTGGAGATAGAAAGCATCAAAATAAACAACAAAATAAAAAATAAAACTTCAACACCTAGATTGACAGAGAAAACATACTCATAGCTTTCCTTTACTGTAGAATCAATAACGGAAGCAACAATACCGTGACTTAAACCTCCATACTTCAACTCAAAACTTAGCACCAAGGTTAATATCAGGGCAAATAGTATGCTGATTCCCGCTCGAATCCATCTATTTCTAAAAAAGGATAAAAGAATAAACATCAAGCTCAGCTCAATAGATGAGCGTATAAAGACACCTAAGACACTTGAAAAATTAACAGAGTCTCGACCAAATAAAAAGCTTTGATTTGCATAAAGAAAAAAAGCAGATGTGAATAGCACAATGAATAGAGACAATAACAGGTATTTAATATTATTCATTGAAGCACTCCTTGCCTATAGCAATTTACTCACAATAGCATCTACCATCAAATTTAACTTAGACAACGAAACCAAACAAGTCAATTGATTTACAATATATTTGAACTATTCTTAATAGTTAGCAAAATAACTAAATTTAAACTTTGTGCCACTAAGCATGACAAGGAAGCCTATGAAGTGGAACGGAATAAATAAGGATAGTGTTAATCTCTATAAAGGATTAGGCATTCTATTAATTGTCACGCATAACTTTATGCATCGCTTTCCCTCCCCTAAAGAAAATGAGATGTACTTTAATGAAAACACCATTTACGCGCTATTCGATATTTTTTTAAATGAACCATCAGGTATACTTAGAGCAATGTTTTCATACTTTGGACATTTCGGTGTTCAGTTCTTTGTTTTCTTTAGTGCTTACGGCTTGGCATTAAAGTACGAAAATAAACAATGTGAAACACTACCATTTTTGAAAAACAGATTGATAAAAATATACCCTATGTTTTTAATTAGCATTCTGTTTTACATTTCATATATAGGAATATTAAAACCACTTCTATTAGGCAAGGGAATGGATGGTGTAATACTTTTTATCGCTTCATCATATGATGCAATACTACTTAAACTGACATTGTTATATAACTTATATCCTGGTCAAGGATTTTCTCTTGTTGGTCCATGGTGGTTTTTATCCATGATATTTCAATTTTACTTAATATTCCCTTTTGTTATTAACATGAGAAATAAGTATGGGAATATCATTTTGACCCTACCATTAATACTCTCGATTATAATAATGTATTTATTTTCTGGCGAAATATTTGGTATTAGCTTATTTTTTACAGTAATAGGACATTTCCCTCTTCTTGCTCTAGGTATACTCATGAGTTCTAAACAAAAGGTAAATATACCAAAGTCCTTTGGGTATATTGCCTTAGCTATATTTTCTTTAGGTAATTTCCATTTTAATTTTTTCCTTATTAGCCATTTCATGGCTTTTTTAATCTTGATTTTATTTACTTATGATAAAATAACCACAATGAAACCTACATCAACCACCTACAAGGTATTCGCATATTTTGGTAAGATTTCAATGCCTTTGTTTCTAGTTAATGGTTTCTTACGTTTTCCTTTTGAGAATTATGCCCATGGATATAATAATGAACTAATTACATGGTTGTTGTTTTTACCTTTTTTATTAATATGCATGCTTTCATCAGAACTATTATTAACTATCAACAGAGTATTTACACAGAAGGTGTTCATCATAAAAGAGGCCTAACGTGCTACTAAGGCGCCAGTAAGAAGAGGTTTAGCTGTTTTCCTAATATGGTGGGGAAATTTAGGTATGGCGGATTTGGTACAAATCCTTTCCACTTAGCTCAAACGTAAAAAAGGCGCTAATAAATTAGCGCCTTTCTTGAAAGTGGCGGAGAGATAGGGATTTACTGCTCGCAAGCTCGCGCCCTTCGGGCTATTGCCTTTTCGCGCCTTCGGCACGGGCAATGTGCTTTCGCTTCGCTCAGGTGAACCCTGTTCTAGGGTTCGGCACCCTATCTTTAATCACAAAATTTAGGCGAAAAAAAACCGCTGAAGTTTCAGCGGTTTTTTCGAATGTGGCGGAGAGATAGGGATTTGAACCCTAGATACGCTATAAACGTATGCCGGTTTTCAAGACCGGTGCTTTCAACCACTCAGCCATCTCTCCGTAAGTGCGGCGAATAATATAGAGTCATGAAAAACATGTAAAGCTCTAATTCTAATAAAAAATGCCAACCGCTCAGAATCTAGTCAAACAAGAGGTTAGTTCAACATATAATTTCAATGTATTGCTTTTAGGTATATTAAAACGCTCCACCAATCCGCCTCATCCGTTTTTTCATCTCTATTGTTAAGTCTAATTGCAAGCAATTCATTCTATTCAGCTTTGCTTAAATGAAAAAAATGTGAGGAATTCGACACTCGATGTTAGACGAACCCGTATCTGTTTCTATACTTAGTTTTGTTAACAGTATGTTTACTATATACAAAAGACATGGTGCTTCTTGCATCATTATGCATTGTGACAGTGCTCTACTGCTTCACAAACTTACAAAGGAAGGTACTAATGGCTAACAAATTTTCAGTTGTTTTTGCGGTACTCGCCACCTCAACTGCACTATTTTCAGCTAATGCTTCAGCTGATGGCACGCTAGATAAAGTCATGAAACAAGGTTATGTCCAGTGTGGCGTGAGCGCTGGTTTACCTGGCTTTTCAAACCCAAACTCTAAAGGTGAATGGGAAGGCATTGATGTTGAATTTTGCCAAGCAATCGCGGCGGCAACTGTCGGTGATAAGTCAAAAGTAAAATATATTCCACTAACAGCAAAAGAACGTTTCACCGCCCTTCAATCAGGCGAGATTGACGTACTATCTCGCAATACAACATGGACACTTCACCGTGATACTTCATTAGGCCTTAACTTTGCTGGCGTAAGCTACTACGACGGTCAAGGCTTTATGGTGAAAAAAGAACTAGGAGTCTCTAGTGCCAAAGAGCTTGATGGCGCCGCTATTTGTGTGCAATCAGGTACAACCACAGAGCTTAACCTTGCCGATTACTTCCGTGTAAACGGCATGAAATATAATCCGGTTGTATTCGATACAGCACCACAAACTTCAGCAGGGTTTGACTCTGGTCGCTGCGATGTATTGACCACAGACCAATCAGGCCTATACGCACTTCGCTTAAACCTTAAAGATCCAAGTTCAGCCGTTGTTTTACCGGAAATTATCTCGAAAGAACCACTCGGCCCAGTTGTTCGCCAAGGTGACGATCAGTGGTTCAACATTGTGAAGTGGACGCTTAATGCCATGATCAATGCTGAAGAATACGGTGTCACTTCAGCAAATGTGGATGAAATGAAAAAATCGAATGATCCAAACATTCGTCGACTTATTGGTCTTGATGGCCCTAAAGGTAAAGGCTTAGGGCTACGTGATGATTGGGGCTACCAAATTGTGAAACAAGTAGGTAACTATGGCGAGAGCTTCGATCGTACTATCGGAGAAAACTCACCGCTTGAAATCAAACGTGGCTTGAATGCGCTATGGAAAGACGGCGGTATTCTTTACGCAGCACCTATCCGTTAATCATCATAAAAAATAGCGAGGTGGCATGATGCCACCTCTCTTTTTAACTATAGGTTTTAGCCCGTTAGCTAAATGTCCACGCCTAACACCTATCACCTTGCGTCACATCACTTTTTAGCACCTAGGGACTGAGGTTGTTGTATGGCTCCTAAAACAACAAATACATCGGAAGTATCACTCCCAACCGATAAGAAGCAAAGCTTGTTATATAATCCCACTTTTCGTGCCATTATTTTTCAAGCTTTAGCCGTTGTTGGGCTCTTTTTCTTTTTGTATACCATCGTCAGTAATGCTCTCGCTAATCTCGATGCTCGCGGTATTGCCACAGGTTTTGGCTTCCTAGAGCAAGAGGCAGGCTTTGGCATTGGCTTAACCCTGATTGAATATAATGAAACTTACTCGTACGGGCGCACTTTTATTGTCGGGCTACTCAACACTGCGCTAGTGTCTGTACTTGGCATTATTTTAGCGACAATACTGGGATTCATCATAGGTATCGCTCGACTGTCGTCCAACTGGATTGTTAGTCGTTTAGCGGCCGTATACATTGAAACCTTTCGTAATATTCCACTCTTGCTACAAATCTTTTTTTGGTACTTTGCCGTATTGCAAGTGCTGCCCTCTCCTCGCCAAAGCCTGAGTTTTGGGGAAAGCGTATTTCTTAATGTTCGCGGATTGTATTTTGCCAAGCCCGTTTTTGAGCAGGGTTCTATCTGGATAGGGTTAGCATTCCTCATAGGTTTAGTATGCAGTATTGCTTATGCAATTTGGGCCACACGTAAACAACGCTTAACAGGTGAGCAATCACCAATTTTACGTACTGTATTACTTTTGACAATTGCCTTACCGTTTGCGACATATTTTGTGTCTGGTATGCCAATTTCACTTGAGTACCCAGAGCTGAAAGGCTTTAACTTTCGCGGGGGGATCAGCATCCTGCCCGAACTTGCTGCGCTGTTATTAGCACTGAGTATTTACACCGCCTCTTTCATTGCTGAAATTGTGCGATCAGGCATTAATGCCGTAAGTTATGGTCAAACAGAAGCCGCTTTAGCGCTGGGATTACCGCAAGGTAAAACGCTCCGCTTTGTCGTGATTCCACAAGCTCTTCGCATCATTATTCCACCTCTCACTAGCCAGTATCTGAATTTAACCAAAAACTCATCGCTTGCTATGGCAATAGGTTATCCCGATTTGGTTTCAGTTTTTGCAGGTACAACACTCAACCAGACAGGACAAGCAATAGAGATTATTGCAATGACGATGGGGGTCTACCTCACATTAAGTTTGGTGACATCGTACTTAATGAATATCTACAACAGCAAAGTCGCTTTGGTGGAGAGGTAATGTATGAGTAAGCATCAATTCCAACCTGATCTACCGCCGCCATCCAATACAATTGGTATTGTCGGTTGGTCGAGAAAACACCTGTTCTCATCAACACTCAATACGATTTTGACCTTTGTACTCGGCTATATCACCTTAGTTGGCCTTTGGAATATTATCGATTGGGCTTTTTTAACCGCAGACTGGGTAGGAACAACCCGAAATGACTGTACTAGCGAAGGAGCATGTTGGGTTTTTATCAATGTGCGTTTTGAGCAGTTTATGTTTGGTTTCTACCCTTCAGACCAGTTATGGCGACCGCAACTTTTTTACTTTACCTTGGCCATTTTTATCGCGTTATTAGCCATCGAGTCCACACCGGGTCGGAAATGGATTTGGCTCGTATTCGTTAATATCTACCCCTTCTTTGCTGCCATCTTGCTCTATGGTGGTCTATTCGGGCTAGAAGTTGTTGAAACACATTTATGGGGCGGCCTATTAGTCACCCTGATCATTGCTATCGTCGGGATAGTTGTCTCTCTACCGATTGGGGTATTTCTTGCTCTTGGTAGACGTTCAGACATGCCAATCATTCGTAGCATTTGTACTGTCTATATCGAGATTTGGCGTGGCGTACCACTCATTACCGTTCTCTTCATGGCATCTGTGATGTTACCGCTGTTCCTAACTAGTGAAATGGAAATGAACAAACTAGTACGAGCCTTAATTGGGGTGGTTATGTTTAGCGCAGCATATATGGCTGAGGTAGTACGTGGCGGCTTACAAGCTATCCCCAAAGGGCAATATGAAGCAGCAGATGCATTAGGGCTGACCTACTGGCGAAAAATGTATCTAATTGTTTTACCGCAAGCATTAAAAATTACAATCCCTTCGATTGTAAACACCTTCATCGGCCTGTTTAAAGACACCAGTTTAGTGCTCATCATAGGTATGTTCGATGTACTCGGTATCGGTCAAGCAGCGAATACCGATCCCAATTGGCTTGGGTTCGCCACTGAGAGCTATGTTTTTGTTGCTCTCGTCTTTTGGATTTTCTGTTTCAGTATGTCTCGTTACAGCATTTATTTAGAAAATAAGCTGCATACCGGCCATAAACGTTAAGCAAGGACTGCATTATGACAGACAACACGATTATCACGGATCCGATGATCCAGCTAACAGATGTCAACAAGTGGTATGGGCAATTCCATGTGCTAAAAAACATCAACCTTAACGTGACTAAAGGCGAAAAAATCGTTATTTGTGGCCCCTCAGGTTCAGGTAAATCGACCATGATCCGTTGTATTAACCGCCTTGAAGAGCACCAGAAAGGGAAAATATTAGTCGCGGGTAACGAACTAACCGACGATCTTAAAAACATTGAGCTGGTGAGAAAAGAAGTGGGCATGTGCTTTCAGCATTTCAACCTTTTCCCTCACTTAACTGTGTTAGAGAACTGCACGCTGGCACCTATTTGGGTAAAGAAGATGCCTAAAAAAGAAGCCGATGAAATTGCCATGCGTTACCTCGAACGCGTGAAGATCCCTGATCAGGCTGACAAATACCCCGGCCAATTATCTGGTGGCCAACAGCAACGTGTTGCGATAGCACGTTCGCTCTGCATGAATCCACAAATCATGCTGTTCGATGAACCTACTTCTGCACTGGATCCAGAAATGGTTCGTGAAGTATTAGACGTCATGGTTGAGCTCGCTAATGAAGGGATGACAATGCTATGTGTGACACATGAAATGGGCTTCGCACGCCAAGTCGCAGATCGCGTGATATTTATGGATCAGGGTGAAATCATTGAAGAAAATAACCCACAAGACTTCTTTGATAACCCTCAGTCTGATCGCACTCAGCTTTTCCTGAGTCAGATCTTGCATTAGCACTAGCCTCGATAGTATCACAGCCCTTTGTTTTGGTTATACATTGAGCAGAGGGCTCTTTCCTTGCAATGCAAATTGTGATTTCACTCATAGAAATGGTGAACTGTAACATTCATTTACAACTTCGACGCTCACGCTAACGAAATGTTAAGTATCATCTAGCCACTAGCTCTGAGGCATAGCTGGGTTACTCGTAATAAAATGCGGCTATAAACTTGCATTAATGAACTTTTAACCCCATATATGTCTTAACAGATAACAATATTATTAACCCTAAGGGGAGTCTTCATGAACGATCGTAGTGTCAACCATAGTGGTGCGTACGAAAGCGTGCTTTCTACAAACAAGGTACTTCGTAATACCTACTTCTTACTTTCAATGACATTAGTCTGGTCTGCTGTTGTTGCTGGTTTCGCAATGGCGATGAACCTTCCGCATCCAGGCCTGATCATTACGCTTGTTGGTTTTTACGGCTTAATGTTCTTAACTGAAAAGAACCGTAATAACTCAATGGGTCTTGTTTTTACATTCGCACTAACTGGCTTTATGGGTTACACCCTAGGTCCAATCCTAAACATGTACTTAGGTGCAGGTATGGGTGATGCGATTATTACTGCACTAGGTGGTACAGCACTGACTTTCCTTGCTTGTTCTGCTTACGCACTAACCACTAAGCGTGACCTATCGTTCCTTAACGGTATGCTAATGGCGGGTTTCTTCGCAATTATTGCCGCTGTAGTCGCAAATATTTTCCTACAACTACCTGCGCTTTCTCTAGCAATTAGCGCAATGTTTGTACTGTTCTCTTCAGCAGCAATTCTGCTGACAACACAGTCAATCATCCGCGGTGGTGAAACAAGCTACATTTCAGCTACTGTTACGCTGTATGTATCTATCTACAACCTATTCCTGAGCCTACTTCAACTATTAGGCATCATGGGTGGCGACGATTAATCGCTACTAGATATTTTAAAAAGCACCTTCGAGGTGCTTTTTTTATGTCTGCATTTTTTATGTCTGCAATTCGCACCAAGGTGTCATGACTCGCCACCAGCCAAATAAAAGAGTCTCAGCTTACTGAACAGGAAAAATAATAACTTCTACTTGCAGCAGTTCCCTTGAATCACTATTCTGGCAGCGTTCCAAATGTTGAGGCGTACCATGCTTGAATTCCAAGGTAAAACCATTGAAACCGATGCTCAAGGTTACTTAAAAAACGTTGAGGATTGGACACCCGAACTTGTCCCTATGCTGGCAGAAGAAGAAAGCATCGAGCTATCAGAAGCACATTGGGAAGTTGTTCATTTCGTGCGTGAATTCTATATAGAATTCAACACCTCCCCTGCTGTTCGTATGCTTGTTAAGGCCATGGCGAAAAAGTACGGTGAAGAAAAAGGCAGCTCTCGCTACCTCTATAAGCTATTCCCTAAAGGGCCAGCAAAGCAAGCAACTAAACTTGCAGGTCTGCCTAAGCCCGTAAAATGTATCTAGCTTAAAACGAGCAGCTTCCCCTCACGGTATCGCTGCTCTTTTTTATCCTGCCTCTACAATATTTCAAAACCATCAACGTGGCGCCATTCCACTTCATCCGCCTCTACACTTGTTACCACAGATGTTTTTGGTCCTTCTTGTAACCACGCCAGCAACTGTGTTACTGCCTCTTCATGACCACACGCAAGCACTTCAACTGAACCATCAGGCAAGTTTTTCGCATAGCCTGTTAAACCATATTTTAAGCCTTGATGGGCGGTATGAAAACGAAACCCAACACCTTGAACTCGTCCTTTTATCCTTGCTTTTACACAAATCTGTGACATGGCTCACCTCAAGATTACATTCACCTGCACGATATATATTTATCAGCTTTATTATCTAGCTGCATACTACCGTTTATATAGGAACACACATGAAAGAAGTCGCTTTTCGATGGATTGATAAATACCTTATTCACCTGAAACTACAAGAAAAGTTCTATCTGCTTTTTCTTCTGCCTTTTATTGCCGTTATCAGCGTCAGTGCAATTCTAGTCGATACTGCGGGTAAGCACCGTATTGAAAATACAACAAATCATGTTGCCTCTATGTCAGCACTGCTTTCTGCCAAGCAAGTGGATCGAACAGAAGCAAATTCGTTGCTTATCAATAGTGGTTTACGGGTAGGTTCAGGCGAGATTTCTTCAACCGTTCAAGGAATGAACTACAGCATTAGTGCGGTTGAATCCCCAAGTGTTTTCAGCTATTTATCACCACTTCAAATTGGTTTTTCATCAGCTTTACTACTCATCATGCTAGCTTCAGTGTATTACATCATGTCATTCATTGGCGGTGCGATGTTTACCATGCATAAAGCCCTACAAGGCTTAGCAGACGGTGATTTGACGGGACGATTAAACTTCTTCCCAGTACGTGATGAATTTAGCATGATAGCTATCACTATCGACCGTGTCGCTGAGCGTGAACAAAAACTGGTTCAAGCAACACAAGAAGCCACTGCCTTAATGCAGCAGATCAGCAGCCAGCTACGTCAAAGTACTCTTCAAAGTGAATCACTTTCTTCTGGTCAACAGCAGCACCTTGACTCACTTGCCAGCGCGACAGAAGAGATGGCATCGTCGATTCGTGAAGTTGCCACGCATGCACATGATACATCTGATCAAACGCGTGAAGCACAAGCGGTGAGCGAAAAGGGCCGTGAACAAGTCAATGAGACCAAATCTGCTATCTCTACCCTGTCAGGTGAAATTAACCAAGCTTCTGATGCAGTCAACGAGCTTGATAGCAATGCAGCAAAAATCGATGACGTTGTCACAACCATCAATAGCATTTCAGAGCAGACCAACCTGCTAGCCCTTAATGCGGCAATTGAAGCAGCACGCGCAGGTGAGCAAGGGCGAGGTTTCGCCGTGGTTGCCGACGAGGTACGTACCCTTGCTGGTCGTACACAAAGTGCAACGGTCGAAATTCAGCAAATGATCGAAGCACTGCAAGCGAATAGCCAGCAGCTAATGTCTGTGATGAAGAATACCGTTAGTCATGCATCAAACAGTGAGCAACTAATGGATAATGTTGATAGTGATATCGGGCAAATTACCGAGCGTAACCAACAGATATCCGATCGTAGTACAGAAATTGCAGCTGCCGCTGAGCAACAAGGTGCTGTAGCTGACAACATCGCTAATAGTGTAGAGCAAGTGCGTGAGCAATCTCGTCAAATTGCGGAAATGATCGCGGCATCATCAGGTGAGATCGAAAGATTAAACCAACAAGCTGATGTACTTGAATCATTAATGAGTGGTTTAAAGGCTTAACCAAAGCACCTGTCAAAGCCTCATATACAAGCCGCTTTAGCGGCTTGTTTTTTTAACTTAAAGCCCATCACTTACTCCCAACGTCCCCTCTTTCATTTTCCTTGCCTGACACCACGATACGCGTCAAATAAGCTCAATACATTGTTCAGATTGGTATTAAGACCAGAAGTTGCTATTATGCGCCCCAATCTGAATACCCTACTAGGCTCGTCATGACAGCATCTATTTATTTGGTAAAGGGACGTGAAAAGTCGCTTCGCCGCCGTCACCCTTGGATTTTTTCTCGCGGCATTCAACGCATTGAAGGTAAACCTGAACTGGGTGAAACAGTTGACGTTTACGACCACAAAGGCGAATGGCTTGCTCGTGGTGCTTTCTCACCACAATCTCAAATCCGTGTTCGTGTTTGGACGTTCGATAAAAAAGAAAAAGTTGACGTTAACTTCTTCATTAATCGCATTCAAAAAGCACAAGGTCTACGTGACATTTTAGCTGAGCGTGATGGTCTAACTGGCTACCGCCTAATTGCAGCGGAATCTGATGGTCTACCAGGTATCACCATTGACCGTTACCAAGACTACTTTGTTTGTCAGCTATTAAGTGCCGGTGCTGAAGCACAAAAAGACGCACTGATTGAAGCGCTAAATACATGCTACCCAGATTGCAATATTTACGAACGTTCAGATGTAGCCGTTCGTAAAAAAGAAGGTCTGAAACTTCGCACTGGCGTACTTGCAGGCCAAGAACCACCACAATTTGTGGTTATTGAAGAAAACGGTGTGAAAATCAATGTAGATATCATGGGTGGCCACAAAACGGGTTTCTACCTCGACCAACGTGATAGCCGTGAAGCTGCAGTGAAATACGTAAACGGTAAGCGCGTGCTCAACTGTTTCTGTTACACAGGTGGCTTTGGTTTATATGCCCTAAAAGGTAACGCAAGCAAAGTTGTAAACGTTGATGTTTCGCAGCATGCGCTGGATACTGCACGTTTGAATACTGAGATTAATGGCCTTCCAGTTGAAAACGCTGAGTTCTTAAATGCTGACGTATTTAAGTTACTGCGTGAATACCGTGAACGCGGTGAGCTTTTTGATGTGGTTATCATGGACCCACCTAAATTTGCTGAGTCTAAAAACCAGCTTGTAGGTGCATGCCGTGGTTACAAAGATATCAACATGCTAGCGATGCAGATATTGAAACCTGGTGGCACACTGCTAACTTACTCTTGCTCTGGTTTAATGGACAACAACTTATTCCAAAAAATCATTGCAGATGCAGCACTTGATGCACACCGTGAAGTACAGTTTATTGAGCGTTTCAGCCAAGCGGCCGATCACCCACTAGACAGTGCTTACCCTGAAGGTTTCTACCTGAAAGGTTTTGCGTGTTACGTGAAGTAATCGCAAATTAACGAATAAAAAGAAGCCCAGTATTTACTGGGCTTCTTTGTTCAGGGAGAAGTCTAACTAATCGCCTCTTATAGGCATCAGAGTTACGATTAGAAGTTACCTTTTAGCTGCACATAAAACTTATCTTGACCTAAGTCTTTGTCTAGGCCGCGTGCATAACCAAACGAAACAGGTAAAGTTAAGTTATAACCTAACTTAGCTTCTACGGTTAACTGTAAACCCGCACCTGTGAGTTGTTGCCTTTCTTGACCACTATCCCACATCGCACCAGAATCAACAAAAACCGAACCCGAAATGTCCCCTAAACCAACAGGGTAAAGATCCCAGTTTTTCTCAACTCGTCCAAGCCAAGATTCAAGTTCCAAACGCTGGGTAAAGTAACGATGTCCACGTTGTACATTGTCATCATAGCCACGCAATGCTTGTGTATCACGACCAAAGCGTACCGCTTCCTCTGCAGTCTTATTCCCCCCTAAACGAAAGGCTTTTGCCCCGCTATCGGCATAACCTGCGCCTAAACGGGCCGTTAGTGTCATACGAGAAGGTAAGTCCCATGTTCCTAACCACTGAGCTTGATATTTCTGGCCTTGGTAATCAGTTTTAAAGGCCTCGTTGGTTTCAACAATCAAATCAGCATAATGTCCCCACCCTGTGCCAGGAACATTCAGATAGCCTTCACGATTATCAAACACAAGTCCAAGACCCACTAAGGCTTCATTGGTGCTATTAAATGGCTTCAACGTACTATTGGTTGGCTCAGACTCCACAGCTTCATGATTCCAAGTGACCCCTGCATTTAGGCTTAATTGGTCTTCAAAAGCATTCACAATATTCGCACGCTGAACGGCAATATTATCTTCACTCGTAATACGATATTGATCCTTTTCTTTATTCGCCTTTTCAAACTCATAACTACGCGATGCAGATAGTAGCCAACGTGTATCATACTGATAGAGCAAATTGTAGTTGGCTAAGCTATTAGAGAAATCCCAACTCGCTGACACTAGATAGCTGTGGCGATTCAACGCATCGGTCCCAGACGTTGTCGCACCAACCAATGACTGTTGGTCATCAATACTTAATACAGGCAACCAACTTCGCGGGTATAAGGTTGAAAGCGCGCTGTAGGGTTTTGGCTGTGATTTCTCCACGGAATCGACAACCGCAGGCGGGTAATCATAACGCCCTTGCTGGCTTGCAATAGTGAATGTTTTTATAGCGCTAGGCTGTATAATTTCACGTAGCGTATAACCATTAGAGCCATAAGCTTGATACACTAAGCCCAGCCCTGGTTGCCATTGAGGCGCAAAAGCACCACCAACTTCACGGGTCCACTGTTCTACTTCGCCAGTTTCAACATCCATCGCATAAATGTTATAAACCCCATCATAGTCAGCACTGAACATCACACGACCGTCAGGCAGCATGACAGGTGTTCGTTCAATTGCTTTCGTGTCTGTTAATGCATGCCATGTCCGTGTAGTCAAATCAAACCGTTCGAGGTTCCAACCTTGCTGTGGGCGTTTCAAGCTAGCAATAACCGCAGTACCATCAGCCGTCACTGTATAGTCACCCAACACAAACTCTTTTTCACCTTGCCACAGCTTTTCTTGCTGGCCGTCAGGTTTAGCGTCGATCAACCATAGCTCGCTGAGACCACCAACTTTACGACTAGTCACTAACTGCTGGCCATTAGGCATCCAACGTACTGTTTGGAAGCGCGAATGATTGGTAACACGCGTCCAGCTACCCGCTTGGTAGATAAAAATATCATTCGTCAAACGTCCATCGGCATAGCTGATCGCGCGTGAAGCTGCAATACCAGCCTGCGGATGTGTATCCAGCGCAGAAATACCCTTGGTATGCACTACGGGCGTCCACTGAGCATCGCCACGTTGTCGCTTTAAAGTGCTTAGCTCTGGTCGATCTTCACCATTCGATCGATTCACTAATAACCCAAGTTCGCTTGGCGCCGTTATTTGCTGAAAAACGTTAGTCTGAATGTCTTGCCCTGTAACAGCACTGGTTTCAAGGCTGGCAATTTGTGCCGAGTATTTCTTATCTAAATACGACTCGAAATCTTGCCATAACGTCATAAAGTCTTTCCCAAACGCCCTTTTAGCTGAACCACTAATCAAGAAGTAAGGAATAACTTTACGGCTATAGTCTTGCATGTATTCTTCAATGGCTTTTTCACCATAGGTTGTCGCTAAATACTCGTAAAAGTACGCGCCATAAAGATAATGTGTATTGAATGGCAGCTCACGGGCAGATGAAACCACTTGTTTTAAAGACTTCTTCCCTTCCGCAACTTCCATTCGCATTTGCATATCGAATAGATTACTTTGCAAGCGACCATAACCTAAGGCTTTATTAGTTTCTAAATAAACCGCTAAACCCTCAAGAAGCAAGGTTGGAGTCAACGCATGTGGGAACAAAAAGGCATGTCGCCCTAGAACATGGCGAATACCTTTTACGGCACCATTACCCAATTCCATCTGCATGATATGCGTGTATTCGTGGCGCAGTAGCGTATGCATCCACTCATCATTCGAGCTTAAACTGCTCGCTTCACTTGGTGGTGACATGTACAACCGAATTTGAGGATAAGGAACAGGGGTCGCCCAGCCATTTGACATGTCCACGTCATCAACGAGAACAAGCTGTGTCTTTAGGCTTGGCGCTGTTTTGAAGAATGGGAGTAATTCAGTATGTATTCTTTCGGCGATATCTAATACGCGGCTGGCATCTTGCTCATGGCCATTACGAAAGCTCACTGAGAAATGCTCTGATTCTTGTGTTAACCATGTCTGATCTTGCTTATCCCATGCAACTGGCTCAGCAGCCACATTGGAAACAACGACCATAGGTGCAACAAGCGCACCGACTAAGGCTAAAGGCGTTAGTGTCTTTTTCATAAATCCATTTCTTATTATTGCCTGTCAGTATGCAGGCGTATTTTTATATTTAAATGCTGTTTTAATTTACAGTTTGCAAGCTGGAACAAAACACATCACATAAATCTCATGATCCAAACAACATCAGAGTGAGTGGTTTACCATCATTATCAATTAAGTGAACGGTGTTTTATTGTGTGACATATAAGCATAACTTGCTTAGCAATGTCTAGGAAATGAACAATTTTTTCAGAAAACACTTTACTCCCACCGTTACCATCATCCAAAAGGGCGAAAAAATTTCTAAATATCAGAGAAAGAGAGCTCATCAGAGAGTGGTGAAATATCAATCTATATAACAATTTAGGCGATACTATCTCTTGTTACATTCATTTTCTGTTAAAGTGAGCAGTGTAAATTATCAAGCTGCGATATCACGCATTGACTCAAGGATAAGATATGAAACTTCGAACCGCATTTATTGCGCTTGCAGCAGCAAGTGCGAGCCTACCTGCACTGGCAGATGTCACTCTTGCGCTACCATCAACGGCTGAATTGGTACTCGTAAATGGAAAGAGTGCAGAAGGTAACGACACTTTAACGCTAAAAGATGGTACTAACCAAGTCGCATTCCGCTACGAGGGTGGTTACCGCGAAAATGGCGATTACGCGCTGTTTAGCTCGAATGTTATGATCATTAAATTCAGTGGAACAAATGCTAATTACACGCTAGAGCTTCCGAAGATTTCTTCCGAGATTGAGGGCAACCGCTTTAATAAAAAGCCTGTCATTAACCTAACCGATGCGAACGGTAAAGCAGCTGAGTTTGAACAAGGTCGCCTAATCAAGAACGGCATCCAATTTGGCCGTGATTTTGAAGCAGAAATGGCAGCTTATAACCAAACATCTCAACCGGCTGCTCTTGCTGGCGCCGTCGCTGTAACAACACTACCCGCTATTGTTACGCCAGCAGCACCAACAACAAGTAATACTTCACCTGTACCACAGGGTGAAAACACAGCCGAAAACATGCTGAACTATTGGTATTCACAAGCTGATGAAGCAACAAAGGCTCGCTTTAAAGCGCGTATAAGCCAATAAGTACATGCGATTTTAGTTAGGCGCAGCGAACATGTTGCGCTTGACTAGGCGCTCTACTCCCCCCCCTTTATTCGGCTTTATAGAACCTACACTCACTATTTTTAGCCTTATTTCCCCCGCGTTAATGCCCAAAAGAGCGAAGTACCATCACGTTTTGCTTCTGTTGCTGATGAAGGGCGCAATCAACACCTAACATCAAATAACGTATCACATTCTAATTTATTAAAATTTCACCATTATACCCCAGTGGAATACGAGCATTTTATTAAGTTACTGCTGCAAAATAAGTTAGGTTTCGTTACATGAAATCAACATCCACTTGGGACTAAGTATGTAAATCTAGACATTTAAAAGTGACTCAAGCCAGCCCTTATCTATAGTTAGTTTACGGCAAATATAAAGTTTCATCTTGTCGTTACAGAACGCTAATTTCATTACTATTATTTAAGGATGATGTCATGAACCACTCGAAACAAGGAAAGGCACTTAAGCAAAGCTTTATGCTTAGCACGCTTGCCGTTTCATGTGCTCTAGCTTTTAACGCACAAGCTGCAATGGACTGTAGCAATATAGATAATTGGAACAGCACAACGGCCTATAGTGGCGGTGCTCAAGTACAAGAAGCGAATAAAGTTTTTAAAGCAAACTGGTGGACACAAGGAAATAGCCCAACATCACATTCAGGCGCTCACCAAGAGTGGAGTTTTGTGGATGACTGTAACAACGGAGGAGCTAACGAACTACCCACAGTTGCGATCACCTCACCTTCCTCTTCCGATGCGATTGTTGCGGGAGATATTGTCGCGATTACAGCAAATGCAGCAGATACTGACGGCACTGTCGCTAAAGTCGAATTCTATATAGGCGCAACCTTGCTTGCGACTGTTTCTCAAGCTCCTTACGTCACAAATTGGACCGCAGTTACCGGCAACCAAACCATTAAAGCAATTGCCTTTGATGACAAAGGAGCAACCGCTGAATCTATTACAACAGTCAATGTTACTGACACTTCAAATGCTTTGCCTACAACCAGCGTAACGCTATCAGCCAATAACGTCACTCTCGGTGATCTAGTTACCTTAACAGCAACCGCTGCAGATACAGATGGCACTGTGGCAAAAGTTGATTTTTACGTTGATGGTACCCTTGTAGGAACAGCCGCAACTGCGCCGTATACGTTGGCTTATACAACCACCAAGGCAGGCTCGCTCAATATCTTTAGCCGTGCTACCGATGATTTGGGTGCAACAGGTGATTCTGCAATTGTTTCGCTTACCGTCAAGGGGGGCGCGGTGGTGAACAATTGCCGTCCTGATGGTCTTTACCAAACTGAAGGAGTCAATGTTCCATACTGTACCATTTACGACCAAGATGGCCGTGAACAAATGGGGGCAGACCACCCTCGCCGTGTTATTGGCTACTTCACGAGCTGGCGTTCTGGTGATGATCCACAAGCACAATACCTAGTAAAAGACATTCCTTGGGAACAATTAACCCATATTAACTACGCATTTGTGAGTATCGGCTCTGACGGTAAAGTGAATGTTGGTGATGTCACAGACCCGAACAACGCAGCAACAGGTAAAGAATGGCCTGGTGTTGAGATTGACCCTACACTCGGTTTCAAAGGTCACTTTGGTGCACTTGCCACCTATAAAAAGAAACACGATGTTAAAACACTGATTTCCATTGGTGGTTGGGCTGAAACAGGTGGACACTTTGGCCCTGATGGCAAACGTGTTGCCGACGGTGGCTTCTACACTATGACCACTAATGCTGATGGCTCAATTAACCATGCAGGTATCGAAAAATTTGCCACCTCTGCGGTTGAAATGCTCCGTAAATACCAATTCGATGGATTAGATATCGACTATGAATATCCAACCTCTATGGCTGGCGCTGGTAATCCTGATGATAAAGGCTTCATGGAGCCTCGTCGTGCTTACCTATGGGCTTCGTACCAAGAGCTGATGAAGGTTTTACGTCAGAAGCTGGATAAAGCATCTGCGCAAGATGGCATTCACTACATGTTAACCATAGCAGCACCATCGTCAGGTTATTTATTACGTGGGATGGAAACATTCGATGTCACTAAATACCTCGATTACGTCAACATCATGTCTTATGACTTACACGGTGCTTGGAATGATCACGTAGGTCACAATGCAGCGCTTTACGATACAGGTAAAGATTCAGAGCTAGCAATGTGGAATGTCTACAACACTGCGGCATACGGCGGCATTGGTTACTTGAATACGGATTGGGCCTACCATTACTTCCGTGGTTCTATGCCAGCAGGCCGTATCAATATTGGTGTCCCTTACTACACCCGTGGTTGGCAAGGAGTAACTGGCGGTGAAAACGGTTTGTGGGGCCGCGCAGCACTACCAAATCAAGCAGATTGCGCACCAGGTACTGGTGAAGGTGAGAAGAACAACTGTGGTAACGGTGCACTGGGTATCGACAACATGTGGCACGACCTCAACTCCGCAGGTAACGAGATGGGCGCAGGCTCTAACCCTATGTGGCATGCAATGAACCTTGCGCAAGGTATTTACGGTACTTACACCGCAGCTTATGGCTTAGACCCTGTCAACGATCCTCAAGATAAATTAGTTGGTAGTTACGCACGCCATTACGATAATGTTGCAGTCGCACCATGGCTGTGGAATGCAGAGAAGAAGGTCTTCCTATCGACCGAAGATAAAGACTCTATCAATGTCAAAGCTGATTATGTCATCGACAAAGGCATTGGCGGCATCATGTTCTGGGAACTTGCAGGGGATTACAACTGTTATGTACTCGATGCTAACGGGAATCGTGCAGGCGTGGACGTGAGTGAAATGTCATGTAAAAACGGAACGGGTGAATACCACATGGGTAACACCATGACCAATGCCATGTATGAGAAGTTTAAATCTGCAACACCTTATGGCAATAAGGTAGCAACAGGTGCTATTCCAACTGAAGCACTCGACATTGCTATCTCTGTTGGCGGATTTAAAGTGGGTGATCAAAACTACCCTATCAACCCGAAAATTACCTTCACCAATAACACCGGCCATGCATTACCTGGCGGTACTGAGTTCCAATTCGATATTCCAACATCGGCACCTGATAATGCGAAAGACCAATCGGGCGGCGGTCTGAAAGTGATCGCATCGGGCCATACTCAGGCAAACAACATCGGTGGCCTAACGGGTGAAATGCACCGTGTTGCCTTTACGCTGCCATCATGGAAAGAATTGCCAGCAGGCGGTACTTACGAACTTGATATGGTTTACTACCTACCTATCTCTGGCCCTGCAAACTATGCTGTTACGGTGAACGGTAAAGAGTACGCCTTTAAGTTTGAGCAACCTGACTTACCAATTGGTGATATCAGTGGCGGTAATAACGGTGGCAACAATGGTGGAGATAACGGCGGTGGTACCTGTAGTACAACAGGGCTAAATGTCTACCCTAACTGGCCACAAACCGACTGGGCAGGTAACCCAAGCCATGCAAACCAAGGTGATAAAATCGTACACAATGGCATCGTTTATCAAGCAAATTGGTGGACGAGTGCTATTCCTGGCAGTGACGGCAGCTGGGCTACCGTTTGTAGTGTGAAGTAACATCCGCTAAATCAGTATCAAAGTGCAGGGCTCCCCTGCACTTTCACCTCTGCTCAAAAAACACCCTAGCATCACCAATAACAAACAAGATGTCAGCAACTAGTCTTAAATAGACTAAGAGCAAGAGTAAAAAAATGCGATAAATCGCTCAAAAACCAACCAAACAGTTCTGCGGTTACATTTCCTCACTTTTATCTGAGCAATAATTTCATTCACAATAGAATACAAATACTTATTCTTAAGTTACGAGCCTTTTTGTTCATTAATCCATTTAAGCTTGATGAATTAACTAAACTTCAATTAAACAGCGTTTAGTTCATAAGCACTTGTTATTAATATCTAAGAATTTATCATGATAAAATAATCCTAGGATTTTAACTCTTTTATCATGCATATCATTGTACGTCGCGTAGCTAAACATATTCATTTTTTATGGTAAAGTCTGACTCCAATTTTTAATTTACTAATTAAATGAGTATTTAAGGAAAATGAAAAGGTTCACTAGTCTAGTTTTATTGGCTTTGTGGTTTGTATCTTTTAACAGTCTTGCTGCGAACTTCACACAGCAAACCAATAAAACACAGACACAAGATGTAATAATTAAATACGCATTTAAAGCTGCAAAACTCGAAAATATAATGGATTATCAATTATTTAAAGATGGTTATTTAGCATATGACCATACGAAAAATAAAAAGAAATCAATTTTAACCATTATTGACTATAGCAAGCCATCCACACAGAAACGATTCTATGTGATTGATTTGAAAAACAATAAATTACTTTATCATACCTATGTTACCCATGGTGTTAACAGCGGCGGCAAGGTTGCGAATCGCTTTTCGAACGTAGTAAATTCAAAGCAAACCTCTTTAGGTACTTTTCTTACAGATACCACTTACCAAGGTGGTAATGGCTATTCGCTTAAATTGGATGGATTAACAAAAGGGATCAATGATAACGCGCGTCGTCGTTATATTGTTATTCATGGTGCTGACTATGCCAATGAAAGTTTTATTAAGCGAAACGGTTACTTAGGTCGTAGTTGGGGCTGCCCTGCTCTACCCAAAGCACTTTCAAGATCAATCATTAATACCATTAAAGGCGGAAGTGTTATTTACGCTCACGCTTAATTAAAGAAAACGTCTATTAATTTATAGTATTTTATTTATCATAGAGTTAAGAATCTTAATTAACTCTATGATTTTTAAAACAAGTGGATAAAAGCAAGGTAGAAAATCACTTTCTTGCTTTTGCTCGTGAGACTGCAATTAGACGATTCTCTAAAACCTTTTTCTTAGTATCGCTTGCCTTCCCTAACTCTCTAAGTACCCGCGTAATTTCACCGTCTAAATACTTCACAGTTTTCGTTTGAGTTAAAGAACGAATAACCTTTTCAGCATTGGTCGGAATGGGTTGCTCCAGTGCCCATAAATAACTGTAATCACCACTTCTCGGCGGTGTTTTTTGCACTTCAACAGGGGGGGGTGCCATATCATCAATTCGGCCCACTTTATCGTAATATTGATGCACCAATTCAGAGCGGTAATAAGGCAGTTCACCTTGCTGGTACAGTGCTTCACCGGCATCAATCGCAATACTGACTTTCGCTTCCGGTACAAAAGAGCTTGCACATAAACGCTCACTGTCTTTAGTATTTTCGGTCGTATAAAACACACTTGCAGTTTCTTTTGCTCGTGTCAGAGCAACATACGCTAAACGGCGTTCTTCTTCTGTATCAGCGCCAATACTCGCAGCAGAGCGGTTAACATACGGAAAGGCGTCTTTGTCCCAATAAGGCAAATACACATGACGATACTCACAACCTTTCGCTCGGAATATTGTCGTAAGCTGCACACCATGCGCCGCTTTCTCGCGTTGATGCACCTGTCCTGTTTGGTGGGTATAGTATTCAAAATACTGTAGTGCTTTGGCACAATTTTGATCCATGGTGTCTAATACAGTTTCAATACTGTCTAAACGTTCGAGCGCCTCTTCAATCTCAGAGCTGGTTGCTTCTGTTTTCCAAATCCAATTATCTAACAGACTATCTTTTCGGTACTGACGATACACTTCTACCGCTTTAAACGCCCCTTTGCGTTCAATACGAGTTAATAGTTCTAACCGGTCAATGAAACTATCGAGGTTCGCTTCTTTGACTTGCGCTTTCTGCTTTTCCGCATAACTTAGCCACTGACTGGTTGGCAAAGCAGCTATAGACACACACATTGGCTGTAAGACTTTATTTGGTACATAGCAGTGCGGGAAACACATGAGGTTGAATAATAAGCCTGATTTTTGCTGTTCCGTCCCTTCTTTAAAACGCCCCGTTGTAAATATCATCAGATCCATTAGCAGCCTAACCTCACGGCTATTAGAGAGCACCGAGGGTATCGGCATCTGATAGGGGATCTGCTTAGAAAGAAAGGCTAGCTCAAAAAGCAAAGCTTGAGACCAACGGCGGACCAAAATAGCAATATCATGGCTTTGAACATCATTCGCAAGATGATCATAAATGGATTGCGCAATTTCACCGACCTGACGACCACTCCCCTGAACATGTACATGTGTGTTATCAGGTTTTGCATTAGCGACAGTGATAAAGTCTTGAAAGCGATTTTTGTTTTGAGCAATCAACTGCCCAGCCGCCAGGGCTAAGGTATGCCCAAAACGGAAGGTATTTGACAGGGTGTAGGTCGTCGCTGGCGCAAAATCACGTTCAAAATTCAACATGAATTGCGGTGCACTCCCGCGCCACTTGTAAATACACTGGTCAACATCACCCACAGCAATAAGCTGTGCTTGATCGCCCAATAAAGCCTTCAATAAAGCATATTGCGCGTTGTTGATATCTTGAAACTCGTCAACAACCAGTAAGCGAATCTGATTTTGGTACTGAGCGCGAATAGCTTCTGACTGTTTCAGCACTTTCACAGATTCAACGAGCCAATCATCAAAAAACAATTTCTTGTGTTGCTTTCTAACTGTTTCAAATTCACGATAAGCATCAAGTATAAAGCGATATTCGTGATTAATATCTGTCAGATCAAACACTTCTTTTGGCGGCAATAAATAGGCTTTCACTAAGCCTATAAAATTCATCAATAACTCTATCGTTTTCGGATCTTTAATCAACTGCTGCCGTTGATACGATTTTTCCTGCTGAGCAATGCCCCGAAGGATCTGCTTAGCAAAGCGCTTATCTTGCTCGCCTTCGTTAAAATCAATCTGATAGCCCGTTTCACGCAAATACCCCGTTTGATTTAAAAACTTCAGACAAAAGCTATGGAAAGTATGAACAGGAACATCCTGCATAACGCCCGATGCTTGCAGTTTTTGTTTGAAATCAGACCGAATATCTTTGTTAAACATCAGAACGAGCATTGAATTAGCTGAAATAGATTCCAGCTTTTGCCCAATCAAGCCAACTAAGGTCGTTGTTTTCCCGGTGCCCGCACCCGCGATACACACAGCATTACCATCTTGGTGCTGAATAAAAGCATCTTGTTCTGAAGTAAAGGTCGTCATAATTCTAACAGGCTAAAAAATATGACCGCAATTTTGCCATAAATTGTGAAATTAATGGATTTAATCCACCTTCTCCCTATGCTTCTGGTTAGTTTTTGCTCGTCGGCAACGTTCAGAACAATACTTCACGTCTTGCCAGCAACGCTTCCATTTTTTACGCCAACTAAAAGGCTTTAAACAAACAGCGCACGGTTTTGTTGGCAGGTTAGTCTTTTTCATCAGAGGCCTTATTGATAATAAAGAAAGTAAATGTGATCGCCATATCAACACCTTTCGTAGATTAAGGACCAGACGGGAGGAAGTATTATGAAAGCTTGGTTGAAAGTTTGTTTATTTGCACTTGCAGCAGCCTTTATTACTGGATGTAACGATGACGATGATTCATCAATGACTCCAACTGAGGCACAACTTCGTGTAGTACATGGTTCGGCTGATGCGCCAGCCGTCGATATTCTCGTAAATGATGCTGCAGCCTTTACTAATAAAAGCTTCAAAGACGTAACCGAATACGCCATGTTGCCACCAGCCACTTACAATGTAAAAGTCGTTGGAGCAGGCACCACTACAGCTGTGTTTGAGGCTGATATACCAGTCGAAGCAAATAAAAAATACAGTGCGATTGCGTTAGATAAATTCACAGGAGGTACAGGGCCATTCACCGTCATCTTGCTTGAAGATAACGTAGAAGTAAAAGATGACATGGCACAGTTACGGTTGATCCACGGTTCGGCGTTTGCAAACGATGCTTCCACAGCTGGTGTCGATATTTATGTCACGGCACCACAAGCCGATATCACGAATTTAACACCGAATGTATCAGCCCTAGTATTTAAGAAAGACACTGGCTATGTCGCGCTACCAGCAGGCCAATACGAGGTGTCACTAACCCCAACTGGAACGAAAACTGTGGTTAAAATGGTGACGATAGATTTGGAGAATGGCAAAGTTTATAACGCAATTGCCTCTGACACGGACGCTAACTTTGCGGCAGTAGATTTGATTTTATTGGACGCATTTGTTGAATAATCCTTTATCCAAACCTTATTCCTACAAACAAAAAACAGCCCGTGATGGGCTGTTTTGATTATGCCTTAATACCCATTCAATTTGCACAGGGACAAATAGTAAGCGTAAAGCATGGCAAGCTAGTCACTAGCCCGTTTCATTAGAAGCTGTATTGTACACCTAGGCTAACAGCTTCTTTAGATACTTTTGCATCACCATCTTTGTATTTACCGTAGTGACCCACTTCAGTGGTAAGAGCGATTTGCTCTGTCACTTTGTATTTAGCACCAACACCGTAAGAAAGGCCTTTCAGTGATACTTTTTCTTTGTGGCCGTTAGCTTCTAAAGATACTTTACCGTATGAGTAACCAGCAAGGCCGTATACAGAGAAAGAGTCAGTAATTGGGTAGCTAGCCAATGCGTAAGCACCCACATTGTATTTTTCTTTAGCTTTTAGCTCTGTGCTACCAGCATTGTATTTACCGTTCTTAACGCCCATACCTGCACGGCCTTCTACCGAGAAGTATTCGTTAACTTCGTAACCTACTTTACCATTGATTGAACCAAGCTTAGTCTTTTGCTTGTCACCGTTACCTTTCATTGTTTGTTGCTGTAGTTGTAAGTCACCACCTACATATAGACCTTCTGCTTGTGCAGCTGTCGCACCAAAACCGATAGTAGAAACGATTGCTAAGGCTAATAACTTTTTCATGATAGCTCCATGTATATAATGTCGTTTTATCATCATTTGAAACAATATTTAAATCTTGTTTCGAACGCTGTTTTATTTGATGGAGTGAAATTTACTTGAGTTCCTGATGCTTGTAAATAGCAAAATCCAAATTAATCAAACATTGTTTTATTGTGGTAATAAAAAACAAACACTTAGCATTAAAAATAATTTAACCTTGTGTATTTGCTCTAATTTTAAATAATCCTTTATGGATTTAACTAAATAAATAGCCACTATCAATCAAAACAAATAAATACATCGCATCTATATTAGTTACCTGTTATTTAGTCGACGTTAGCCACTTTTCAATTAAAAGCTACGATTTTTAAATACCATGTCTTTGCTTCACCTCGGTACAGATCGGATAGGTCATCAATGCTGTTAGCTCTCACAGTCATTTCACCAACAGCTTTCTCTTTGCTTACCAATAAGGCAAACGTTTGCTTTTTTACTGGCAGAGTCTCCAACTTCTGGTATGATCCACACAGAAACAGGCAGTTGCCCTTCACAAGTACCCACAATAAGTGAGTACTTGTGCTTTCATCGCATTAATATGAAATAGGAATTTCGCCATGAGCCTCGCTGATCAAGTTCTTGCTGTAAATAATGACCTTCCAATCCGTACTGACAAACCCGTGCACAGCGGTAAAGTTCGTTCGGTATATTGGTTAACTGAAGAAGACAGCCAGCGTCTGATTAAGGAAAAAGGCTATAACGTAAAGCCTGATGCTCCATTAGCTATTATGGTTATCAGTGACCGTATCTCAGCTTTTGACTGTATCTGGCACGGCGAAGGTGGTATGAAAGGCGTACCTGGTAAAGGTGCAGCGCTTAACGCCATTTCAAATCACTGGTTTAAATTATTCCGCGACAATGGCTTAGCCGATAGCCATATTTTAGACATTCCCCACCCTTTCATTTGGATCGTCCAAAAAGCAAAGCCTGTTATGATTGAAGCTATTTGCCGCCAATACATTACGGGCTCTATGTGGCGTTCATACGAGAAAGGCGAACGTGAATTCTGTGGTATTGAAGTACCAGAAGGCTTAACGCGTGACCAAAAGCTACCAGAATTACTGATCACCCCTTCAACAAAAGGCATTTTAGAGAATGTCCCCGGCGTTCCTGCGGTTGATGATGTAAATATAACCCGTAAAAATATTGAAGATAACTTTGCAGCCTTCAATTTCAAATCTGCCGATGATATTGCGTATTACGAGAAGCTATTAAAAGAAGGCTTTGATGTGATCAGTGGTGAACTTGAAAAGCTGGGTCAAATCTTCGTTGATACTAAATTTGAATTTGGTTATGTGGAAGACGCACAAGGTAACGAAAAACTGATCTATATGGATGAAGTGGGTACACCTGATTCTTCACGTATTTGGGAAGAGTCTTCTTATCGTGACGGTAAAATTGTCGAAAACTCAAAAGAAGGTTTCCGCCAATTCCTGCTTAACTACTTCCCTGATGCCGACATCCTACTTAACAAAGATCGTATGGACGAGCGTTTTGCCCTTGCCCGCGATAACGAGCTGCCAGAAAGTGCATTAATGGCGTTATCAAAAACCTACACAGATATCGCAGAAAAAGTAACGGGTGAGAAAATTGTGCTTAGTCAAAATCCTAAAGCCGAAATCGTCGCGATCCTTCGTGAGCAATACGGCTTGATTGATTAAGCGTTAACAATCATCACTGTAACTGAATAGATACCAAAAGGGCTGCAGTACGCAGCCCTTTCTTATTACATTCATTACACCATTCACGCTACTTTTCGCGTAAACAACCACACCACGACATCAGGGTTCGAAGGAAAATACCAATGGATATAAGACGCTGTAGTTGCCCCTTTCGTCCACACAGGATCTGTCTTACGACCATACTGACTAACAGGTTGCGTTAACACTTCTTCCTCTGATGTGGTCATTGAATAATGGAAGGTATGTCCACGCAATGTGCCGAGAGCAAAGGCTGCTTCAACTATGCCTAATGCTGCCAGTTTAGACTGCATTGTCGAGTGTGCATTTAACACCCCACACATAGAAACGGGGAAGGAAAGGCAAGATGATTCTGCTTCTGATGCTACCGCCGCTGTTAACGTTTTATTGAGATAAAGCATACCACCGCACTCTGCGACACATGGTTTACCTTGTTGAACATGCTGCTGTATTTGCGCAATGAGTACCTGATTAGCATGTAATGCATCAAGGTGAAGTTCTGGGTAGCCGCCCGGTAAATATAAAGCATCACAGCGCGGTAAATCGGCGTCTGTGAGGGGAGAAAAGTAAACCAGATCAGCGCCCAAAGCTTCTAAAAGCTCAAGGTTTGCCTGATACAAAAACAGAAAAGCGTTATCTTTTGCAACCGCAATTGTCACACCAGAAAGTGCTGTTTTTTGAGCGCCCGTGACAGTATTTGGATCATCATGTAGCTCAAACTGGATTGGCTTAGGTAAAGGCACATCACTACTAGCAGCTATCACATTGGCTGCATGATCTAATCTTGCTTCTATATCTTCCAACTCGCTGGCCTGCACCAAGCCTAAGTGACGCTCAGGTAAAGCTAAATCCATGTCTTTTGGTAACCAACCACAGAATGTCAGCGGTGACCGCAAACTTTCTTGCAGCATTTCAGCGTGGCGCTCAGAACCAACGCGGTTTGCAATCACACCAAACACATCAACATCCTGACGGTAGCTGGCTAACCCATGTGCAATCGCACCAAAAGTTTGGGCCATTGCACCAGCATCAATCACGGCTAAAATAGGGATGCCAAAAGCTGCGGCAATATCTGCACTAGAGCACTGGCCATCAAACATTCCCATCACGCCTTCAATCAAGATCAAATCCGCTTCTTGCGATGCTTGAGCCAGTATATTGCGACAATGCGCTTCACCACACATCCAAAAGTCCAATTGGTAAACAGGCGCTTTAGAAGCTAAAGCCAAAAACTGCGGATCAATAAAATCAGGGCCTGTTTTAAATACCCGTACCTTTTTGCCTTGCAGCGTAAAGTAACGCGCCAATGCAGCAACAACAGTGGTTTTCCCTGTGCCTGATGCCGGTGCTGCCACGACCAGCGCGGGGCATGAATATGAACTCATTGATTGTCCTTAATATGGGTTAATACTGTGTTTACTCGCTGCAAGTCAGCATCATTGTGTGGCAAACCAAATCGAATAGCATGTTTTTCATCGCACAGTCGCACCAGCACACCTTGTTTGGCTAGGGCTTGATGCCACCAAGCCGCATCTGGAATCTGAACCGTATGAAACAATATCCCGCTGGTCATTCTTACTTCAGCGGCGTTATCTTTGTTAGAAAAATGCAGAGACAACACTTGGTGTAATTTATCTGCCATGGCACAGATTCGTTCACAGGTTTGCTGCTGCCAAAATGTATCCGCTAATGCCTGCTGCAAAACATAGCGGCTGGGGCCAGCAACAGTCCACGGGCCAAGTAATGCCTGTAGCTGCTCTAACACCTTAGGTTGAGCATTTACAAAGCCAACCCGCGCCCCAGCTAAACCAAAGAACTTTCCGACAGAGCGCAATACAACACAGTTATTAAGGGGCGTTTCAGCGGAAGCATTAGAATGCAAAAGTGAATGTTCTGACGTGAGATCCATAAAGGCCTCATCAACCACCAGCCATCCACCTCGTTGAGCCAATGCTTGTTGCCACAGGTGTAGCTTATTGGCTGGAACATAATGTCCCGTTGGGTTATTCGGGTTAATCACCACCAGTACATCAGTGCTATCTAGCAACTCAGTGGATGGCTCATCATGATAAAAAGCCAAAGAGATATTAACCGTAGGAAATTGCGTTAACACTTTTCGCCAAGCCTGCTCATGCTCTTTATAACCCACCTGTGGTAGCGCGATCTGAATGTCTTTTTTGCAGCTCCCTTCGCCTTCGCAATCACTTTCAATCAATGACGATAGGATCACACGGGGAAGCGCCATAATAGCGGCTTGGCTACCTGCGACAGGCAAGAGTGATTCACAACCGTAATATTGCTGCGCAACTTCCATTAAACCATCGTCATCTTCAGGCAGACGATTCCATACATGCGCTGGGATATGGCTGATAGGATATGTCCAAGGGCTAACGCCAGTAGAGAGATCAACCCATTCTTCTAGTGGCCGTTGATACAAAGACGCATACTCACGTAACTTTCCACCATGATTCAACATGTTTTACTACTCATAAATAATCTCGATTGGGCTCTATAGCCTTTATAACGCAGCAATAATCACCAAGGCAGCAACCCAGCACCATGCGCTGCGTTCCACCAAACCACAGGCTAACGCAATTGCGGATGCAGTTGCTTTTTCACCTTGCCCCATGAAGATCTTATCGTGTTGAATCCCATGATAGATTGCAGGCCCACCTATGGTGGTATTGATTGCCCCTGCACCACTTGTCATCACCACCCCACCGTTAGGGCTGGCACACAAATGCGCTTGAGTACGCCAACAATGAAGCGCATTTTTAGTGTTCCCCACTAAGGCATAAGTAAGACCTGTTAGCCGAGCAGGTAGCCATCCCATGACATCATCAAGTTTTGCCGCGCTATAACCAAAGTCGCGATAGCGGTCATTCTTATACCCCCACATCGCATCCAAGGTATTCACTAATCGGAACAGCACCGCGGCTGGCGCACCACCAATAATGAACCAGAACATGGCACCAAAAACGGCATCGTTACCATTTTCAAGCACTGACTCCACCGTTGCTGACGTCACTTGATATTGATCCATTGCGCTGGTATCGCGGCTGACAATCCAACCCACTTTTTCACGCGCGGTACAGAGATCACCTGCTACCAAAGGGCGGTAAATCCACTGTGCGTGCTGCAATAAACTGGTTTTCCCCACCGTGAAGTACAGCACGATGACATTTGCCGCTAACCACAGATATAACGAGACATGATAGAGCCAATCAAATAGCCAATATGTGCCTAGCACAATAGGTAAAATCGCTAAGCACCACGCGCAGACACCACGCAAGATGCCTCTTGCTCTCGTATTCGTCATTCGAGAGCAACGCTTTTCAGAAGTACCAACAGCTGGACTTGACGTCGATTTATTTAGCTGACGTTCAATCCAGTTAGCCCAATGACCAAAACCAATCAAGGGATGAAAGCGACGAACTTCGCCGAACCAAGCGTCTAGTAACAAGCCAGCCGCCAATAAAAGTGCTAGCGTAAATAAAACCGAATCAAACAATGCTGGCGAAGAATAAACCCACAACATGATGCGTTAACCTTCTTTATTCACAGTGTCACCGTCGACCACACGCGCTTTGCGACAGGCATGAGAAAACGTAGGGTCATATAATTTTGAATCGACAAAATCTTGTTCGCCAAGCACCTTACTCACAATAATCATTGCTGTTGAGCGAATGTTGGCGTCATGCATTTTATCTGCGATGTCCGCCAAGGTACCTCGAATGATCCGCTGCTCTGGGTGAGAGGCTTTTTCAACCACAGCCACAGGCCAGCTTATTGGATAAACCTCTGAAAGCTCGCGCACCACTTTACGAATGAGCGTTGCACTCAGAAATAAACACAGCGTCGCTTCATGTGCAGCCAGTGATTTAAGGTTTTCTTTGTCAGGCACAGGCGTTCGGCCAGATGCACGACTTAATATGATTGTCTGGCACTTTTCAGGCAACGTGAGTTCTTGCCCCAATGCCGCAGCAGACGCTTGGAATGACGACACACCGGGAATGACCTGCCAATCAATACCAAGTGCATCTAAGCGGCGTACTTGCTCTGCCAGCGATGAATAGATCGAAAGATCTCCTGTTTGCACACGAGCAACATCTTCGCCATTCGCAAATGCATCTGTGTACACCTTAGTGATCGCATCCAGATCCATATCGGCAGAGTTAAACACTTTCGCATCGGGTTTCGCACGTTCAATCACGGCTTTGGGTACTAAGCTGCCTGCATACAAGATCACAGGACAACGCTCAACTAAGCGCGCGCCTTTTACTGTGATCAAATCAGGATCACCCGGCCCTGCACCTATAAAAAAGACGGTCATACTCGATCACCCTCAGTCATAGTTTGTTCCTGAAACTCAGCGTCAATTTGAATCTCGGTTTCAACTTGAGGTGCACCTGATGTTTTCAGTGCATGTCCTCGCTTTTGCCCTGACAGCACAGCCCCTGTTTCAAGCTGATATTTATTCTTATAACCACGTGGTGTGACAATCCAATCGCCAAAGTAATAGCTATTACTGTTACCCACGAGCACCGCAGCATTCATACCAAACTCGAGTGACGTAAAGCTGTCGAGTGTGCTTAACATCACGCGCTGATCATCTCGATACGCGGCATTCACCACTGCAACAGGCGTTTTAGGATCGCGGTGTTGCAATAAGATCTGCTGCGCGATTTCAATATGACTTTTACGCTTTTTCGATCTTGGGTTGTAAAAAGTGATCGCAAAATCAGCCATTGCAGCCGCTTCTATCCGCTTGGTGATCACTTCCCAAGGTGTTAGCAGATCCGATAACGAAATTGTACAGCTATCATGGCCAAGCGGTGCTCCCACTAACGAAGCGCATGCATTTGCCGCAGTGATCCCCGGAATAATAGCAAGCTCAACAACGGGTAACTCAGGATTACGCTGTTGTAATAGCTCCAACACTAAGGGCGCCATTGCGTACATACCAGAATCACCTGAACAGACGAGTACAACCGACTTTCCTTCCGCCGCTGCATCAATCGCCGCAGCTGCCCTTTCCCACTCGCGCGTCATGCCACTTTGAATCACGTCTTGCTGATCAATCAAAGAGGCTATTAAGTCGACATAGGCTTTGTAGCCCGCCACAACATCCGCCGATTCAATGGCTTCGCGGGCTGCGGGGGTTACAAGATCAATACTGCCCGGCCCTAGACCAACCAACGTCAGTTTAGCCATGCTTCACCTCAGCGATACAGGTGTTCTCTAACGCACGTTCTGGTGCGCCTATTTTGATCAACCCTTCCGCGATTTGTTTTTCAATTATCTCGATCAGTTCTGGCACATCTAACATACAGAACTTTTCATTGACCGTTTCAAAGCCGTTACCTAGTGCATGTTGAACCGGTTCTGCAACTTGCACATCAAAATCCGCATCAAGTTGACCTTTGATACTGGCCAGATCATTTTCAAAATGATTGCCTGAAACCAACAGTAGCGGCACTAAACGCAGCTTAGGTTTTTCGCCATTAGCAATTAGAGGTTGGCAAGCCTGTTTCATTTCTTCGGTTAGGCTATCAATCAGTAACCCAAACGGCCACGCTCCTTCCAAAGAGCAGGTAAAATTACGCTTAGAGATTTTAGTCAGTAGGCTATCGCAATAATGGATGGCTTGATGACCAGGGTTGTCCAGCAACGGCGCACCATGATGAATATATAAGTTACACCCTAGATCAACGGGGAAGCGCTGATGCAGTGCGCCAAGCAATTTCGTCGCCAATTGGCTGTGATGCATGATGGCAGGTGTTTGTCCGATTCGTGATAGCGAAAACTGCTTAAAGCCATCTACAATTTTGGTTAGGTACAAATGCTCATCCGTTGGGAACAGGTAGCAAGAAACCACTAAAATATGCTGATAGCCTTGAGTATCTAAGTCCGCTAACACTTGTGGTAGGCTCTGGCAGACCTCACCTTTGCGCGCGAGCTTCTTAATAACCATTTTAGAGCTGGTTGCCATACGCACGTGGCAGTCAGGATATCGCTCACTGATGTGTTGCTGGAGTTTCACGTAGCGCTGTTGTTCTACCACTGAGCCAAAACAGCTCAGAACAATAGCAGTACCTTGGTTGTAATGACGTAAACGTTTCATTGATATTCCTATTTCAATTTTAAATTATGTTTTCCATAACAATCACTCGTGACTAACTGAAGCTAGCGCTTATTGGCATTGTTCAATCTGTGCATCTTCTATCGGTGCAAAAAAGCCTTCAGCCAATACCTGTTGCAATGGTGTTCGCGTTTTCAGCGCGAGGAAGAGTTGCTGCCAATTTTCTTCTGTTAATGCATCGATATTGCGTAGCCAAAGGCCATTATTAATCGGCGTTTCATGGCTTGCTAGACGCTCATAGATCACCAAAGCAGCGCGATTGCGACATGTGCCCGCACAATGAGTACGGCTGATTTTAATGCGGTTTTCACCTTCACTTAGCCCTAATGTTTTCAGGTAAGTTCTTAGGTGATGAGCTAAATTACGGCTACCTTCTTTAGCGCAGCGACCACCTTCACATACCAGTACATGGTGGCGGTGGTATAGCATAGGGCGATTTAAATCAACGTGCTTTGGCTTACATTGATACCCTTTGACGACTTCATTGCCATGTGCATTTATATGGCAATGTTCACCTAACCAGTTCTTCCACTTTTTCTTAGCCATGGCTTCATCAGCAGGAATACGCGCACAGGCCAAGGTCATGTTGAAGCCATCTTGCTTGTACTTCCACTTAGGCACTAATAAGCGATTCGATCCTGATTTTTTCAGTGCCGCGGCTTCCGCAACCGACGATACACCCGTGATTTTTTTGACAAACTCAGAAGGGTTTTCAATACCTTCAACATCCGCTAATTGCGACGCTTCAAAAGTAACAAAGGGGGTTTGTTGACGCTGAGAAATCGCATGAATACCCGCTTCATCGGCTTTTAACGCAATACTGGACAACGCAGCCACAGATTCTGCCGCTAAATTATGTTCATCTAAAAAAGTTTGTAGGCCCTGCTTAATTACATGGGCTGGGGTATTTCTGTCGCAACCTATCCCTAGAACCAAGGACTTTGGTCGCCACAGCACGCACTTACTTTGCCAATCTGCATACCCTTCCGGTATTTTCTGATCGCAAATCAATACCAGACCATCCCATACTTCGGGTGAGATGGTCGCTAATTGGGTCGCTGCCAATTTCGGATGACAAATCAAATTAGCCGGCATGGAGCGCTTTTCACGCCACCAATTCTGTTGCCCTGCGCGCTGTACTATCAAAACAGGTTTTTCATTTACTACAGCAGCAGAGACAGATGTAATAGCTTGCTCACATTCAGGGGCTAATTGCCAGCCGAACGCGGCACCTAGCATATCTACCGATAAACTCCCAGCCACATCAGATGCAGTTGTAACCACGGGTGTCGCCGCTAACAGCTCTGCAACACGACATGCTAAAGCGTTCGCGCCACCTCGGTGCCCAGACAGCATAGGAATGACGAAATAGGCATGATCATCAATACAAATCACCCCAGGATCGGTGCGTTTATCCACCATTAGAGGGGCTATCATGCGGCTCACAATCCCTGTGGCGAAAAAGCAAATATGATGGTCATACTCGCTGAAACGCTGCGCCATAAAATTCGACAAAGGTAAGGTTAAACGCTCAGCTTGTGCCTCATTTTGCTGAAACACCTCTTGACCAACATCTGATACAAACACAGTGGCAAATGGCAAGGTCTTTGCCAATCGCTGCGCTTGCTTAGCACCGTGAAGTGTGATGGCATAAATGGCTATTTTCACGCAGCAGATTCCTTGGCTAACGATGAGGCTTTGATTTGCTGAACTGAGATTTGTTGAGCAGGGGCTTGCTCGACTGATGCTTGCTGAACTGATTGATCAGTCGAGTCTTGCTCTACGGACGTGCCGCGCAACACACCACGACGAGATCGCACTGAAAGCTGCACCATAGAGAAATAACGATGGCCTTCAGGTACATCGCGCAAGTCTTGATACACTTCTTGCTTGTCGGTTGTGGCATGCGACACATAAGTGGCACAAGCGAGCATATCCATACTTTCCAGTAGCGCAGTTAACTGAGGAACAATACGGCCTGCTTTGATCAACATGATGGTATCGAACTCTTCGACTAAGCGCGGTAAGCACGATAATCCCCAAGTGGCAGGCACCACACAAAAACGCTCTTGCCCGTCAGCTAAAGGGATTTGAGTTTGAGCAGGAATAGCCGTGACCGAGGTAATACCCGGTACAATTTCAATCTCAAGCTGTGGCAGTAATTCTTGTAACTCTTCTTGAATATAGGCCCAAGTACTATAAACCGAAGGGTCGCCTTCTGTTGCAAAAACAACGTCTTTACCTTGTTGTAAGCGCGCAATTAACGACAGTGCCGCTTCACGCCACGCAGGAATATTGATCTGCGGATCACGGCTCATTGGAAAATGTAAAAACAGCTTTTCACCCTGGATCTCTTCATCTTGTACCGCACCTGAAACGATCTGGTGAGCAAAAGACGCCTGCGAGCCTTTATCCTTTTCAGGAAACGCCACAACATCCACTGTGCTGATTAATCGGTGTGCTTTTAATGTCAGTAGTTCACTGTCGCCAGTTCCCACCCCTACAGCGTAGAGCTTGCCTAATTGTTTAATCATTATTATTTTCGCTGTGTGGTTCTGTTTGAAGACGTTTATCAAAGATAAAAAGATGAATCGGGTTTTCTGCTTGATAGCGGGTGTAATGTGCTAATGGTACCCCCTGAGAAACAGAGACCATTTGCACTAGCGCCTTGACGTTGCGCTGTTTTGACCAAGTATGAAGTTCGGCGACTGAATCTATGGTGACGGCGGTGGCAACAATAACGCCATCATCGGCTAAACGCTGCCAACATGTATCAAGGATTGCTGCCATTTCACCACGACTGCCACCAATAAATACGCTATTGGCTTGAGGCAAATTGGCCAATTCTTCGGGTGCTTTCACTTTCAGCAGTTGCACATTATCGGTCGCATGAGCAGCAATATTGGCTTCAATCGATTCATAACAATCGTTGTTGGATTCCAAGGTATAAACCTGCCCCTGCCAACACTGCTTAGCCGCTTCAATCGCGACCGAACCTGAACCTGTACCTATGTCCCAAACACAGTGGTCAGGACGAATACGCATGCTACTCAAAGCTAAATGACGAATAGGTTGCTTGGTGATTAAGCCACGCTTCGGCATTCGCTTTTCAAAACTGTTATCAGCCGCATATTGACCATAACCGCCCCAATAGAGCGCTTGCTGACGTTGTAACACAACAAGGTTGAGCGGATTAAAATCATCAACTTGCTTTGTGGCTAACTCAGCCACCGTGAACGCCGTGACTCTCTCTTCTATACCACCTAATTGTTCACAAACCCATACCTGCCAATGCGCCTGATGATAAGTCAGTAAGTGCTTAGCGATGGCGCCAGGGTGATTATTGCTGTCCGTTAACACACAAAACAGTTCCCCCTGCTGAATTTGGCTGACAAGGCCCGTTAACGGACGACCATGAACAGATAAACAAGTGGCGTCTTGCCACGGCAATGCTAAACGACTAAACGCCAACTGCATGGATGATGGACTAGGAATAAAACGCAGCTCTGCTGAAGGTAAGTGGTTACTTAGTGTTTTACCTATACTGTAAAACAGAGGATCACCCGATGCTAAGATAACCACACCGCCCTCTTCACTTTCTTCTAATACTGCTGCTAACCACGCTTTGTAGCCTTGCGCCATTGATAGCCGCTTCCCCTTACACTGAGGAAACCAAGTCAATAAACGATCGTTACCAGCAACAACCCGAGCTTGCGCCACCGCGTTTACCGCACGGCTGGTTAAGCTCATGCAACCATCTTCTGGCACACCCACAACCGTGATCGCAGGCAGCTCGGAAGGGGCAATATCACCACTGAGCATTAGACCGACTCCATCAGCAAAGCATGAATCGTTGAAACCACTAATGGGCTTCCCCCTTTGCGTCCCACACTGGCGATATAAGGAATAGCGCTTTGTTCAGTCAATGCTTGCTTTGATTCTTCCGCTTTCACAAAGCCAACAGGAATACCTATGATCAGCGCAGGTTTAGCCTCACCGACTTCCACCATACGTAAAATCTCAAACAAGGCTGTCGGCGCGTTCCCAATAGCAATAATAGCGCCATCTAATACGCCAGCATCTCGTGCATATTGCATCGCTTGTATAGCTCGGGTTTCACCGCTGGCTTTGGCCCGTTCAATCACTGTTGGGTGGCTGATAAAGCAGTGAGCTTGGTTACCATGTACAGATAGACGCTGCTGGCTCAAACCTGTCGATATCATGGTGACATCGGTAATAATGTTAGCCCCTATTTGTAGGGCTTGAATGCCCAAACTCACCGCATCATCACTGAACTGAAATAACTGAGCGTACTCAAAATCCCCTGTAGTGTGGATGGCCCGACGCACGACATTCCATTCAACAGGTGTGAACGAGTGTCCACCGTGAAAGGCTTCTATTTCATGGTCGATAATCGCGAACGAATTATTCTCGATTTGTCGACCTTGTGCAGTCATTTGCTGCATCTTATTCATGGTATATCCTTATGAGCTGAGGGTGGTACTTGCGCACTTTTAGTATAAATATTGCTTTTGCTTGTACTGTCACTAAGCATGTGATGATGAGATGGCGAGCGATGCATGGCCAATAAGCGGCCATCAAAATCAATTAATCGAAATTCGATATCAAGATAATGGTCGACGTATACTGCGGCATGTTCCGCAGCTTGTTGGCACAACAGATCTAAAAAGGCTTGTGGAGACGTTTCACGCCATAAATCTAAAACATGGCGACCCGTATTTGCGTCTCTTATTTGCTGGCACAAATCTGCTGAGCACTCAGCTTGTACCGCAAGATCCGCCAATAACTGAAAGTCGATAGCACGGCCTGAGACATGCGTCATCATGTGACCAGCCACCATTTTGGCTAACTTGCCTATCATGGCGACAACCGTCACCGTTTGTACCTGATAACGCTTACTGGCACGTAGGCCAACGCCGACAAAATCGCCAGCTTGAATAAAGCAGATACCGTCTAAATGTGGCAGCATTGCCATGGCTGAATTTTCTGAGCGAGATCCGGTCGTGAGCACGACGTGATTTTGTTGGTTCGCGTTAGCAATTTGCACCGATTGACGCACTGAAGCAGAAAAAGCAGAAGTGGAATAAGGTTTGACCGTGCCTCGCGTGCCAAGAATAGAAATACCGCCGATTAATCCTAAACGGGGACCTATGGTTTCTTTGGCTCGTTCTTCACCATCAGGTACACGGATTTCTAACGCAATACCTTGCTGACAACCATTACTTGGTTTGGTATCGACGTTTAGATTCCATTCGAGCTGTACCATATCGAGGATATTAGCCCGAGGCACTGGGTTTATCGCAGGCTGCCCAACAGGTAACTCCAGCCCGGGTAAGGTGACTCGCGCAACCCCAATGCCACCATCAAGCGAAATCCCCGCTTGATCACGCCACCGTGCAAAGCACTGAATTTCAGCGTCATGGGTACAATCAGGATCATCGCCTGCATCTTTGATAATACCAGCCAGTACACCCTCGGCATGAACTTCAAGGCGTGCAATAGCAAAGGTGGCAGATTCTAGGTTCGGTAAGGTGATAGTAACAAACGACGGTAACAGCCCAGTGAGCAATGTATGCGCCGCAGCGCGACTAGCCGCTGCGGCACAAGCGCCAGTCGTAAAACCTGAACGTAAATCGCTGCGTTTTTTTGAGCGTTTAACCTTGGTGACCAAAGTCCACTCCACAAGTTTTATCAATCGCCATGGCGCTTTACCATTCCATCGAGGTAATGCTGTTTAGCTTTGCGAAAAGCTCGACATCCATTACTGGGGTTTAAATACAATAACCCCCGAATAGCCGAACGCAACGATAGAGAAATCGCTGGAAGGTACGATGCTGAGTATCCCCGCTCAGAATTCGGAAGCTAATGAAGTAACAGGTATCCTGACTAACGACTAAACCGCTTTAACCCCTTCCCAAGTAATATCGTCATTACTCAGTGGCTCAGTTAAAGCTCATCGCTTACAGTTGCGGGTACAGTTCAGGTTTTTCACCTGATTCCCTGCATGGTCGATAAAGCTATTAGTTTGCATTTATCTTTCACCATGATCACTCAGCCTTTGGGCTAAAATGACATTACTTATTATGTGGTTTATTATCAAACTAGTTTAATGATATGCCTCTAGTTATCAACAATAATATTTACTATTCATTCACTTAAATTAAGCTGCGGTGGCTTTAGCTCAAAAATATTCATTTCAGTATTCATCGGAATACCTTGCCCGTATGCCCACGATGTTCGCCCATGCAAAATATTGTTTGCACAGCGAATCCACTCACCGTGGCTAACCACGTAAATCGTTTTGCCTGCGTGTCGTCTTACTAAAGCACGCAAAAAATCCACGACTCGACGCTCAAAGGCAGTTTCACTTTCTGCCTGTAGCTCAGTTGCTATTGCCAAGCACGCATCCAAGCATTTTTCATAGCGGCCTTGATAAGCAAACCAGTGCCTAGCATGTAAAAACCCATTAATACATACGTTTTTTTGCTTACCCTCGAGAATACCAAATCTTCTTTCACGTAAACGTTGATCTGGCACGATATATCCACCACTTTTATTACAAATAATACGTGCAGATGCCAAAGCACGGCCTAAATCGCTGGAATATACAATGTCTGCTGGATATTGACGGGGAATATTGTTCCTTGCAATGAAACTTGAGAGTGCTTTCCTACCCGCTAAGGTCAAGCGACTGTCTCGCCATCCTTGCAGTTTGCCGGCTAGGTTCCACTCAGTTTCTGCATGGCGTACCATGACAAGCCGCACATATTGCTCATTACTCTTTATCATCACTTACTGCTTTATCAGCGCAACCCTTAGCGTGTAATTATAAGTTTACACTTTAGTGTATTTTGTCGAAAACAGCATAAGGCAAGGCTATAGCCGCGATCAAACAAAGTCGGTATTATCAGCTCACGCAAACATATTGCCGCTTTTCACTTTTTCGTACTCAGTGAAAAGCCTGTAAGTCCTTTATTTTTGGTCATTTAAAGGCTTACATTAGTGGAAGGCTATAGTTCGGTCAAACTCGCCTTCCCTACTCCTCGCACCAACAACGCCACGGTAATGTACTTAGTATATTATCGCTTTTTTCGTGCCTGATATTTCTCCTAGCTACCCTTAGCCGTCGTTTACATCAAAACTGTTAATAACTAATCCAACAAGAATGACTTGATAATTAATGGGGTGAATATTGTACCGACACCCTAGCCATTAGGATTGTTCTAATAAAAAAAACCAAGTGACAAGCACTTGGTTTTAATATCTATGCCATGTGGATTACATAGCGAAAAGAAGAACCCTTACATGCGCTCAACTTTCATCTTGGGCACTTTGACATCCACAACACAGGTCATTTCCATGTGACGTGAAGGCAATGTTTTAGTATCACAATGACGAAGCTGCGCCACACCAACACCAACAGCCTTGCTGGTTAAGCAAGATTGCACATCACCGTATGATGACTGTGAACCATTGCGGTCTAACACAGTTTCATTTTGAGTAAAGTGCTTCTCAATTGCGACACCATTTGTTTCCATCACAGCTAAAGATAGTGCACGGTCACGAGCTGCTGCTTCAAGCGTTGTAATGCTATCGCGATCGCCGCCAGCTACAACAACGGTTTGCTCAGACGTAACATAAATACGCTCGCCTGTGGGATCGGTTTCATGAATAACATGCAGTTGTAGCTGACTTTCACATGAGCTGACATCACCAAAGATCTTCGACTTTGCTGGTGGAACGTGAACGATCACACTCGGCTCAGAAGCACAACCAGCAAGCAGCAGTAATGCCGTTGCAGCACTAAGCAGATTTAATTTGTTCATCATGACTTTTGCTCATTTGGAAGTAATTTTCAACCATAGGAATTGAATCCAAGATTTCCATGTTCTTTGGATCAATCACATTCGCTTGTTTGATCAGCTTATAAGCATTTTTAAATTCACTCTCAAGGAACTTAATCATACCCATGTTATGCGTTGCAATTGCCTGATCAGCTACGTTTGGCGATGCTTGCGCAATTTGCTGGTACATAGCATAGGCTTGATCATAACGTTGGCGCTGTGCATATTCATTTGCAAGATCAATACTTTCATCATCACCACTTAGCAAGCGTACAGTTATGTACTTTTGGTGCGGCGTCAGATCTTGGGCTACACGAACAGAAAGGTCTTCTAAAATCGAGTTGTTCATGCTGTCCCAACCTTGCAGTTTAGCGTGCGCTGCACCTATGCTGTCTAGGTCATTTTTCTCACTGTTTGATTGGCTAAAATAGTTACCAGAGGTAATTTCATGGCCATTCTTTTTCACAGAGTAAGTGACTGTCGCAGAACGTGTACGTTTTGCGTAGTAACGGAAGTAATTGCCATCATCCGATTTCACTTCCTCTTTCCATGTTGACTCATCTTTGTCCCAACTGATCTCGCCAGTAACAACAATGCCAAGCGCTTTGCTAGCTGGGTCAGCATAACCGTATTCACGAATCTTACTACGCAGCATCTTTGAAAAAACAGGACCTTTACTTTTTTCAGAAGAAGAGAAGTTACTCACTTCCATTTGCTTATAGTTAATGCCTTTATTGCTTGGCGCCGCAATGGTTGATCCCACTTCAGTGTAAAAAGCACAACCTGAAGTTAATAGCGTTGCAGCAAGTACAGTAAAGCCTAACAAGCTTTTCATCATCGCTTTCATACAATTAACCCTCTAAAGATGCTAACGCTTTCTTCATTGCTTCTTGCGCTTCTTCTGAATCAAGGTTGCTCCAAATTTCATCTTTGCGTGCTTTTTCAATTGCTGCAGCCATATTCGCTTGATAAGCATCGTTAGTCATTGCTACTAAGGTGTACATACCGCCACTTGGTGACGTCAGCGTAGTCATTACGCGAGCATCACGAATCACAGTGCTAACAACATTGTTAATGGTGATTTCTACCATTTCAGATACATGCTCGTCGCTGACTGTTTTGGTTGTTGTGCTTGACTGTCTTGTAACTGCATCGAACTTACTTTTAATATTATTTTCTAGCTGCGAAGCCAAACGTTGTTGCGCATTATTCAATGCTATTTCGCGCATAATGCCAGAACCTGCAACGCTTTTCTTCGCGTAACCTACACCAATAATTTCATAACCTTGTGGTGTAACTTCACAAATCCATTTCGGCGCTTCTTTCGAAGGCATATCAGGGAAATAACAATCCGCCTTTTGAATGTCTTCTGCTGTTTCAATGCTTGAACAACCGACCATAGTCACTACACCAAGAGCAACCATTAGCTTTAACAAAACTTTATTCATATCAATGTCTACCACTAAGCAATTATTAATTGAGTAATTTTTAATATTATTGTTTCAGTGCTAAGTAACAATAAGCATGCGCACACCTGACACATTACTAAGCCACGGAAGTTTGACACAAAACACATAGCAATTGAACCGCGTTTTAATAAAAAAAACTAAATTTCCATCACCATTTAAACCAGCAATAAAGAGCAATGCATTAATGTGCGCATAATATACTTACGAAATAATTTCATGTCAAATCAAGTTGGATTATTATCAATTTATGAATATCAGCCTGATATACAGCATTAGCCATCCATATGGGAGGCAAGCTTTCTTGCATGTATAAAAAAGGCATACCTAGGTATGCCTTTCATTGAAGAAATGGGTCAATAAGATTAAATCATTTGGGCTATTAGTAAGAAGCAGCCAAACGCAAAGCTAAGACCAAGCGCCATATTACCGCCAGAGGCTTGGTACAATGTGCCTTGCTCCGTTTGTAGCAACTGCTCACCACTACCACAACTGTCCTGCTGACGCACTTTCACTGTCATAGCCATTGGCACAAAAATCGCGAGGAAGACAAGAATAATACCGGCATAGCCTAATACAGCCAGGAATTGATCTGCGGCTAACAAGGCGCCAATCAAAGGGAAAATGAAGGTTAATACATAAGTTACAGCGCGATTTTGCTTAAACGCATCTTCATTTTGGTGATAAAGCGACATAGCCACACCAAGGAATGAAGTTAAAAGCGCAAGGCCAGTAAATACAGATAGAATCGTATGAATGCTGCTATATTTTGTGCCTAAAGCTGCAATTAGCTCTGAAACGTTAGCAAAGTGAACGAGTTGCTCTGAAGTAAGATTACCTACTGCTGCGTATAACCAAAGCAGATAGCAGAACAATGGGATAAGAGATCCTATCACCACCATATTGCGCAGTTGTTTTTGCGATGCACCTTCGTTGTAAGTCACTAATGATGGAATAACGACCATGAAGCCAAAACTTGTGAACAACACTGAACTGGTTTTAATCAGATCAACTTTGCTATCACTCGTAACCGTCATCAAGTTTTCCATAGAAATAGAAGGTACCAGTGAGAACAGAGTCATCACAAGCACAACCAGCATCATGCCAAATAGTACACGGTTCAGCTTATCAACGGCGGCTGTACCTGCTGCCACGACAATCCCCGCAATAAGCGTAAAGGCAATTTGCGTTTGTAACATAGTGAGTTCTATGCCTGCACTTGCCGCCATTTTTTTCACTAAGTCGCCAGCGCCGATGATGTAAGCCATCAATAGGCAGACAAGCAATGCATAGAGCAAGCCGTTAGTGACCACTTGCCCACCTTTACCTAATGTTTTGCGTGCGATGGTATTCATGCTTAAACCACCACCCGCTTTAATGCTGGCTTCAAGTAAAAGCAGTGCCGCGTAGGTCGTACCAGACCAAATCACCAACATTAACAAAGTACCCCACAGTAGGCCGAATTGCGCCAATACCATAGGGATAGCAAGCATACCTGCACCAAGTGCAGTACCGGCAATGATCAAAGCACTGCCCATAATTTTTAAATTCACAATGTGTTCCTTAAAGCGTTTTTATTCTCGTTTTCTCCTGCACAATGTGCACCTTGGTCATTAAGTGGTACATCAAGCAGAATAAGATTAATTGTTAAGCGATGGGTTGCTTAAACCATTAGGATTACGCGCAAAAGCGCTTCATAAACGAGAAGTGATAAAATCGCTCTAAAGCAATAGAAGAGGTGGTTGAAATTGAGGGCTGTGAATTAATGGCGCAACCATGAGAGGCTGTCCTTGGTATATCACCAGAAACTATATGCGATATAGCCCCTAGATTAGTGTGAATCATCATCGTACTCCTAAAACGATCAGTTCCATTGTTCTTTTGATGGCGTTCCTTATGCCATCAAAGCAGCTTCTTTCATGGTCAGTGAAAAATGCTGTTTGTTCGGTCAATAAGCAAAGTAATAATCTAGAGAGGAAAGCACAATACACTATTGGTATTTATTTGGTTTATACCGCAATAGTGTGATCTAGATCACTAGAGGTATCACCAGATACAAAAAAGCCCCGTTTGCTCACGAGGCTTATTGCGCACTTTGTCCAAAATTGTCGCAAGCATTAAGCAAGCGCAGTATCAGATTCAAGTGCCACCAGCGTTAATCGGTTAAATTGGCCGGGCTTAACGGCTATCAGGCTACCATCACCAAATTGAATCCCATCAAAAAAGTCACGTCCCCATTTTACCCGCTTGAATCTCGCGTAGTGCGCTTTAGCGTAAACGCTTTCCAAAGCATTTAGCACACCTTCCTTTTTCGCCTGATCAATGATCGCTGGGCTTAATAATTTACTGGCAATCGTCATCCTTGCCTCCTGCTCCTGGGGACTTCAATCCTTTTTACCAAAATCTGACGATGATTCAATAGCCAATGCATTAAATGAGGGGATTCTGAGCACTAATCTACATTCTACTGTCGTGATGCAATTTTTCCGACAATAAAGAAGCCAACCAACATACTCAGCGTAAAAATAATTATCCCAGTGTTACCACCACTTAAAGACGTTACGGCAGGGCCAGGACAAATTCCCGCGATCCCCCAGCCTATTCCAAAAAGTGCAGAACCCGTCAACAACTTAGGGTCCACAATAGTATTTTTTGCCACCTTAAATTCATTATCACAAACAGGTTTATCTAAGTGTCGAATCACCAAGAAATAGAGCGGCATAAACACCATGAGTGCGCCCCCCATGACAAACATCAGGTTCGGGTTCCAGTCGCCTGAAATATCAAGAAAGCCGATAACGTTCACGGGATCAACCATGCCTGACATCATCATGCCTAATCCAAAAAGCAAACCAGATGTCAGAGTCATAAGTCGCGTAAACATGGCGCTTGAAACTATCGTTTGAATCAACATAGCTGGCCCTTATAGATGAAGACGAATGAAGGTTGTGGCGATCGCACACCCCATAAATACGCAGGTGGCAATAATAGAACGCTTCGACAGACGACCCATTCCACAAATACCATGACCACTCGTACAACCATTCCCAAGCTTGGTGCCTATACCCACCAACAAACCAGCAAGAACAACCACAGGGATTGATGCAACTGGTAAGTCGAGCGGTAATTCAAACCCCAGCATAGGTGCAATTAAACTTGCGATGACCATGCCAAGAATGAAGGTTACTCGCCAGCCAAACTCTCCTTTCTGCGGTTTCAATAGCCCAGAGACAATACCGCTGATACCTGCAATACGGCCATTCATCACCATTAATAACGCTGCGGATAGCCCTAATAACATTCCGCCTCTTAGTGCATCCCATGGAAATTCACTCATCTCACTCCCCCGACACATCAGTACTTATTATTGACTTCTATGCTCGCCAATACCCTTCTAATAAATAGCTTAACCTGCCATTTAAATTAGTCAATGCTAATTAAGTTAAATTTAAATTAGACAAAGCTAAAATTAAGTTTTACAGTGAGAAACAGTTACGAAAGTTAAAATATAATATCAGGAGTGAGTATGACTAAGATTGTGATTATCGGTGGCGTTGCAGGCGGTGCATCTGCAGCAGCTCGCGCACGTCGACTAAGTGAAGACGCAGAAATCATCATGTTTGAACGTGGTGAATTTGTTTCTTTTGCCAATTGTGGCCTGCCCTACCATATCGGTGGTGATATCCAAGATCGTAGTAAACTCCTGCTTCAAACACCCGATAGCTTTCTCGCGCGCTTCAAAGTTGATGTTCGTGTCATGAACGAAGTGACCAGTATCAACCGTGAGCTAAAAACAGTCACAGTCAAAAACCTACTCGATAATAGTGAGTACACCGAGAGCTATGATTTTCTGCTACTAAGCCCGGGCGCGGGCCCTATTGTTCTGCCAATCCCAGGGGTACAAAACCCGCTGACGCATAGTCTTCGTAGCATTCCAGATATGGACCGTATTCTCCAGACCATCGAAACCAACAATGTTGAGCATGCAACCGTAGTAGGTGGCGGTTTTATTGGTCTTGAAATGATGGAAGCTTTCCACCAACGAGGCATTAAAACAACCTTATTAGAACTGGCTGACCAAGTGATGACCCCTGTCGATAAAGAAATGGCCGGCTTCGCTCACAGTGAAATTCGAAACCATGGCATCGATCTACGCTTAGGCGTTGCTTTATCAGGCGTTGAGTATGTACCAGAGACCCACATCGCAAGCGAAGATGCGGGTGAAAATACCCAACATCAGCATATCAATGGCCACCTCAACCTTACGTTGAGCAATGGGGAATCGTTAAAGACTGATCTACTGATTATGGCGATTGGCGTTCGCCCTGAAACCACACTTGCAAAGAATGCGGGGCTCAAAATTGGGGATCTAGGCGGCATTTGGACAACCCCTAACCTACAAACCAGTGATCCTGCAATTTATGCCGTGGGCGATGCTATTGAAGAAACAGATTTTGTTACAGGCGAGCAGACCATGGTGCCACTAGCAGGCCCTGCGAACCGACAAGGCCGGATGGCAGCAGATAACATGATGGGCAGAAGTGAAAGCTATCAAGGTACGCAAGGCACCGCGATTTGTAAGATTTTTGATTTAGCCATTGCTTCCACGGGCAAGAATGAGAAACAGCTGCTACGCGACGGTATTGATTTTGAAAAAGTGTATGTCCATACCGCCAGCCATGCGAGCTACTACCCTGGCGCCGAAATTGTGTCTTTCAAAATGCTGTTTGACCCAAAAACAGGCAAAATCTTAGGCGCACAAGCCGCAGGTAAAGACGGTGTTGATAAGCGTATTGATATTATGGCTGTCGCACAACGTGCTGGAATGACAGTCGAACAACTTCAACACCTAGAACTAACCTACGCGCCACCATACGGCAGTGCTAAAGACGTGATCAACCAAGCTGCTTTTGTTGCTAATAACATCATTAACGGCGATGCCACACCTATCCACTTTAATGAAATAGACCAGCTAACGGATAACCAAGTACTACTTGATGTGCGCAACCCAGCTGAACTGGAAAATGGCTATATTGCAGGTGCATTGAATATTCCGGTAGATCAACTTCGCCACCGCATGCACGAACTACCGAAAAACAAAGAGATCGTAATTTATTGTCAGGTAGGTTTACGCGGTAATGTGGCCTACCGTCAGCTCGTCAATAATGGCTTTACAGCGAAAAACCTGATTGGCGGCTACCGTACTTACATCACTGCCAAGCAATAAGCTAAATACGTAAAAGTACAGTACTGATCAGCGGAAACATAGATAAGGAGTGATATGTCGCTCCTTGTTTATATTTGTATAGAGGAATAATACGCAAAAAAAAGCCGCAGCCAAAGCCACGGCAAACGCTAGAATAAAAGTGATGGTAATTTCATAAAGCGCGATTTGATAGAGCGCTCTTTCGTGAAGCACTCTCTCTAAAGTGCTTCAAATATCAGAGTTAAACTTCCATAGCTCGAGATTGTGTCGCATTACCTTCCTTAATTGGAAGGGGGTCTATGTCTTGATTAACCGCCTCGACACTTGGATCAATCTCAATTTGAGACGATAATTTGGCTGTCAGTGCCGCTAATTGTTTTTCAAGCTCTGCCACTTTATGCTGCTTTTCACGCAATAAACGCTCAAACTCTTCATCTTCAGGTGTTAAAGACTGTTGCGCAGCAGAAACAGCCACTTCGATCGCCAACTCTTCTTCATTTGGCTTATCAACACGCTCACCGACTTCAAAACAAGCCGCTTCAAATATCTCTTGTTGTAGTTCTTCAAACGCTTCTTGCATGTAATCTGCAATCACTTCAAAACCCGGTAACGATTGGCTACAAGCCACTAATGAGTAATACATGGTGTCGCCATTACTGAAGAAAGTAATATTGAGCGTTTGTCCCGGCATAAGCACAGACACCGGGTACTGCTGCTGTACTTTTGCACCCATGAAGTAAAGTTGTTCTTTTTCCCCAGGAACATTAGAAATCAGCAAGTTAGTGGTGGTCGGCACATAATTATTAACGCCGAGCTTGCCTGTTATCAAAGAGATACCATTCACCAACAAAGAGTAGTTAATGTAAGCATCGGGGGAGATAGCCAAGGCTTCACGCTTAAGATCATTAGTCGCGGTTTGAATCGCCTCTAGACGCTGTAATGGCGTAAGGTTCGGACGACCCAATTCCACATTACCAATCGTCATTTTATTACCATGACCCGCAGTCGATTCTGCTTTACTGCGTAAGTTAATTGGCATCATAGCAATAAGCGGTTTGCGTAATGGCTGCGCTCTATCATTCAAATAACGGTTTAGCGCAATATCCGATACCGTGTAGAGAACATCATTCATCGACGCACCTGTTATCGTGCGTAAATGCTTAATTTGTTTGATCGAAAAATCGCCTAGGCTCAGTGCACGATTACGCTGAGGGTTGGCATTAAACGGCGTTTTCGGCGCAGAGAAAGGCAAGGCTAAATCACTGTGACCGAGATTGACGGCTTTCATTGCCAGCTTAGTGCCTAAGCGGAACATAGATGGCAGTAGAGAAATCTGCTTCGATGCTTTAGTCACAGTTTTCATGACCATTTCGGTCAGGTGATGTTCCTGCTGACGCTGCGACGATGTCTTACGTAAATCATGTTGCCATAATGGCGCATTAAAAGATTCTTCAATATCAGGGGAGCAACTAGAGGTAAACATCTTACTTGCTCGAATACCATCAGCAACCGCATGGTGCATTTTCATCATTAATGCAACACGGTTTCCTTCTAGGCCATCAATCACCCATACTTCCCATAGCGGTTTAGCACGGTCAAGTACCTGCCCATGAATGCGACCCGCCACTTTTTGCAATTGTGCATCGTTACCAGGAGCTGGCAACATAGTAAAACGGATATGATCTTCGATGTTAATACTTGGCAATACATCCCAACGGGGTTTGCCCGTCATACCCCAATTCAGCTTCCAGTTAAAAGGCTGACACGCATCTGGCTTTTGTAAAAAGCTCGCATAAACATTTTGCGCATAATTTGCCGCATCCTCTTTCGGCGGCTCTAGAATGATCAGCCCAGAAACATGCAGAGGCGTTTTCGCTGACTCGAAGGCCACAAAACTAAAATCCAACAGCGACAAGCTCGGCATAAATGATCCTTTTTATTCCTATAACAAATTGCTGTCTTTACGGTAACAATGAATATTAGATCATTCTTTCTAATTTCTTTCCTTGTACTGTGCTGATGTCACAAAATCACCCGTAAAATCGACTACTAACCGCTTTTAGATTTCAAGCAATATCAAGTCGTGATTTATATCACGCAATATGAAAGCACCTATCCGTCACCCCTTTATTTATAAGCACTTCAATAAAAACAACCGGGCTAAATCACTGATTGAAACTATTGCAATATGCGGCTAGCAACAAGCGATACATACTCCACAGTATGTGCAGAAAGGATGTGACTGGAGTCAACAAATTGCATAAAGAACAGTGTATCACTCAAAAATAGAATGAATGCTCTATTCTTTCTTCCAATAATAACAATTTAACAACAAACAAAAAATATTACTGCTCATCGCTAATACCGATAACAAAGGAATGTGATATGTCTGTACTTGAACTCGTTGAAACGCATCCTGCTCATCTTACGCCTCTCATGGCGGGCAACTCTGTATCTCATACAAAACCACCAGCGACTGTTTTCGATCACCACGATGATCTTGTTGATCAAGTTATTGCTACGGTAGGCAAAAAGATCGTATTAGGACTCCCACTTGCGATCGGTAAACCTATTGCTTTCGCTAATGCCCTTTATCTACGAGCAAAAGAAGATCCTTCTATATCACTCACTATCGAAACAGGCATCACATTAGAAAAACCAGCGGGTAAATCAGCTTTAGAGAAAAACTTCCTGCAACCTTTTGTCGATCGTGAATTTGCCGATGTCCCTGACATCGAGTACATGAAAGACATTCGCAGTGGCAATTTACCGCCGAATGTCCAAGTTTGTGAGTTTTTCTTCAAAGCGGGCAGTTGTTTGAATTCCAAACAGCAACTCAACTATACCAGTACAAACTACACCCATGCAGTTCGCGATCTCCTTGATAAGAAAGTAAATGTTATCGCACAACTGATTGCATCACGTACTTGTGACGGCGTAACAACCTACAGTTTATGCAGTAACTCTGACTTGGGTTTAGACTTAATTCCTGAATTAGATAAATTAAAAGCGGAAGGTAAACCTATTGCTGTTGTGGGAGAAGTAAATACCAACATGCCTTTCATGTATAACCACGCTGAGCTTCCTTCTAATGCCTTCGATTTTGTTTTAGACGCAAATAGCAAAGCCGATCACCAAGACTATGCCATCTTTGCTGCACCGAATATGGCTATTTCTCCAGAAGATCATTTGATCGGTTTATACGCCAGTACTTTAGTAAAAGATAACGGTACCTTACAAATTGGTATTGGATCACTCAGTAGTGCACTCACCTACAGCACGCTCGTGCGCCACCAACACAACACTGAATACCAACAGATGTTGAAAGCCTTAAAGGTCAAAGAGAGATTCCCGATCACTAGCCTTGTTGGTGATACTGAACCTTTCTATCATGGCTTATACGGCTGTAGTGAACTCATGGTCGATGGCTTCATGCACTTGTATCAAGCAGGTATTCTAAAACGACAAGTCTTCGAAGACGTTGCACTGCAACATTTATTAAATAACGGCAAAATCACTACCGACGTATCTATTTCTACACTATTGACCCTTTGTGACCATAAGATCATCACGCCATTCCTCACCGAAGAAGACGTCAATTACTTACTAAAAATTGGCGTATTGAAGCCCGAAGTTTGCTATCGCAACGGTACCCTGATAATTAACGGGCATAAAATTACAGCCAACTTACACGATGCACAGTGCCTTCAAGACATCAGTAAATACTGCTTAAACGATAGCTTACAAGGCGGCATTGTCATGCATGGCGCTTTCTTTATCGGCCCACAAGAGTTTTATCAAAACTTGCGTGACTTAACACCAGAGGAGCATGAGCATTTCTGCATGACAAGCGTGAACTATGTCAATGACCTCTACGATCATATGCTTGGCAGTCAGAAACTAAAACAAGTGCAACGTCAGCATGCCCGCTTTATTAATTCAGGCATGATGGTAACACTCGATGGATCGGTTGTTTCTGATGCACTTGCTAATGGCCAAGTTGTCAGTGGTGTGGGTGGCCAATACAATTTTGTCGCGCAATCGCACCAACTGCCTGATGCTCGTTCAATCATTAAAATCCGCAGTACCTGCGTCCGTGGCGGTAAGCTACAGTCGAATATCTTGTTCAACTATGGCCACACCACAATTCCGCGCCAACTCAGGGATATTGTTATCACCGAATACGGTATTGCGGATTTACGCAGTAAGCCGGATCACGTGGTTTACACCGAACTCATTAAAATTGCAGACTCTCGCTTCCAGCAGCAACTTTTATCTGAAGCCAAAGCCGCAGGTAAAGTCGCGAAGGATTATCAAATCCCTGCTGAGTTTGCGAACAATACACCGGATTCAGTCAAAGCCTTCTTGGCCCCCTACACCAAACTTAACTGGTTCCCAGCCTTCCCATTTGGTTGTAGTTTTACCGACGAAGAACTAACAATAGGTAAAGCGCTTAAAAAACTGAAAAAGGAAACAGCTAGCCCTACTGGTAAATTACAAGCTATCGCCCGCTCACTCGTAGTAGGAAAACCAGATGAAGAGCAAAAATGTTTATTAAAACGTATGCGCCTTGATGAACCAAAAACACTCGAAGAACGTATTACACAAAAACTATTACTGAGTGCGTTCAAACATTAATGAAATGATAGAAGCAATGTAGGTACTGTTATGACGAAGAAGTACAAGGAAATTGCCCTGTGCCCCTATGCGGCCATTTGGGGCTGTATGAAGTGCCCTGTCAAGCGTGTGTGCCCAGGCAAAACAACCATTGGCGACAAACCAATACAACCCATAAAGCGTAAGCGCTAACCATAATGGAGGAGGCAATGCCTCCTTCATTTGTTTTCAGCAAAATAAAACAACTCACCTACACTTAACACATCTGACCACTTATAGCGGACTCCTATTGCAATGGAAGCATACTTACAAGCGACCCCGTATTTTGACTATCAGAACCCACTTATCGAACAGTTATCTCGCCAAGTAAGTGGGGCTAATGATCGTGAAAAAGCAGTCAGTATTTATTATTTAGTGCGCGATGGAATCAAATATAACCCGTATACATTAAAAGATGGGTTAGGCAGCTTGAAGGCCAGTTATTGCCTTGAGCATCACCAAGCGTTTTGTATTCCCAAATCAGCCCTAATGGTGGCCTTATGTCGAAAACATGAGATCCCAGCCCGTATTGGTCTTGCAGACGTGATCAATCACCTTTCAAGTCCCAAGTTGATTGAATGGTTAAGAACCGATTACTTCGCAATGCATGGTTATGCTGACGTGTACATAGAAGGAAAATGGATAAAAGCGACACCTGTTTTTGACCAAGACTTGTGTACAAAATTTGGCGTACACCCACTCGACTTTGATGGTAAATCTGACGCTATCTTACAGGCGAACACTGCTGACGGTAAAAAGCATATGGAATACGTTAAGCAACACGGAACATTTGACGATATGCCCATCGCTTTAATTTTACAAACTGTAGAAGCCGTCTATCCGCATCTACTACAAGACTTTGCAACTGCGTTTACTCAACCCTCTCACGATAAACAAACAGCCTCAGAATGGAACCCTAAACAGGATTAATTATTTATTATCAAGAACATGAAGCAGCTCAAAATTCAAACAGATCATCTATGATAGCTTAACATTCAAGATGTAACATTTACTCACGCTTTCTGTAACACAATGGTGACCTTTATGAGCAGCCGTTTTACTACACAATTGCGATACGAGAATTACTATCGTCTTTGAACGATAATGTGCGCTGGCAGTCTGTACAGCACTCAGCAATTCCTCCCTCACACCACGCTTCGTTTCCACCTCCATATTACGGTGCCCGATCCAGGGTAATTCTAAAGACCTTCCTACTCTGCGGCGATATGCCTCGTCTCGCCCAATTATTTACACCGTAATCAGTAATGGTAAGGAAATCATATGGAAATTTTAATGGGTATCGCTGCGTTATTAGCAGCTTTATGTTTATTCTCACTGTTTAGTTTTAAAGCCCCTAATGGAAGTGCTGCAATGAGCGGTTTAGCCGATGCGGCTATCGCGACTTTCTTAGTTGAAGCTATTCATAAATACGTAATGGGGAATTTGTTTGGCATCGGCTACTTAGCCGAATTCGGTAACATGGTTGGGGGGATGGGAGGAATCGCCGCTGCAACTTTGGTCATGCTCCGCATGGGTATCCAACCTGTTTATGCCATAGTGACAGGTCTTGCGATGGCAAACCTTGGTATTCTTGAAGGCTTTATTGTCGGTTATCTGTTCTCTTTCTTTGTCCCTCTTTTCAAAAAGTATTTACCAGAAGGGGTCGATGTCATCGTGGGTGTATTAACACTAGCCCCACTTGCCAGACTGCTAGGTATCTTTATTAGCCCGGCTTTAGAAATGTTAATGGGAACGTTGGCGAATATGATCACAGAGGCAACCTTACTATCGCCTCTTGCTATGGGCTTTATGCTCGGCGGGCTAATTAAAATGGTATGTACTTCACCACTCAGCTCAATGGCACTTACCGCGATGCTTGGCTTAACAGGCTTACCTATGGGGATCGCAGCAATGGCGTGTGTCGGTGGTTCTTTTACCAATGGGTACATTTTCCACAAACTAAAACTGGGTAAATCAAGTAACACTATCAGTGTAATGTTAGAACCATTGACTCAAGCACACATAGTGACACGCAACCCTGTACCTATCTTCATGTCAAACTTCATTGGTGGTGCTTTTGCAGGCACAATTGCTGCCTACTTCGGTATTGTGAATGATGCTCCTGGCAGCGCAGCGCCAATTCCAGGGCTACTGGCCTCTATCGCTTTCAACGCACCACAAACGCTATTTATGGCAACCGTTGCCGCCGCATTTGCAGGTTTACTTGGTGGAGTGATCGGCCATCAAATCTACAAACGTGTACTGGCGGAACGTATCCCTCTTCAGCAATTTGCAAATGGTTAATTTAGACCAAGTAAATAGATTCAAATAACCCAAAAGCCACTCACTAAATATGAGTGGCTTAAATGTTCCTGCTCACCGCTCATTCCCCTCTCGCCTATACCGTAACGACATACCTTAAATACACCACACACATAACCATATTGAGAATAAGGTCAAATTTCACAACAAAATCATGACACCAGATCTTATTTCCAGTGCTTTATTTTGATTTACCTGCTGTTTGATAGGAGTATTATGCGCAATTAATGCATATGCCCCAATGGAGCACCAACTTTATGAATATGATTGGAACATTCCTCTACAAACTAACTTCTAAGCAACGTGCTGCTTTAATCGCCTTTGCTTTCTCCGTCACATCTATGTCTGCCATTGCTGCGCCATCAGGTAAAGATATGTCTATTTGGTTTGATGTGGGTGGGCCTGTGGGTGGACCTTACGCTACCGTGGTTCAAAACGGAGCAGTGCAAGCGGCCGAAGATTTGAGCGTTGATTTACGTGTGGTTTACTCCGATTGGCAGCCTCAAAAAATGGTTGAAAACTTTAAGCAAGCACTTGCTGCTAAACCAACAGGTATCATTGTCATGGGGCACCCTGGTGATAGCGCATTCGAACCATTAGTTGATGAGGCGTTTAGCAAAGGAATAAAGGTGACATCTGTTGATACCGCTTTGCCAGAAACAATGGCGGCACAGCAATCAAATGGATTTGGTTACGTTGGCGTCAATAACGCAGAACGCGGTATATACCTTGCTAATCAAGCGCTACGCGACGGTAAATTTAAAGCCGGTGATCGCGCTATGGTCTGGGGAATAAAAGATATTGCAGAACGCAGTGATTCAACTCGCGGTATCATATCTACGCTTGAAGAAGCTGGTGTAAAGGTTGATTTTATTCAGATTTCACCTGAAGTAGACAAAGACCCATCACTGGGCACCAGTGTACTTTCCGCATACCTTGCACGTACACCAGACGTAAAATTAGTCATGGTCGACCACGGTGCCTTAACCTCACAAATGGGTAACTTTTTGCGTAACGCAGGTGTTCGTCCAAACGAATTATTTGTCGCTGGCTTCAGCCTTTCTCCAGCCACTGCAGATGCAATTAAAACAGGCTATGTTCAGCTTGTTGCTGATAGCCAACCTTACTTAATGGGTTACTTATCTGTTGTGCAAGTTGTGCTCAGCACGCGATACGGTTTTTCTGGTTTAGATATCAATACGGGGGCAGGTTTCGTTAATGCCGCCAATATTGACTTTATTGCACCATTAGCTGCCAAAGGCGTTCGTTAATGGTCAACACTGTGCTTGAAATTTCGGGGCTGAACAAATGGTTTGGTCCCGTCCATGCGTTAAAGAACATTCAGTTTTCTCTCGAACGCGGTGAAGTGTGTGCCCTGCTAGGCGATAACGGTGCAGGAAAGTCAACCTTAATCAAATTAATCAGCGGCGTTGAAGCAGTAGATCAAGGACACATGACAATCAACGGACAGGCGGTCGATATCAAGCATTATGGTGTCAAAAGCGCGCGCCAGTTGGGCATTGAAACTGTTTACCAATCAGGTTCACTGGGTGAACAGCAAAGTGTATGGCGTAATTTATTTCTTGGCCGCCACCTGCGGAACAAGCTAGGTTTTATCGACCAAAAAGCAGAACGCCAGCAAGCGACAGCCTTACTCAGTAAACTCGACTTTCGTGGTGTGGGTGCCAATATCGAGACCCCAGTTAATTTACTATCAGGCGGAGAACGACAGGGATTAGCCATTGGACGCGCAATGTTATTTGATGCCAAGGTCGTGATCTTAGATGAACCAACTACCGCACTCTCTTTAGGCGAAGTAGATAAAGTACTGCACTTTATTGAAACCCTAAGAGAGCAAGATCGCGCTTGCTTGCTAATTACGCATAACATGAATGATGCATTTCGCGTCGCAGATAGATTTGTCGTTATGGATAGAGGTCAAATCGTCGCGCAGCACCATAAATCAGACATGACGCAAGAAGCATTACATAAAGCTCTACTTGATGCCGTTGGAAGAGGTGCCTAATGCTATCCTTTTTCGCTCGTCATCGAATTCCAACCCTGACTGCATTAATATTAGTCATATTGTGGTCACTCTTTACTTACTTAAGTCCGCAAACTTTTCTTCATCTGCGTATTTATACGTCATTCATGTCAACCATCCCTTTCACTGCGATGCTCGCCTTTGCGCTCACATTGCTGATTATTGCGCGTGAAATTGACATGAGTTTCCCTTCTGTTGTTGCACTTGGTGGTTATGTTTTTGCCTCGTTATTTAAAGCGACACAATCGCCACTAATTGCGCTTGCTGGTGCAATAGCAGTAGGTACCCTTTGTGGTGTGTTGAACGGTTGCTTAGTGGTGATCTTTCGCATCCCGTCCATCATAACGACCATAGGCACCCAGTTTTTCCTTGGTGGTTTAACCACGGTATTGGCCGACGGTATTGCGATAAGCATGCCAGAGATCCGTCAAACCGGTCTTCACAGTATTATGGTTGGTCGCATTGTCGATGTGATCCCAGCGCAAATGCTGTGGGCATGTGTGTTATTGCTTGTACTTTGGTTAATACTGGCTTGGCACGTATTTGGCGACAACGTCAATTTCATTGGTGACAACCCAAAAGCGGCTGAAATGATGGGGGTTCCTGTCGAACGAACCCGCATGCTGTTATTCATGCAGATGGGGGCAATTTCGGCCTTAGTGGGGGCTTTTGTCAGCATTGAAATGAGCAGTTGGTGGCCTAACCAAGGCCAAGGCTACATGCTACTTGTATTTGCATCTGTCTTTATTGGCGGAACTTCAGTGCTCGGAGGCAGAGGTACACTAATGGGCACGCTTTTTGGTGCCTGCATTATAGGTATTCTTGAAGCCGGTATTATCAGCGCGGGCTTAGCTGGTTTTTGGACGCGTTTAATCTACGGCGTCATCATTCTACTTTCGCTCGTTATACACAGTATCTTACTCAAACAGCATGCTGGTTCATTTTCGCGTTTATTTTCTTCTCGTTAATCAGACGTATTGGCCTAATTTTCCATTTTTATTTCTGTTTTTGTTTTCATAGTAAAAGGATTCGTTATGGCACAAATTACTATCATTGGGGCGGGCAGCGTAATGTTTACCCGCCAAATTTGCTCTGCCTTGTTGTCCTACCCTGCGCTTGCTGGCTCAACGATCACCTTAATGGACATTCAACCTGAAGTGCTTAAACGCAGTGGTCAGGTTGTCGCTAAAATGATTGAACAAGCCAACTTACCTGTCACAGTGAAAATGACAACTAATCAGCGTGATGCTTTACAAGGTGCTGATTTTGTTATTAATGCTATTCAGGTAGGTGGACTTGAACCATGGCGACTAGATGTCGATATTCCAGCTAAATATGGCGTGATTCAAGAAGTTGGCGATACCATGGGACCTGGCGGTATTTTCCGCGCACTACGCCATATACCGCCTATGCTATCGATATTAAAAGATATGGAGCAAACCTGCCCGAACGCCATATTTATCAACTATGCTAACCCTCTTGCACCTCTCACCTGGGCTGCAAAAGAGTTCAGTAAGATCACCACTGTTGGGCTTTGCTACGGTGTTCGCTATACCGTCGCTCAACTCGCCGGATATTTAGGACAAGGCCCTTGGGTTGATCATCCATCAACACCCGAGCGTTGGCAGAAGTTAATGTACCACCAAGTTCCTGAGCATATTGATTATGAATTTGCTGGCATTAACCACATGACGTGGATAACTAAGATGCAAGCTAATGGCGAAGATTTAATGGAAGCAATTCGCCAAATTCCCAATAACCCAGACGTTTATCAGGCGGATGGGGTACGTTGCGAGATGCTTAAATTCTTTGATTATTGGTGCACTGAAAACCACTGGCACTGTAGTGACTACGTTCCATATTTCAGAAAAAATGAACAGATGATTAATCACTTTCTACCTCTCCGCTGGAACCTATTAGCACTAGAGGAAAAAGTACATGCCGCAGGCAAAGCTGAGATAGATGCCCAACTTGCAGGTGAGCAAGACTTTATCATTAAACCCAATATGCTCAATGCTCCAAAACTCATTAATGCCATGATAAGCGGTGAACGCACACGCATTAACGGTAACGTCGCCAACCAACAAGTCGATGGTTTGCTGATTGAAAACTTACCGCAAAATTGCGTGGTTGAAGTGCCAATCTGGGTCGATAAAAGTGGCTTACAGCCACAATCAATGGGACAACTACCGACTCAATGTGCCAGCTTGATCAAAACCAATACTGCTGTTCAGGAATTAATTGTCGAGGCTGCGCTAAATAAAGACTTAAATGCTGCACGCTATGCCCTTGCATTAGACCCAGTGACCGCAACAGTTTGTACACTGTCAGAAATAGATGCCATGTTCAAAGAAATGGTTGAAGCACAGCAAGTTTGGCTTGAGCAATACCGTTAATGCTAGATCATTAACAAGACACAAAATGAGTAAGTCATATTGCCATTTAAAAGTAGCCAGCAAAAACGCTGGCTACATATTAATGATTCAATCATACCTTCAAGCTACTATCGACAGCCTTTATCAAAGTCGACAACAATAGCTGCATTTTCAAATTCACCAGAGATTTTTAGGTAACCCCAATACTGGTTTTGCCAGCTTAAAGTAATGCATTCATCATTACCTGCATTATCAGACCAAGCATGTAAATTTGAACCATTAGGCCAATCAAAATTACTGTACTCTAGTTTCAAGTTGCCAGTGCCATTTGCTGTAGTAATTGACATAGTTTGATGTTTATTTACTTCTGGAATACTTAACCATATTGGTTGATGAGACCCCAAGCAAACAACCTCTCCAGCCGTTAGCCTTCCACTTGTCACTTTATTTTCTACCGCGCAATTGATAGGAAAACGATCTTGCCCCCCCTCCTGAGAGATGGTGATAGACGTAGATGCTGTTGCACTTAAACCAGAGTCATCCGTTACCGTCAAAGTAACCGTATAAGTGCCTTTGTTTGAATATTGGTGGATTGGGTTGGCATCTTGACTACTTGCTCCATCCCCAAAGTTCCACATATAACCAACAATCACCCCATCACTGTCTGTACTATTCGCACTGCTAAATGGGATATCCATTCCTACTTTCCCATTCGTCGAGGCACTTATCACCGCTTTAGGTTCACCTGAATGATGAGAAATTAAATCTTGCTGCCATTGTTCAAATTCAGACTGGTACTGATGTTCCCACCCCTGAATAACCGCTTTATAACCAGCCCAATCACCCGCTCGTGTTTCAACCAACATACGATTAATTTCATTCTTATGCTGACTAAACATGAAGCGAACTGCCAAGTAACCCCAACGATAAATACGATCCACATCAAAACCATCATAAGTGGTTTCAAAGATCTGCCCCAGAGTGTACACGCTACCATCTTTAATCGTGTCTAACGCAGCTGGGTTATTGTCTTCATTCGCGACATATTCAGCGATCCCTTCACTCCACCACACAACTTTCTCTGTTGGTGAACCAAAGTTACCGTACATATTGAATCGACCATCTAAATAATGAACATATTCATGCTCTAAATTCCAAACATAATGGTCAGGGTTTGCTTTTGGTGCCTCATATGCAACGAAATTAGGAACATTACCTGGTTTAGAAGGATCACCTTCAAGGTACATACCACCATTATCAGTATTAATGCCAAAAATAACGCCCGCATATTTTTGATAGTCGTTACTTGAATTAAATATATTCACCTGTAGCTGAGTATTAACATCATCTTCAACTGGTTGATTACCTGTTTCTAGCAGAGTATGGAAATAACTTTCTTCATAACCTAATTTGTCACAGGCCGATTGGTGTTGCTCAGATGTCATATCTTGCGACAAAATACGCAAGCTATCACTGCAGGTGTAGCTTTGTGAAAGCACTAACTTTTTGAGCTTAGGCTCAAAGTCACAAATACCATACTCAGAACAATCAGAATAATATGACGTCGTATCAGCGGTTGCTAACCAAATGGCATCTCCATAGCCGTACATATTGTAACGATTGAAGATTTCTTTAATTTTTGATTTAACCAATGGCTGAATAGCGGTGTTTTTGTACATGGTGAATCGACCTAACTCACGCCCAGCATTTGCCGCCATAGATTCATCATCAGCTCCAATCGCAGATTGCTTCAATGCAAAATTAGCCAACGCATATACCAAATTAGTTTGTGAGCCAATAGTATTCACAAACTCCTTATTCCATTGACCACGGTATAGCAAAGTGAATATACCATTTACCGCTTTTCGCATTGACCAATGCTTAGCATAATTTTGGTTCCAACGAGTCAACCATTGCGTAATAACATGAATATACTCATGCTGTAGATTGGCGCTATCAATAGTAGTGAGCATTTCACTCAGCACTTTGCCGTGCTGATCACTATTTTCATAAAAATTGCCGTTATTAACAAAAGCATCAAGAGCTTCTTTGACCGCTGGTGTCACCCAAGCTGAGAAGTTGATGCTTTTATTGTAATACTCAGCGTAGTAGCCCGCACGTAAATACAAATATAACGCTTGCAGGTCTTTACTGCCGCCACCATTATAAGATCTTGCTAATTGTGCGGTATGTTTTGCAGCGTTATACATATTACCTGAATCAAAAGCAGCAACTTGTATATCGCTACTTGCTGAAAAGAGCTTATTGATACAATCTGTGCCTTGTTCTTTTATTGCATCACTGATATTTGATGCATTAACAAAAGCGTTCAAATCACACGTTTCCACGGCATCAAATGCAGAAACTCGATTCATGCTAACAAATTTATCTGACTCTTCATTAGTTTGCTGAGGCAAAACCGCAACGGGTGAGCGCTCGATTAGTTGGGATTCAACACCATGTGTATGGTGATACTGCAAATCCTGATTTTCAACCATTTGTGATGTTGGTTCACTATATGCGTTTACATTTAAACTCAAAAGTAAACCAACCAATACTAAGTTCAATTTATAGATTTTCATATATATTCTTCTTTAGTAATGGTTTCAATTGTACCGCTACAACTCCGGTACTCCGTTTGAATTATCCAACTGCATCTCAAATATATATGAAGATTAAAACCAATAGATAAATTTAAGAATCAAAATAATGAAGTATCAATTTTTAGCACTCTTGGTTTCAACCTTTGATATTCATTAAAATATACAAGGTCTAATCACACCACCACATAAAATAAACTTATATGTAAATCACATTTTATTATCCCCTTTTCCTGTTTATCTCCTGCTGGCTTAAAACAACCCTAGAAGCCTGTTTAAGCAACTCTTTATCAATTTCAATTAACCCATCTGAGAAAAATATTTGTTTTCCGGGTGTAAAGCGAACCAACACATTAACTAACTCTCCTTGTTGATTTTCCATGTTTGCCGCATGTATCTCACTAATTCTACTATCGATTTTCTCCTCAAGTTGTTGCTTTTGCTCTGGCGTCATTAACACTCGACCCTGGCAAATGGCTGACGGCACATCATCGGATATCGATTCATGAAGAAAGCGTTGCTTGAACAAGTTATCTAATACACTTCCCTCCTCGATAATAAAACGACGATTAGATTGCGAAGCAATTTCACGACCATGGATTTCGATATACCCCAACGTTTCTGCGATAACCAGGTACAACCGTAAACTTTCAGTTGATAATTGATATCGCTTTGCAACTTCATCAGGATGTTGATTTCCGGATGTAATCATATAAATAAAGTCCAACAAGTAAGGATGTTGAGCAAAAAATTTGCTTTCCTCACCTTTTAAGAAATATTCATTTTTCTTTTGCAACTTTCGTGCAGTATTAGACAATTCAACTAAGTCGGTATTTAAATGAGAGGCATATAGTAGAACTTTATCCAACCCTAGTGACGAACTATGCAAATGACGCTTAACCGTAGAAAGTGGAATACCTGTCTTTTGGGATAATACAGTATAACAAAGCCCTTCTTTTTTTATTTTTTTTCGAATAGCAGCAAGGATAAACTCTGGCCCTATATACATTAATTCCTCCTTGAGTTAAAGAATAAAGGCAAATAGCTTTTAATTATAGACCGTAATATTTAACGAGTAATAAGAATGCACCACTAACCACTATAAATTAAAGATGAATCATTAACATTAAGCGACTGATTCCATTATTAAGTAAAAAAACCAAAACTTTTATAAAACAAATTGGATTTTCAAAAAGCATCTCATTAAATATATTATTTAACCAAGTAAAAGAAGATAAAGTTATGTAAATAACCCATGAAATATTTTTATTAAGATACACAGTAAAGTTAATTCTGAAGTTTCCATTTAATGTACTTAAGCAATAAGCACACTAGCGCCAAGTCACATCAAAAGTGTAGCGTAGCAGCAAACGATCCCTTCAATCTAAGAATTCTATTTTGTGTGCAGCAACCTAACATTGCATAAATGCCACTAGAACAGTGTTCAAAAAAGGACCTAAGATAACCAGGCGATATTAAACACCATTCATAACAATTTGAATAATGAACAAAACAGCCAGCCAAATAAGAAGGCTATCCAACTCAACGACGGCCTAACTGTCTTATCCGCTTGGTGAAAATTAATACTCAGCTTAATCACAAAAGGACTCATTATGAAAAAGTTATCAGTTATAGCACTTGCTACCTTAGGCTTATTGGGAAGTAACGTTGCATCAGCAGCAGAGCACAGTCAATCACTCGCCCAACCTAACGCAGCTCCAGTTCACTACACCAACCCGGCTAAAGATTTTTTGTCATCAAAACTAGGCCTATCGCCAAGTGATGTGGAAATGCTCTTCAAGTATCACGAGAAAACAGTACTGGAGGAATTTCGCAATAGAGACAACCTACTATTTGGCAATATTGTCCCACTAAATAGCTCATCGTTTATGGCTCCAAATACCATAGGTAACCAACCCATTGGTGCTGGCTACCACCTAGTCAATTGGGATAGCCAATCCATCGCCGCATTTAAAGATACGCTAGGTCGTGTTGTCTTTTTGATGAACACCCCTGAATTTCGCAAAGACTTTAATCTTAGTCTTTTCACCGTTAAAGCACAGAGCTCAGTGAATGTCTTAATTCCGAGCAGCTATGATAAGTTTAAAAGCTACGTCAATCAAACAGCGATAAGCTATGGAAATCATGTAAAGGCTTATGTATCAGACTCTCATACAGGAAGAGCATGGGGCACTAATGGTCTTTTGATCGAGTTCGAACAATCTGGCATAGGTGCGGATCTAATCGCTCATGAGATGATGCATGGTGTGGGTTACGCTCACGATGGTGCTTATAACGGCTGGAATGACAACATTCCATATTATGTACAAACTATTCTCTCTCGCAATGAAAGCGCATCAGATATTTGTGATAATGGACTATCAAAATGTGAAGGCAATATGATTAATTCAGGTGTGCCATATAATAGTCAATATAATGATACTTACCGATCTGCAAGCAAAGAAACTGACCCAACATCTCTCGCATTGTTAGGTAAGTACTTTAACCACGTTAGTTAAGGCTCTTACTAACGGAACACAAAACGAAAAAAAGCCCCAGCATTTCTGCTAGGGCTTTCTTTTTATATGGAGGCGCGTCCCGGAGTCGAACCGAGGTCCACGGATTTGCAATCCGCTGCATAGCCACTCTGCCAACGCGCCATATTCTTTTTACTTATAATCGCCTATGGTAACGATATCAGTATATTAGATGGTGCCCCGGGCCGGACTTGAACCGGCACAACGCGAACGTCGAGGGATTTTAAATCCCTTGTGTCTACCAATTCCACCACCAGGGCACGCAATTCTTTGCGATGCGCTAACTGAAAAGTTAAACACCATCTTTGTCTTACTACTATACGCAATCAGACTTTATATTGGAGCGACACACGAGGTTCGAACTCGTGACCTCAACCTTGGCAAGGTTGCGCTCTACCAGCTGAGCTAGTGTCGCTTAATATGGAGGCGCGTCCCGGAGTCGAACCGAGGTCCACGGATTTGCAATCCGCTGCATAGCCACTCTGCCAACGCGCCATATTTCTTTCTCTACTCAATACCGCCTATGGTAACGATACTAAGGAATAGATGGTGCCCCGGGCCGGACTTGAACCGGCACAACGCGAACGTCGAGGGATTTTAAATCCCTTGTGTCTACCAATTCCACCACCAGGGCACGCAATTCTTTATTGCTATGCGCTAACTGAAAAGTTAAACACCATCTAGATACTGACTTTCAACTAAGAACTATCAATACCGCAAATTTTGGAGCGACACACGAGGTTCCCGATCTTCGAGGAGCTAGGCGTGACCTCAACTTTGGCAAGGTTGCACTCTACCTGCTTTACCTGTGTTTCACTTAACTCATGATTAAATCATAAGTTTTATATTGGAGCGACACACGAGGTTCGAACTCGTGACCTCAACCTTGGCAAGGTTGCGCTCTACCAGCTGAGCTAGTGTCGCTTAATATGGAGGCGCGTCCCGGAGTCGAACCGAGGTCCACGGATTTGCAATCCGCTGCATAGCCACTCTGCCAACGCGCCATATTTCTTTCTCTACTCAATACCGCCTATGGTAACGATACTAAGGAATAGATGGTGCCCCGGGCCGGACTTGAACCGGCACAACGCGAACGTCGAGGGATTTTAAATCCCTTGTGTCTACCAATTCCACCACCAGGGCACGCAATTCTTTATTGCTATGCGCTAACTGAAAAGTTAAACACCATCTAGATACTGACTTTCAGCTAAGAACTATCAATACCGCAAATTTTGGAGCGACACACGAGGTTCGAACTCGTGACCTCAACCTTGGCAAGGTTGCGCTCTACCAGCTGAGCTAGTGTCGCATCAATGTTTCTCAGCGACCTTTGCCGTGAGAACGAGGCGTACTTTACTAGATTCTAAAAATGAGTCAATTAAAAAAATAAACAAATTATTCAATCGGTTAAAAAGCAGCCCCTAACGAATAATATATATTCACATTGGGCAGTGATACCCCAAACAACCTGCTAAAAAACAAGCAGATAACCAGTTTCGCCTACGATCCTTTAAATAATAAAGCTCTACTGCTTTCTCAATTTTGGGGTTAAAACATTAAATAAGCACTATTTACTGAAAGATCACGCTATTTAGTGTGGTTAGTGTTCCCTTCTATAAGAGAGTAATGACCTTTTCCTCGTTATCGCACTCGCTCTATATATAGTAATAAGGATCTATACACTCTGTATTACAGCACTGACTGGCACCAGCCTTATTCGTAACAGTCTTATATAACAAATCGTGCTACACCACCTGAAGCACACTAATGGTGACCTACAAATATTCACAACACAGAAACCAAGCTGTAAATATTTATTCTTTTCTTTCTACATTATGTAGTAAACAAACACCAAAATAGTTCAATTAACACACAAAACATTGATTAAACCGCCGCTACCCCTTTGGGGTTATTTAAAATTGTAGTTGATTTACATCATATTTATTCACAACTCGTCTTATTACTATCAGCTCAGATTTAACGCCTTTGTTAAGAGGATATTATGAGCAAAGTCAGATTGGCGATTATCGGTAACGGTATGGTTGGCCATCGCTATATCGAAGAATTAGTCGATAAGGCAGACATGGAAAACTACGAAGTAACAGTTTTCTGTGAAGAACCACGCATTGCATACGACAGGGTTCACCTGTCTTCTTACTTCTCACACCATACAGCAGATGAACTTTCCCTTGTAAAAGAAGGCTTTTACGAAAAACACGGCATCAACGTTCTTATCGGTGAACGTGCAATCACCATTAACCGCGCTCAAAAAATTATCCATTCTAATACTGGCCGTGAAATTCAATACGACAAGCTGATCATGGCAACAGGTTCTTACCCTTGGGTTCCTCCTATCAAAGGTAATGAAGGCAAAGATTGTTTCGTTTACCGCACTATCGAAGACCTAAAAACTATTGAAGCAACGGCTAAACGCAGTAAGAGCGGTGTCGTTGTCGGTGGTGGCCTGCTTGGGCTTGAGGCTGCTGGCGCACTTAAAGCGCTAGGCGTTGAGACACACGTTATTGAGTTTGCCCCTGTCCTTATGGCGGAGCAACTGGATCCACAGGGTGGTGAACAGCTGCGTAAGAAAATTGAAAAGCTGGGTGTAAAGGTCCACACAGGGAAGAATACTCAAGAAATCCTTGCTGAAGGTACTGAAGCGCGTAACACAATGAACTTTGCCGATGGTACCTCGCTAGAAGTTGACTTTATTGTGTTCTCAACGGGTATTCGTCCACAAGATAAGCTCGCAATGCAATGTGGTTTAGCAACAGGGCGTCGTGGCGGTATCGCTATCGACGATCACTGTCTAACCTCAGACCAAGATGTCTATGCTATTGGTGAATGTGCCTCTTGGAACGAGATGTTCTACGGGCTTGTCGCGCCTGGCTATAAAATGGCACAAGTTGCCGTTAGTCACTTAATTGGTGATGACAACGCATTTGAAGGTGCTGACATGAGCGCCAAACTCAAATTACTTGGCGTAAAAGTCGGTAGTATCGGCGACGCAAATGGCCGTACTCCTAACAGTAAAAGCTACGTTTACCTTGATGAAAACGAAGAAGTGTACAAACGCATTATCGTTTCTGAAGACGGTAAAAAATTGCTTGGTGCAGTACTTGTAGGTGATACCTCTGACTACGGTAATTTACTGCAGTTAAAACTGAATGACATCGAATTACCCAAGCACCCAGATACATTAATCCTACCAGCCCACGCTGGCGCTGAAAAACCCGCTATGGGGGCTGACTCCCTACCCGATTCTGCCGTCATTTGTTCATGTTTTGATGTCACAAAAGGCAAGATAGCAACGGCTGTGGCTGATGGCCACACTACCCTTGGTGAAATCAAAGCAGTAACGGGGGCAGGTACGGGGTGTGGTGGTTGTTTGCCACTCATTACTCAAGTGCTGAATGCAGAACTGGCTAAATCAGGTATCGAAGTGAAAAATCACCTTTGTGAGCACTTCGAATATTCTCGCCAAGAACTTTTTCACCTTATCCGTGTAGAGAAAATCAAAACCTTTGATGAGCTATTGAAAAAATACGGGAAAGGTTATGGCTGTGAAGTATGTAAGCCGACTGTTGGTTCAATTCTGGCTTCAAGCTGGAATGACTACGTTCTCACGCAAGACAATACGCCGCTGCAAGATACCAATGACATCTTTTTAGGCAATATGCAAAAAGATGGCACCTATTCTGTTATCCCGCGTATGGCAGGCGGTGAAGTCACGCCAGCAGGTTTGATGGCAGTAGCGGAAGTTGCCAGTGAATTCAACCTATACACCAAAATCACAGGTGCACAGCGCATTGGTTTATTTGGCGCACAAAAAGATGACTTGCCTGTTATTTGGGAAAAACTGATTGCCGCTGGCTTTGAAACAGGCCAAGCCTATGCAAAAGCCCTACGTATGGCGAAAACATGTGTGGGCAGCACTTGGTGTCGTTTCGGGGTACAAGACAGTGTTGGCTTAGGTGTCGAACTTGAAAACCGCTACAAAGGTATTCGTACTCCGCACAAAATGAAGTTCGGTGTTTCTGGCTGTACCCGTGAATGTGCCGAAGCACAAGGCAAAGACTTAGGCATTATCGCAACAGATGCCGGTTGGAACATGTATGTCGGCGGTAATGGTGGTATGAAACCGCGACACGCTGACTTACTGGCTGCTGACTTAGATAAAGAAACGCTGCTTCAATATGTCGACCGTTACCTAATGTTCTACGTGCGTACCGCGGACAAACTGCAGCGTACTTCGGTATGGCTTGAAAATCTTGAAGGCGGCATCGAATACCTACGCGATGTCATTATCAACGACAAGCTTGGCATCAATGCACAGCTAGAAGCAGATGCAGACAAACTGATTTCAAGCTACCAGTGTGAGTGGACCACCACACTGAGTAACGATGACCAACTAAAACGCTTTAGTCATTTCATTAATTCAGATGAACGCGATAGCAATGTTGTATTTGTCTCTGAACGTGAACAGCACCGCCCTGCGACTGAAGAAGAAAAAGCGCCTATTTATAACATTTCAGTGGAGGAACACGCATGAGCCAGTGGATCACCGTCTGTCAAGTAGAGGATGTTATGCCCGGAACAGGTGTTTGTGCGTTAGTAAATGGTGAACAAGTTGCTTTGTTCCGACCGGATGCATCAGACACATTCTACGCAATCAGTAATATGGATCCGTTTGCTCGCTCTAACGTGTTATCTCGTGGTCTTATTTGTGAACATGAAAATGAGCTTTGGGTAGCAAGTCCACTCAAAAAACAACGCTTCGCATTAAAAGACGGCCGCTGCCTAGAGAATGCAGAAGCATCCATAAAAAGCTATCAAGTACAAGTAGTCAACAGCGAAGTTCAAATCGCGGCTTAAATATTAAACCCTTAGCTTCACGCTAAGATTCAGGGAATTTTGGTTACCAGTTGTCAAAATTCCCTGCTTTTTGGAATAGGTATAGTGGCCATTATCTATCCCAAAAAGATTTCGATTTAAATTTAAGAAAGGAAAACTCGCATGTACGCAGACACGATTAAGAAATGTTCAGCCAATGCTGCTCGTATCGTTGATTTTGCAGATAAGGAAAAATTAGGGTTCTGGCTAAGCTCTGCTATGGCAGGTGCTTATGTTGGGTTAGGGATTATCCTTATTTTTACTTTGGGTAATATGGTCGATCCATCTATTCGTTCCTTAGTCATGGGCGGTACATTTGGTATTGCTTTGACCTTAGTTATTATCGCTGGATCTGAGCTATACACTGGACACACTATGTTCCTCACCTTTGGTGTAAAAACAGGTCAAATTACCCTTGCTGATACCCTACGGGTACTGCCACAAACATGGGCAGGAAACTTAATAGGCTCAGTGGGTGTTGCACTTCTGTTCTTTTACGCTGGCGGCGGAAAGCTACTACCTGATACCAACAGCCTCCTTAACAATGTCGCTATGGCTAAAACATCTGGTTCTGCCACTGCTCTCTTGTTCAAAGGTATTTTATGTAACTGGCTTGTCTGCTTAGCGATCTGGATGTGCCAGCGAGTTGAAGGCTCTGCTAAATTTATCGCCATTTGGTGGTGTTTATTGGCCTTTATTGCCTCTGGCTATGAGCACTCTATTGCCAATATGACTATCTTTGCATTATCTTGGTTCGGCGAACACAAAGAGGCATTTACATTAGCTGGAATTGGTCACAACCTATTATGGGTAACTATCGGCAATACAATTTCAGGTGTCGTATTTATGGGGCTAGGTTATTGGTTTACAACACCTAAAACACAACGTCCAATCATAAAATCTGCAAAAGCAAATGCATCAACAGCAACAGCAACACAAACAGCCTAATTAAGCGTCACGGTGCAGTAGAGATACTGCACCACTAAAAGCCTTAGCTAAGTACGATTTAGTTTCAAATTGCCGAGTGGAGTAAGCCTAATGACAACCGACAATAAAGTTTGCCACCTGACCCCTCAATCAACGATGGGTAAAGTCATATTGGTTGGCGCAGGACCTGGTGATCCTGATCTATTGACAGTAAAAGCACTACGCATGCTCCAGCAAGCTGATGTTGTTGTTTATGACCGATTAGTTTCAAATGAAATTATTGAGTTAATTCCCGAAAAAACAGACCTAATTTTCGTTGGTAAACGTGCAGGGAATCACTGTGTACCTCAAGACGGCATTAACCAAATTTTGGTTGAAGAGGCACTAAAGGGGCAAATCGTTGTTCGATTAAAAGGCGGTGATCCTTTTATCTTTGGCCGTGGTGGCGAAGAGCTTGAAGCGCTGCTTCCTCATGATATTCCCTTCGAAGTCGTGCCGGGCATTACAGCTGCGGCAGGTTGCGCAGCTTATGCAGGGATCCCCCTCACTCATCGCGATCATGCGCAAAGCGTTCAGTTTGTCACTGGCCATCTAAAATCAGAAAAAGAGCAAATCGACTGGTCATCCTTAGCAAGAACAAACAACACATTAGTGTTTTATATGGGCCTAAACCAAAGCGGTGAAATTCGCCGTCGATTAGAAGCACACGGTATGTCCCCACTGACACCCGCTGCGATTGTTGAACGAGGTACAAGCCATAATCAACGTGTACTTCCTTGCTCATTAGAAACATTAGAGATTATTGCGGCGCACGCCGAAAGCCCTGCGCTCATCATTATAGGCAGCGTGACACAACTTGCTCACAAACTGTCATGGTTTGAACCAAAGCAAAGCCTACTAAGTTGCTATAGTGAAATGACTGAAGTAGCAGAAGACAAGCGCGAAATAATCTGATCACCAGCAAGGTTGATCTTTAAAGGGACAGGACTAAGTAGATACAAAAAAGCCAGCAACTAAGCTGGCTTTTCGGACTTTAACCGTCAAACCTCGTAGTGAGATTCGGTATAAATATGGAGGCGCGTCCCGGAGTCGAACCGAGGTCCACGGATTTGCAATCCGCTGCATAGCCACTCTGCCAACGCGCCATTTACAGTGTTCTCGCTGAGAACGAGGCGTACTTTACCCTGTTCAACAATAGAGTCAATAACAAATCTATCAGTTATGGTGTGACTGAATATTCAATCACCAAATATACTGTATTTTATTCACCATCACTGGCATTTTGCTAACTCAATGCGCAATTATTCACTTTTCGCCGGTACTGCTTGTGTAAGCACAGAGTACGAGACACTACTGGTTTCGCCAGCCAAAGTCGGCTTAATAGCACTAAATGCAGTATTTTCAAATAAAATATGGTAGTTACCCTCTGCAAGGGCGAACCAGTCTGTTTCATGCACGCCATTCAATGGGGTAATACTTTTGATATACACGAGTGATGCGTTGCCGAAGTCACCATTTTGTGTTGTTGCTACCCATTGACGATAATCTTCTTCATCAAGAATATAAGCTTCTATTGGGTTCCCTCCCTGAAGACTGGCTTTTACTTTTACTTGCTTATCTTTACCTACGCTAAACTGTGGTGCTTGATAGGTATTGGCTTTAACGTATAAAGAATCGGATTCAGTCACATCCTCGCCACTATTGCACCCTGACAGCCCTAATATAGAACCAAGTATGACTAAGGCTATTATCTTTCGCTTACTATTCATATCATCAACAACACTGTTTTATTAGAGTTGTAACTATAACAAAAAAGCCAGTAAAAACTGGCTTCTATTATTAAAATTCGAGATTACTTCACAGACCATTGTGACAATGAGCGCTTAAAGTCGTCATAGCCAAATTCATTCAGCTTTTGGATTTCACCCGTTGAACGCTCACAATAAATAGATGGCATTTTTAGGCCATTAAACCAGTTTAGCTTCACCATGGTATAACCCGCGCTGTCTAAAATATGAAGGCGTTGCCCTATTTTCAATGGTTCATCAAACTGAGTCACACAGAACTGATCACCCGCGAGACATGAACATGATCCGATAACGTATTCATGCTCACCTTTATCTGACGCCTCTGCGATAGACGCAGGTTCATTGTAGATAAGTGTATCTAAACGGTGTGCTTCCGTTGCTGAATCGACAATGGCTGTTTTCATGCCATTCTCAACAACATCAACCACAGTGACCACCAGATCTGTCGTTTTAGTGATAATCGCTTCACCAGGCTCAAGATATAATTGTACGTCATGCTTTTCAGAGAAAGCCTTTAGTGCTGCCGCCAATTTTTCAAGCGCATAATCCGGCCATGTGAAGAATACACCGCCACCTAAGCTCACCCAATCAAGCTTATTTAGGTGTTCGCCAAACTGTTCAGAAATCGCGTCGAGTAGCTCAATGAAAGCATCAGCATCTTTGTTCTCACAATTCATGTGGAACATTACGCCATCAATTGAATCAAAGACTGTTGGGTCTATATGATCGGCTTGAACGCCCAGACGAGAAAATTGACGCGCAGGGTTCGCTAAATCTTGCCCTGCATAGCTCACACCAGGGTTAAGGCGCAACCCCATTGAGGCTTTGCCCTCAACAAGATGGCGGTGTGCCGCTAGCTGTGTTTGCGAGTTGAAAATCAACTTATCACAAATATCTGCGACTTCTTTTACATCATCTTCGCTGTAACCCACGCTATAAGCATGCGTTTCACCACCAAAGGTTTCGTAACCTAACTTAACTTCAAATGGACCGCTACTTGTCGTGCCATCTAAGTAAGGTTTGATGATGTCAAATACGCCCCATGTTGAGAAACATTTCAGTGCCAATACCAACTTAACGCCAGATAGTTCTTTTAGCTGTTTTGCTTTCTCTAGGTTTTGAATCAACTTATCTTCGTTGATCATGAAGTATGGGGTTTTTAGTTGTTCTTTATTGTTTACTGTCATTATCTTGTTCCAAGCTAAATTTGCCTTAACGGCACATTAGAACCCTCTCCGAGGGTGTCACTTTTTGTCTACAGCAACACAAAGTAACCAAAAAATGCCGTGTGCCGAATTTTTCTTCATTTTGTATGCTGCTTATAATCTTCGCACCGCTTTGTAACTCGCTTCGCTCAAACAAGACAAAGCTGCCCTTCGGACTGCAAGATTACTGACGCAACATCCAATGAAAAATAGGCATTTAGCAACAACACATAAAATAGAAGAGAGCCTCTGCCCTCTTCTTTATATTCACAACGTTTAAACTTTCGACGCTAATAACCTATAAAGCTTTTAAGCGCAGGGATTTCTCTTCAGATCTAGGCGGAAGCGCGGAGTTTATAGGCATAAATGAGCACTTCCAACAACGCAATGAAGAGAAATAACCAGTTTAAAACCTTATTTCAAGATTTTGATATCTGGCTGGCCCACAGGTAGCTCTTGAACGTGCCAATCTAGACCGATTTCAGGCATAGTTTCGAGGAACGGGTCTGGGTTTAGCTGTTCCATGTTGAATACGCCCTTATCTGCCCATTCACCACGGAAGAACTGAAGTGCAGCAGTGATTGCTGGTACACCTGTGGTGTATGAAATCGCTTGGTGCTCTACATCTTTGTACGCTACTTCATGGTCGGCATTGTTGTAGATGAATACACTGCGCTCTTTACCGTCTTTCTTACCTTGTACCCAAGTACCGATACAGGTTAAGCCTGTGTAACCTGGTGCTAGTGACGTTGGATCTGGCAGTAGTGCTTTTAGTACGTGTAATGGCTGAACAACTGTACCATCGTGCAGTGTTAGTGGATCAGGGCTTAGCAGGCCAATATCACGCATGCAGTTAAAGTAGTTTAGGTAAGCATCACCAAAGCCCATCCAGAATTCGATACGTTTTGCTGGAATGAACTCTTTCATGGAGCGAACTTCATCGTGCGCCATTGAGTACACTTTTTGAGGACCACAGTTAGGGAAATCAAACTCTAGCATACGTGTATGACAAGGTACTTGTTTCCACTCTTCGTTTTCCCAGTAGAATGAATCACCTTGGATTTCTAGCATGTTGGTTTCTGGATCGAAGTTAGTCGCAAATTTCTTACCGTGATCACCAGCGTTTACATCCATTACATCGATAGTGTCGATTTCATCGAATAGATGCTTAACCGCGTATGCTGCAAACACAGAGACTACACCCGGATCGAAACCAGCCCCTAGGATACCTGTGATACCTGCCTCTGCGAATTTTTCGCGGTAGCCCCACTGCCAATCGTACGCTTGTGGCACTTGCTGGCCTTCTGAACACAAATCTACCGCGACTGAGGTATCTAGGTACGATACTTTTGCTTGGTAACATGCTTCCATGATGGTCATGTTTACCCAAGGAGGACCAGCATTGATAACAAGATCAGGCTTCACTTCGTTGATCAGTGCAACCAAGGCTTCAACGTTATCTGCATCTACTGCGCGTGCTTCTAGTTTTTTCGTTGTGTCCTTAAGGTTATTACGGCCTTTGATCGACTCAATGATTTTTTCACACTTAGATACGGTACGTGATGCAATTGTAATATCACCTAGCACTTCGTTGTTTTGTGCTGCTTTATGTGCAACAACCCAGCCAACACCGCCTGCACCAATTTGTAGAATAGCCATAATATTTTCCGTTTATTAAATCAATAAAAGTCGCAGCCAGCGAATACACTGACCACGGTTAAGTCATGTATTAGCCTGTCACTAACTCGAGTTGAGTGGCGACTTGGCGTATTTCGCTCAGTAATGATTCAAAATCTGACAAAGTCAGACATGGGTTTAAAATCGTCAATTTCAGTGACACTTTGCCATCAACGATGGTTTCCCCTAATACCGCCTTCCCTTGCACAAGTGCATCAATGCGTAGTTGCTTATTAAGCTGATCAAGATCCACTGCGTTTTGTCCTACAAAGCGGAATAGCACAGTAGAAAGAACAGGATCAGCAAATAATTCAAAGTCTGCCGACTGATTGATCATGTCAGCGACTTGTTGAGTTTGTCCTAATAAATGATCATACATAGCACCCAGTGCTTGCGTACCAACACACTGCATGGTCATCAAGACTTTAAGCGCATCAAAACGTTTGGTTGTCGCGATCGACTTATCCACTAAATTAGGGAGTAAATCATCTTCACGGTTCAAGTAATCAGCATGGTGAAGCAGGTACTTAAAGTTTTCTTTGTCTTTGAGTAGCACGGCACCACAGCTAATTGGTTGATAGAAAAGTTTATGAAAATCAACGCTAACTGAGTCCGCTTTTTCCATCCCGTGTAAACGTGATTTATGACGACTTAAAATCAATGCACCACCATAAGCACCATCGACATGGAACCAAAGGTTATGCTGTTGGGCAATATCGGCCATACCAGCTAAATCATCAATCGCACCATGATCGGTTGTGCCCGCCGTACCGACTAACGCAAATGGCATCAAGCCATCATTACGTAATGCTTCAACGGTTTTGACCAGCGAAGCAATCTTTATCGTGCCATCTGGATTGGTATCCACACACTCGACAGCATGCTCACCCAGTCCCATTAACGATGCAGACTTTTGAACTGTAAAATGCGATTTTTTCGAACATAAAATACGCAGTTTACCCGCGTAATCAGGAAGGCCTTGCTTTTGAATATTGTGCCCTGAGATTGTATCTGCAGCCCAATCTCGCGCTAGCAATAAACCCATCAAGTTACTTTGCGTGCCGCCTGATGTGAAAATACCGTCAGCTTGTGTGCCAAGTTGGTACACACCACATAACCAATCCACTACTTTTTGTTCCACAAACGTTGCGGAGCTTGCCTGATCCCATGAATCCATTGATTGGTTCAAGGCTGCAATAAAGGCTTCAGCCGCAACAGCGGGGAGCAATGGTGGTGTATGTAGATGCGCAATACAGTGGGGATGTTGAACAATGATTGAGTTTTTTGCAATCAGCTCGCCCGTTTGCTCAAGCACAAGATCAAGCGGCAACTGCTGATTATCTAAATCGATATTATTGATCATCGACTTGAGGACTTGAGGTTCAAGGCCAGAATAAGGCGAGTTGCACTCCTCAAACACCTTCTTCAGCACTTGGGTCGTTTGATTTAATGCCGCTTCAAATAAATCAGCACCACCGTCGCCAGTATGGATGAAGTGATCACGCCAGTGAACATCTTCACTGACGACAGGCGGTTCATTCACCACCGCAGGGCCTGCCGTTGCAAGAATAGCTTTGCTTAACGCATCAAGTGCGAAATCAATTTGCTCTAAGGTAATAATTATCGGCGGAAGGAAACGCAGTACTGAGCCCTGACGACCACCTTTTTCAATGATCAAACCACGCTCTAACGCAGCACGCTGGATTTGCGCAGCCAGTTCAGGATCCGCTTCGGGTTCACCAAACTTGTTTTTACTGCCATCCGTTTTTACAATTTCAGCACCAAGCATGAGGCCTTTACCACGTACCTCAGCGATACAGCTGGTATATTGTGCTATACGCTCTAAGCCCTCACGAAAGTACTGACCAGCCGTTTGAGCATGCTTGACTAAGTTATCACGACGAATAATTTCTAAAGCTTTTGCCCCAGTCGCCATTGCCAGCTGATTACCGCGGAATGTGCCTGTGTGTTCACCGGGGCGCCAAGTGTCGATCGACTTATTGAAGATCAAAATCGACATAGGTAAACCGCCACCAACAGCTTTAGAGAGACAAAGAATATCGGGATTGATGCCCGAATCTTCAAAAGCAAAGTTATGGCCAGTTTTACCAATTCCACACTGAATTTCATCGAAAATCAGTAAAATACCATGTTCTTGAGTAATACGGCGTAACTCACGTAACCAGAATGCAGGCGCAGGAATCACCCCACCCTCACCTTGGACCGGCTCTACAATAATAGCAGCTGGTTTTTGAACGCCGCTTTCATCATCGCTGAGCATACGCTCAATGTAGCGGATACTTTGTTTTGCACTTTCGTCGCCTTGTAAGCCGAATGGGCAACGTAAGCTATAGGGGAAAGGTAAAAAGTGCACATCAGACATTAAACCTTGGCGACGCTCTTTGGTACCAAGGTTACCCATCATCGCCATCGTACCGTTTGTCATGCCATGATAAGCACCGTGAAATGCAGCCATGGTATTACGACCCGTCGTTTGTTTTGCTAATTTAATTGCAGCTTCGACAGCGTCGGCACCGGATGGGCCACAAAACTGAATACGGGCATTTTCAGCAAAAGATTCAGGCAGAAAGTCCATCACTTCTTTGATGAACTTATCTTTAGCTGGCGTCGTCATATCAAGTGTTTGATAAGGCAAACCAGCATTAAGTTGATCGATAATCGCTTGGTTAATTTCAGGGTGGTTATAACCCAGCGCAAGCGTTCCTGCACCAGCAAGACAATCAACAAAGAGTTGACCTCGAGTATCTTCGACAAGCACGCCAGCTGCTTTTGCAATCGCTAGTGGCAAACGGCGAGGGTAAGAGCGGACTTCCGATTCGTAATGCTCTTGACTTAATAACAGCTCATCTGGCGTTAGATCGTACAAATCATGCACGACAGGCACATTTGACGCATGCTTAAGATTATCTAAATTAAACACGTTATTCATGATTATTCCATATCAAAAAATTGCTGTGTTTAGCCGTATATTCGTGCGTGATAGCGATAAGCAATCGATAACAAACGCTGAACTGCACGTTCAGAATTGTCATTATTACCTTAACGAGTCATCACAAAACACGTAATAATTTTGCGGTAAACACATCAGTACCCATCAACAAAAAGCTGATGAAGAGATAGTGCGCCAGTGGCTGGCTATAAATTTTTAGATAGGAGGATCAAGGCTCAGTAATGATACTGCAATTAGGTAAGACAAAGCTGAATTGGGTTTTCAAAAAAAGAATATGCACTGTTGGGTTCCTTCAATATGCGCCTGCTTATTAATACAGACTTGCGCTATTAATGCCCTTCTACTGATACAAGATGTTCGTATCAGTACCTACGGCACGTTATGGCAATATCAGCAGGATTTGTCATAACGCATGTGCCCCAGTAAACATGGCCTACATGGGATTGTCAGAAAAGTAACACAGACGACAGTGCGTTTCCACCCTATATTTCATTTTGAACATAATCGAAAATACGAGACGTATCTTTATTGTTTAAAATCCAAACGAATGTTTGGTACACAAGCTCCAAATAGCAAAAAGGCGACCTAAGTCGCCTTTTTTAAACATATAAAGTTACATATGGTCGGCATGCAACAAATCATCTTTTGCAGCCTTTAAGTACTGATACATAGACCAATAAGTTAAAACTAGCGCAATATAGAGTGATACATAGCCAATCCACACCGCCCACTCGGTTGGATGCCACAGTAAAATAAAGAGTGCAAACATTTGAGTCGCGGTTTTCACCTTACCCACCCAAGACACTGCAACGTTAGAGCGTTTACCTAATTCAGCCATCCATTCACGCAAAGCTGAAATAATGATTTCACGACCAATCATTGTGACCGCAGGGATAGTGATCCACAGGCTATGGTAGTCTTCAACAACAAGCACAAGTGCCGTCGCCACCATTAGCTTGTCAGCTACTGGGTCAATAAAAGCGCCAAAGCGAGTTGTTTGATTCAGTTTACGTGCCAGATAACCATCAAACCAATCTGTCACACCCGCTACCCAAAACACAAATGCCGTCGCAAAAGGCGACCATTCATAAGGTAGATAGAATGCAATTACGAAGACGGGGATAAGAAGCAAACGGATAAAGCTCAAAATATTCGGAATTGTTAAACGCATAACGATTATTCTTATAAGTGATTTTAATAGAGTGCCGCAAAGCTAGTTATGTTGCAATGCGTCAAATATCTTTTCTGCCAAAGATTTACTGATCCCTGGAACTTTGGCGATGTCTTCTTTACTTGCTCGTTTAAGTTCTTGAAGTCCACCCATGTATTTAAGTAATGCTTGGCGACGTTTCGGGCCAATTCCCTCTACATCTTCTAACGCACTGCGCTTACGAACCTTGGCTCGTTGCGCCCTGTGTCCACTAATAGCGTGGTTATGGCTTTCATCACGTATATGCTGAATAAGATGCAATGCAGGAGAATCACTCGGCATTGAAAACTCTTCACCCGTAACTAAAAGTAGGGTTTCAAGCCCGGGTTTACGTGTTGTGCCCTTTGCCACACCAACAAGTAATGAGCGTTTTGGCCAATCTTGCATGAATGTATTCACTACATCATACGCTCTTGAAAGCTGACCTCTACCCCCATCGATAAAAATAATGTCTGGGATCTTATCTGGATCCATTTGTTTACCGTATCGACGCTCTAATGCTTGTGCCATGGCCGCATAGTCATCCCCTCCAGTGATCCCCGTGATATTAAAACGGCGATACTCAGGCTTCAGCGGACCATCTTTATTAAACACAACACATGATGCAACTGTCTTTTCACCCATGGTATGGCTGATATCAAAACATTCCATCCGATTAATTACATCAAGCTTGAGCGCTTTTGATAAGGCAGCAAAGCGCTGTTGAATCGTCATTTTATGATTCAACTTACTGATTAATGCAGTATTGGCATTCGTTTGTGCGAGTTTAAGATACTGGCCACGGCTTCCGCGCGGGTTAGTCTTGAGGGCAATTTTACGCCCAGCGACTTGGCTCAATGCATCTGAAATAACGGTTTGCTCATCCCCTAGCGATTCACTCAGCACAATCACCGTTGGGATCACGCGACCTTCCGCCTGATTCAGATAAAACTGCGTCAAAAAGCTGGATAATACTTCCGGCAAATCGGCATCGGACGGCACTTTAGGGAAGTAACTGCGACTACCAAGGATTTTACCTTGGCGGATATAAAGTGCATGAATACACGCCATACCACGTTCGTGCGCTATGCCAATAACATCAATATCATCTTCGTTGTCATGGCTGACAAATTGCTGTTCTTGCACACGGCGAAGGGCTTGAATTTGATCGCGATACGTTGCGGCTTTTTCAAACTCAAGTGCCATGCTAGCTTGTTCCATTTTTTCGACTAACGCACTGATAACCTGTCGATCTTTCCCTTGTAGGAACAGACGGACATAACCAAGCTGATCATTATATTCGTCGTCACTAACCAAACCTTTAACACAAGGACCTAAACAGCGACCAATCTGATACATCAAACAAGGTCGGCTACGATTGGCATAAACGGAGTCTTCACACTGACGCACAGGAAAGAGCTTTTGCATCAAGTGCAAGCTTTCTCGCACAGCACCAGGGTTGGGATACGGGCCAAAATACTCCCCTTTGCGCTTTTTCGTGCCACGGTGGATGCTTAAGCGAGGGTGCTTATGGTGGCTCAGAAAAATATACGGGTAAGATTTATCGTCGCGCAACAATACGTTGTATTTAGGCAAATACAATTTGATGTAGTTATGCTCAAGGATCAGGGCTTCAGTTTCGGTGTGGGTGACTGTGACATCAACTTTATTGATGTTTTTCACCAAGGCACGTGTTTTTTCGCCCGCTACATTGGTGCGAAAATAACTCGAAAGGCGTTTTTTGAGGTCTTTTGCTTTACCGACATAAATCACCTCACCAGTGGCATCGTACATCCGGTACACGCCAGGCTGGTGAGTGACTGTCATTAAGAAGCTTTTTGAATCAAAAGCTGTTCCGTCGTGATGGTCTGACACTACAAGGTCTCTGTGTCTAGCATCCCGTGACGAATTGCAAGGTGGGTTAGCTCCACATCACCACTAATATCAAGCTTGTTGAACAAGCGGTAACGATAGCTATTGACCGTTTTAGGACTCAAGCTCAGCTGCTCTGAAATGTCGGTAACTTTCTGGCCCTTGGTGATCATCATCATGATCTGTAACTCACGCTCAGAAAGATCTTTAAACGGGTTTTCAGCATCTGAAGCAAATTGGCTCAATGCCATTTGCTGCGCAATTTCAGGAGAAATATAGCGCTGTCCACTATTCACCATACGGATGGCATTGATCATCTCGTCGGGGCCTGCGCCTTTGGTCAGATAACCTGAACCACCAGCTTGCATAACCTTAGTCGGAAATGGGTTCTCTGTATGAATAGTTAATACGATAATCTTTACATCAGGGTTGAAGCGAAGAATCTTACGGGTAGCTTCAAGACCGCCGATACCAGGCATATTCATATCCATAAGAATGATATCCGCATGTTCACTACGGCACCATTTTACGGCTTCCTCACCACTGTCGGCTTCCCCTACCACTTTAATACCACGGACATCTTCTAGAAGACGTCGGATCCCTGTGCGAACCAGTTCGTGATCATCTACAAGGAATACATTAATCAAGCTGTATCTCCAATGATTTGGCTCTGCACCCAGTCAGAATTGACGGGATTGCTTTAATAGTACCTAATTTTACCCTAACTTGATATCCGAGCACATTCGCATTCTGTGCCTTAGCGCAAAATTTCGAATCAAGTTCAGGCTTGACAAGTCACACCTGAAGGGCATTTATTACATGCTGTAAATTAAATATCACTAAACAGCAGTATTTACCAACTCTTCCTAAAAATAAAGCAGAAAAGAGAGATAATTTAATCGGTTACAAAAGATATACTCTATTTTATCTTTAGTTGCTAAGTTTGTTAATACCTCGAAGTTACTATAAATGTAGGAACTTCTCAGACTCTATCACCTGAACCTATCTTTTGTGCTTCAGATTCAAACAAAGCATAAAAAACCTTTTATTTCATAACGATAGATTTTTCGAGAATTATTATTCAACTTAATATTTACAGTGTCCATCTATCCTTACAAGCTTAGCGCATATTGCCTACTTTTCACCTTAGGAACAGTGAGCCATAACGCATCAAGACACATATAAAATAGCAGACTGTGATTTCAGTTATATTCTCGACACCTATTAAGATCGTCTAATATCTAGACGTCTAGAAGTAGAGCGTTCCTTTCATGCTTTTCTTGCTGTATGATTGCCGCCCTCAATGCTGTTGGTGCATTGATTTTATTACCGCTCTTGGTTAATTACGGATAATTAAACGCTAAGTAATCCTCTTTGATTACTTTGGTGACAGCTTTTGAAAAAACAGTCGATTATTCACTGTTTTAGCAACCATCTTTGCGGATAGAAGAAAAAGATCACAAAAGGTTCTATCATGACGCTTTCTGCTAAGACTGTGGTGCTTATCGCCATTGGTGCTGCCCTTTATGGCATCGGCGGACTTCCTATGTTTGGTATTCCAGTTTTTGCAAACACCACTCTAAAGCCAGCGATGGCTGTTCTTGCTTTATTTGGTGTTCTTTTCGGCCCACTAGTTGGCTTCCTTGTTGGATTTATTGGCCACTGGGTTACTGACCTCTTTGCAGGTTGGGGGGTATGGCTAACATGGGTGCTAGGTTCTGGTATCGTTGGCTTACTGATCGGCCTATATCCAAAAATCACTCAAGACCGCCTAGAAAAAGGGAAATTCAATAAACTGGATTTCACGCTTTTCGTCTTCCTCGCATTCCTAGGTAACGTCATTGGTTACGGCTGCTCGGCGTACCTCGATTCAGTACTCTATGCCGAACCTTTCGTTAAAGTCATGGCACAACTTTCTATTATTGCGGCTGGTAACACACTGCTCATTGCCATTGTTGGTCACTTTATTCTTACTGCTGTCGCTAAACGTAAACAGCAAAGCTACAACCTTAAAGAGGCTGATTAAGCATGACTATCCAGTTTTCAGATTTCACGTTCAAGTACTGGGCGTTAGAACAGCCAACCTTAAAAAATATCAACCTCACTATCGAGAAAGGTGAAAAGGTTGTCATTATTGGTCCAAGTGGTAGCGGTAAGTCGACACTTGGCCACTGCTTAAACGGTTTAATCCCCCACTCAATTAAAGGGGATACCACAGGCAAGCTGACGTTAAATGGTCAAGACGTTTCAAAACTTGACCTGCACCACTGCACCAATATGGTCGGCACAGTCTTACAAGATACTGACGGACAATTTGTTGGATTAAGCATAGGTGAAGATATTGCTTTTGCGCTTGAAAACCAAATGGTAGAGCAAGCAGAAATGCACAGCATTGTTGAGAACACGGCAAAAATGCTGGATCTTGATACTATGCTGGAACTCTCTCCTTTTGACCTAAGTGGCGGCCAAAAGCAGCGTGTATCACTGGCTGGTGTTATGGTTGACGATGTCGACATTCTCTTATTCGATGAGCCTCTTGCGAGCCTTGATCCGCAAACGGGTAAACAAGCTATTGAGATCATCGATCAGCTGCACCGTGATACGGGCAAAACAGTGGTTATTATCGAGCACCGTTTAGAAGATGTTCTTCATTGCCATGTTGATCGCATTATTTTAATGAACCGTGGTGAAATCGTCGCAGACATGACGCCAGACGCCATGATTGCTAGCTCACTATTACAACAACACGGTATTCGTGAACCACTGTATATCTCGGCATTAAAAGCGGCAGGCTGTGAAATCACAGAAGCAGATAAACCCGCTTACTTCTCTACCCTATCTCTTAGTAAATTCGCCCCACGTGTAAACGAGTGGTTTGCTAAACAAACTGAAGCCATGGTGCCTGAAAACACCTCGCCACTGTTAGATGTACAGAACCTAAGTTACTCCTATGATGGCGAGCGCCAAACACTGGATGACGTGAGCTTTACCTTAAATAAAGGTGAGTTTGTTTCTATCCTAGGTAAAAACGGCTCAGGTAAATCAACCATTACGCGTTTAATCATGGGTGTGCTAGAACCTGACTCGGGGTCGATGTCTTTCAACGGTGAAGACTTATCAACCCTGTCTATTTTCGAGCGTGCTCAGAAGATTGGGATTGTATTGCAAAACCCGAATCATATGATTTCTCATCACATGATTTTTGATGAAATTGCATCAGGTTTACGCAACCGTGGTATGGCCGAAGTAGAAGTCGAGCGTCGTGTCCACGATGTACTTAAACTATGCGGCTTATACCGTTTGCGTCACTGGCCGATTGAAGCGCTTAGTTACGGTCAGAAAAAACGCGTAACCATCGCAACCATTCTAGTTCTTGAGCCTGAGCTATTGATTCTAGATGAACCAACAGCAGGCCAGGATTATCATCACTACACCGCGATGATGACCTTTATCCGTGAGTTAAATGAAAAACTGGGCATTACCATTTTGATCATCTCTCACGACATGCACCTTGTTTTAGAATATACCCAACGTGCCATTGTTATTGCTGATAGCAAGTGTCTTGCTGATCAAGCAGTAAACGAAATATTCAGTAAACCAGCCTTACTTGAGCAAGCCAACCTTAACGTGACGAGTTTATACACGCTAGGCAAAGCACTCGGTATTACCCGTTTAGATGATTTCATTCGTTGCTTTATCGAGCACGAGGCGCAAACAAAATAATGAAAACCAATAAAATTAAATTTGGCATTAGCTACGTTAACACGGGCTCAATGCTACATAGCTTGAACGGCATCACTAAATTCCTACTCTTTATGGGTTGGGTAACTATGGTGCTGATCACCTTTGATATCCGAGTGATTTTCGGATTAATTGCAGTCGGCTTATGGCTATTAAAACAATCAAAAGTCCCTTTTAAGGTTTATAAGCCCTTACTGATGGGTACTTCTGTCGTCCTAATTATGAATGCCCTTTTCATGTTCCTGATTGCACCGCAGCAAGGCATGGAATATATGGGATCACAAACTGTGCTGCTCCCTCTTCCAGGCAGCTACAGTATTACGGCAGAAACCTTGTTTTACTTAGCAACAGTAACACTGAAATATTTCAGCATGTTCCCGATTGCTTTGGTGTTTGTGTTCACCACACACCCAACTGAATTTTCAGCAAGCCTGAACAAACTTGGCGTACCCTACCGTATTGCTTATGCTGTGAGCTTAACCCTACGTTATTTACCTGAAGTCACCAAAGACTTCATTAATATCATGCATGCACAACAAGCGCGCGGTGTTGATATTTCTAAAAATGTGCCGGTCTTTAAGCGTATCCGTAACGTCGCTAAAATCTTAGGTCCACTCATTTTTTCTAGCCTAGATCGTGCAGATGTTATTTCGAACGCCATGACGCTTCGTGGCTTTGGCCGTAACAAGAAACGTTCTTGGTATAGCCTCAAACCGCTGCAAACTCGAGACTATGCAGTGTTAGCAACCGTTGCCCTTGTATTGGCAATTGGTTTAATGAACCGCTATCAAGCTGAAAGCCTGTTTTGGTACCCGTTCTCGTAAGCTCTGCACATTAGCACCATGATGGAAAAAGCCGCTTCACTATGCGGCTTTTTGTTTATCTGCCATGCACAGCTACCACATTAATGATTCATATCTTTAGGCACGCTGTTCAACGACTATTGGTTGCTTTTTAGCGGGTCTTATCATTAAGTAGACCGCCAATGCCGCAAGTGCAAAACCCAGTGCACCAAACATATCAAATTGCTCACCAAACGCTAACCATGCTTGTAACGCTGTCATAGGCGGTACTAAATAAAACACCGAGGCCACTTTCGACGATTCACCATGTTTCACCATATAGAGCAGTAGTAATATTGCCACCAGCGACAATACCAACACTAGCCACACCAAAGTCAGAATAAACTGCGTGTTCCAGTCTACAACCATAGTTTCCGTTGATGTTGCCACCACCGCCAGCAACAAACCTGTCGCGATATATTGGTAGAAGGTCCCACCAATTAAATCCACGCCCTGACAAAAACGCTTCTGATATAAAGTCCCTAATGTGATCCCCAACAGTGCTAGCATAGTAAAACCAAACGCCATGGCTTTGGCCCCTTCTTGTTGCCATTCCATATTGCCTTGTAGCACCAAACTGATACCAACAAACCCTAGCAAGAGCCCAAACCACTGCGAAGATCGCAGCTTTTCATTGCTCATGATAACCATAATAACAGCCGTTAAGATTGGCTGAATCCCCACCAGCAGTGCGCATAGTCCTGCAGGCATACCGAGCGAAATAGCCTTATAGGTTCCCCCGAGGTAAAAACCATGGATCAACACGCCAACAGCAAACGAATGCCAACGCATTTTCCCTTTAGGTAAATGGGCTTTCAACGCTAACACGAGCACACCAAATACCAGCACATTAGCCATCATGCGTAGCAGTAAGAAGGTTGCTGGCTCAGCATATGGCAAACCAAAACGCGCGCCAATAAATCCTGAACTCCATAGCACAACAAATAAATATGGAGCGATTTGTGTCATTCTCATGTGACCTACCTTTATTGTTCCTTTTGTTATAGATTATTCAGGTACAGAAAATCATAAAAGTGACAGTTTCGGCTTGTTTTTAGGGTACAGAAATGTGTTTATAAAGGAAGATGTCAATAATGATAGGCAAGAAGTACCAACAGGTTGTGCAATTTATCCGTGAACAAATCACAAACCAGTGCTATTTACCCGACGAGAAACTACCTTCGATTCGTGCATTAAGCCAACAGCTTCAAGTCAGTAAAAACACAGTCATTCGAGGTTATGAACAACTCGAAGCCGCTGGCGATATCACGCCCCATCCACGTTCTGGCTTTCGAGTCAGCAAGCTCAATACTTCGTCTAAAGAGTCTCAATTGCCACCTTCTGAGGTTGATCTTATTGGCTTAAGTAAAGTCATTCTTAGCCAACCACTTAGTCCTGATTTAGTCCATGCCGGATCGGCACACCCTAATACTGACTTTCCTGCAATTCGCTCACTATATGCGGAAATTGGCCGCCATAGCCGCTATCAAACGAATATACCAAGCCATTACCAAATCCCACCGGGTAATGAAACGCTGATCAAGCAACTGGTTCATATAAATCAAGAACTCGGGATTTCTACTTCGCCGAATAAAATCCTGATTACTCACGGTGCTCAGCAAGCGATTAGCTTAAGTTTACAGGCCGTAACTCAACCAGGTGATGTCGTACTTGTTGATTCACCTTGTTATTTTGGGACTTTGCTGATCATAGAGTCACTCAAACTCAAAGCGATAGAAGTACCAGCCAACCCCACTACAGGCATTGATCTTGCCGCCACTGAACATGCAATCAATCACTGGCCAATAAAAGCAATTGTGATTAACCCTTCCTATAACAATCCAACGGGGTATGTCATGCCTGATGACGCACGTCGTCAGTTTTTAGCCATCACGAAAAACATTCCTATCATCGAAGATGACGTGTTTGGTGGTTTAGCCTATCAAGAGCATCCTGCAACCTTAAAAAGCTTAGATCAGCAAGATAGGGTGATCTACTGCAGCTCACTATCAAAAACACTCGATTCACGCTTACGTATTGGTTGGGTATTAGCTGGCAAATATCAAGATGCCATTGAGCACCGTTTATTGTGTGACAACATGGGCAGTTTAAATTTGATGCAATCAGCTGTGGGTGAATTTTTGAGTTCAGGAAAATACCGCCAGCATTTAGGCGTTATCCGACGTACTTACCGCCGTAATCAACGTAACTTCGCAGCCCTCTTTGTCGATGCATTAAACCAGCATCCATCACTGGTTGGTCAGTTCCATCTATCCCAGCCAGAAGGTAGCTTCCTATGCTGGCTCACATTACCGAGCAACACTGATACTTTTGCTATTTATCAGCAAGCTTTAACCATGGGGATCAGTATCTTACCCGGTAGCATGTTTGGTACCCAAGGCCAATACAATCACTGTATTCGACTGAGCTTTGCAACATTCGAGCAAAACGACCATTGGCAGCAAGGTATTACTCTGCTTGCAGGTATTATCGCAAATAACACCATAACCCACTGATAATTAATTATTTAGTTAGAATAACTCCGTTATTTTTTATCAATCACTCCTTGGGTATTAGCCTTCTCCCTCCTCAATTATTACCACTGAGTAAAAGTAATTTATTATTTAAGTGGATTATCAGCATCTGAGAAATAAATATAATGGCAACCATCAAAACGGAGCACGCAATTGTGCTGACGTAATAAATATAAAGAGAGATGTCATGACCGATAAATTTATCAAATCAAAAGCTGCAATCGCATGGGGCCCAAACCAACCACTATCCGTTGAAGAAGTGGATGTAATGCTGCCACGTGCTGGTGAAGTACTTGTTCGTATTATCGCAACAGGCGTTTGTCACACAGATGCATTCACCATGTCTGGTGAAGATCCTGAAGGTATCTTTCCTGCAATTCTAGGTCACGAAGGTGGCGGTATTGTTGAAATGGTGGGTGAAGGTGTCACGAGTGTTGAAGTCGGCGATCATGTTATCCCACTTTATACTCCAGAATGTGGTGAATGTAAGTTCTGTCTATCTGGCAAAACGAACTTATGTCAGAAAATTCGTGAAACCCAAGGCCAAGGCCTAATGCCAGACGGTACCACTCGTTTCTATAAAGATGGTCAGCCAATCTTCCATTACATGGGCTGCTCGACTTTCTCTGAATACACTGTATTACCAGAAATTTCATTGGCGAAAGTAAACAAAGAAGCACCACTTGAAGAAGTTTGCCTACTTGGCTGTGGTGTAACAACCGGCATGGGTGCAGTACTTAATACTGCAAAAGTACAAGAAGGCGACACGGTTGCAGTCTTTGGCCTAGGTGGTATTGGTCTCTCTGCGATCATTGGCGCTCAAATGGCGAAAGCAGGTCGTATTATTGCGATCGACATTAATGAAAGTAAGTTCGAACTTGCTCGTCAACTAGGCGCGACTGATTGCATTAACCCAACGAACTACGATAAGCCAATTCAAGACGTCATCGTTGAACTAACTGACGGCGGTGTTGATTACTCGTTCGAGTGCATTGGTAACGTGAACGTAATGCGCTCTGCACTTGAGTGTTGCCACAAAGGCTGGGGCGAATCAGTTGTGATTGGTGTTGCCGGTGCAGGCCAAGAAATCTCGACTCGTCCATTCCAGCTAGTCACTGGTCGTGTATGGCGTGGCTCTGCTTTCGGTGGTGTTAAAGGCCGCTCTGAGCTACCTGAAATTGTTGAACGCTATATGGCGGGTGAATTCAAATTAAACGACTTCATCACGCACACTATGGGACTAGAAGACATCAACGAATCGTTTGAACTGATGCACAAAGGCGAAAGCATTCGTACTGTTATTCACTTCGATAAATAATCGTAACCCCTACTCTACTGCGCAGCCTTTAGATTAAAGGCTGCTTTCTTTCATGACCCGCATGCTTGTTCATGCTGCTATGGATAGCACTTTCTACCTTTGATTTTGGCACATGGCCACGCTTTGCATTCATTGCGAAGCGTCTTTTTTTTGAGGACCCATAATGTCTCGGATCGTTGTTGTTGGTGGCGGAGCTGCTGGCCTTGAACTATCGACTCTACTGGCTAAATCTGTTCGTAAGAATGATGAAGTTTTATTGATCGAACCTGAAATTGATCACTACTGGAAACCACGTCTGCACGAGATTGCAGCGGGTACTTTCGACAGTGATTTAGATTCCGTTTGTTATTTTACGCATGGCGCAACACACGGTTATCAACACTACCAAGCCGCGATGACCAATATTGATCGCCAGCAAAAAGTGGTTAATGTACGCAAAGCCGATGGCACCGAAGATACCGTCAGTTACGACTACCTTGTCATCGCTATTGGTGCGGTAAGTAATGATTTTAATACCCACGGCGCACAAGCTCACTGTATGTTTTTAGACTCTGCCAGCCAAGCTCGTGAAGCATGGAATCAAATTAGCCATGTACTTCGCGCAGGCAATGACAGCACTATCAACATTGTTGGTGCTGGTGCAACCGGTGTTGAACTTGCCGCTGAATTAGCGAGAGTGAGCAAAAAACTTAAAAGATATAACGCCGCTTGTTTACACATTAACCTGATCGAAGCAGCTGATCGTGTGTTACCCAATAGCCCACAGAAAATGTCTGAAAAGGTGCAAGAAAAGTTAACACGAAGCGACGTTAATGTATTACTCAATACGCGTATTAAGGAAGTGACTCACGACGGCATGCAAACAAGCGATGGTCAATTCCTAGCAGCCAATACCCAATTTTGGGCTGCTGGTGTAAAAGCCCCTGACTGGTTAAATGGCATTGGTGGTTTAGCGTACAACCGAATGAACCAGATCATAGTGAATCAAGATCTTAGTTCAACCATTGACCCTGCGATTTTTGCAATTGGTGACTGTGCATCTATTCCACAAGCCGATGGCTCAACCGTTCCTCCTAGAGCACAAGCTGCGAACCAAGCTGCGATTCACTTAGCAAAAAGCTTGAGTCGTCACTTAGACGAACAAGCACTCACACCTTTCACCTTCAAAGATGGTGGAATGGTTGTCGCCGTCGGGCATCATTTTGCTGTCGGCTCGTTTGGTATCGCCCCGTTTGCTCAAAACGAACGTTGTGAGGGCAAATTGGTATTACAAGGCCGGATGATTCGACGTATATACGATACGATTTTTCGCCTACACCAAAGCACGGTAAGTGGTGTATTCACTGTTTCGCGCTTAATGATCGCCAAACGATTAAAAGCGGTATTTAAACCGACAGGTATTTAACTGCAACCACAGCCCTCACAACGTCTAGTGAGGGCTAGATAGCCTAGTTGCTATATATTGAGAGCCTACTATGCGTTTCACCTTTTTCAAATCTCTTCCTGTGCAACTTCTACTAGCCGCTATTTCAGCTTGGCTACTCGCACAGCTGATCCCAGCCGATTACATCAATACCGACTCTGCCAGTTTTTCGCTTCTAATGCTGGCAAAAACAACGTACATAGGCCTACTTAAAATGGTCGTCGGCATTGTTGTCATGCTGTCATTATTGCAGGGGATCACAAGCATCGGCTCAACAGTAAAGTTTAAGCAGCTCGGTTGTAAAACTATCGCCTTTTACTCCTTCACATCGATCATTGCGATCAGTTTAGGTTTAGGCGCATCATTAACGCTCCCTGCTTGGCCGCAACTGGTGGATCCTGCAACCGTTACACTGAGTGAACACACCCAATTAATCGATAATAGCTCAGCATCATCAGATGCCATTATTGGTAAATTGATCAGCATGGCACTGCAAAACCCTATTGCTGCGCTATCCAATACAAACTTACTGGCTATTGTTGTCTTTTCGATCTTACTGGGTATTGCTTTACTGGCGAGTTTACCTGCAAAACATGCCGTTTTTGATGTTATTTCAGGGCTGAATAAAGCCGTTAACACATTAGTGTCGGGCATTATTCAGTTTGCACCCTATGCTGTCTTTGCCATCGTGTTTGAGTTTTCTGTCACCAGTAATGGCGAACTATTTGGTCAGCTGGCTCGTTTTGCGGGCTTAGTGTTTCTCCTAACCTTTATACACGGCGCCATTGTTTTACCTAGTATTGCAAAAGCGACAACAGGTATTGGTTTTAAGTCGCTATTTAAAGCGCTGTCTGCGCCTATGGTGATGGCATTTACCACCTCATCGAGTTCTGCAACCTTGCCATTATCAATGCAAACAGCAGAGCAAGAACTTGGAGTATCGCAGTCTACAAGTAGCATGGTGTTGCCGCTTGGTGCCATCATGAACATGGATGGCACTGCGCTATTCGAAGGCGTTGCTGCTATCTTCCTTGCTCAGTTATACGGCATAGATTTAGGCACGAGCGGTTACATCATGATCTTTATTATGGCAATGGTATCTTCTATTGGAGCCCCGGGAATGCCGTCAGGATCCATGTCTGGTATGCAGTTAGTCTTACTCGCAGCAGGGATCCCACTAGAAGCAATTGCAATTTTGCTGATCATTGAACGTCCTCTTGATACTTTCCGCACCGCAGTAAATGTGGAAGGCGATATTATTGCAGCTTTGGTTGTTGATAAGTGGCAAGCGAAAGCTTAAATACAAACAATACACAAAGGGTCAGTAGCCATGCTGCCCCTTTTAGTTCGTTATAACAGGTATAAAAAAGCGTTCGCTATCACTAACGAACGCTTTTCATTTTAACTTAGCAGCAAGCTACACGAGCAAACTCAGCTCTCAGCTTATTGCCCGAGTTCCGTTTTGGTTGCGGAGTCCAAAGGTGATTCAGCGGTAATAGCCACTAAAAATGCTTTCAGAGCCTCGGCCTCTTGATAGGTTAAATTTAATGGCCTGATCTTCTCTGATAGTTTTGGGTAATTTGGATCATACTTGCTCCAACCAAAAGGCGCGTTACTTGCCATGCCTTCAGAGTACATCGAAATGACGCCATCAATAGTATCCACTAAACCATTATGAAACCACGGGCCATGATTCATTACATCACGCAGTGAAGGGGTTTTAAATAACCCGACATCATGGCTATTACCGCTTACATTGTATTTACCTAAGTCTTCATAAAATGCTTTGTAATAGGTTAAACCAACATTTTCGAATTTATGATTGGTAAATTCAGATCCCATATGACAATTGGCACAGCGTCCATTTCGGCGATAAATATCTAACCCCCACAATGCTTGGTCAGACAAGGCATCCGTTTTCCCTAATTCAGCCTCTTTCACAAATCGATCAAACTGGCTCTGCTTGCTGATAATCGTTCGCTGAAAAGTTGCTAATGCCATACCTAGTTGTTCTTGAGTAATCGCCCCTTGGCCAAATACCTCATCAAAGAGTGTCGGGTAATTGGGATGAGCGTTTAACCGTTTCACCAAGTTAGGCAACGATTCAGCCATTTCTAATGGGTCTTGAATCGGCATCAGCGCCTGTTGCTCCAATGTCGCAGCACGGCCATCCCAAAATAACTGTGGTAAGAATGCGCTGTTAACTATGGTTGGCGCGTTGCGCTTTCCACGTTGGCGATCATGACCAATAGAAACTTCCCTGCCATCACCCCATCCTTTTTTCGGTTCATGGCAACTTGCACAGGCAACATCCTGAGCCTGAGACAGAAACGGGTCGAAAAAGAGCTTTTTCCCTAATGCCACTTTCTTTTCATCATAAGGGTTATGATTCGGGAAAACAGGATGAGGCATAGTGCCGAGTTCTTGATAACTACCAATATCATCAACAAAAGGGGCGGGCCAATGATAAGGGTGAGTCGCATAAGCTTGCCTCAAGCGAGTAATATCAGGTTTAGTATGATTCCTAACTGAACGCGGGTCCTCTGTTGCGCGCGGCTCAAACTCACTCGCAATCAGGAGTAGTTTCGCCGTTTGTGTCGCTTTATTCTGGGCCGTTAATGGTGTTGGCTGGAGCGTTGCCGTCATTGGCAGCTTTAACGTGCCATGACCTGTCTCTGTCGATGTAGCAACCCAGTAATCTCCAGCAACTGGCGAATTTAATGATTTTGAATACAACAACTTGTATTCACCACCACTCACTTGCTGATGCATTAATAATGCAAGTTCATCTGCTGTAGGTAAGCGCCAATCACTACGGCCACATTGCTTCGAGCGATTAATCACTTGTAACGCCGCTTCTATCGAGCATTCAGTTTGAGCACAGTTGCTCACACTAGAATCACTCACGTAATTACGTAAAGTGCTTGTCGCGTCACTGCTGTTTGGTATTAGCCAATATACATACGAGAAACGCTTATCGCGCAAATACAAGTTGTCACGAACTAAGCCTCGCATATCATCAAGACAACGCCATGGTGAATCTTGATAATCATCTTGCTGACGATTGCGCGCGAGGGGTTGCCCTGCATTATCTAATCGAATAAAGCTGGTTTCTTCTGCTTGCGGCTTTATTTGTTGATTAGGCAGCGATGGATCTCGATAGCTGCCACTCACCAAAATAACTGAAGCTGGCTTACGCTTATTCTGGCTCAACGATTTCTTTCGATTAGCACCAAAGCTATAACGATAGGCAATATTATCCGCCTGTTGGGCACTGGCATCATTTTTAAGCCAGTAAGTTTCAAAGCCAACATGTGGAAAGAAGAATGGATCAATCGCCGCCTGATTACGATCCAAAGCAAAATCTTGTTCACTGGTCAGGTTTTGCATTTCATAAGCATACGGTAAACGCCAGTCTGTTTTACCGCACCATTGCTGTTGGTTGGCATAATCGATGAGGTTGTTGGTTGTACATGCTTTACCACTCAAGGCACCAGAGAGCGAACAATCTGCTGCAAACCCAGGTAATGTTGCTTCCCAATTTTGCCACGAGAATGTCTCAGTATTCGGATGAATTGCCGTTAGCCAAGTGACACCTTGATGCGTTTCTGCATCTGAAACGCATTGCCATGCCTTTGCCGCCACTTGATCGTTAACGGCTACAACAGAAAAACGGGGCGTTGGCTTATTTACGCGGATCATCCAATCAAGGCTTAACGCCGATAAACCATCTATAACTTCGAGTTTAAACTGATCCGTCCCTGTTAAAGCTAATGGCGCTTGATAAATAACAAGCCCATTAGCAGCGCTGACATTGCCCAACGTTGCAGGTTGAATAACACGCAAGGTTTGCCCTGGCTTCAACGTATACTGATAAGAAAAAGTGTCACCTTGTGTAACTTGCTGCTTAGCATACTTTTTGCCTTTATCAGGTTGCGTTGGGTCTGGAACGGAAGTGTCAGGTTTAGATGTATCCGGTTTAGACCCTGTTGGTAATGCCGTATTACCCGTTGAATTATCTGAGCCATTACAACCTGCAAGTAACAGCAGCGCTGCTAACGAAACAGCGCTAATTAAAAAAGTAGAGCGACTCATTTCTGTTTTACCGATGTCGAAATAAGACGTACACGGAAGCGTTCTGAATGTAATTTGCCACTACTTTCAGACCATTCATTTTGAAATGCGACAGCCATATTTTTATTTTTAGGATCGGCATAATACTCAGTCGCCGTCCAATAGTAGCTGTCAAAACCTACTACGGTGTCATTAAAGATACTCTTGGTATAACCAGCGCGGTAAGACATGTCTTCCATTCCATATGCCAAGCTATCAATCAGCAATGATTTAAGCTCAGATTCAGACGGCAAGCGCCAGTCATTACGACCACATAATGTTTGTGTATTAACGGTTTTAGCATAAGCTTGTGCTTGTTCTAAGGTCATTAATGGTGCTTTTTTATCAATACGTTGCCATAAGATATTGGTATTTGGTACCACACTCTTAAAGAAGCTATCGCTAGTACAAGCCCACTGTTCTAAATCTTGATCACGTAAAGCTTGGCCTGCTTTGCCGTTTTTAATAAAACGTTTTTTCCAATTTTTATCTTCATCGCCTGCTTTATTAATTTCAGACTTTAACTGTGCTGTTATTTCACCTGTCGAGTTATCCGATTCATCTGGTATAACCGCCCCACTCACTAACATTGCAAATCGCGGTTCATTGGTTGAACGAGGTGACATTTTTTCGTATGCGAAGTCGCTGCCCATCCACATTACTAGCGCATCACCCACGGTTTTATTCGAACCTTGCCAATCACCATCAGGGCCTTCATGGCCATTCAAATAAACGGTGAAGTGATTGGTCCAATAAGCTTCATCGTAGTTAGCATCCAAGTAGGGGAAAAAGAAACGATCAATCGGCGATTGACGCTTTTCATCATTCAACATCTCAGTGGTTAATATTGTTTTCCATTCATTTCGCGTTGGCATTCGCCAATCTGTTTTGCCGCATAGCTTTTGGGCATTGGCTATTTCCACTAAATTATCGGTATTACAATCTTTATCAAGCGCACAACTTGCTGGCATATAATCACGGTGATTTAGTGTTCTATCCCCCCAGTAATAGGTTGAATCAAATGCAAAATCACCATTAGCTTGCAAGACCTGCCAAGTTAGATCTGAGCTTGCATCGGTGACACATGACCAATCACTTTTATCACGGGTCAACACTTGCAGATCAGCGGCTAACGCATCACCTGCCGCATCTAATTTGTTAAAGCGAGGAACAATTGTATTCTTATCCTTTTGGTATAACGGCAATGCATACCCTAAGACTTGATACTGCTTATCACCCACTTGATAATTTATTTTAAAATGATAATTCTGCTCAGAAGCCAAACGTGAATGTATTACCGAGCTTTTTGAGCCACTCGAACTAACATTACGATCTTCAGGTGAATCTATCATCGCTTTTGCTTGCTGATCTGACTTATTGAGCTTGCTACTGCTCGTCAGTTCAAACACCATTTCACCAGATGCCTGATCAATATAAGCGTGACCAAAGTTAGCTTTTATATTCGTGACATTCGCCACTGTTAACGCTGATACTCCTGGTGCATCGAAGGTTACACGGTCAATCGCGATTGATTTAACTTGGTCAACAGTGAGCTCTGTTACCTGCGCTTTGTCATTTGTATCAGGTTGAGTGGGCTGTACGGGTTTAGTTGGTTGTGACGGAATTGAAGGCTGTTGGGTAACAGATTTTTTGTGGTCACCATGGTTACATCCCGACAGTAACGTTGCAGCAATAAATACTAATGGTTGGCTGATTTTCATATTATAGTTCTATTGTGTTTTTGTTGAGCGGCGCAGAATATACTCAAGAAAAATCAATTGCAAATGGAAATCAATATCATTCGCTATTCGATCACAGTAATAAATCACCTCCTAACAGCGACTTAGTAAATAGGAATCCAGCAGCACACAGCCTGAATCACCATAAAAATGGGGGGAATGGATAGCCCTCTACGAGTGATTAGGTATAGTGGCTTTAATACAAATCCCTTTCTTTATTTTCAACACACACGAAAAAGCCCTGCATTTCTACTGACCTCACTGTCGCTCTCACAAATCAGATTTAAGAAAATACTCGTATACGGTGCCCATCTGGGTCTACAACCACAATGTAGACAGATTCTTCACGCTCTTGGGTAAATTCAATCCCTTGCTGTTTCCAGCTTGCAAATAGAGCATCAAAGGCACTTCAGATCGTAAGCCAATGACTTAAGCTCTTCCAAAAATCTTAATCAAAATAACTTGACCAATTTAGTTAACACCATTAAGTTAACATAATAAACTTAATGATGTTAACTTATTAGTTTGAGTAAATGATGAAGAGTAAAAACAGCAAAGGTCGCCCCGCTCAGATTTCAAAAACAGAGATCATCGATTGCGCGCTTCAAATTGGGCTAGATCAAGTGAGCATGCATATGCTCGGCAAACAACTCGGGGTTAGTGCAACAGCTCTCTATCGCCATGTGAGCTCAAAAGATGACCTCATCCTTCAGTGTTGTGATTTCGTGATGGGAAAAGTCGAAATTCCGAATGAAACCGAATGGGAACCTTATCTTTATTGCTTTGCAAAAAACTTTAGAAAGGTACTGCTTTCCATTCCGGGTTCCGTTGAGTTTATTCGGTACACTCAAGAATTTACGCCTAACTCCTGCATCTTAGTAGATGACATGCTGGGCGTATTTCGTAAGGAAGAGTTTGATGCTCAAGTTGCTTTCATGACATTCGCAACCGTTTTTACCCGCGTTACCGACATTGTTCAGCATCAAGAAAGAGCAGGGAAAATCCAAAAAAGTAAGGTGCCAAGCCATATTGAACATATCGATGATAACAACCTACCTAACCTTTCATGGCTCTTGAAGCAGACCAAGCCCGTTGATTACGACCAGTATTTTGCAGATGGCATTACAATTTCTGTTGAAGGGTTAAAAGCATTTTTTGTCTCACCATCCACTCACGAATGTGATTAGAGGTATATATGTCATTGTTTATAGATAACGCAATTGCTGGCTGGATCCGTAAAGCTGAAAAAAGTGGAGAATTGAACAACAATCAATACAAAGGAAAGGCAATCGATCTTGACGATTACTTCAGAACGCCAGCGGAACACCGACTTGGGATGAAGATCCTAAAAGATGCTAACTGCCTTCCTCCAGCAGTGGAGCTGATGAAACAGATCAGTACCAAGAAAGAAGCACTCGAAAAGATTAACGATCCAGAAAGTAGGAATACCTTGCAGAAAGAGATAACTGCACTAGAACTAAAGAAAAACTTACTACTAGAAGAAAATCGCTAACGCTTTTTAAAAACAACAAGCGATAGTAACCCTGTTCTAGGGTTCGGCACCCTATCTTTAATCACAAAATTTAGGCGAAAAAAAACCGCTGAAGTTTCAGCGGTTTTCTTTGAATATGGCGGAGCGCTTTGGGTATGGCGGATTTGGTACAAATCCTTTTCACGTTAGCTCAAACGCAAAAAAGGCGCTAATAAATTAGCGCCTTTCTTAAATGTGGCGGGCTGAATGGGACGATTATGGGCACTGGGAATACAATGTGGATTTGTAGATTATCCTTAAAAATCAATATCTAAATTGATGTTAGAATTGACATTATTAAGTACTCATTGAAAAATTACCGATAACAGTAAGCATCCTCAGGTTAAGCCCTAGGATGCTTACTTTTCCCACTTTTACATCAAGCAACAACACTATTGATGTCGAGGGAGCACTTTATTTATAGCTTATATGATCAAAGTAGTGGTGATTGGGATCTCAAATAAAGTAATAGTCCAATATATTGGAAACTCACCATCGATAACGGTGAGTATACCTATAGCAGATTCTTTGCTAAATGCTTAGAATCTGCTCATGCCCCTACAACCTTAATAAATTTATTTATTTCACCTTTGATATGACCATCTATTAACTCATACACACCCGAAATTTCTAGCCATTGATTAGACTTTAGATTTGAACTTTGTATTTGCTTTTCACCAAGAACCGTCCAAATTATCTTTAGCCCTTCTTCTTTTAAAAATTCTTCAAGTAATTCTTTATTTACTAATAACTGAGAACTATCCTCACCAAACATGTGCGGATCAAAACAAGCCAAGATGCCATTTTCATTAAACCAACAACTCGCGATTTCTGAGAAGCTAAAATTCATACCTTTGAACATCAAATCCCTTGCAGCTAAGAATGAAGTCGCCTCCGTTCCCTCCCAACGATGCACTTCAGCAGTTGGTAAAACTTCAGCAATTATCTCATCGTCCTCATAATTAGTTTGGTTCTTTTTTATAGCCTGCCAGTCCAACTCATCATTTTCTATAACCTTATCTTTATAGGCAGGTGACCAATAGTGCTCTTTACTAAATACAGAGTAATTTTCATTACCCTCAGGCATCCACCTACCCATAAAGTTTTGTTGCTTTAACCATTCTCTTAATGAATCAAAATTCTCTTCTCTCACTAAATAGCTACGAACTTGATACCATAAGTTTTTAGGCTCACTTCTGTAAGAATCTAATCCCAACTTATTCTTCTCTTTCCACGAGTAATCATTTTGTAAACTTAAGAAGTCGTTATGTTCAATCATTAATATAGGGTCAGGAAGATTAACATCAGAAATTAACCACTCAACATCATCAGCTTCCCAGTCATTATAGTTAATACTATTCAACTTGATTGGAGGTTCAGTACTCTCAAGTTTCGATATTATATGAGTGGGGTCTATATTTCGTAACCAATTCTGCCAAGGGCCTTGATAGTATTTACCTTCATCATAACGGTCATCGAACACTTTAATATTATCACCAAGACGCGCCACAACTTCATATAATGCAAGCCACTGATACTTCTTACCTATACGCTCAACTTTATTTTCAAACCTATTGCCTCCGCTTACATTACGATCATATTTACCGTGAAGTTCTACGTCATAACCGTATTTTTCAAAAATCAATTTACATGCATAATTACTTAAAGGATTAGGATCCAAGTCTTTCCAAAGATTTAATGCAGCTTGAAAGGTATATCTCCCAAAATCACCATATCGGCAAGTGCCTCTACCATATTCAGTAACCATTGATGATAATATACGATTTTTTGACCAATACTCTTCTTTAAAGTTTGGATCATTCCAATCAATAGCAAATTTATCAGTTTCATCATTAGATGGATAAAATTCGGGTAATTTACTATTGTATGGAGGTCTAATAACATCAGAATCATCTAACGAAATTAAATTATTAAACAGTGAAAATTCTACAATATTTCGAGCATAATCCCTTACTAAAACATTAGGATATACTTCATCCTTAAGAAATATTTCATCAACTATATATTGAGATAGCATACTTATATCTGAAAAATCAGTCGAATTTAGAGTAGCTCCATAGAGAGCAGCTAGCAGTCTTTCATATACGTATGGGTCATCGACATTCTCAAACTTCTTTAAAAGCTCATGACCAATTTTAAGCTCATCTATTAGAAGAGTTGCTAAGGCTATTGTGGAACTATTACGTAATTCGATATCAGTCGTTGTACACAACCACAAAATAGCATTAGCTATCAAAGATTTTGATTCATAAGAAATGCTTTTATGCATATCTGATTCTTTTATCCACTCCAAGAGTCTTCCTATAGAAGATTCACTCGTGGTCATATTTTTTAGATATACAGACCACAACGCATCCCTTTCTGGTAGCGTCATGGATATTAAGTAATTATGTAAAGTATTTGCATTGTATGAATGATTATCGTCACCAGCAATTGAATAAGAAAGCTCTATAAAGGATTCAAATGTTTCCACATATTTTAATACAGCATCTTTGACATATTCATCGGTAACAGTAGAAATTGTATCTGAGTTTCGCCATAGCAAGCTATTTACCAAAGAATTAATAACGAAAAGTTCTTCTTTTTTATCTTCATCTAGTAATTCAAAAAATTCTAAACCGTATCTTTCGGGTAACTGCAGGGATAATGACTCTAGTAAACCTTGATATTTATATTCTTCTTTAACGAGGTAATTTAACTTTCCGTTAGACTTAAATACATCAATTATATTTTCTTTTGTAATAACTTCATCAATCAATAAAGCTGCTGAAAAATGATCATCAAGTCTTTCATATGAAAAATAAATCCCCTCCTCATCTTCTTCATTACTCAACCAATAAATGTTCTTTGAAAACAGTCCCTCGTGAACTAAATCTTCAATGATTCCTCTTTTATTTGAATATCTATCAACCACCTCATTTGCCAAATCACAAGCGTCATCATATGGAATATAATTTAACTCATTTTCTGCCTTATACCTAATTAAACTATTCACAATTTTACGACATACTTTCCTAGAGTCACCATAATCGTAAAATTCAGGCTGACATAACTTATCATCAATATTGTCTAAAAAATAATTGATTACACTCGTTATACCCCCATACCCCTTGGGGATATGTGATAATTTTCTATAAAATAAGCCCTCACAAAACAGCTTTAGAAACAAAGGGTTTGAGAATTCAGGGTTAATAAAAGGAATTTTTGGTAATTCAATATTATAATTATTGAAGAAAACTTTTACTGCCTCATGCTCACAGCCTGAGAATCCAACATGTGTTGAATATATTATTTTTGTTTTATCTGCAAAGTCTTTAGGGATTATTTTTCGTGCATATGTATCTCTAATACTAATGACTAAACTGATCCAAGGATATTTTTTAAAATCATTTACAAAAGAATTCAAACTTTTAGACCAAAAGTATTTCCCTCTACCTTCATTGATCGCATCAATAATAAACAATACCTGTTGCTCTTTTTCTTCTCCAATTTCGTTTAGAGTTTTAAGTAGCTCTTCTTCAGAACATTTCAACCTAAGAAGATCATCTATAACTTGACTCCAAGGCGGTTTATCATTAGTAAAATGCTGCCCGAGCAGCAAAATTGCAGGTATGCCTAACTTATTCTGTTTAGAAGCGGTATCCGCAAGAAGGTGAGATTTACCAGTACCAGCTCTCCCTTGTAATAACATATAGGGATGATTAGCTAACTTCAAAAACCTATTATTAATATACGTTCTGAAAGCATAAGATACATTTTCAGCATCAATTATTATACTGTTTATGTTTGTTTTTTTATTACAAATTTTTGATCTAGATATATCATTTATAGTTCTACTAATTTCTTCTTCGTAATCTAAAACTCTAACTACATCTAAATATTCAATCTTTATGGAAATGAACCTCTCAATATCCACTTGTATTTTTGACATATTTTCAAAAATTTTCTCCCTCCACTTATTAGTATTTAATCCCTCTCCACAACTCTTATACACAGAAAGAAATTGCTCTAAATTATTAATTTTCAATAAATACTTATGTAGTTCCAACTTTAAATCTTCGTAAAACTCTTGATTACGAAGTATAGCATTGAGTTCATTTGAAATTTTTAGCTTAACATTTATCTCTGGTGTATAACGAACCCCTAAATCAGATATACTTTTTTCTACATTTTGATTGAACCATTTCTCTGAAAGTACTTTCCTAAGAGGGTTATGCTTAGATGTTTTTCTCGATTCTACATGAACCCCTTCGCTAACAAGCAACTCTTTAAAGTACTTTATTGACAATGCGGTGAGCTCTTTTGACTCACCGCACTCTAATAGTTCATTATTAATTATACCTACGATATTGCCATAAATAACCACTGGAGAACCAGAATAACCAGCGTAAGTAGAAAGCTTCTTTGAATGTTCTAGTTCAAGATCAATCTTGCTATTTCTTAGGCTTCCTAGTTGTTGATTTATAATGTTATCACTACCTTTTAGTGTATTATCACCTGTTATTTCTTTAGCTTTAGGGTAACCTCTAGAACACCACTTAGTCCCGCGTGTAATAATATTATAATCAACGATACTAATTGAACTAGCTAGAGTAAATTCAGATTCAAGCTCTAACAAAGCAACATCCAACTTCTTATACGAATCGTCTATCTTTTTACTTAAGTTAGCTTTAATTACCTTCCCATCACTGCTTGTAAGAAAAATGCTTTTACTGTTAAATTCAGTTATTACATGGAATGCAGTAATAGCACGATTACCACTTATCAAAAAAGCAGTGCCAGATTTGTTACCACACTCTACTTTAAGTACAACTCTATCTAGTTCCATTTTATCACTCAAATACTAATTCATTTAAAACTGTTACTGTAAACTCGCCAATTCCATCAAAGTATTTATTATTAAATTCCAATACTTTATCATGATTATAATTTGTTATTATTTTAGCATGTCGATCATTGTCAACTATTTTTGCAATAGTAGCTAAATCAGGGTGAGAATACTTACCATTAGTTGAAATCATATATTTTCTTGCTGATATTAAACTGAGTATTCTATTTGAAATATTATTATTGCTACCATGATGAGATAATTTAACAAAATCAAAATTTAACTCATACCCAGAGTCATTTAACTTTTTAAGTTCTTCATAAATGAGATCTTCATGAGCATCGGCTAAGAATAGAAGTTTTACATCTTCACTTTCAAGAATTACTGCTATAGATGAACCATTTGTAACAGAACGATCTTTACCTTTCTTATTTTTTAATTCATAGAAAGTTAACTTATCTTCATTTTTCGCAATCTCATTTACTTCTGAACTGTGATTAGAATGCTTCATATATTGTTCATAAGCATCATCAAAAATTATGTCATTATTAAGTATGAATCCATATTTTTCTGACTCTAGCTTTTCTTTCCACTTTATTGCTAGTGAATTAAGTTTATTAACACTAGGTGATATAACCTTAACTCTCACATTTGTAGAAATAGTCAACTCTTGTTCACTGATTAATACTGCTTTTTCATTTAAAGAAACATTCCAATTATAATTATACTTGTATAATAATCCAGCGAGCGTAATTCCTTCGTCTATTTTTATTTCCGAAAGTCCATCAGTTGAAGAGGGTGGTGTATTTTGCTCTCGTATTTGTTTAAGTACTAATTTCTCTTCCCGTTCGAGAACCTCATCGACCTTATCAAATTTAAGGTGCCGATAGGAGTTATGCCAAACCTCACCTACTTGTATAACTGTATTGTTATCTTTATTTTCTTTTATGAATTCAATAGCTCCACAAATATGGTCATTATCAACATGGCTGACAATTAAAAGATCAATTTTTTTCCCACTTTCTTTTAGCTCAATTAGATCAGGTTTAATAAATGATTGATATGTTTCTTCAAGCCCCATATCAATGATAATATTTGTACTATTATCATTGCCAAAGCTAATTAAAAAAGCATCTCCTTCTTTAGCAGGATACATTTTTATTTTTACCATACAGAATCACAACCTTTTATCAAAACAAATAATCCTTGGAAATTTTATAGATACTCATGCCCTATAAATAATTTATTTTTTACTTTATACCTTTATTCTAACTTAACTTGCCTAACGCACATTTAAATTTCCCATTGACAATTAACGACTAAGTATTACAATTAACTTACAAGGCAACTTCGAGAAAAAACAGTAACCGTTTTAGCCCCACGAGAAAGAGCAACGTACAGGTGTTTGCTGTCCATTCCTCTCGAATTTGCATCGAGAATTAAGCAATGATCAGCTTCCAGCCCTTTAAGTAATAATGTAGATCCAATTGCTCGTTTAGGGATCCGGGAGTCACCTCTTTGTCTTATCTGCTCCCTTATTGCCATTGCTGACTCAGATATAGTTTTACTTGGTGAACTAATCGACAAGGAAACAGAGTCCTTCAATGCAGTAAAAGCACTTCTACGGTATATCCTCGTACCATCTTTTCTCTCAATTTCTTGAAGAGCCATCAAAATATCAGTGCGAGCATTACTATTAGCAACGGTAAATAATGCATTTTCAAGGAGGGTTGGTGGTTGTCTGTTTCTTCCACCAAGAATACTCTGAATACGAGCTAGTGTTCGTGCCATTTCAACATTGGTGACCATTGTGCTCGCTGTAGTAAGTATGCTCTCCACCAAAGCCATACCGTTTAAACGGTCAAACTGTTCAGCAGCATTAATAACCTGTGTTAGTTGTACCTGTTCTACAACTTGAGTCGTTCGACTACTCTGTGCGTACCTATGTCGAGACCGTTCGTTAATTGAGCTTCCAATTACAAGAAACGAATCAAATTGATATCGATTGATTATCCTTTGCTGGGCATTCTGCTGATTAACAAGATCTGTTTGATCGACATTTGTTAATTGCTGCCACTGAACGTGGTTAGGGCAGTCAGTAAGATCTAGATTCCTCCCTTGTTGTAAGGTTTCTCTAGCTGCAAGAATCCATTCACCAAGAACTGGTGCACCCGCATTATTCCAACGCCATGGTGTACTTAAGGTTCCAAGCAATGGAAACCTACACTGCACTTCATGTTGCCAATCTGGCATTGGGCCTGCGAAGTTAAAAATGCATTGCATCGGATCGCCAAAAACAACCGTTGGTAGTACTTGTGACAGAGAAGCGATGATATTGTGTTGATTATTGTCACAGTCTTGGTATTCATCAACCAACAGCCTTGAATATGATGCCTTTATGATTTCATAAAGAGCCCCTGAATTAAGAGTCCTAAGTACCGATTGTCTTAACTCCGGATAATACTGGCGAGCATTATCTGGAGATGCAGTGATTGGACAAGATACCGGAAAACTATTAGCTATTCGAACAGCCCAGCCATCAATAGTTGTAACAACATAATGAGAAGAAGGAACAAACAAACGGCGTAAGCGCTTCTTAAGAGCCGATACACCAGCAGTTGTATGAGTTAGAACCAATATTGGCTTTTGCGGCCGAATAGACAAAGCTTCGGTAATCAGGTGTGTCTTTCCGCAACCTGCAGGCGCGACTACTGAACCTAAGTCACTATCGAGTACGGCTTCAATATTCATTGCTCAAACGCCCAAACAAATAAATCATTTACAGGCGAGGTAAGCTCTTCTGTGAATTCGCTGTAACGAGGGCCAATTATTTTTCTGGATATATTTTCTGCTGGTTCTATATCTTTAAACCAGCCTTTTTTGTTCGCGGCTTTGGCAAGGATCACACGATGGGCATCGGCAAATCGTTCGCGACAGTCATCTAAACTAACTGACTGATTTGAATGCGCTTGAATATGGGCATGTATTGAATCGGCCCCTTTTCTTTTACTGGCCATATCTAATAGAGAAAGAACAGCGCCAGCAGGACAAGCTGCAAAGATAGCATCCTCTGTAGCCCTATTATGACCCCATTCAAATACGGAAATACCGGCTTCTATCGCATTTTGTTTGTGCTCATGATGCTGCTGAGCTTTATCTGAATCTTTAAAAATTGCCGTTGGATAACCAAGTGATGCAAAAATATGTGCTCTAGCAAACATAGTATCACCACCACCATCAGCACAATGGATGCCTTTGGATGTTATCGTTTGATAGCCTGCATCTTGGTTAAAAAGATCAATACCTCTTACTAAACCAATTTCTGTTTTACCTTCACAAACAATGACACTTTTACTGAAAAATGATTCAGCGCAGGCACGTAACGTTGCTTGCTGTAAGCCTTCCCCATTTAGGCTGTAAACCGTATGTTGAATATGATCTGGCCCTAAAACCACCTGTGCAATTGTTGGTTTACGCATTACATGCAGTTGTTGAGCTTGCAATTCACGGAGTACATACGGAGAATGGGTTGTGATGAACACTTGCTGGGTTGGAGCGGTATCTTTAGAACCTAACTCGTTGAGTAAACGGGTAATACGATAGGGTTCTAGTCCATATTCGGCCTCATCAACAATAATAACTTTAGAGCGACTGGCTGCTTTCTGAAGGCCGCTAATTAGAAGTCTTGACGACCCTGTGCCAAGCTGTCGAAGAGGGGTATTATCACTATTGTGTAAGCTTATAGCACCATTAGATAAGGAAATTCCATTTACATCTAATAACGCTTTCAGCTCTCCGACAGGTACACCTAAGCCATTAGATATATTTTTGACTTGTTGCAAAACGCCAGTAACTCCTTCAACTTGCTGTTGTGCGAAAGCTTCACGGGTTTGCCTTCCTAACTGTGCAAGGACAGTTGATACATCAAATGTCTCTTCAGAAAGTTTATTTAGGACTGATCGACTGCCCCAAGCAAGGTTCTGGTGTGCGGTTGTTCCTAAGCGAGCCGGAGATAAGAGCTCTCTGTGTTTCCACGGTAACCTACGCTCTAAACCATCCGCTTCCGCTCTTTCTGAAAACAATCGCCAATCTGGGTCTAAATCACTATCTACCGTTAACTTTATAGTCAAAACAGTTTCGGTATCTTGCTGAGGCTCATCAACGATTTCCTTGGTAATTGCATTATACCCTCTTAAAAAGAATCCATAACATTCGATATTCTTTAGATCGTCATGCAAGTCACCTAGTGTGATTGTTATCGATAGAGGAGATTGGGTATTTAGCTGGTAAAAGTCAGCATCGTTGAAGGAATAGGAACGTCGAGCTCCGAGCGTAAGGTCAATAGCATCCAACAATGTAGATTTTCCTGAATCGCCAGGGCCAATAAGGCAATTCAGTCCCGGCTTTGGGTGCCATGATAGATTTTTGAGCGTTCTAAAGTTTATTATTTCTATATGGCGTATAACTGACATGAAAACTTCCCTACGTTTCAAAGTAACAAACTTGCTCAAGTATACGCCCCCCACCTGCCCAGAAAATAAGACTATCTACAATAATGTGCACTATTTTGTGATACTACACACTTAATGAAGACTTTTAGATTAATGAGGGCTTAGTAAGGTTTTACAAACTCTATGCGAACAAAGAAGCTGGTACGAAAATCCATGTAAGCTCTGATTGAGGAATAAATGAGTTGAATACATTTATCCGGTTTGTAGTGATGTAATGGACGCCTCAGCACCCAGGGTGAGTGGTCATAGGCAGAAAAAGCTGGCTCTTCGCTGATACTCCGAAAGGTGCAGATGCCAGTGCGATGCTCAATGGCATCATCGAAACCGCAAAAACTAATAGACTAATCCTGTTCGACCATATGGTTAAGTGTATAGAAGAGTTAGCCAAGCCTGAGTCTGGCTATTCAACACGTCGCCCCCCCTAGAACCTCTCTAATTAATCATCGCCCCGTGGGATCATGGGGGGGATACTGTTGTTTTTTTGCATTCAAGAAATCAATCATATTATATGCATATCATTAAGTATAAGATTGATGCAACAAGTGGATTATCAATATAGTAATTTTCTAGAACGAGTGTGAAATGTTAGAAAGAATAATAAAAATCGAAAACATCAAGCAATGGCAACATAAAGGAGGGCTAAGTCAATCTTTCGATATGCTCAACCTTATCTATGGTAGAAATGGCTCTGGTAAATCGACTCTGTGTAAACTATTCGAGTCCATCAACCAAAGCGATAAATCGAGCATTGAGGCATTACAGTCGATTGAGTCTCAAGGAAAGCAAGCCCTACAGCTTAGGGTTGATTCTCAAAACATCACATTAGACTCCTTACAGTCGTCTTTTACCTTTCAAGTGTTTAACCAAGCTTTCATAGACAACAATCTTTACATCTCTAATAGTAAAGATCGCAAGCAGCTATCGAACTACTATGAGTTTTCATTAGGTAACGTGTCTGTCGAGAAAGAAAAGGAAATTGACCAGTTAAAAGCTCAAAATGAGACTTTAACGAGTCAAATCACCCCTATAACGACTCGACTATCAACTAAGTTTCCCTCAAAGACTCCTGCTAAAATTCGAGCTATCAAATCGACTCCTAACGCTGATGATGAGCTAGAAACTTTGAAAGCCCAACTTCAAGACCTTAAGAGCGTTGAACACTTTAGAAAGCGGAAGTGTCTATCTTTACTAAAGCTTGAAAAGCCAGAGTTAAAGACAGATTGTTTTATTATAAACATCGAGCAACTATCTAAAGATGCAGAAGAAAAGGTCAACTCACACATTGCAAAAAACCTAAAAGAACAAGATAGCTTTTGGATAGAAACAGGGACAAACTTAGTCACTGAATCGAACGACTGTCCTTTCTGTGCCCAACCACTTTCCTCATCGCCAATATTCCATCTCTATCAAGAGTTCATTAACGAATCTTATCTAAGTGCAAGTAGCAAATTTGAACTTGCCAGTGATGATTTTGAAATGAGTGTTAGTGATATCTGTATAAAACTTGAAGCACTAGAGAATCGTGTAGAGTCAAATAAAAATGTAATGAGAGAATGGGCTGATAGAATTGATGAAATTTCTTTGGATTTTGATTTTTCTAAATTGGGCAGAGTTTCTATAAATCTTGAATTAGAATGCTCAAAGATAATCCAAAACAAAAAGAAGGATTTATTATCCCAAGTAGACTTAACTAAGTTTAACGAACTTTTTAATCAGATTTTTAATGATATAGATTTTACTGCTTATAATAATGCTGTAAACAATTACAATCAGTCAATCAAAGATTTTGTAGATGGTTTGGGAACAGAGACAAGTCAGTCCATTCAGTCTAAGATTGACGTTATCACAGAATCAAAACTAAGGTTCACTCCTGAGGTCGTAACTGACCTAGCAGACTTTAAAACTTTTAATGAATCTAAGAATACTAATACAAAGAGAATTAAAGAACTTAGAGATGAGATTACCGAAGAACAAAAAGATAATATCAGTAAACATAAAGACTCTATCAATGAGATATTAAAAAGCTTTCATTCAATGATTAGATTAAAGGAATTGGATAAGGACAATAAAGGTAAAGGTGGTTCTACAAGATTAAAATACGTTATAACTTTCATTAACAATGAACTTTCTATTTTAGATGAAAATGAACATCAACATATCTTTGAACACGTTCTAAGTCTTGGTGATAGGTCTGCTCTTGCTCTTGCTTTCTTCTTATCTAGATTTGCAAAAATTAATGATGATAAGTCAATTATTATCCTAGATGATCCAATGTCTTCACTAGATAGTTATCGTAAAGACGCAACAATCGTTCAAATTGCCAAACTTATTGAAAATAATTATCAAACGTTTGTTTTTAGTCACGATCCTTTCTTCTTGTCTGACATCTATAAACATTCGATTCTTTCAAAAGATTCACAGTGTTTTGAAATTGAGGCTTCATACAAAGATTTAGACCCTCTTGCCCCTGATAGCTCCAAGTATATATCTAGTAAAATGGTTGCTAGAGATAACTACGATTCTTATGTGCTGCATTCTTATCATAAAGAATATAATAAACTTTATGATTTTGTTTCTGAAGGTAGTGAAACTGATAAAGTAGAAGTTGCGAGGTCTATACGCCCAATCTTAGAAGCATACTTGAGATTCTTATATCCAAAACAGTTTATTAAAGGAATGTGGCTGGGCGAGATGATCACGAAAATCCGCGAAGAGACTGATGAATCAAGCCTCTTCTATGATAAACACGGAAAATTTAGCACAATTTCCAAAATAAACGAGTTTTCAAAGGATTATCATCACGCTGATGGTTTCGACACGAAAATTCAAGATCTGGACTTTCAGACTGTCCAATCTTACGCCAAAAATACATTGCAGTTCATAACTGGTATGTAGTTTGATTTTAGAATCTTCTTTCTATTTGGTCTTGTCAATGGTGATGAGGCCTTTTTAAGAGGCTATTAATTAGCACAAGTGATCGAAAAATATATCTTAATATACTCGTGATCTGCGAACACTAACTCAGAATGGAGCATCGACGTGCTAGCCGACGATCGCTAACACGTCACGGACATAAATTACTTAGCTAATATCCAATTCTTCGCACTGCACTTCAACCATCAGATTATCTAACAAGTAGTTGTTCACTAATTCTTCAACATACTCAGGCACAAGTCCCTCTTGACTATTGAAAAACTCTCCCTCATATCTCAAGTCATCGAGCCAGGCGTGAATATCTTGCTCCGCTCGGTAAGCATACCCTGGCTTGAACTTCCATGCTTTAAGAATGTGAAACTTGAGTGGTGTTAGATTAAGATTCCCTGCCAACTGCTTAGATCTGTTCTCTAAGTTTTCACTGAAGCCAATTTTAACAACGTCGAAAATAGCCTCATCGTTATTCATTTTGTTGATATACTCGCCAACATAAAGGTACGCTGGCTGCATCTCCTTATATTCACCAGATTCAATCATCTTTCCGATGATCATGGCGAATGCTCTAGCTGGTAAATGTCCCTGTTGTACTAACTCCCTCAGCTCTTCGCGGTACTTCTCAATTACTTTTTGGTCAATTGGACTGCTTTGCTTGATCTCCTTCCAGTAATCAGCAACTTTATACTTGGCTTCTTCCCTCGAAATTTTCTTAGGCTTGGTCTCTCGTTCCTTTTTTTTCATTTTGACTAAGTTAATGTGCTTGCCAAAATCTAGCTCGATATCGCTCCAATTAGAAAAGGTTTTGATCTTCTCCCTCTCTTGTTCGGGATTCACTAACCCATAGATTCCTGTGCCACATTCACCGTGTTGTGCATCCACGACTAAAGCACCTAGATGAGGGCACCCCTGAGACTTGGTAAACTCCCAGATCGTACCAAGTCGACGCCCCACATGGCGATGGTGAAAGGTTTTAACTGGTTTCAGATGAGGGTGTCTTGCCTTCACTTCTTCAACTATATCACCATAGGTGATTCGAGGATCAGACAAGGTAACCCGCTCAATGAGGATAGGAAAAATCAGCTCCGCAAAAAGAATATCAAGATCAGTAATGTGTCCAGACATAATCAGCATCCACATCTAGTTTATCAATAGCTATGCAACCAATACTACTACATGTAAATTCTAGGTATAACTATATAAATCAAAACATAAAAAGTAATCGTGATGTTCTAAATCACCTCACTCAAAGCCAAAAATTCTCTCATTCGCCCCCATCCAATATCTCGACCATGTGAAGACCATAAATGCCGACCAACTCGCGGTATAACTTAGGATAGTCGTTGTAGATTGCTGCCGGGTTAGTAAAAAACAACTCAGATAATACTGCGAAGTACTCTTCGGGCGGATGGAACATAATCTCATCATGAGTGTTGACATGGTCAACTATCTCACCCAGTGGTGTCGCACAATCTGGGACTATATCGCCCTGTTGCGACTTAATATTGTCAAGGTAGACCTCATAGGCCTCACGCAGTACTGCAGTACTGCCTGACAGACCATACAAATGATCGAGAATATGGGCGAACTCATGAACAATCAGATTTTGCCCCTCGGTGATTTCAATCGACTCCTTCAAACAAGGCCTGGCGCTCAATCGCACCGTTGAAGTCTCATACGCATCACCATCAACCTGCAAATCGTCAGAACAAATGTGGATCCATTTTACGGAAGAGAAATAATCTGTTTGCTGAGCCCCACCCACCAGAGCTGCATTGGCCGCGATTACCATCAGTAAAGTTTCCCTATCTTCAATCTTGATATCAGGACTGACCAGCACCGTCTTACCGTTATAAAATTCGTTTACGAAATGACAAATGATCCGTTGCTGCTCATTCGAGAAAAACGGATATAGCGCCATTGAGGACAGCAGGGTGCCGTGAATATTCTCAAACCTGTTCTTTGCCTTCTTACCTTTATTCTTGCTTTTGCTAAAAAACATGCCAACTCACCCTATAAACAACTTAAACATTAACTAATTACAAGCATACCATTCTTGAGTGTGGAAGCTCTGCCAGGCAAAGTAGCCAGTTAACTTTGAGCTACTGCATTTAATGTCAAAGTGGCAGAGCCGTTTACGTGCACTAACATGTATAATGCATGTAAACATAGATCACGCATCCCCAATTAAAGTGTCAATATCCCGTACAGTTCTTTCTGACTCTTGCTGAGTCTCTAATCAAATATTGTTGATATCTTAAAATAATTACATTTATACCTGAAGGCGGTTGTACAAATCACCATTTCTGAACATTGCCTTCTCTTCCCCAGTTGAATCAAGTGGATATGTTTAATTCATTACTGAAGCAATCAGCTCGAGCGAGAATTCGTAAATACTCAATACTTAACATTGACCTTAATCGAAAATTTGCCCTGCACAATATAAGCAACCACTATGACTCCAACAGCGTTAAAGAAGCTCAACTCAGGCAAGGCTGGGTGAATACTGGACACCAAGCTATTCCACACAAATACGAGAATCACTGAGTTGACGATAATATTGATGCTCATGACAACAATGCTCGTCATGCCCAATGCTATTAACGCCTCTTTAAATTTCATCTTTTTCCTCACTTCGTATGTAGTAGGAATATGTGAGAGTGATTACTTCTTTCACTTCTACAGCCTCTTCAATCCTTCCTGGCATTTAACCTGTTTCAGCAGTTGTTGCCAAAAGTCATCAATAGTTTCTCGTGCATCATCGTCATCAACAAATGAATACGAAAACTGAACCTTCGAAGGTTGAAACCCACCACAACAGGTCTGGTGTACACACAGTTGAAATGCAAATTGAAGGCTAAATAAATCAGACTGCTTAGGTAATGAATACATAAACCGTCGAGTCTCCTCCTCTCGAGAAAAGGCGATTGTCAAAGCTAACAATCGAAAACAGCACCAATGAGTAATGAGCGTACTTTGGCTTACGTAAAGACCGTACTCATGCATGACAAGCGTTAACTCGAAACCGGCAGGTACTCTTAGCTCATGCTCAAGATTTAAAATATTTGGTACGTCCATCCCGACAGCCTCCGAATTGTTATTTTTCAATCTATAACTCTATACTGTATAAAAACACAGTATAGAGTAAATTCTGAGGTTGCATCGAAATGGCTAGATATCATAACCATAAAATCAGGCTTACTCCTCGCTACATCGAGGCACTTCATGAACTGATTGAAGCCGAGCTAGAAATGATGAAAGAGCAAGATAAAGACTATAGCGAGTGCTGGTCTTGGGGTATCTGCACCGTCGGCAATTTTTCAAAACCAAACCATCTTTATCTTACATTTGGTGATGAGGAGTCCAGGCCAAAGGGAATGAGCAGGAATACCTGTGTCCGGGAAGACTGCTAACAACACTCGTCTACGGTTGCTCTAGATCGTCCGGCTCCACACTTGCTCATAAAATTAATATGTTAGCCATAATTAAGTGAGGCTCTCACATGAAACATATCGTTCTAAACCGGATAAAAACACCAGACGGCACAATTTTGATTAGCAGACATCGACACGATTATGTCACTCACATTGATGACAACGGAGAAACCTATATGGTAGATGGCGGGACTGACTATCTACGACGCAACGTTAATACCGAGCCATTTGAGGAGCAATCTGTCTACGCTGACGCACCTCACAATGAAATCCGACAAGGTTTCTATTGGGGAACAAGAGGCAAAGAAGGTAATCAGCCTGTCGAATTTAAACCTTTAAAGGAGCTCGATACCGATCACATTGAAGCCATTATTCGGACTCAAACCCGTCAGCCTGGCTGGAGAATTGAAATTTTCAAAGCTGAATTGGCATTTCGCAAGAAAAGCAGTTAAACATGGTAACTAAGTTAAAAATTTGAGGTGCCTCAATTGCCTGATATTACTAATCGAGACCTTCTATCATCAGAACTTGAGGCGATTGACATTCGTCTGCGGCAACTTGATGCTGAAAAGCAAAAACTATTAGCTCATAAACAAGAGTTGTTAAAACAACAAAATCTACCACCACCAACCCCTTCAATGACTCCTGAACAAAAGATCGCAATTTTTGCCGACCTGTTTAAAGGAAGAGCTGATATTTATGCGATACGATGGGAAAACGGCACGGGTCGAAATGGCTACTCATTAGCATGTGATAACGAATGGAAGAACGGAGTATGTGCAAAACCCAAGGTGAAGTGTGGAGAATGTCCAAACCAGCAATTTAAGCCCATCACCAATCAAACACTTTACGATCATCTCTCCGGAAAAATAGTCGTAGGACTTTACCCTCTTTGTAAAAACAGTCGCTCTCATCTCCTTGCTATCGATTTTGATAAGTCCGATTGGCAAGAGTCCATTCAAGCAACATCTAAAGCATGTTTAGCTTATGATATTCCTCATGCCATTGAGATTTCCCGCTCAGGAAATGGCGCACATTTGTGGGTGTTTTTCTCTGAACCAATATCGGCAAAAACGATCCGCCAACTTGGCTTTTTGATACTCGATAAAGCCATGGAAATTCAACCATCGCTTTCTTTTGATTCTTACGACAGGCTGTTTCCAAACCAGGATGTGATGCCTGAAGGAGGATTTGGTAACCTGATAGCACTACCCCTACAGCTAAAATCCAGAAACCATGGCTTCAGCGTGTTTGTGGATGAAAATTTAAACCCCCAACTCGATCAATGGGACTTCTTATCAAAGATCAGACGTTTTTCACAACAGCAAGTACTCAAAATCGTGGAGTCATACCAATCAACCACTAAAGAAGCATTTGAACTCACTGATCCATGGGACACAAATAAGCCTATTACCCAAAGCTTAATTCCTAACTGCCCTGACTCCATAGAAGTGACATTAGCAAATCATATTTATATACCAACCGAACCATTACCTTCCCCGGTAATCACCAACCTAAAACGAGTAGCAAGCTTTTCAAATCCAACATTCTTTAAAACACAAGCACTGCGATTTTCTACACATGGTATCCCTCGCTATATCAGCTGTGCTCATATTGAAAAAGGCTATTTGTCCCTTCCTAGGGGATGCTTTGATGAAGTTCGATCCCTTCTAGATAGCCAAAAGATCAATGTCATCTTCAATGAAAAAAGAACCGTCGGACAGCCACTAGACCACATCAAATTCCTAGGCTCACTCAGAGAAGAGCAGCAAACTGCCGTTGATGCCATGGCATCTCATGATACTGGTATTTTGCACGCACCAACGGCTTTCGGGAAAACTGTTGCCGCAATTGGTTTAATCGAAAAACGAAAAGTAAATACACTCATTTTAACCCACAGCAGACAACTGCTAGACCAATGGAAAGATCGAATCCTCTCATTTACATCAGGTATTGATGTCGGCGTGTATGGCGGAGGTAAGAAAAAGCCAACAGGACAGATCGATATTGCTACCTATCAAAGTCTAATTAACAAACGTGATAACACCATATCAGAACTAACCCACCAATATGGCCAAGTGATCATCGACGAATGTCACCACATTTCAGCGCCAAGATATGAGATGGTAATCAATGAAGTAAATGCTAAATACGTACATGGACTAACAGCTACACCAGACCGGCAAGATGGACATCAAAAGATCATGTTTATGCTAGCAGGCCCAGTAAGGCATAAAGTCATTTCAAGCCATACCAATTATTTTACTCAAACCGTCCACATAAAACATATACACAACCAACCACCGCCAGAACTCAGTGAAATAGAAAAACGACCACACATCGCTTCCGTCTATCATTGGATTATGGAGAATCATGGGAGAAACCAACAGATCATAAGTGATGTGACTGAAGCAATTAAAGCTGGTCGCCACCCACTACTTCTGACAGAACGAAGGGAGCATGCCAATTTACTCTTAAATCTATTAGAGGCCCAAAAGTTAAGCGCCGTAGTGCTTCGAGGAGCGATGAAAGCCAAAGAGCGAGAAGACGCAAATGATAAATTACAAGATGCTCAAGTAATCGTAGCGACAGGTAAATACATCGGTGAAGGCTTCGACCTTCCTCGCCTTGACACATTATTTCTTACGATGCCTATTTCCTGGCGGGGCTCACTTGCCCAATATGCAGGCCGTATTCATCGGCAATCCGATGGTAAACACGACACTGTTATCTATGATTACGTGGATATCAAGTTACCAATGCTACAAAGAATGTTTGATAAAAGAGCCAAAAGTTACAAAGCCATGGGATATGAGATTGCCAATCAAAAAGAGTAAAAGCGATTCTATTGTCAGGCTAGGTTCTGCTCCAGTGATACAACTTCTCCCAAACAAACCAGAGGACAGTCCGCCTCGTTCTGTCCCCATAGCTTAGCAACGCAATGTATATGTACCTGATTGTTTCGCTGAATACGCAAGCGCAAGAAATGTTCAATGCCACACAAGCACTAAACTATCATTTTTGGTGCGTTGACTACCTTTTTTTACTCATAAATTATCTAGCTTCTCACTGCTCTCTGTAATGTTAACTAAACCTAACATTAAGGACGTTTTTCGCTGTTAATGTTAGCTTTAGTTAACGTTAGCGTCTGGTGACCTCTCTTATTGAGCTTCTATCGCGTTAAGTGAAATATTTCGAACCTTGACGCCTGTTCTAGTTATTACCTTCTAAGCCTGCTTTAATATGATATTGGTTGATAGTAAACTGCGCGCAAACCTCGTGATTAAGCACAGTGCAAGTACAAGCTAGGACATTATTTTATGGGCACTAACTTACATGATGTGATGAACTTCATCACATCTACTCTTTTTATCTATGTTTACTGTGGCCTTATTGTCGTCATTGCAATTTGGTGTAGTGGAAGCTTTTGGTTCAGGTTTTCACCCGTCAAACGCTCATTGAAAAATGCACTTGAGAAAACTCAGTCAACCCCAAGAAACAAACTAGAGTTCCCCGAATACTACTATGAACTAAGAGATTGGATGCACGCTGACCAATACCTGAAAGATTCATGGAGAGAGTTCGAGGAAACGTTGCTGCTTCCAGGAGAAGACTTTGATGACGACAAAGAAGTCATCATGAATACCCACCTACCTTCTGTCTACTTTAACCAGAAAAATCTTCTTTTGCCCAATATCAACATGCGCTTCTACAACGCGTTACCAAACATCCTGACTGGCCTCGGTATAGTTGGTACATTTATAGGCCTTACTGTTGGTATATCTCTCGCAGCTCCAGGGTTAAACTCAAACAATATTAATGATGCAAAAGAAGCACTTAACATACTTCTGGATGGCGCGTCACTTGCCTTTATTACATCGATCGTGGGGTTACTGACCTCACTATTATTCTCAACTTATGAGAAAAAATACATCCACTTGTTCAATAGTAGTTGTCAAAAGCTAAATTCGGAACTGGATGCCCGAGTAGAGTATTTTTCAGCAGAACGGCTTGCGAGTAAGAACCTAGCTGAATCACAAAAGCAGTCCACAGCACTCCAATCCTTCGCAAATGACCTTGCTGTGTCTCTTGGCCAGGTAATAGAACAACATGTAACACAACCAATGATCAAAGCCATCGATGAACTACGGAATGACCAAAAATCAGCAAGCGACGAAACCGTAACCAAAGTCATGGGTGAATTTGCAGATAAGATAGCCGGTGCCGCTGGGGATGAAATGAAAGCCTTTGCCTCCACCATAAAAACTATGAGTGATAGCCTCGAGTCTCAGGTTGAGTCACTAACAAAAGGACAAGAAGATATGCAAAAGGCGGCTCAAAATGCCGTTACCAATATGTCCGACGCTATGTCAGAGGGCAGCAAGAAAATTAATGCAGGCATTGATCAAGCTGTCGATGCTCTTCTTGAAAGTGTAGAAAAATCCATAGACAACGTCACTCTGCAACTTGATATCGCCTCTCAGAAGCTAGCAGACAACCTAAAGGATGGTTTACAAGAATTCGAAGGCATACTGGGTAAACTCAAAGAAACAGCTACTCAGTACCAAACAATGACAGAAGCCAATAGAACTCTCTACGGAGAAATATCTCAATCCATTGAAATCATTGGGGAGCTTTCCGAAAAAGCTAACCAAACTAATTTAGACTTCCAGCAAACAGCAACTACTTTCCAAAATTATATTCAATCACTGAACCGAACATCAACTCAGCTTTCGGAATCGACCACTAGCGTTGACTCAACCCTCAAAACCTTACAAGAAGTGCAAGAGGAAATGTCCGATATCTGGAAAGATTACGAAGAACGCTTCTCTGGCTTAGATACTACTCTTGAAAATGTATTTAAAAATGTCAGCACTGGTTTAGAACGTTACGCAACACAAACGGACGAATATATTTTAGGACTTGATAAGCACGCTTCTGATGTTGTTCAAAGCCTCGCTGCTGCTACCCAGGAGATCTCTGAAGCAGTTGAATCTTTGGGAGAAGCTCTAGATTCAAGGACTGAGATATTTGAATCCTCGATAAACACTATCGCTAACTCCGCAGAAGCAAAATTGAAAGGGTTTGAAGTAGACCTTCGTGCCATGGCTAGAACCAGCTTTCAACCAGAGCAGTAAAAGGAAATAGCCCATGAGTGAACACCATGAACTCTTAGAGGACGAAGGTGCTGGTTATCTAATTTCCGTATCTGACATGATGTCTGGATTACTTCTTGTTTTCATCATTACACTTGTCGCGTTCATCATCAATTTTCAGGATGCCATACAAAAACAAAATGAGGTAACGGAAACGCGGAAAGAGGTTGTTAGGAAACTAACCAATACCGAGCAGATCAGGAATGAACTACTGCAAGACCTCAAGGACAGGTTAAAGAAAGAGAAGATCGACGTTGAAATCGATACGCGACACGGTGTGCTGAGGTTGACCGAAAAAGCCGTCCTTTTCAAAACTGCTGCGGATACTCTGAGTGAAAGATACAGGAATAACCTTAGGACTATTGGTATTGTCTTAAATGAGGTAATTCCCTGTTATGCTGAAAATCCTCCTAGTAATATCGCTTGCTCCAATCTCGATCAAACCAAAGGCAAAATCGACGCAGTATTTATAGAAGGTCACACAGACAACGTACCGATGAAATCTAGTCGAATAAAAGACAATTGGGAACTTTCAGCCAACAGGGCTATTGCAGCGTATCGATTAGTTGTACCAAACAGCGTACTGGATAACCTCCGAAATATATCTGGACAGCCTATCTTTTCAGTAAGTGGATACGGAGAGGGAAGGCCCGTAGATGGCCATAATCACAGCGTACCAACACCTGACGGTGTAAACCGTCGAATTGATCTCCGTTTTATTATGACCCCACCAGCCCTTACGGAGCCTCAAAGGGCCCTTATTGCTTGGGGGGCAAAATAATGTCCTTGAAAGAGCTCCTTGATGACTTCAAAACTATTGATTCAAGAAAAGCACCTGACCTTTCAGAGTCGCTTTTTGTCTCAGAGGTTTTGAAGATAAAGAATCGGCATGGATTCGTTACGACAACCAAACCCTCACAGACCGATATTGAGACGGTTTACAGGAAGCTATATAAGTTTCTTCAATACCAGTCACCATCGGTTTCCTTAACTCGAAAGGAATGGAAGCTGGTTCCTTGGGCATTCATGTTGACAGTAAATGGCAATCCTCCCCTATTTGAAAATGAAGAGTTTATCCCCCCTTTATTTGACCAGATCAAACGTAAATCTAAGTTTGATACGGTTAGCCCTTTTATACAGGTATTCCTCCAAGAATACCCCTTAAATTCAAAGCAGTTTGATCGACTGCGAGAAGAGCTTCACGACTTGATAAGTGGGAGTAACCACACAAAAGTTAACACCATAAAGCAGTGGGTAAATAGTACTGGTATTTTGGATGAGAGGAGCCATGAGCTTTGCAGCCAGAAAATAATAGATTCGGGTTTTCAGTCTACCTTTTCCAATTACAGGCTATCTAAAGGGCTGGAGTATGGAGGATTTGCGTTAGCGTCCCTCTCCCGCCTATTGAAGCAACTAGAGTCTGATTTAGGAGTGTTTGATGCTTCTTTACAGTCAAAGATCACTTCATCCTGTATACACTTTTTCCTTACTCAAGATGACTCACTAAAATATCCATCCTTAAGGATTAATCTCGCTGAAGGACTGCTCACGTCATTCTCACAACATCAAACCAACCCCCAAATAAAAAAGATCCTTATAGACTTCTTCCTTCATCAATACGGAGATCCACGAACATCAAAGGCATTGTGGCTTGGTGTCAATACCGTTGCTATTAATGTAATGAAAAGTTGGATGGTAGAAAACACCATGCACGACTTTTTTAACTTGTTAAGTCATGTTGCAAAAACGGATTCAATGGCCGATAAGCATTGGAAATACAGAAAACGATTCTGGAACGCTTACCTGAAAAATGGCCATATCCAAGAAGCATGGGTAGCTCTAGGGCCTAGAGCCTATGCCGAGGCAAACAATTTTCTTCAAGGTGGCAGAAACACATATGCAAAGCTCTCAGGAGCCCAATCACGTCACAGTGCACTAATAATGGTGGTGAATGGAGTCTTAATTACAGAATGGAGTCACTCAGGTAGTTTCAGGCTATGGGACTCTAGCAATAAGCGTCCTAAGCTCTATCAAAAATCATATCATAGAGAAAGTTTAGTTAACTGGGCTGATCATACTGGGGCACATTCAGGCAGCGAGTCAGGAACATGGCAACGGAAGTTGTCATATCTTATTTACAGCTTAACGGGGATATCGGTGTCAAACAGGGAGTATATGAATGACTAGCTCTGCACAATTCACATGGCAAAAAACAGATACTGGTTTTCTTTTTCAGGTAAAACTAGATAACGAAATTCTTCATCCTAACCAGTGGTCTAAATTCAGACTTATGGCAGGAGATACCCCGGTGGTAATAGATCCATTATTTAGGACTGTTAATGAGATTATAGCTCCCAGCATTACCGATTCAGGGATAGCATGCTCCGAAGGCTTTATCGCAGCACTGACAGAATTAGAAATTCAAAAGCTATGTCTTCCTCCTGTTTCCCACGCCAGAGTTAAAATTGTAGCTAAAGGGCTGATAAGTCAGCCAGGTTTCCAGTTGTCTTATCGGCTAATGACTCCAGAAGGCAGACCAATGATGGGATCTAAGGTTTCTGGGATATCGCTGAAAGTAAGAGGACAAACAGAACTAATCCTTGAGCCACTCTACTCTATCATTAATAAACTTGAGCAGTTTAACAACGTCGATACATCAGACAGAGATGAAAAATTTGTCCGCTGGGGGGAAATCAAGGAGCTATTACCTGAAGAGTCTATTGTTGATGGACAGCTACGGGATATCACCATTTGTCGTGCAGATAGAGTCACGTTAGATATCAAAGAACATGGTGTATTTAATCCACTGTTGATTAAGCCAAACACCACAAAAGACTGGGATGTCCAGGGTCAAGCTGATGTAGAGTACGCAATTCCTAAAGCAAGACATACCCAGTTTGAAGATCAGTTCAAGACCTGGAGTACAGCCCGATCAAACTATGCTATCGGAAATGGTGTATATGTTGTCCTCCCCCAGCGAGTACAAAAAGTTCTCGGTGTAATAAAAGATTACCAAACAAGGGATAGTCAAGAGAGGTTAGCATTCGTATCAAATCCACATAAGGTCATCAATGAAAAGCTTAACCAGGAAGATCACCCTGAAGAGCTTGAGGCTATTTTTGTCGAAACCCCCGATTTTATCAGCCAACGAATCGATACTATTGGTATCTGGTCTCCTAAGCTATGTGCTTATGTCGCGAAGCGAGAAGGTGACTGGGTTCCTGACGATGATGAACGATTGTTCTTCCCTATTGATGATCTTCTGGTCAATTTCACAATTGATGAAATGAAGCGTCTTCTAGACGAAGTCAATAAAGCACTAGACGCTGAAGTTCCTGAAATAACTTTTGAAGGACAACGAGTTCCCGTATCACTGGAAACCAAGAATCTGCTAATAAAAATGCTAAAGCCTTTCGATGAGCCTGAAGGCCCGCCTGATACCCCGCTTGATGTCGTTGCACCAATCCTCAAAGACAATATTGAGGAAGTTGAGTTTGAGGTCATAAAACATGAAGCCAGACCTAAAATCACTCGGCTTCCAGACTCATTAAAAACAAAAACACTTTATGAACATCAGAAATATGGCGTTGACTGGCTAGCCAATCATTGGGAGTCAGGCTCAATTGGTGCTTTGCTCGCAGACGATATGGGCCTAGGAAAGACGATGCAGGCGTTAGCATTTTTAGCCTCGGTTAAAGAGTTAATGAACAACAACCACTATCCTACCAAGCCATTTCTCATTGTTGCTCCTTCAGGCCTGCTCAAAAACTGGCGAGATGAAGCAAAGCTGCATGTAGAAGAAGATGGACTTGGAGATGTATTTGAAGCATTTGGTGCTCAGATCAGAGAGATAAAAAACTACACCGTTATTGAGCGCAACTCCATAATATCAGGTAGTGGCTGGGTGCTAACTACATATGAAACCCTCAGGGACAAAATCAAATACTTCCTCTCTATCGAATGGGGAGTTACCATCTTTGATGAAGCCCAAAAGATCAAAAACCCAGTATCTCGTATGACTGAAATGGCTAAATCTTTGTCGTCAGATTTCACGTTGATTTTAACGGGCACCCCTGTAGAAAACGAACTAAAAGACTTATGGTGTATCGTTGATACTGCTCAACCAGGGCTATTTGGTTCTCTTAGCCAGTTCCATAATGAGTATGCTAAACCAGCAGAGAGTGATCCTGCTGAAGCCAAAAGGCTCAAATCTCTGCTTGTGGAAAAAAGCACCCCTCCCCTGATGCTCAGAAGATTGAAAGAGGAGCACTTGGATGGCCTTCCCCAAAAATTCATTCACCAAGTAGCGAAAATGATGCCTGAACAACAGGCGGCAGAATACGAAAATATTGTAAGGGATGCCCAGTTAAAGAGAGGAATGGCTGGTGGAGTATTGGAGACTATCCAGAAAATTCGCAGGGCATCGCTTATTGCCGAGGAATTTGATGGAAACGGGATAACTGATGGTGTTGTGAAACGCTCGGCAAGACTTACCGCTTTAATAGAAATCTTGGATAAGGTAAAAGAATCTGGAGAAAAGGTTCTTATATTTTGTGAAGCGATTGACGTTCAAGAATACCTCTCAGGATACCTTCAGCACCGATATCAACTGCCATCAAGACCACGTCGAATAAATGGCTCTGTTGATGGCTACACACGAAAACAATTTGTGGATGAGTTTCAAAATGGCACGGAAGGTGAGTTTGATGTGATGCTGTTATCTCCTAAAGCTGGTGGAGTCGGTTTGACGATCACTGCTGCAAACCATGTTATTCATCTAACTCGGTGGTGGAATCCAGCGGTAGAAGACCAAAGTACAGACCGCGCATTTCGTATTGGACAAAAGAAGGATGTGAACGTATATCTGCCTATGGCGATTCACCCCAAATACAAAGATGGTTCATTTGATGCCAACCTCAATAGGCTTCTCACGAAGAAGCGGCACTTAAGCTACAACGCCCTGATGCCTGGCACAATCAGTAAAGATGAAATGGGTGATTTGATTTTGCAGAATGTAGTGGACTAGCATCTAAATGGTAAATTTAAGTTAACAAAATCGGTCGTTCTATGACACCAGCAATCGATTGATATAGCTAGCACCCAGTCCCCATGTTCGAAGAAATGACAAAATGTCGTTCATTCGAACACAGTAATTTCTGTGGCTAGGTTGATAAGCTACTGAAAGATAAGCGGTACATAAAAGTACGAAAGTCTTCCTACTGCTCCATACCTGCTTACATGCATTAGCATGTAAGCAGGTAACGAATTACCGAATGCCATAATTCGTGCCTAATAAAGCAATTGCTCCGCACTTTTACCCGGGAAAAAGTGTTAAACCATTACACTTTTACGGGGGGAAAAGTGTGGCTGGCGACTCTTAATCCCAACATAACAGTGGACTAAGAGGCGTATCAATTACATCGGAGGTTCCAAGTTGAAATAATCCTCCCAATGCTTTCTCCAATCGGAAGCAAGCTCGAAAAATGGCCCATCACTTCGCTCACGCCTGATAAACCACTTTTCACTACAGGTAGGCTCACTTCTTAACGCTCTAGAAATATTGTTTGGAGCCTTTTTATTTTTAGGCTGAGATATCAAGTAGTTGTTAATCGTATGAGTGATTTCCGTTCCATTACTAAGTTCTTGACCTTGCTTGTACCTGAGCACGAGCCCTACAAATATCAAAGGGATATAGATCGTCCCTTTAATTTTCTGAGCTTCTAGATATTTGGGCAGTTTACTAAAAACACCATCATCAAAATCGATAACATCATCACCCTTTTCATAAAACTGAGTCGGTAACTCTATGTCTTGCGTCTGTTCAAACAAAGGGAGAAAACCTAATTTGTAATAGTTATCGAGCTCTAATATAGACCCTTTACCGTAACTATTATCTACTTTAGGGACACTGATGTAGCCTGTCTCATCACTTATCAACCCTTGGGGCTCATCCTTGGTATTAATCAAATGAGAATAACAACCATAGTCTAAAGAGTATAAGTTGTACTTTGAGCCTTGAACCGCATTTACCGAGACTCCTTGCCTCACCAAATGTATAACCCTTGAATCGTACAGATAGTCTATTAGTTCGTCGGTAATACTACTATTAACAAGAAAACCTCTAGTTCTCTTTGCACCAATGACCGAAGATACGATCCATTCAAGCAACCCTACTGCTTCAGTACGAGAATTAATGTCTTTACTCTTTGACGTTGTGTACCATGTTCTTGCTGCATTTCTAATACTTTTTACACCAATTTTTTGGTCTTTCTGATGCTGTGCTGCTTGAGAAATTATGTTGATAGCATCGCGTGGAACACCCTCACTAGCTCGCGCGAATTCTTCAAGTGCGTTCTTATTCTTAAACACCATAGAGATAAATTCATCTATATCCGATGGTATTATATTTTTCCTATCCGCTGCTTTAGCATGCTTGAAAACTAGGTTTTTAAAGAACTCAACAGATTGCTCTTTATCGCTATCAAAGACCATAAAATGGTCTAAATTTAACGAGGCTGAAGCATCAGATGATACTTCCAAGCCTATAGATGCCCCGTGTTCATCATGTATCCGAAATCGTGAACGATGACTAATAGCTGCTATTTTTACTGTAATAGTTGAAACTGGAAATATAATTCGCCTCAACATATCTGCCAGATAAGGTTGAAGGTCTAATGGAACTTCACTCCATTCGTCAATCAAGATAAGCAAACTACCTTCTGGCATTAGCTTGACGATACGTTTCAAAATTCGAGAGAGTGTTCCAAAGTGAATCCTTAACGTCTGTTGACCAGACTCCCTAGTGGTAACTGTCCCAGAATCATTCACAGACTTTGAGCATTCTAGATTAGCTGAAAAGCTACTCTTAGGAGATATGACCGCTGAAAACTTAGCTGATGAAGCTGATGATATGGCTTTGCTATTACTTTGCTCTTTATCAACATTACCTTGAATAACGATATGAGTTGCTTGTTCAACAAATTCGTCTAGTAGCGGTATAAGCTGCGATAAATCACATAACTCGTTGTCATAGCAAACATCTAAGATTTGTTCACGAATATCACACAAGGTGTCTGAAAGCAGTCTAGAAGCCCTTTCAGTTAGGCCAATATTACCATCAGCATACATTCCACCTGTTGACCCCATAGTCCTCATATCGATTTCTAGGCAAGCGACTCCTGATTTCTTCACGTCGTTTCTCAAGTATTTCAGGAGGTGAGTCTTACCTGTTCCACGACGACCATAGATTATCTGGTTTTCTAAACAGGAAAACAAAGAGAAGACCGAACCAATATGGACGAAAGAGTCCACTAGGTAGTTATCTGGCTTCTTCTCCGCTCTTCGAGGCATCGTAGCTAAAATTTCGCTTAATGGGGTCATAAATGATTATCCTAACCAATAGTCAGCACAACCATTGTACAGCTATCGTATCCAGCTGAAAACATGTTACTTTTGACTAAAAAGAACAAAGCTAAGTTTTGCCATTTTTCCATAAGCTCAAGGGCTCTTCTCCGCTCATATTGAAAAATGGCTCACTGACAACAGAATTAAGAATAGTGAAATCACGTTTTGGGGCAGAACCGTGCCAGGAAGCGCGGTCTACTACCCTCCCGTTAAACACAGTTGTTGTCCATTCGGCATCAGACATCCTTTACACACCTGACCTATATAGTCCCATTGATGCCATACAAACAAAGCCCGTCATTCACCATTTCCAATGTGACGTAGTTCAAACTTCAAGGCTCTCATTTTCTGGTTGTTTGAAGCGGAAAGTTGGACAACTCATTTCATCCAAAATCTCCCACAATCAAAAATTCACTTTATAAACAGCCAGATAACTCAAAAAAAGAATCCCATTTAGCCGGACAGAATCCCAAATGAGACTGGAACTGACACTGGGACTGGAAAGGACATCGGAAAAGACAAAAACTACTGTATATACCACTGTGTAGAGACCAGTGCTTAATCCTGACACAGGGGGCATAACAGTACATTAAAATATTGTTATACCTACGCCTACCAAGCTAGGTACAGCCAGCTTCTTACTTTACAGCTCTCTCCTAGCGCTTTCCCCACCCTCAATGCGCCCTTGAAACCTAACAACCACATGCAAAAAAAAATTTCTCCAATCACACCGCAGCTTTCCTCAAGTGTATTTCTTAAGATGAAAACTCATTCATCGACACATTAAAGGAAAATGATATGTCTAAACCTAAAACCCCAATGACACCATCAGCAGCAGCCCGTATCCAAAGTACTGTCGCAAAAGCGAACGAAGGTCAAGTTGCAAAAGGAAGCTTTGCCGCTCGTGCACAAAGTGCCGCAGCCAAAAATTCAAATTCGAGTAAGTAAAGGATAGTAACAAGGGGTAAGCGCTCTTACCCCTTTATAAGGATCACTAAATGAGACGCTTTAGTAAAAACAAAGACATAAATCACTTTATTAAAATTTTGATTCGTAATAATAACTGGCAGTTTTTTAATGGCAAAAATCACGGTTCACTATATTCACCTGGTGGAAAAAGAATCACTGTACCAACAACACCAAGTGATCATCGGGCCTTTAAAAATTTCAAAAAAGATATCTTGAGAATTGTTACTAATGAAACTTACAACCTTTAATCGAGCCGCCCCATACCCTTCACTCCAAACTCTCTACCGAGAGATATCTGTAGCACTTGATACAAAGTCTTACGTATCTAAAGAAGCAGCACGTAAATTGGACGGTTTGTGTAAAAAGAATTGTGTTCATTACTACGAACTAGAAGAAACGCTCAAACAGGTCATTATTGAACCTGTTCGCTCTGTTTTTAATGATGAATATTCAGCTCGAGTAGAGATTTTTGTTCGTAATCTTAGTACCGCATATTTTAAGTGGATCTCTATGTATTCTCTAGGCGAAGTGACCGTTGAGCAAGCCAATCAATTATTCAATGATTCACAATTTTTTGAGAATCTTGTAATTCAAAATTTTGCCCTAAAACAAGCTGACTGCAAACCTCTGTGCCTACCTGGTAACACTACATTGATTCTGGATGATGCCAATGCATGTAAGGTATTACTGAACAATACAGTGAATAAAGAAATTATCGACCGATGGAATCGTTGGATAAGCGAAAAGGAAAAACCATCCCTAAACACCATCGCGAATCTAGATCAAACTCTTTCACTGAACTTCAATAAACAACAATGGCTGGAACTAAAGTGGAGCCTACTAGCTTCAAGGTTTGTTCATCATTTTCTTTCCAGCTTTGGAATCAATCTAACGGGAATAAATCATGAACTTTTTGTCAACGCCAATCAATTGAACAAACAACAGTTACTCCCGATTTCAATGCTCAATGATGTCACCCTAAAAGAATATAATGTTCATCAAACGGTGACTAAAAACGAGGCTCACCAAGAACGCATGCGTAAGCTTCTCAAGCTGACAAACGAGGAACTCGCTAAGCTCAATCCGGAGCTAGGTGCAAACCTAAGTTATTTGCATGCTAAGGCACGTTTTTTGGTCAACTCTGGTTTCCTTGAAGAAGCGAATGCTACTTATAAAGAGGCATTTAACATCGCGCTTTTTAGGGTTCATCACCCATCTCAATTCAAAAAACTAATTGCCGAAGCACTACGTGTTGCTGCGTATCAATCACCAAATCCCGATAAAGTTTTTATAACAAACTTAAAGTCGATGTTAATTCTGACAGGTATGGAACCTGCTCCTGCAAGGACTGACGAGCCAGATAGAAACCGCAGGAGTGTTATTGCTGCCAATGAAATTGACGCATATCGCGAAGAGCTCCAGATATTATTTCCAGAGAAATTTGCCTATCCAAATGTCACGTATCCGAGTCATCCCAAGAAAGCGGGGTTGATTTTTGACAAGTTAAATCCGCTAGGTTCAGACATCAAAATGTTAAAAAAGAAAAAAGTCACTGTTGGATTAGGAGACGGTGTACAGCGCTTATCTTCTCCTCTCATTGAGGCAATAAAAAACAATGATTTGGAGTCTGTAGCACTCATGTTGAAGAGTGGTGCCAGCGTAAATGCACTTAGCGAAGTAAATGAATCGCCTCTCTTAATGAGCCTTGAATTACTAGACTTTCAAACCCCCTACGCACCTATGGATAGGAGAATATTCGACCTCATCGTGACACACAGTCATAGCGCCAAAACACTGAATACGATAAGTCGACGTAAAATGCGTTTTCCTCTCAATGCTGCCGTTGACTCAGGCCAACAGGATATTGTTAAAACGGTTCTATCTTTGAACAAAGACATTGACATCGACCTGAAAGGTGGTCTGGACTATATGTCACCTCTCTATCAAACATTGTGCCTACTCCCTTTGATAAAAAAACCGTCTTTACTTGAACAAAAGGCTTTTGAAAATATTAGTGATGAGAGTATTCACAGGCTAAAGCCGATGTTCGCAGGGATATTACCAACATTTATTGAAGATATGCGCAAAGCCTTAACTAACAACGGCACAAATGATGGAAGGAAAGGTAGTATTAAGTCAGTTTATCAAAAGCTATTCATGGAAAACTTTAGACGCCATAGTCCATCACCGAGTAAGATTCGCCATATAGCTCGTATATTGATTCTTGCTGGGGCAAACCCTAATCTAGAGCACAATATAAATGGAATGAAATACACTCCTTTGATGCTTGCTGCTGAATTTGGTGAGCTCTCACTATTTAAATTAATGATTGCGCATAATGGCGATTGGCGTAAGACCTACGTTCTGCCATCACAATCTGTTCATAATGAAAAAGCTATACACTGCCTTCACATAGCTAGAAACTTTAATCAACAAGCTATTGTTGACTACATTGAACACAATTTGGTTTAAGCCTAAGCCTTAATGACTATTGCACAGTAAATGGTACGGTTGGCTATATGTGCTTCTGATAAGCTTCAGACCGTGTTCAACCATATGAGGTGACCTTGAACAAGGTCATAAACGACTGTCATGTAATCATGGCCTTTTGCTCTAGCAACTTCGTCAACCCCGATATAAATGAGGCCTGTAAGCGTTTGATGTTCAAGCGATGGCAGCGAAGAAAGCAAATATGCTCTATCGATATTTTTAACGGTTTCCCAACGAATATTGCGATGTTTGTATACAGCGTGCATACTCATGAGGCAACAGAGCCCACAGTTCATCTTACAAAATCGCGTGGTAAAACGAGCCCCATTTTCTACGCACTCACAGCATTCAACATATCACTCATATATAGCAATTGAAGACTTATACTAATCCAAATTCGATCAGACATGGATAGCTTGATATTGGGGCGTCATGACTCCTCCTTCGAGTGTAACGCTTAATTATTCCTGCTTGCCTATTTTTGGATCGACAGGCTTACTACGCTTATCCCTTCAGCACTGAATGACGACTGCTTGAAACTCATCGAGATGAATAGAGTCGTCACATTGCCCGGGAAATTCAAAAAGTGGTGAAGGAATAATAATCATAACTTACTGATACTGCTTTTGGTAAATCAAGCCATTTTAAATCAATATGATAGCTTAAGTAGACTACACATATTTTACAATAGGACGGAGAGGTGCCTTGAAAATATACAATTTTCGGTAGAGCAGATCATAGTCATTAATAACGTCAGCCATCTAATGATACGTTGTAGCATACACAAAGACTGGTTATAACAAATTATAATAACATATAAAGAATAGTTGTAAGGGTGAGTGTTTATTCTAATTCAGACCATTTTGAAAAACTCTGATAACTTAGTCAACTAGAGTTAAAATCATCAAATTTATATTAGTATTGATATAATTAATATCATAGACCAACTATTGCACATTTCAAACATAAATGTCGTTGAATAAGATAAAAGAAAATCTATAGTTACCTTACACATTCCAATCGGCGTCAAACTCAAACATGAAAAACGCATTTTACTTTGAAACGAAAACACTAAAAATACATTTTATATTAAATGGCAATTATCAAAAGGCAATCATTGACACAGTTAGAAATAACACAGAAGAGTTTCAAAAAATATATCTTTACAACATGAATAATGATGATAACTTGAGTGAGAAATAATATGAATACTGTCGCCTACATACGAACATCAAATATTGATGAAACGGAAGACGTAGTATTGATAAAAACGCAAAAGTCCATTATAGATGAGTGGGCTTATTCGAATAACAACATTATAGGTAAGTATTATATCGACTCTAGACATACAATACATAACAAACAAAGAATACAGTTCGAAAAAATGATAAAAGATATTAACGATAACCATAAAAACATAGAAGGAATAGTTGTTACTGATTTTTACAGATTAGCAAGAAAACCTACTGATATTGTAAGACTTCTTACTCTTACACAAAATTTAGATATACAAATTATAGTTCTAAGTGAATCATTTATTATAAAGAGTGTTTATACGCACTAAATAATAAAACATTAGCAAGACATTTGACTTTAAATAGTAATACCATAGGTGACGTATGAAACTAGCCGCTTACATTCGCGTATCATCACAAAACCAGGTTGAATATGGTGACTCTCTAACAGGCCAAGAAGAAAGTATCTATAACTGGGCAGAAAAAAATGGGCACACTATAGTCAGGAAATATATTGAACCAGGCTCTTCTGCTTATAATGACAATTATCGCCCACAATTTAATATGATGCTGAAAGATATTGAAAATGATAACTTTGATTGTGATGCAATAATTGTCTACGCCCTCTCGCGTTTTGCAAGAAATCTAATATCTCAGTCAGCAGCTCAGTCAGTGTTGGATAAAAAAAGCATTCGACTACTATCTGTTGTTGAGCCACTTCCAGAGGATTATGACACATATAGATTATTAAGTACTGTTATTGGTCTAATGAACGAAATGCAAAGCTCACAAAACTCAAGAACAGTTTGTGATCGCTTACAAGACACCGCAGAAAAGGGGTACTTTACAGGAGGAAATATCCCTTATGGTTATGAGTCAATTAATGTAAAAGATGATTCTATTTTTAGAAAAAAATTAATAATCAATGAATATGAGGCAAAGATAGTAAGGAAGATTTATAAACTTGCGCAAAAAGGAAATTATGGAAAGGGCTGGGGGATAAAACAAATAACATCGTATCTAAATGATAATAATATACTTAATCGAGGTAATGATTGGAAGATAAATACTATTCATCGAATCCTTAATAATAGTATTTACTATGGCGATAGAGTATTTGGTAAAAATAGAGTTAAACGAGCAGGTAAAGAAAACCCACTACCTACTATAGTAAACACTCCAGCAATAATATCAAAAAAACTTTTTGATAATGTGCGAGATGAACTTAAATCAAGGGATCTTAAAAATAACAAAGATAAACCTTTGCGCTCTAACTCTCTTTTAACAGGAATAGTAAAGTGTGGGAAATGCAACACTAATCTTGTAATCAGAACAGGGAAAGGCGGAAAATATAAATATTACAGCTGTGGAAAAAGAATTAGAAGCAGTGTTAACTCTTGTACATGTCAGAATATACCAAAACAATTACTTGAAGAGCAAATAAATGAGGCATTAATAAAAAACATTCTTACAAAGGATACTATTGAAAGCATTTTAAAAGAACTTAAGTTACTAATAAAAGCGAATAACACAGAAGAAATAGAACTTAATAGATTAACTAAAAAATTAAAATACAACAAAGCAAACCTTAATGCTTTTTATACAAAACTATTTACTAGTGAAATAGAAGTCGATGACACTGTAAAAGGTTTCATTAATACAGAACAAGGTAAGATTAATGAAATTCAGAGGGAAATTGATAAGATTAAAGTAACGAAAAAAATCACATACAAAAACTTTGGCTCTAACCAAGTAAACATGTTTGTCAAGACAATAAAAAATTTAATAAATTCTGAAAATACAGAAGTCACTAAATCATTCTTGATTGCGATGGGCTTGGAGGTAAGAGTATACCCAAAGAATTAAAGATGAGGGGAAGTCTGTTAGCTTTGCTTCATCTTGTTTCAAGTACAAAAAAGGGCACCTGCGATGAGGTGCCCAGATTCGTTACTGTTTGGCGGAGAGATAGGGATTTGAACCCTAGATACGCTACAAACGTATGCCGGTTTTCAAGACCGGTGCTTTCAACCACTCAGCCATCTCTCCATGAGGCGTATAATAAGGATTTCTCTAAATCCTGTAAAGCATAAAAAGAATAAAAAAGACCAAGCGAACAAGAAACAGACAAGCCGCCTAACTTACGATCACGCCATCAACATTTAGACAGACACAAAATTTTAACTCAATGATTTTAGTTGATTTTAACATGTCTTTTTGGAAGTAAAAATGTGTTATTAAGAAACTTATTGATTCCTGAATGCGTCTCTTAGTTTCATATTAGTAAGCGTGCATTTGAATATACGGCGCGTATAACTCTCGCCCTTTGAATTACCACGCAAATATAACCATTACAATTATGACTAATTTAAACACATTCAAACACTCAGCTTTGGCTATTCTACTCTCAAGTTGCTTTTATACCTCACAGGCATCTGCCGCATCCACGTGTGAAATCAACGCACTTTACACCTCACAAAACCCGCTTCTTACCGTTGAAAGTGCCGATCTCGATTGCCGCAATGAATGGTTTTCAGCTAATGTCACACATGCTCAAACTGTTTTCAGCGATCATCTCGTTGAGCAAGCACAAGTACGCTTATTAAATGAAGTAAACAGCTACCGAGGTGAGCCCAATCAAGCTGTAATTATAAATAACCTTGGTGAATTTATTCGTGCCGCTTACTACGTTCGCTCTAACAATAAGCAGCAGCTTGGTGAATTCTCTGATGCGCTTGATCTAAAGCTTGCTCAAACTATTAATGCTTTTATCACCTCCCCTTATGCGATTAATTATGGTCACGAGCAAAGCTCTGCACTGAAAAGCATGACCATCATGGTAGATAATATTCGCCGTTTACCACTAACAATGGCTAACCAGTTAGCCTTACTGAATCATTTGACCCCTGAAAGCGCTGAACATACCCGTTTCATTGAATCAATGAATGACCTTTTCCGTGCAATGAGCGGCCACACTGGTAATGATGATTTCTATTCAGAACTAGTCAAACACCCTGAATATCTACACCAACTAGAACAGTTTATTTACGATAATGAATGGGCACTAGAAACTAACGCTAGCTTTATTGTAAGTAACGCTTCACGTGAAATGGGCCGTTTATTAGCAAGCCCGCATAAAGAAACGAAACAACAAGTGCTATCGATTCAAAAGAACCTGCTTAAGCGTTATCCATTGGGTGGTAAGAGCGATAAGATTTGGGTTGGCATTGCAGAAATGGTGAGCCACTTTGCACCAGATCAAGCTGAATCTATGGGGCTAAACAATGGCAAAGCGCAGCTTGAAGCCTTAGTGATGCCATTTACCTACCCTTGTGATGGACCTGCTATTGTACGTGCGCAAAAGATGGATCAATCACAAGCGCTAGAAGTCTGTGCAACCCTTAATGAAAAAGAGGCTGACTTCCACCAGATAGTAAATAGCAATGGCGTACCAGTTGCTGATGATCATAACGATAATGTTGAAGTGATTGTATTTGATTCAAATAGCGATTATGTCACTTATTCTAGCTTCCTCTTTGGAAATACAACCAATAATGGCGGTCAGTATTTAGAAGGAAACCCTTCAAACCCAGATAACAAAGCCCGCTTTGTCGCTTACCGCAATGAATACGCTGACGGTTTTAGTATTCTGAATCTAGAACATGAATATGTACACTACCTAGATGGTCGCTTTAATTTATACGGGGATTTTGGCGATGTATTACGTGAAGGTAACACTGTGTGGTGGCTTGAAGGCTTTGCCGAATACATGCATTACAAAGAAGGTTACAACGCTGCAATTGAGCTAGGTAAAACTCATACCTACTCACTGCCAGAAGTAATGGCAACAACCTACTCACACGACACTAACCGAATATACCGCTGGGGATACCTTGCTGTGCGTTTCTTAATGGATAACCACCCAGAAGAGGTTGACCAACTCTTAGTGCTTGGCCGTAATAACAACTTCAAAGCATGGGCACAGAAGAGCCAAACTATTGGTCAGCAGTACAATCAAGAATTTGTCGCTTGGTTAGATACATTAGAAACCACAAGCCAACCAACGACGCCTGGTGGAAAGGAACCCATTGTTTCAGAGCTAGCGCTTAATACTTCAATTACGCTTGAAGGTGAAAAGCACAGCGGACAACAATTCTATATTGACATACCTGAGTTCACTCGCTCACTTGAGCTATCGATTCAAGGTAAAGGCGATGCCGATTTATATGCAAGTTTCGATCGCGTTGCGTACTACTATGATCATGACTTTACGTCTTTCAGCCATGGTAGCAACGAACACGTCACTATTGCACCTCAAGCAAATGGCTACATTAAAGCGGGCCGTTATTACATCAGCATTGATGGTCGTGAAGCATTCAGCAATGTTGAGCTTTTGGCTAAAGCGGAAGTGGAGAATCAGAGCAGTAACCAAGGTGGCGGTCAAGGTGGCGGTCAAGGTGGCAACGCAGGACAAGATGATTTAGCGCCTGTTGTTCTCACTACAGATGAACCCATCAACCTAGATGTCATTAACACCCGCTATCTGGCTTTTTATGTACCTGAAGGTAAAGAAACAGTACGTATTTGGGTTACCCCAACAACCCAAAAAAATGAAAACCAAACTAATCATTTAAGTAATGTCGATCTTTATGCCGCACAGTCTCATTGGCCAACACCAGAACAGCATGATGCTGCGTCACGTTACACGGGGAATCAAGAGTTCATCGAGCTTAAAGTAAACCAAAATGGCTATGTCCATTTCATGCTAAGTAATAATGGGAACAAAGCTGAAGTAGCGGTTTATACAACGGCCTACTAATTTAGTATTAAGTAAAAACAGCGCTAATTTCACCACTTAGTGTGATAAATAATAAAAACCACTGAGATGTGCTCACTTCTCAGTGGTTTTCTTTTCTTGGTGTTCAAACTCACTAACAAGGCTCTAGCCAAATACCATAGCAATAAGTAGCACCACTAATAAAATTGCACCAGTTACTTTGAGCAAAAAACCGAGCTGACGCGTGCCTCCTTTAGGTGCTTGATTACAACATCCCATCATGGCTCCTTGTGTCTTCATCCAAAACAGACTTAAGACTACGCCTTCCAGCTAATGGAAGGTCAATACAAACTCTTAATTGTTTTACTTTCTTCTAGCTGTAACAAAGCTAGAAATGAAAAAAGCCAGCAATTAAGCTGGCTTTCAAATCGTTTCACAAAAGTGGAATACAAAAGTTAAGAGATTCGGAAACGATTCATCATAGATTGGAGGTTAGCAGCCAACTGGCTAAGTTCAACACTTGCCTTAGCAGTTTGATTTGCTCCTATTGCAACTTCTGTCGACGATAAGTGGATACTCTCCACATTCCGTCCTAACTCTTCTGTTACAGAATCTTGCTCACTACACGCACTAGCAATCTGCATGTTCATATCAGCAATCTTTGCTACAGCTTGCTCAATACTTTGTATGGTAGTACCTGTATTTTGGCTTTGTGTAACACACTGTTGGATCATACGACAACTATCTGTCGTCGCCTCTTTAGCTTCATTCGCGCTTTTTTGTAACTTATCGATAATCGAAACAATTTCACCCGTAGAATGTTGTGTTCGACCCGCAAGAGTTCTCACTTCATCAGCAACAACAGCAAAACCACGACCTTGTTCGCCGGCCCGAGCAGCTTCAATTGCCGCATTCAGTGCTAGTAAATTCGTTTGCTCGGCGATATCTCGAATAACGTCTACAACCATACTGATATTGACAGACTCTCGCTCTAGTTGCTCAACCAGAGATCCAGCATTTTCAATCTCTCTCGATACATCCAAAATAGATTCGGTGCCTTTCTGTACATCCTTACTACCTAATTTAGCTTCATCATTCGCCGATGTTGCAGATACAGAAGCAACTTCAGTGTTACTCGCAACGTCAGCGACTGTCGCCTTCATTTGCTCCATCGCTGTAACAACCATGGTGATCTCATCTTGTTGCTGCTTCATCCCCTGAGATGACTGTTCAGATACAGCACTGACTTCTTCTACCGCAGCACTTAACTGAGTCACTGCAGCAACAATCTCTTCGACCAATTTGCGCAGATTGTTTTGCATCTTAATGCTAGAGTCCGCCAACATCCCTAGCTCATCGTTACCCATTTGGTCACGATCTAAGGTATGTGTCAGATTACCGGAGGCGATTTCCCCAGAAAGCTCCATCACTAAATTAAGTGGGCGACAGATTTGGCGAGTCAAAAATTGATTCAAGATCACCATCAGAACCAGCATACTGACGATACAAGCGAGTGTCATAGTGCCGACACGCGTTGCAGTCGCTAGCATTTCAGTGCGGTTATTAGCAACAAAGCCTAAGTTCAGCTCTCGTAAACCATCCAGCGCGATCATCAATTCATTAAACTGATTGTAAGTATTCACAAGCTCAGCTTCCGCTGTGACACTATCACCCACAGACGCGGCAGCTTCAAAACCTAAAATACCTGTTTCGTACGCTCGCCATGTATTGCTTACACGATCAAAAACTTGACGTTCATGCTGTGATGCAACTGTCGCATCATAAGCTGCTAGCATTTGCTTAATACGCTCACTGTCTCTTTGTGTTCGTTGCAACGTTGCTTGCATCGCATTAAGGTCATTTTGATGTGTTAAGGTAAAAAACTGAGTTGTACGATTATTCGTAATTTCATATTTCAGCTCTTCGACCGACAGTACACTCGGCAATGTCGAATCTGTAAAGTTAATGGTGCCCTCTCGAACTAGCTTCAATTCCCCCGTTAGAAATACACCAAGCGCGATAATAATCGTTGCGATAGCAGAAAACACAACCGCTATTTTTTTACCCAATGATAAGTTTTTATATGACATTTATATACAACCTGCCCTCTTGAGGATTTAAAGAAATAGTTGTTTTTAACTTCTTACTTCCTTTAAAAAATTAAATAACGGATCACCTTAGCGGCAGGTTAAACCATTCACTTAAATTATATTTTTAATCAGATAAATAACCGAGTAAAAGCTATTTTCAATTAAATTATTATATATTTATGTTTCACTTTTATAGTTAGAAAAACACATTATTAACCTCACCTTCCTTTTATTCACCACTTACCCCTTCACCACTTAACTCGTTCACATTTCATTTGTATTATGAATTTACATCAATATAAATTCACTTACCGTACATACAAGCCACACAGGAGTCATAGCGTTTTAAGTGACAAAGTAAAGTAGGAATAATTTATTACAGATGTAAAAAATCCAGCAATTAAGCTGGCTTCTTTACATTTGGCGAAGCGCTTTGAGTATAGCGGATTTGGTACAAATCCTTTTCACGTTAGCTCAAACGCAAAAAAGGCGCTAATAAATTAGCGCCTTTCTTAAATGTGGCAAAGAGATAGGGATTTACTGCTCGCAAGCTCGCGCCCTTCGGGCTATTGCCTTTTCGCGCCTTCGGCACGGGCAATGTGCTTTCGCTTTGCTCAGGTGAAGCCTACTCTAGGGTTCGGCACCCTATCTCTAATCACAAAATTGAGGCGAAAAAAACCGCAACTAACAAAACCATCAAAAAGATGGCGCCTGTCACTTTTAACAGCAATGCTAACTGACGCGTGCCCCCTTTGGGTGCTTGATTACAACACCCCACCGTTAATTCCCCTTTATCTCACCAATGCAGAAACGGTACACCTTCCAGCTGATGGAAGGTCAAGAGTGACTTTACCGCTCAAAGCAATCAACAAACGTTAGATGAAAGAAAATAGCGCAATAACACTATTGTTGACTCATAATCAGAGCATCTAAGCCAGCCGTTCAACTAAATATGAAACGCCATAAACACACGAAATAACAATCGCGTAAAAAGCATAGATAACAGCCCAACCTTTTTTATTGGGATTAGGAATCAAACCTGACTCATTAGTGAATAACGCAGGCCCCATAAAGTTCATTGGTATAAATATTAAAAAACAAACTAACATAAACAAAATAACAAAAGGATATATGAACGACATTGCAATAAATTCAATTACTTTTTTCATTACGTACCTCATACAGCTCTATTTTATAATCGTTAAAATGACAATTCAGTTATTAAACCAAGCAAAATACTATTTTTCTTGGTTGAACACTCTGACATTAAAATAAAATCAAAAGGTTACTTCTTATTTAAAAAGAACACATGCTCATTATTATTACGATTATGAGTCACCCATTTTTTAACCGGCCGATACCCAGAAGCACTCACCTCAACATAATAACTATCAGGTTGTAATAACATACCATCTTGATATTTCGGCTTAATATTAAGGATCCGAATTCTATTCTCTGGTACATTTGAATGTACAAACATCGCTACCTTACCATTTACAACCTTAGGTTCAGCTTGTTTATATTGATCGACACTTAATAATGGGTAAATTTTTTCATCCCAATCATTCATTGGTTTCAGTGCGTATTTTTCAAACAGAGAAAAAACATGGAAGTTTTTATCAAAAGCCATACCGATTGGCTGAATACTCGGCTGAGAATGAAGCACCCATGTAATAGCGGATGACGTCAATGGCGACACACTGTTATCAATAGATTTCAGGAAATATGCGGTTGTTGAACCTTCATCTGTAAACTTAGAATTACCCATCAATAATGGGATTGAGAAAATAGCAATAATAACAGCTAGCGCAGCAACATGGTTCATTCGCTTGCTTTTCGACGTACTAACCTCGTTTTCGCCATAACTTAATAATGCCCAAAACTTAAACGGTAACTTAAAGAAAGTTATAAGCACTAAAAACAACGACAAGCTCATTGATATAGGGGGAACAATGATAGAACGAAGTGCACTCTTCCCTTCATTTTCATACAAGCCACCATCTTCGAACCTAACAACGGAAGAGTTAATATAAGCAAGCCATTTGTCACGTTCGCGCTGTACATTCACTAAGGTGACGTTCTTATAGAACTGCTTATTGTTCCACGTCGTCAATACAGGGTTAACATAATATTCTTCACCCATGATCTGTTTTATCTGATTTTGAATGCTTGAGTGCTTTTGGAACTGATTAAAGTTAAGGCCTGGAGGAATAGTCAGACCCCGCTTCGCCATTTCTTTATTCCACTTTCTTTTGGCTTTATCTCTGGTGGTAGTTCTTACTGCATTTTTGAATGCTGACACATCATTAATGGTCCAATTAGTGGCTAGCTGAACCCCTTTATTTTTACTTTTTCTCACAATCTTACGCGCAGTAACCTTGTGATGCCTAAACTGTGAAAAGGTAGCAATCCCCATGGAATAACCTGTTTCAGATTTAAATTCCCCTTTCATTAAGTTCAATATGTTAGGCACATAATCGCTAGGTATACTGGAATAAACAAGATGCTGGTCCTGCTCTCCCCCATCACCGGTTGCCAACTCAAGGCCAGCAAGTACAGCTGACAGGCCTAAAGTTAAAATAGTCTCACTGACTGTTGTTGTGCCTTTAACTCGTCCCTTTTCAGTTACCAGCCAATAATTCATTTCTTTGTAAGGAAGACCATATTTCGCTAAACCTTGGCGATAATGACTTTCAACCGTTTTAATACATTTGTTCTGATGCTTAATATTGCTATAACGGCTTATGCAGTTATTCTTTTCATCAAAAGCTTGAGATATTTTAGGTGCCAACTCTTGAGCTTTGCCTTCCGCTCGCATCAAATAGGATTTTTCCGCCGATTGATAACGCTTCCAACCTTTCAGAACATCGCTTTCGACATTACTCCAAGCTTTATTGGCTTCATTATGGCGAGAAGCAACAGCATCGTTATATTGTTTATTGGCTCGTTTATAATCGTCCCATGCAACATGTACATCTTTTCGCATATCTCGATACACGGCATAATCTTCATCAAACCGCGCCCCTGCACGATTTAGAAGATACTTTTCTAGAATCGCATTTTTTTGCTTATCCACATCGTTTATAAAACTGTCATTGCTGTAAATAAGCCCCCCCATTAATGCAAGAAAGGTCATTTCATGCGCCGAGGTTGCATGCTCAGGTTCAAACGGGATACCTTCTATCCGTAATGCATTTTGCGCCAGACTTGAACGAAGTACATTGGACATAAAGGCATTTTGTCTTTGTTCTGCGCTAGAGGAATCAATAATAAAATAATCCACCAGCCATTTTTGACCAAAGAAAGTCGCAGGCCAAACGATAAGCGTAATCACCACCATCGCTGGAATTGCCGTTCTTTTTTTCGCCGCCACGCGCCCAAAGACAAGCAAATCAATCATTAATAAAGTAACACCGATACCCGATATAGCACGGCCAAAGAGCTCTGTAATATGTAATGTTTCGTCCGAAAGACCCGATGAACCCGCTACCTCTACAAGTTTTGCATTGAAAATAACTTCAGGTATCAAGTAAATCAGTGACATTGCGAATAAGAATAGCGCAAGCCATTTAGGTTTTGATTGCATAGCGTTTTTTACTCAGGAATAACAATATGGATAGGGTCGAACACAACATTTAAATCAGTGTCGGCAGGTATTTCAGGTACGGTAATAATAACGGCTTTCTTCGTTACCTTCTCAGCCACTTTTTTATTTACTTTTAATGGCTTAACTTCACCATCAATGGCTAAGTAGTAGCCATTTTTTAGATAATCACCTTGCAATTCAATTGCCGAAAAATCACCATTTTTAGGCAATTGGCTGATTTTTTTTCCTTGGTCGGTCCTTGGTAAATAACCGCCATTCTCAGCAATCAAACGAGGAAAGAGAGAAGCACACACTTTATATTTAGATGTCGTTACGTCAGCGACATCTGGTAGGGGTTTATTTTTGCTCGCTAAAGATTGCAGTGTGTTGATATGGTAATCATCACCATTAATTGAGTAAGTCGACACTGAAAGGTTATTTTCTTTTGCACGCTGATAAATGGTTGAGTGTTTAGCATAGCTACGAATATCAACATGCAAGCCCGCGTTGTCACCCAACTTTCTCGCGACTTCTGTCGCACTAAGCTTAGGGTGATTTTGCTTCGCCAATGCGAGATCTATCGCCCGATTGGATGAACCTCGGTTACGCTGATACATCTTATCATTGGATATTGCCTGCCTGATTGAGCGTTTGTAGCGTTGAGATGAGAGACTATCGGGCCCCCACACATAGCCCAAATAAACCCCATTATCTAATCCTCTTAGATGCTGCAGTTGATATAGTTTTCCTGAAGTAAAGAAGTACGATCCTGATGCTAACGCGCGCTTCACTATACGGTTAAGTTCGCTCAACTGGTCAAGCGTCGCATCACCTTGAATGTTAATGGCTAAGCGCTGATGCGCTAGATACGGATCCCACGTATTAACAATCTCTTTAATTGATGGAATACGATCATCCGTTAGTTGCCCATCGCGATCTCGCAGCCGCAGTTTTGACAAATCGTTAGTCGACAAGTCATAGAACTTCTTTCGGTGCCCTTGTTTATTTGCCGCTGCTCGGCCTGTTTCATCATCGTGATAAGCAAACCAATTCCCTGCTTTCGTTACCCTCGCACTAATGTTGACAACATCAAACCCATTACGGCTTGCATACTCCAGTGCATCCAGCGAGTTTTCACTAAACCTCGCATCACCTCGTTCGACACCTACCTTAAGCGGACATGTTTGATTAAAAAAACCAAGATCGCCACCTAAGGTTAAATACAGATTTCGATCCGTTAAGGCATATTGAGAATCGACTAAAGCACCTGTATCGAGGTTTTCACTGCCATATTTTGCTCCTTCTGCATTATCAGGGTAATGACTGAGCAGTTGAAAACGTTCACCTTCTGGCTTGAGTTGCGAACTACAACCTTGTAGTAATACAAGTACCAATAATGGTAAGAATGAATAACGTGCAAACATAATTATTAGATAGGTTCTATGTGAGTGTGAGTGGCGCTCAATGTTTCTTGAAACAAATGGCGGTTATCAAGGTAGTCTTTTTCAAATTGCAGCCCACTCTTTTGAGACTGCATGCCCAAAGTCTTTTTCAGAATAATCGACGCCTGTGTGTCAACACATTGCTCTTCATCTGCATAACAGATCAGTAAAAGATCGTGGAGCTGTTGAAATAATTGCTGACACACATCCGCATTGTCTATTTGGTCTGAAAAAGACTGAATGGCCCCATTTTGGTACGCTTCTATTGGGGCTAAATACCGACGCTCCGCGTTGACTGCTGCTCTATCGGCCCAAATAGCTCTAATTGTTCGTACATCCTCTTTGAAGACTGACACTTGATAACGCACACCCTCAAGCTCTGACAGTAATGTGTCGCAAGATGTTTTATGATAGTGATGATCAAAACTAGGCATATATGCTCCTTATTCGGTCCGTAGGGGCTGATCAAAAGCAGCTAACAAATCAGATTTAGATTTTAGCGAACGTTTAAGCTGATAATTGACCGTCTCTAGTTCTTCTAGTGATGTGTTGGCGTTACGTAGCTCAATGAAGTTGCTGTCATTTCGCTGATTGAGTGAAGCCAGTTTTTGACTGAGAGCTGAACATTGCGAATGCATTTTTTTATACCTTGCTTCAATCGCCTCAATGCCTTCGACTACCCCATCCAAGTTACGGCCCTCATCTAAAAAGAATCGGTAAGAACGGTTTGTTCGCTCTTGTTGCTGATAAGCGACTTCTCTTGCATGCTCTGCACTTGCTAACGCCGCCTTGCTGCCTTCGACTTGATAAACCGCTTGTTTCAACTCAGCTTGAGCTTGATCTAATGCCGCTAACGCCTTATTTTCGATTGCCACAAACTCATTCATGGTGGATTTCGCTGAAGACTCAGCCCTTTGCGCTGCATTTGTACATGGTCCTCTGCGTTCTACACGCTTAGTGCCATCTGGTAGCGTGACCTCGACATGAGAAACTTGCTCTTGCAAACTCCTAAGACTTGACAGTGCACTAGCATGTTCGGCTCTGGCTTTATCTGCTGAAACACGTGCTTCTTGGTATTGCACTCTCACAACATTAACGGCAGCACGTGCACTCGATTCCCATTGCTTAGCCTTACTCAGTTGGTCAGCCCAAAATGAAACTAATTTAGCGCCGACACGCGTGTTTTCTGCCGACTCTTCTTTCAACGCTGCTAATCTTGTTCTGTTCTCACTGTTTGTTTGACGCTGCTCTTTTACACCGTCTTTTAATTCAGAAAGGACAGCGACCCAAGATTCAACGCGCATTTCATTCGCAGCAAGATCTGACGCTGCCCTTTCTGCATGCTCCACCGTTAAATGATGGAGATCATCGGCTCCCTGCAAAAACTCGTTCAAGAAATACTGGCTTTGCTCTAATTGGTGCTTGAGTTCACCAAACTGATAAATCAGTAATGCAGGGCTCATTCTTCCCCCTTAGACGCTTTGTCTGAATGCACGGCCAATAAAGCGATCCTGTCTACATACTCCTGAATTTGCACACCAGACACGGATATCTGCTGAAAATATGCTTCAGTGTCTTCAGCTCCAACGCCGTGATAAGTATCTTTAAGCGCTAACCACTGCCCTTGCAGTTCATCAGCCGCTTCATACAAACTCATCCCTAGCATTTGGGTTGATCGTAAAATAGTTTGTCGTGCGTGATGACGTTTTTGAATCTCGTTATTCTTCATTGAGATACCTTCTTAATATCGAGAGACGGTGAGAAACCACATCCGCTATATCTGGCACAAGACGTGATAGAAGGAGAAGTTCTCCCTCTAACTCACGTAACGCAGGTTCTAAATAACGTCGATCGTCTTCGTCTAATAAAGGAAGGTTCTCCTCAATTAACGCCAGCCAATCTGACTGGCGTTTTTGAACAACTTCCTGAAACTCAACCAAGCCATCAACGAATCGATGCATCTTTTCTTCAGTTTCATTCAGAGACATGATTACTCCCAATCAGACATACGGTTGAACAAGTGATCCATCTTGGCTTTATGATCATCTATGTCGTTAAAGAAGTAGGGTTTGAAATGGTTTGGTCGATTTTGGGTATGGTCAACATAGAGCGCATTGACCGGATTTTTCCCATCGATTTGAAGCTGAGAAGCCGACCTCACTTTAAGCAAAGAGAAACTGTCATCTTCTGACATTTGCAGTGCAACTTTATGACGAACATTGTCGATATCATGACGATTCAAGACTTTTTGTAATGCACGTACACTGTCGCTCGCAATCACAAGGTGAACACCAAATTCAGCCCCTGACTCCAAAATCTGGATCAACTTTTTAGCCGTATCCGAAGGTTCGTTTACACCAAATTTACCCGCGGTCATCTGTAATTCAGTCGCACGCTGAAAGTCATTACAAAAGATAAAAATTGACGGGAGTTCACCAACTTCATCTTCATATAACCCGCGTCTTTGCTCTAATTGGCCATGAATTTCTGCAATCTTCTCTTCAAATTCCCGCGCTTTTTCTACTACGGCAATATTGGCTTGTGAAGGCACACTTGATGACATTGCGCCATGCCAAGGTGATCCTTTAATGCTACGTTCATAGACCACGGCTTGGTATTGTGCAGGTGCAAAATTCATTGATAGCTGTGCTAAAACAACACTCATCATTCCCAAGCGAGCTTCATTGCTCTCGCCGGTTATCAAAATATGCTCATGTGGGCGACGGCGAAGAATGACATTTGCATGACCATGAATATTCAGCTCTTGGCCTAACCAAAAAACAGCGGGAGACTCGACGGAATACCACTCTTTCTCGCCTAACCCGCCAAGGTGTGGCGATGTATTGGCAAATTGTGTCCAAGCTTGTTCACTTGGGCGAGCGCCATGGTTGAGTAACTGCGCCAATTGCGGGTTATCGTGTAATTCTGGTTGGCCTGAACCATCCAATAAAATGGCTTTATGAAGGCAATCGACCGCTTTATGTTGTTGCCATTTCTGCGCTAGTTGCTGGATCAATGCGCTGCGGGAGTCGTTATCTAAGAAGGCAACTCGACCCGCGACATTACGCTCATCGTCACCAGCACCATCGTTAACAACAGCCTGACCAGGCTCCTTACACGCGCGAAGTAAACGCTTACCGTTATGCCCAAACTCTTGTAACGAAGTGACATCAGCCGATGTCATTTTCATCCCTACTCGTAAATGAATGTTACCGAAGATGTGCTGCTGCTTTTGCATTCCCGGCGCACCAAAACGTTGAGAGCCTACAAACATGTGAATACCAGCACTTCGGGCTTGTGCCGCCAGCTTATATATAAGCTCAGAGCCCACACCATCGCGGTCATCTTCAAATAACACTTGGTATTCATCGACAATCAGCATGATGCGCGGCAGTTTACCCTCTGGTGATCCTGCCTCTCGGTAACCACCGAAATTCGTTACACCTAAGCGTTGGAAGATCTCATTACGTCTTTCCATCTCTTGGGTCAGTTCATCAACAACGCTCCGCGCAAGTTGTGGGGATGTTTTCAGCGATACCACTTTGGCATGCGGTAGGTCCGAGTATGACTGAAACTCAACCCCTTGCTTGCCATCAATAAGATAAAACTCAAGCTCTTCTGGTGAATACTGACAAGCCAGCCCCATAATAAATGCATGATAAAGATAAGATTTACCTGCACCTGTGGTTGCGCCAAGCATACCGTGAGAGCTGCTTCTGCCATCTTTACTTTCACCAAACCAAATTTCAAGGTCGTTCATCTTAGAGCCAGAACCACCAATGGCAGAACGTAGCTCATTCGATGCATCACCCTGCCACATATCTGCGTCTGCTGTACTCACAACATCCGTAAAGGCTAACTTACGCTCTTGAGGTTTAGCTTGAGATAAGCTGTCGAAAAAGTGAGTAATGACATCATCTGTTAATTGTTCGCTGTAGTTTGTTGCGCTTAACTGATCGTCACCTTGGCGCTGAGCAACAACGTTGTGACGAGACTTGAACATCTCCAACGAAGTGCCATTAGGATAATGTTGTTCTTTATCTAACTGCAGCAGAACATACTTACCGGTATCAGTCGCATTGTTTGCAATAGATGCTAACAACTCAATCGCACGGCGGTCGTAACCTGATGGGAAATTTGCTGCCACAATAAACTCAAAACGTTCATTACTGCGAATTGTTTCATCTACATCATGCAACCTTTGTGTAGCCTGATCCAAGAACGTCTGACGAATACGCAGCGCATCATCTTCAATCTCTTCAAGTACCTTACAAATGTCTTTCTCGATCATTCTTTTATAAGGAATATTTTTATTGTAGAGGAAGGATTTACCGCCATTAGCGGGGTCTAACAAACTAAACTGACTGGTGTATGGCATGTGCGCATTCAAACGAATGACAAGTTTATGTACTTCATTGATTGCATTGTCATTATGGTCAATAACAAAGCAATTCGCTGTCGACAAGAATGGCATCATGGTTGGCACATTCACCTTTCCACCATCTGGCAAGGTCAAAGACTGGTAACCAATAACGACATCATCTGGCATCAACTGCTCGCTGAAGGTATAACTCGGCCAATCAACTTTACTTAATTCTGCTTGCAAGGGGGCGGGCAATACTGCAAGCGCATGTCGCAAGGCAGCACACTTCGCTAACTCTTTATCGCTTAAATCAACCAGCAGATTTTCACAATACTGCGGAAGGTACGCGGCATGAGATACGGCGGCATTAGCAAGTTCATCGTAAGATGCTAACCATTGGTTTTTGGTATCACAGAGAGTGCGATTCGCTGATACGGCTTGTTCTTTCAGTACATCTAACGAGACATACGTTTCACCATTTTTCACTGCTTTTTCTTCAAGTGATTTTTCGATTTCTTTTTGTGTAAACATGATTTATCCCACTTGTTTAGAAATAAACGCAGCAACAGCCGCCATGAAAAGGGCAGTACAAAATAGTTTTTTCATTGTTGCATTTCGTTTTAGCTTCGCCGCTTGTGAAGCTTCTGCAGCAGCGATTTCTAGCTCTTTCTTTTCAGCTTCCATTTGCGCCTCCTTTTCGGCTAACGCACGATGACTTTCAGCATAAGCTTGATGCCCTTTAAGCAATTGCTTTGATAACACGCAGAAATCAGCATTAACACGCTGATGTATCGCATGAGTGTCTGGATGAGACGCGTGATACGTATCTGCCATGTCTTTACTCATTAAATTCGAACCAATACTCTTTGCAATTTGAGGCATTGCTTTATCAGCCAGAAATAACTCATGGGATGCTTTATTTTTACCAAGCATCTCATTAATACTTCCGACATAACTGGTTACGTTAGAAACCGCTTTTTCTGCTTGTTGTTTTTGTTGAGATACCGCTTGGACTTCCTTAATTAAATCATCAATGTGATTACTGACGACTTTGGGTGACATCGAACCTTTCACTTCCATCATTCCTTATTATCTTAACCTTTGATGTAATTATTGGTTGTTCACTCAACCAATAATTACATCAAAAATATTGAGTATTCATCACTCTCATCGCTAACAATATGGCTGTCGATATTTCAAGCAAGGTGCATTTATTTATAAACCGCTACAGTTGTTTTTTAGTGTTTATAGATTAATTCCCACAGGGAATAACAATTGAAATATAGCCAGATAAACACCGTGACATTACTGTATTCGGGCGTAAATATAATAATCGCACTATTGGTGGTGAAATCATTTAATATCGACATCAACAACAGACATCACGATGAGGCTTATAACAGCAATTATCTGCCTTTTTAAAACAATAAATATGTGAATATACACACTGACTATTCATAATAATGACTTAGATGAATCACAACCTATTGAGTGATAAACATCCAAATAATAAATAAATTTAAGCGATGAATTTCGATAGAGAAAACTCGAGTATTTAGAGTGAATATACTTATATATTCTGACATTTTGTCAAGGTGAACCAGCTCCAAGCGATCAATAATTAATCAATTTGGGTGATATAATAATTTACAAATAATTTTCGCTTATTGTTTAATTTTACGTACCTTTACGATCAAGACCAAAATACGGACTATAGCGCTCCTATCAACACAGGACAGGAATTAAAGATGAGTTACGATAATGTAATCAATACAGAACGCATAAAAAACCAGATGAAAAATAAGACGCTGGGTATTGTGATGAACTGTGTTTTACCAGGTACAGGCCATATGTACAGTGGCTCACCGATTAAAGGTGTTATTGTTATGGCCGTGTTTATTGCTTGTATGGTGACCTCTTTTCTTATCGCCCCCCTTTTTATCGCGTTCTTCCTTTGGCTATGGGGCATGTTCTCTGTAAACAAAGAGATCATTGCTTTTAATGACGCTCTACTGACATCAGAACTAAGCCAGGCGCCACAACAATAACTTTTACAACTTATTAATAGAGCATTGAAAACATTATGAAAAACATTCTAAAAGCGGCTAAATACTGTGCATTATCCCTTGTTGTTGTACTGGTTGGCTGTGGTTCTGATCACCCGTCAGAAAAAGAAGTAAAAGCCGCATTCGACATATCAATTAAAGACAACCTAGGTGATAGTGCCAGTATTAAATTCAATAATTTTGACTTATCAGATTGCAAAATCATTGACGAAAAAGAAGGCAGTGATGTTGAGTGTACCGTCAAAGCAGCAGCACAAGTAAAAGGTACCATTATGGGTGTAGAAACAAATGAATCTAATAAGATTAACGACAACTTCACTTTCCGAAATATCGATGGTACGTGGGAATTGGTTTAATATTTAATTAATTTGAAAACTAGGGTTAATTTAGCTCTAGTTTTCATTTTGATATAAATCACTCTCAGCTATCTTCCTCTCATCAAATAGCATTTTTATACTTTCACTCTATCTCAATAACCTTTTTTGATATTTAATTTACAGTTACCCATACAGTAAAAATAATTCTACCCTCCTTGATAAACAAACAACTAATAATATTATTTATAAGCAATCATACTGCTTAAAAATACATCAGCCCTGATGGTGTAATATGTTTTCACTTGCACCTTCCTATATTTATCTACAAACTGAGCATTCACAAATATCATATATTCCTATACAGAATAAAAATTAAAATAATTTTCGCATGAAAGAGAAGCAATACCTATTACAAGCACATAATGCAACTGAATTGCTCGCTGGCTGGCAATCTCGTGATAAAGAGAAAACCAACGACTTTTTCACTACTGCTTATCAAGATATTTATAGCATCATTCAAGGGTTACTCGACAAAAATAAACCCGTTGAAACTATTTTTATCCAAGCCAGTGCAACTGAGCTCACACATGAAGCTATTATTAAGCTAAACAAATGGCGAAAAGATGAAACGCCATTTACTCACCGCAAAGAATTTATTGATTATGTTCGACGCTCTGTATGGCATTTGCTCTTTAGTGAACATGAATCTCAACAGAACAAACAAGATATAAAAAAGAATTATGCTGATATAGAACAATTACGATCTACCGTGCATCTTCCAGATCTATCTTTAAGTCACGACTTGTACTTGGTCTTAAGTAAACTCAGAGATCGTTACCCCTCCCAAGCAGAGGCATTTGAATATAAGCACTTTTCCGCATCAACCAATAAAGAAATAGCCCAACTACAAAACGTAACTGAGCGAACAGTGAATAACCGTCTTTTATTTGCAACCAACTATCTTAGAAAAGCCTTGTCCTAGTGGAAGTCTCTGACCTATACGCCGGCCTGCTCGAACTGCCACTAGAGCAGCGGAAAATCCAAATTGATAGCATCAGAGAGCAAGATGCTGAGCTAGCTGATGACCTCGAATCGATGCTGACGCTGTCTAGCGAAAGCCTAACAGTCACAGGTAATAACCTGTTTTCATCTCAGACAAACAAGGCAACACCGCGGACAGACTTCATCGGTAAAGAAGTCATGGGGTTTAAAATAATCAAAATACTTTCCGAAGGAGGTGCAACAGGGCAAGTTTACCTTGCAGTTCAGACAATCATTTCGCCTGAAACGTCAAAGCAAAACCGCCACTATGCTGCAGTAAAAATATTGCGCGGTAGTCTTCTCTCTTTGCGTGAACGCCAACATTTATTTTATCGCGAAGCCAGCAACCTGACTGCGCTTAACAACCCTTACATTTGTAAGCTTTTTGGCTCTGGTGAGATTGATGGAGCACTTTGTATCGTCACAGAATATGTGGATGGCAACCAGTTAGATACATTCCTTAGATCATTGCCCCCATCAAAAGCAAAGCGGTTACACTTGCTGCAGCAGCTCTTAGACGGGATGGCTTATGCTCATCGCCACGGGCTTTACCATGGGGATTTAAAGCCTCAGAACTTACTTGTGGATGAGCAGGAAAACATCAAAATCATTGATTTAGGGTTTTCTAAGCGAATTGACGATATCCCTCCTCTCAGCGATGCGATTGAAAAAGACTACATCCAAGCTTTTTCGCATCATTGGAGTCCGCCAGAACAAAAACAAGGCATTTGGTACCGCTCTCGATCTGACATTTATTCACTTGGCATCTTATTTTTTTACTTACTCTCTGAGGAAGAAACCTTCAACGCAGAGGTATGTCTGGATTCGACACTGTGTAAGCCTTACCTGATCGCTAACGGTTTCTGCCGTGAGAGCGCAGCAATTATCTCGAAAGCGGTTCAGCCAGATGCAGCAAAAAGATATCGTGATGCCGATGAGATGCGTGAGGATGTTGAGCGGTGGTTAAACGGATTTCCTGTTGATGCCTATTCGCAGAAGCTTACCTATAGGATACAAAAAAGTGTATTGCGCCGTCCCATGGTCTCAGGGATATTAGCCAGTGCCACTCTACTTTTAGCCATTGGTTCTATTGCTTTTATACACAAACACTTTGATCTCGTCGCAGAAAAACAAACCTCCGATGAGGTCATAGAACAATTATCCAATGTCCTACTATTTTCACAGCCCGCGCTTTTTCACTCTTTTGAAAGCCCAACGATAGTAAGCCTATATCAGCACGCATCGAATCAGTGGCTTGATTCTCACCACATGCTAACTGCTGGCGCACACTTCCAAACGGGCAAAGTACTCGTCATGGGGCTACAAGCTCTACAGGAATACAAAATAGCTGGCACCCTACTTTCGATCTTATCCAACCATCAAGTTCGTTATAGCAATGATGAGCAAGCTGATATTAAGGTTTTGCAGTTAAAAAATAGTCGGGGGATTATGCTCTCAACACCTGATTGCCTAAAGCAACAGTACATAGAAAGTGAGAGTGAAAATAAACGTGAGTTTTGCCCACAACAGACTCTTGCCACTGAACACTGGCATTACTTGGCGAAGTCATCACAGAGGACGTTCAATGACTGGAGACTGTTTGCAGAGTTGATTCAATATCAGCACAGTGAACCATTACAACATCAAGCTTTGCTTCAAGAAATCACTGGCGAGATTCTGGATTCAGCCACGCAGGATCATCAACTCTGGTCACAGCTCGCATTTGATGCAAAGCATGACCTATTCATGATTTTCTCTAATCAGTATGTCACCAGCACCGTCCACATTCCCGAGCACCAAAAGCATGCAGTCATTACTTTTTTAGAAGACTGGATTAAAAATACCTCTACGGCAAGCGATAAATACAGGGTTGCTGGCTTAGCCAAAAATATTGCTTATGCCTTTAACCTAGTAGAGAAAGCACAACTTTTTTCAGCGTTATACCAATCGCTTAGGGCAAAAGCGCTGCCTCTCAACACCAAAACTTTGTCCTTTGAACCACTGACAATGGTAGATCTTCGCGACCCAGAAAAGTCGAAGACTTCGCTCCGAACCGTTGAAACGAGCATTATCAGCAAATATGGCGAAATGGCTGCACTTGCCAGTAATGCCATTAACTCTTTAGCCAGTGCATACTTACTTTTAGGCGATACCCAGAAAGCAAACGAGATTCTACAATTAGATGAATCTACCCACTTTAAAATAAGTACAGAGATCCAGCCACTGTTCGCTACGTCACCATCAGAGATGATCGTCGCTATTTTTCACCGAGACTGGCCGAGTTTTCGCAACGCGTTTACTACATACAAAGCACTTTCAATCGCACAAAATGATCAACGATTACCAACACTAGATCCTTACTTTGAATTGTTTAGCTTGCTGCTCCAAGAGCATAAAATACAGCTATCGCCCGCAGTGCTTCAGCATACCCTTCCGGAGCATACTGATTGGCTGGAAAGGACGGTTTATCTCCATTACGCTACTCGAATAACTGGTCACCATACGCACAGTGACACCCTCTTCTCGCAGCTATTAAAGCATCAGAATACAGATAAAGCCGTTGCACGAATCATTAGTACCGCGCCTTTAATGGATGAAGCTATTACTGACTATGCACAGCAACTATTTCAAGCGGGGTATGTAGAGCGCAGCCAAATCCTTTTCATCAATTTACTGACCAGGAAACACAATCCGTATCATCAATCCGACTTCACCAACATGCAGGCGTTATATTTAGCTAATGGATACCTTCAAGATAATAATACCGCAGCCGCTGTACAGCTCTGGCAAGACTATAAGTTAGATTCCCAGCAGTTTTCTTATCGTTCAGATCTGTATAACTTGGCTATTTCTGTCCAAGAAACTCTCACGCTTGAAGCCAATTAAAAACAGCTTCTACCGTGCATCAGTTACCTATATTCTGCGCAAACGAAAAGCCCAACATTTCTGTTGGGCTTCATCTGAATACGTATTTTAAGACGAGGCACGGATCGCTTTGCTCAAACGCAAAAAAGGCGCTAATAAATTAGCGCCTTTCTTAAATGTGGCGGAGAGATAGGGATTTACTGCTCGCAAGCTCGCGCCCTTCGGGCTATTGCCTTTTCGCGCCTTCGGCACGGGCAATGTGCTTTCGCTTCGCTCAGGTGAACCCTACTCTAGGGTTCGGCACCCTATCTCTAATCACAAAATTGAGGCGAAAAAAAACCGCTGAATGCTCAGCGGTTTTCTTAAATTTGGCGGAGAGATAGGGATTTGAACCCTAGATACGCTACAAACGTATGCCGGTTTTCAAGACCGGTGCTTTCAACCACTCAGCCATCTCTCCATGCCGCGAATAATACGGTGGACAGCGAAAAGAGTAAAGCCTTAATACAATCAAGTGTTTGTATTTTAAACGATAAAAGCCAAACTTTACCTAACCATTACAATCCACCAGCATAATAGAAACCAGATTCAATCTCTGATAACAATTATTGTATTTCTATCAATAGACTGAGTGCCCCCTTTGGGTCTACCTTCAAAGTAAAAACCGAAAGTCAGAAAACAAAAAAGCAGCACCACTCAAAGTGATACTGCTTTTCTATTACCGTAAAATAGCAATCAGTGTATTAGCGCATGATCATTTGTTCACGACCAGGACCAACAGATACCATCTTCACAGGCACACCCATTAGCTCTTCAATACGTAAAACGTAAGCTTGCGCTGCTTTCGGTAATTCTTCGAATTGACGGCACGACGTGATGTCTTCATTCCAGCCTTCCATTTGCTCATAAACAGGTGCTAAAGAAGCCGTTTGCGGCCAAATTGGGTTTTCACTGTGGTCACCATCGTAACCTACACAAATTTTCAGATCTGTCAGACCACTCAAGCAGTCAACTTTAGTCAGTGCAATTTCAGTCGCTGCTTGAATTTCCACACCATTACGTGTTGCAACCGCATCAAAGTAACCCATATCACGTGGACGACCCGTTGTTGCACCAAATTCGTTAGCTGATTCACGGAATGCATCTTGCTCTTCCATTGCTGTTACTAGCGTACCTGTGCCAACAGATGAGCTGAATGCTTTCGCAACTGCAATCACACACTCAGGACGAAGCGCAGGCAAACCACTGCCAATACCTGCGTACGTTGAGATAACATTTGATGATGTTGTCCATGGGTATTCACCGTAAACTAAATCGCGACCCGCACCCAGTTGTGCTTCAAACAACAGGTTTTCACCCTTAGCTTGTAGCGCTTTAAGCGGCTGAGTTACATTACAAATCGCATCACGCCAAGGTGCAGACACGTCTAGCAACCACTGCGTCATTTCTTCTGCTGTTTGCTCGAATTCAAAAGATGGGTAAAGCGCTTTTAACTGAGGTAGTTTCCAATCCATCATAAATTGAATACGCTCAAGTAGCACGTCTGGTTGTTGTAACCAACCCACTAAAATGCCCTTCTTCATAACACGATCACCATAAGCTGGTGCAATACCTTGACGTGTAGAGCCATAAGCACCATCGCCTAAGCGTTCTTCTTCTAGTGTGTCTTCAAGTGCATGTAGAGGTAAACACAGTGTCGCACGATCTGAAATGCATAGGTTTACCTTCACACCAGCAGCGGACACTTCTTCGATTTCTTTTGTTAGGTGTTCAGGGCTAATTACCATGCCTGGGCCCAAAACAGCTAAACAATCAGGATTAAATACGCCGCTTGGAAGTTGGTGTAATTTAAATGTACCCAAGTCATTCACAACGGTGTGACCAGCGTTATTACCCCCTTGGAAACGGATGCTTGCCGAAGCTTTCTCTGCCAAGAAATCAACGATACGGCCTTTACCTTCATCACCCCAGTTAGCACCAACAACAACGATAGACGACATAATTAACTCTCCTTAAAAGCGAAGTGGTTATGCTATTCCTCACTTGATAATAAGAGAAATTAATAATAGTTATAACCTTGATAAGGATTCCATATGACTAATCGTTCGCCTTGCCGTAGAATGTTTTCGAGTCATGCAGCAAGACTGTCGATAACTGGGCGGAGACTAGCGCCTAAAATTAAGATAACAATGGTAAGGATTGGGTATGCTAGATATTAATTGGCTAAACACTTTTGTGACCTTAGCGCAACTTGAACATTTTGGTAAAACCGCTTCAGCACTCCACATGACCCAGCCGAATGTTAGCCTTCATATCAAACAGTTAGAGCAATCTACCCGTGTTAAGTTAATCGAACGGAACCCTTTTCGGTTAACACAAGCTGGCGAGCGTTTGCTGAAAAGCGCCCAACAAACACTGCAAGAACTGCAAATATGCCAAGCCGACTTAAACGCAATCAATGACCTGTGCCAAGGAACGGTTTCTATTGCCGCTAGCGATATTATTTCTCGACTTCTGCTGATCAAACCCTTTCAGTCATTTAAGCGTGAATTTCCGGGTATTGACCTATCACTATTCAATACAACGTCAACCCAAGCGGCCGAATTAGTTAAAAGTGCTAAAGCCGATTTAGGCTTTGTTATTGCACAGAAGGAAAGTCAGCCGCTGCATTTTACTGAGCTAAGGCAAGTACGGTGGTGTGCGTTAGGCGATGGTCTAGCAAGGTGGCAAAAAAAAGCTATGGATAATGCAGCACTCCCTGATGATGAGCTCCCTACCCTTATTTTACTTGGTCATGATACCCGTACTCGGGATTTGATTGATCTCGCTTTACCAAGCCTTAAACTGCCTAAGTATAGAATTATGGAAGTCGGCAGTGTGGATGCTCAAATTGACTGGGCAGAGGCTGGGTTTGGTATTGCCATTGTGCCTGCTTTTTCACTTCACCCTAAGCTTAATCTAACCAGTACGATAACACCGTTACCAGATTTCCCGACCACTAGCTTAGGCTACATCGTCCGTCAGAATCAGGTGCTATCTCGGGCGATTAAGCAGTTATTACTATGGGTTGGTGAAGAAATCACAAATTCTCAGTAAAACAAAAAAGCCCCTGTTAACAGGGGCAAAGGGTACTGATATCATTTTTGACAATTATTGATATTCGCTAGAAAGCCACGGTTTGTGGTTGCTTCATTTTGATGATCCACTCTTTAACGGCACTTGGCGACATTAGTGATGGGTCACCCAAATCGGCATCTGCTGCATCGGCTAACTCTGCAGGTAACACGTTAATGATGGCTTCAAGATCTTCATGGGATTTCACCTCTTGATCAAACACACTCGCCATCGCGAGATCATGATCGGCATGGCGTGCTCTTACGGCTTTTACCAAGCCATCAAGCAGTGTGTACCAAGTTGTCATCGGCCCCTGCACAACAGATGCCGATTCAGCTGCTGAATCAATAAATGCGAAAGGTACAGTAGCAATAGGCTGCTTCATTTCCATCGCTGCTAGAATCCAATCCGTATCAAACGAAAAGTCATACACTGTCGGGTTCTGAATAATTTCTCTTAGGACACCCGCACCGTATAATTTAAACGCAGCTTGAGTGTCTTTGATGCCTTTCGAGAAAATTTCTTGGCCTATCATGCGCTGCATATGACGTAAGGTCTTAATTCCAACGCCCCAACGTTCTTCTTGCTTAACCAAAATCGAGTCTGGGTGTTTACGGTTACCAAGCACAACATGGTGATGATTCATAATGAAGGGTTTAAGTAATAATCCTAATTGCCCAAGATGCACAGAATTATCGGCATCTGTGTACATCACGCATTCGACACCGTCTTCTAATGCTTGTTGGCAACCATAAATAATCGCACCGCCTTTTCGAGAGTCATCCGCCGATGCTAAATTTTTCAGTGGGCCATCTGCCGCAGGAAGCGCATCTGATAATTTGAGTACTTTGATCTGCTGCGCATCCACACTGCCTTTCGCGATACTTTTAGCAATGTTATGGCTATTATGCGGGCAACCATCGTCCACAGGGTATAATCGCCAATCAACTACTGTGCCTTGCGTAACCCAGTTAAGCTGTTCTATTTTGACGCGTAGTGAATCTTCACCATGCGGGTTTGTGGCATCTTTTACATTCAAACGGTTATGTTCCCCCCACATAGCGAACACAACACCAACCGTGATTGGCTTAGTCACTGTCAGTAAATAACGACGAGACTCAACAAGTTTTATGGCTAACTTAAATTCAAGCGGACAATTAGGCTGGGATGCAATTTCTTGGTAGCGATCTATCGAAATGTCTTTCAAGCAATACAAGGTATTCGCTAATTTAAGCAACTTATGCTGATGCGCTGCTTCTGTTAAGTCAAAATAGTCACTCGCTGAAACAAGCACCTGCTGAATTACTTTCTCCGATACAGTCATTTCGCTCATCCTTTAGTCCTTGTGAGAATAAACCACCCACAAGCGAAGCTAAACAAACAACTGGTCAGCAAATGGTTGCTTATAGGGTCTACTTAAAGACTAGTAACCATATGCAACTAAGCCAAATTTAAATGCCTATTTTAACTTACTTTTGTGCCGTTAATTTGAAGTGAGAAATACGGGATAAACGGAGTCAATATGACCAATTGAATGATCGTAATGGATCGCCCTAATTTAACTTTATTAAGGTGCTACTTATCGATTGTTCAATATAAAGAGACCAAGCTGACACAGACTATTCTTCGCTAACAACAGGTGCAAAACTACGACGCTGTAGTGGTGTCACTGTCGCTTCTTCAATCGTTGCAAGGTTTCCTTTCGCCATAGGGTTAGGCACATTGGGCGGGGAAGGTTTTGTTTGAGCCTCTTGAGACGATACTTTTAGTGCTGGTGTGTCATTGGTAGCGGTTTGTTGCTCAAACGAGATTGCTTCTATAGGAAGAACTACAACATTGTCTTTTGGCTGAAGGTTTTTAGTTTCGGGCTGAAGGTTTTTAGTTTCGGGTTGATCGCTGTTAGCTTCATCTATCGACTTATCGCTGCGGCTTGCTACTGTAGGCGCTTCAAGATCTTGTGCAGGTGTCATCGACGCGGCTAATTGTGACCCACCCACTTTATTTTTCTGTACCGGTGGTGCCACTTTCTGTGAGTTCAGATCTTCAGCAAGTGTTGGTTCATTCGACTCTGCCGGTTCTGGTTCCGATAATGGCTCCGGTGTTGGATCTGCTGCGGGCACTGGCGCAAATTGCTTACTTTGTGAAAAGCTATTATTTAAACCACTGAGTTTCTTGCCCGAAGAAGAAGGCGGTTGATACATGACTTTAGGTTTAACTTGGGAAGCATTTACCGCAGTTGAGCCTGCTTGTGAGCGGTCAACCAAACCTAGTTTAGGGCTAGAGAAGGAGAAAAAATCTAACTTTTCATCCCATGCTTGTAATGTATCCAGCTCATTTTGCCAATGTTCATCGATGGTCGCAGCAAAATCATTTATTTGTAACTGGGTAGATAGTTGCGTATTGGCTGCTTCATAGCGCATGTGGAGCTTATGTTTCATTTGGTCCCAATTTGTCCCTCCAGTCATCAAATAACGCATACTGTCTGCCCAATACTGATAGGCTTTCGCGCTGTTACTTTTATCGGCGGCAATGGCTGCTAACCCCTCAGCAAGCCCCGCATATTGCCACATATTTTTACGCCCAAGTTTTGCCTCTGAGCTTAAAAACATAATTGATAATCGATGGTATTGCTCTGCTGCTTGTTTATAACGGCCAGACTTAGCAAGAAACGTTGCTTTACTGTATAAGCTAATATCCACATCGACAGCTGAAGCATTTGCTGTCGATAAAAACGGAAAAAGCATCAGTAAACATAAGACAAAAAATGAAGTGACAACACGTTTTTTGCATGAATGTTGAGGAAATAAGCTCATCTGAACGTCTCCACTAAACACCGACCAGGGTGATCAAAACGAGAGTTAAACTTAACATCACGGTATTCCAGCGCTTTACGCGGCTGATACAACTTACCATTTGCCTTGTACAACAAAGCTTCTAGCACTCCAGCATTCGTATTCAATGTAATGCTTTTCTCATAGCCACTTGTAAGTTCATAGCGCCCTTCATACCAGCCACGATCAGCATCATACAACTCACGAACCAGTACCATTAAGCTATCGGTATAATCAGTTTTCCAGAGGGTCCACATTTGAAAAGCGACTTGAGTTGAAATTAAGGCTAATTCATCATGATCACTGCCATCTTCCGCGACCGTGATCCATGGTGTGCCCAGTGCATAAATACTATCGTAAACAAAATAAGGCTCACCGCTGACAACATGTGAACCGCGAGCAGTATAAATGCGCTCTTTATCCCAACGAGATTCTTGCACTCTATACAATGAATCTGCCATTGCCGCCAAGGTATCATTAGTGTGCTTGGCATCATTACTGGTCGTGTCGTTAATATTGTCCCAATTAAATTCAAGGCCGAGCTTCAGATAGGGATTACTGTAAACGGGGCGAAGGACATCATAGTCACGAGGATCTCGCCCATCGAACATAATATCAATATCATTGATAGTGATGACTTCATAAGGATCGAAACGCATCGCTTTTTGTGGCACGACTTGCCAATCTAAATAGCCATAAGAAGTGTATTCTTCTATACCTAAACGCCCCTCTTTATAACGAAATACGTCGCCATTATCTTTGACGATTCCGCCATAGAGCTCACCGTCGTTAGTGACTAACTCACAAAAATTCCAGCGCAGCACCGCTTTATCAATATATTCAGAAAATTCGGGATTACGTTGCTTCGTCAATGCAAGCACAATCAATATGCGACCGATATCCACAGCTGACCAGCCAATATCTTTGGGTTGGTTGCCATAATCCACCATTTGTCCTGTGGTAGTGTTATAAACTTTATTCGGAACACCCACAGAACTGAGCGGCATTCTATTGAGAAAATTCAAGACAAGAGAAAGACGCTCATCATGCTCTTTACTGGTAATAAATTCGAACTCTTGTGCCGCCATTAGCGCAACGAGATAATCTGCTAATGACGACATATTAGTGGAAGGATAATTATCAATCGAATTAACCAGACCTGTTTTTAGCTGAGTATTATTTTCAACATATACCCATGCCGTTTGTGCCCATGCTAATTCCTGCTCAGTTAATTCACCATAACGACCTTGGCGTATCACTTGGGACGTATTCATTGTTGTTAAACCATCTTGCACACCCTGATACACCACTCCGCAGGAAGTTAGTGCAAATAACGAGCATACAATAAGTCCTTTTCTCAACATCTACATCCCTTTACCTGAGAAATTATTTCTTATTTAGTGTTTTTCTTGGTAAACACTGTCCTTCGTAACCAAACGGTGATTCCAGCGCTTTATCCCATAAACTAACAGGTGGGTTGTCTAAATATGTCAACAACTTACCTTCTTGTTTATAAAGCAATATTTCTAATGTAATCCCGTTATTGTTTGAGGTAAAGGTGTTAATTAAGCCAGTACCATTTTCAAATATTCCTTCGTAAAATCCTTTTTCACGATCATAAAGATTTGAAATATGGTCAAACACTAGGTCGGTATATTCGGTATCCCACAGTGCCCAAATACCCATAGCGCCTTTCACAGCAACAGCGGCATATTGTGGTAAATACTCACCGACTTCAGAAATCGTATTCCAAGCATAGCCATCGGTATAAATAGTATCGTAAACGAAGTACGGTGCACCCGCTAATTGGTGCTCAGTCCGGGCAGTGATAATCCCTGTGTTCTCATACCTAGCTTCTTGCACGCGATAAATTTGAAGCGCAAATTCAGCCATCCAGTCATTCGAATAATTTGCATCATGCGGTGTCTTGTCGGAAGTTAAATCCCACCCCATTTCGATACCATCAAGAACAAAACTTTCTGTTACTACATAGCTATGTGCTTTGAGTTTACGAGGATCACGTGTGTCATACGGAATGTCGTAGCCATACAAGTTAATGGTACTGTATGGCTCAGGCATAGACGCTTGCGTTGTATCAAACCCCCAAAGTTGGAAACCTTTAGCGGCATATTCTTCATAGCCTAAGCGTCCTTCTTGCAAATATTGGACGGGTTTATCTTTTTCAAGCAAAGCACCAAACATGGTGCCGTTTTCATCCACAACATTACAGAAATTCCAGCGAAGTACTGCAGAGTCTACGCCCGTTGCATATTCAGGGTAACGGTTTTTAATGATGTGTAACCAAATCAATAATCGCCCTAAATCAAGTGCGGAATAACCAATTTCACCCGGTTGGTTACCGTAATCCACCATCGCAGCTGTTTGCGTATTATACGCTTTGTTTGGCAGCTCCCCTTTAAAGAGCTGCATCGTATTGAGTGTTGTCAAAAAGCGAATAAGACGACGGTCAAACTCTTCTTTTTCTATAATTCCTAACTCAAGTGCACTTGTCATACCTGCGAGATACGAAGCAGCATCCCACCATGTAACTGATGGGTAGTTATTTACCGCATTCACTAGCCCTGTCGATTCTTGGAAGTTATTTTCAAAATACTTCCAAGCAATCCGAGCCATATCCATTTCTTTTTCCGTCAGCTTGCCATGACGAGGTTTTGGCACATCCCAGTGGTTTGGTCGGTCAATAATTTCATCCGACAAACTACTGTATTTGTTACCACAGCCAGCCGCCAACAGCCCCATCAGGCAAACAATGATATAACGCATACAACACTCCCTATCAAAGTTGCGTTTACTTAGCACCTACGCTCAACAAGGTGCCATTTTGAACATACGCAAGTGACTCTAAAACAATACCGTTAGTGTTAGCTGTAATTGCTTTATTTGTGCGGCCATCACTTTCATAACGGCCTGAATACCAACCTTTTTCTTTCGAAAATAGCGTTTGAGCATCATCGATTAACAAGCTTGTATATGGCGTGTCGTAAAGCGCATACCAGCCAAATGCAGCCTTCGTCGACAAGGTTTTTAGGTGCGAAGCGTCGTCGCCCTGATCCGAAATGGCATTCCACTCTTTACCATCAGAGAAAACCGTGTTGTAGACAAAGTAAGGCGCTTCATCAACGTTATCCTCACTGACCGCAGTTAGGATTCCGGTACGCTCATAACGATTCTCTTGTGCTTTATAGACGCGATACGCAAAGATTTTAGAAATACTATCCGCACCAAACTCCAAACTGTCGAGGATGTAAGATTCACTCACAACGTAGTTATGCGCATGGTACTTGGCAGGATCGCGCTTATCGGTTGGGATCTCGACGCCATCAATTTCAACCAAATCTAAGTAGTCGATATATTTCATGGCATTAAAGACATCGCGTCCCATCAATGAAAGCGCTTTAGACGCATATTCTTCATATCCAATACGTCCCTCTTGTACCAATTCGAACCCATCACCTTTAACGGCTGGGCGAGAACCGTACAAATAGCCCTTGTCGATCATTTCAGTGACATTCCAATGGTTAAGAACATTATTCACTGGCTTGTTAAACTCAGGGTACTGCCAAATCAAGATGTTAAACGGCACGAGAATACGGCCAATATCAATTGCAGACCAACCAATCCCTTTAGGCACAGGCTGATTTGAATAATCCACCATTTCTAGCGTTTGTGTATTATATGCTTTGTTCGGTAATTGACCTTCAATAAGTGGAAGACGCGCTAATGAATTGAGTGCTTTTTCCATCCGAAGCGTAAATTCTGCGTGACTGATAACATTCAGCTTTTCTGCTGAAATCAGCCCCATTAGGTATGACGCGGTATCCCACATCGTTGTCGAAGGATAGCCATCTACTGAGTTGACCAGACCTGTATTATCTTGGTAGTTATTTTCGAAATACTGCCAAGCGGTTTTCGCCCACAAGTACTCCTGCTCAGTCAAAATACGATTTTCACGCAAAGGAATCGGCTCTGACACTTCAAACGTGATATTACCGAGCACTTGACCGTAGTCGCGCGTTTCGATCGTAAATGCCACCACTAGCGCAGTCACTAAACCCGCAATAAAGACAAAGTGGTGCCGTGCATTCACAAGTGCTTTTTTAAATTCCATATTCTAATTCCTCCGATCCTTGTTCCTGCTCTTTGTCTGTTGGTGGTGACCAGAATGCCGCAGCAATCATGCCCCACATTGCCATCATGTTATTGATAATCCAGAAACTATTTAGCACAAGACCACCAAATGAGTAGCTACCATAGGCCCCCGTTGAATAACCAACCCAAGCAAAGCACATACTAAATAAACTCAATACAAACACGGTAAATTGCGGGATAACCATCTTAAAGAAGGTACCACTTTGACGTTCTTTCGGTGTGGTTGGGAAGCTGATCTTCCGCCCTCTCAATACTGTCCATAACGCCCGTAAGTTAACGGGGAAGAAAGACAAGAAGTTCGTTTTCCCTTTATAACCAGCAACACCCCATGTCCCTATCATCATGGCAAGCTCTGCCGTCAGTACAAACGGTAAGAAATGCAAATAGAAGGTTGTATCGTATGCGCTCACTGGCGCAATACTGGTTAAGAAGTAAATGATTGGACACGCAAGGAAAATGATATTCCAGATAGCCGATAAATTAGACCAGAAGCTCGCTGCGTACATCAGCTTTTGTTTGATCGTCATTCCTTTACGGAACAATGGGTTATCATTCATAAAGATATCAATTGACCCACCGGAGTATTTAAAACGCTGCACCGTCCAAGTTTGTAGATCTTGCGGTGACAGCATTTTACTTTCAACTTGTGGGTGTTGAATTGAACGCCAATTTCGCTCGGTGTCTGAGTGCAGAACGATAGAGGTATAAATATCTTCCGAAACGTGGAATTTATAAGGTGTAAACTCAGTATCAAATAAGATCTCTTGACGCAGGTTATTCGAGATATCCTGATCAACCGTTTTCTCTTTGGTTAATTTACGAATTTGACGCTCTACTTCATCGTGCTCTTTACTGATCTGCTCACTATAAGCACGTAAAGCTGCTTCCATTACCGCTTCACGTCGGTGAATTGAGCCCGCGCCACAACAGAAAGAAGCATTTACCCAATTACGGCGGCGTTGGATAACGTCGTAGAACATTTGCGGATCATTCACAAATGGGTCTTCACCTAAAGTTACAGGACCATACAAGCGCTCGACACCGCGACCAATTAGGCGGCCAAATCCGCCCATTTTCTTGCCTAACCAATGCGGTAAACGTTCACCTTCAGGTAAATCAAAGAACCACTGTGGTGTTTGCACCCAAGCCACATCAGGATCTCGGAAATAGCCTAGGGTATGTTCAAGGATTGTCGGGAAAGGACGGGTATCTGCATCACAGATAACAATAAAATCCCCGTATGTTTGCTCAAGTGCATTACGTAAGTTTCCCGCTTTGAAGCCAACATTCCCTTCACGCGTAATATATTCGACACCCATTTCCGTGGCCAATGCTTCCATAGCAGGGCGTTTACCATCATCAAGAATGAAAATTTTCATCTCAATATCGTGCGGGTAACGAATCTTCTGAGCATCTAAAATACTCAAGCGAACTAAATCGGGCTCTTCATCGTAGGTGGGGAAAAACACGTCAACGCTAATCGGTCGGTCTTCATCCGTTTCATGCACACATTCGGCAATTTTATGCGGAGGCTCACGACGTGGCTCATCTTTCGTTTTCCACAAATTGAACGTAAATAACATAGAGCCAATAAAGGCACAGGATTCTGCAAACGCCAAGGGCAAAGAGAACCACATCGCTTCATAGTTCAATGCGTATGTCCACCGCCACCACAAGTACCAAATACCCAGTGTCAGATTACATGTCGCTAAATATTGATAAAGCAATTCACGTGACATGCTATGCGGCACAGGCTCTGGCGGCTTGCGATGCTCGAACTCCTTAAAATAAAAATCCATCTAGAATTACTCCATTAATATTGACGAAAATACGCGTGATGCGTGGCCAATAAACCAATCAAACTTGCGTTATAGTCAATAGCGAATTCGTTCACTGCATAAGACTTTTCACTGTCGATATAACTCAACATGCCCATATTTTTTGGTGCGACCCCAGCCTGCGCTTTTTCATTTGGCCCACCAACTAAATACCCTGGTAGATATACACCTGTTGCGATACGGTACAGATGATGTAAATTACGGACGGCATAAGTACCGCTGCCAGTCACAAAGCTCAAATTGAAGGCGTTTGCCCCTAACAAATAATCAATCTGTGACTGAACAACTGCGCGATATTGCGCTTTATGCGGTGGCTGATGACGTTGAATCGCATCAGACCAAGCAATTAAGATCCCAGCTTCTGCCGTCATCTTATTCGAGCCCCAAATAAACCGTTGGTTAGCAATACTGAAGGCAGAATCATTAGCTTGCGTAATATATTTTTCTGCAACATCGCGTAAATCGGTGGCGAGTTGTTGATAGAGTTCTTGCCCGCGATCTAACGTAAGCAGCAGATGCCATACACCCATGAGGGCTGGGTTTTTCCATTCAAAAATATCAACCCACTGCTTATCGTATTGCGCTTCAAACGCGGTTAAATATTTATCTTGCTGCGTGGTGATATATAACTCGGCTAATGCCCACAAACGATCATCAACATCTGTGTCTAATGACGCTTCATTGTCTTCTTTATTTTTAATGTAAGGACCTGAGCCAGAATCATCACCGTTTTGCCAATCAATATATTGCTCTGGCGTCACTTCTAAATACCGCCATGCATGAACAGCAGCTTGCAAATAACGCCGCGCCATACTTGGCTGGTAATTAGCATAAATGCGTGAAGCAAAAGCCATAGTTGCCGCAAATTTTGCTGTTTCAGGCGTGCTGACACCGTAAATGTAACGAGGTTGTGTATCTTGCCAAGGTGGAATTTTAGCTGGCCATTTTGCACCCGATACTTTTCGATAAACGGCACCATCAGCACGTTGCATTTTCAGTAGCCAATTCAAGCCAAACTGCGCTTCATCTAAAATAGGAGGCAATGATTGATCATGAGCCGGTTTAAACATGTCTGGTGATTGACGGTATGCTTCTAACAAACGTGCTACAGTAATTGTGGTAGTAGCCGTGTATTTGCCAAAATCACCCGCATCGTACCACCCCCCCGTCATATCTAACGACTTGCCTTTCTTATGAAAAGTATCAGTTCGGAAAATTACACCGTCTTTCATATGGCTAATTGGTCTAGCTAACCCAGTGGTTTTGTCATTAACACTTACGCCCGAGCGCTGAAGGTACAAGGCATGAACCAAACGTTGACTCAGATCGTGATAAGTATTCGATGCGATTTGAAAAGGTGCTGATCGCACATCACCCGCCACCAGTTGAAACCACCCTGTCACTTTCACTTCACTGAAATTAATCATGGCTACGGGACGTTCATCTTTAAGCTGTTTCTGACTTTGAGCGCGAAATTGGGCAATGCTTTTATTTTGATCCACAGACCATAACGTGACACTTTCCGAGCTTGGTTTTAACCAATAGGCGACTTTATCGCCATTCGATAAATAGCCGAGTTGGTTAACCACAATTGTTTGTGCTTGTAGTACACAACTCGTTACCAGTGCTAACAGAAGAATGATCGTCCTTGTCATTGTTCCACCTATTTATCTTGAAAGTTATAAAGGTTGCGACTAATTTCAATGCCATTTTGATCGGTAATGCCAACAATAATGGCGCCAGATACCCCTGCAAGATTTGCCTCTTCAATGATGGCTTTCTTGCTATTGGCTGACAGGTCAACGTCATCAAATACCCATTGCTTACTATCAAATTGATTACGAATCCAAACTGTTGCTTTGGGATAAGCATTAAGGGAATCATTAATCACAGTGACAGATATATGTGCTTTCGCGCTATAAAGATCACGTTCAACAACCGCTATCACTGGCTGATAGGCCTGTTTTAGCGCTTTATAACCAGGTTTAGCCTCACGTGTCACATCCAGCACAGACCAAGTAATTGAAGGCCAACTATCTACAAACATAAACTGATAAATAGCAGCCACACCTTCACCTTTATTTAATCTTAGGTGTTCAGCTGCATATTTGGTGGCTACTCTTTGATATTCTTGGCTATTTTGATGAAATTGTGACAAAGATTCACCTTGAGCAACCTTCGCAAGCATTAACGTTTCATGTGGTTGATAATTGTGGTAGCTCAACTTAGCTACATTTTGTTCGGTTAACGGCCAATCCCACTTGGCGCCTAAAATATCCTTCACCATGGCTAAACTTGGCATAGCTTGCGCACCAAATTCGCTGATAATCGGTGTAAATGTTGCTGTGCTGTAATCTTGATATTTACCTGAATACCAACCTAACCAAGGATGTTCTTTGGTATAAGATGCTTTTCTTACAACGCGCTTGTCTTTAGCATTTAATAGCTGCTGATAAACAGCTTCAGTTAACAATTGATTCTGCTGCGGCTGATAACTCGGGTATTTATACTTCATCCAATCAGCATCCCAGGGCGGTTCGTTATGACCACTCCAAAATGCAATAGAAGGGTGATTTGCAAGCATGGAAGTCATTTCAGCCACTTGTTTTACCGCTTCTAGCCTAAATTGCGGAGCATCTGAATACCCCCATTGCAAGGGAAAATCTTGCCAAACTAATAACCCTGCTTTATCCGCTTCGTCGTAAAATGCTTTACCCGCAACATGCGCATGCACACGAACGCTATTGATGTTGGCTGACTTCATAAGAGCTATATCGCGTCGGTAGTCATTCCCGGTTAATTCACCTAACCACTGACTACCGATATAATTTGTACCTCTGACAAAGTACGCTAAACCATTAATATAAAATTGCCCTTTCTGTTTATTTTCCTTTGTATCAAACGTTTCTTTTAAATCGACATCCCGAAAACCAATTGTTGTAACCTGCTGATCTGTTACTTTTCCTTTAATCGAAGCTGTAACCTCTAAACGATATAGACTTGGTTTACCCCAATCCCATGGCCACCAAAGATCACGAACCTTCTTCGGCAACTGCCAATTAATAATCTGCTCACCGGCTTTGACGTTTACTGATTGCTCATAGGATTCAACAGGCGTTGTGTTATTGCCTTCGAATAAACGGTAAGAAAAGGAAATGGGCTGACTGTAGAGATTATTAACAGTCAGGCTCACTGATGCTTGAGTCTTGGTTGTGGCTAGAATCTTGGCTGCAGGTTTGTCGATTTCAGAATGAGATCGTTTTGATGGTAAATCAATACTAGGCACCACAGTGAGAGATGCTATGGCTGTTGGCCCCGTGGCTTTAAGGACAACATCGCCCCATATTCCCCCTGAGTTTCTATCTTGACCTGAATCAGACCATGCACCACCAGGGCGGGTATCATGATGATTTAAGACCCCTTTGATCTGCGTCTTATATAGAGACCAATCAGGCATAATCGATTCGTTCGGGCTATTCACCCAAACTTCAATATTATTGTTACGATCACGAATCAGATGGCTAACTTCAGCACCAAAAGGCGAAAAGTAGCCAGTATGCGTTGCTACTTGTTCGCCATTAACAGACACTTTTGCTTCATAATCTACAGCATCAAACACTAACCAATAACGTGACTCTTCAGAAACCCTTGTATCAAATTCTCGCTGGTATATTGCAGCTCCAGCATGATCAATTCCTTCCAAGTACCAGTTATTCGGCACATTGACATTTCGACTTGTTGATTGACGTTGTTGATCATCAATTATCTCTAATCGCCATAATCCATTTAACGATTGCGTTGTAATTTGCCAGTCATTAGTAGGTTGTTGTATAGCGCAAGATGATAATGAGAATAACGCCATCGTGGCGAAAGCTATTCTCATATTTTCCTCTGCAATAAGTTCTATGCTTCTGTTTTTTTATAAAGCTTGAAGGTGTTTTTTCCACCAGCTTTTTCGTATTCAAGGTTATCTGTAAGTTGAACCACAATAATGAAGCCTCGCCCTGACGTCATCCATGTTTCCGGGTCTTCAGGATCGGGTTCAATAAAGGTTCCTTTTACTGCCTTTTCAAATTCCTCATCAGTCATTGATTCACCGTAATCGGCAATTTCAATCACGAGTTCATTATTTTTGATATAGGAATTAAGCTCGATAGGCTCGCCTTCGTTTAACTGATAAGCATGCTCGTAAGCATTATTCACCAACTCAACCAAACACAATTCAATCTGATCAATAACATCTTCTTTCAAGCCAACGTCTAACCAAAATGCTTTTATGTCCTCAGCAACATCGCGAGAAACATCTAAAGAACTTTTGTACTGTTTGTTAAAATGACATTTGGTCGTCTCCATCGAGCCGCTCCTTACTATTTAGTCACTGTGACTTCTTCTGGCTTATGTGAAAAGAAAACACCCTGCCCTTGATGATGAGACAACAATGGCTGACTGGTACGGCGATCTTTCAGCATATGTATCGCATCCATCTCGATAAGAGATTGCGTATAACCATCATGACTAATGAAATAATCACCAAAGACTGTTTTATTTTCGACAAATGCAGAGCCCGAAATATGAATATAATCACTCACTAGGCTTTTATTAATGACGGCATTTGTTTCAACTTTACAGTTAGCACCAATCACCGCAGGCCCAGTGATAACAGCACCGGCTTGGATCTCACAGCCACTACTCACAATAACAGGAGGTGTAATATTGCAACTATCAGGGTCAAAGACCGTATTAATACCCACCCAAATTCCAGGTTTCACTTGAGTTCCAGGAATAGGATAACCAGGGACTTTTCCGTGTAGTATTTCACTAGTTACTCCCCAGATGTCGCTAATATTGCCGACATCCAGCCACTGAAAATCCATGTTAGTGGCATAAAAGCGCACATCATTGTCAACCAAGGCTGGGAATAGCTCACTCCCAATATCAAACTCTTGACCAGAAGGAATAAAGTCAAAAATAGCAGGCTCAAAAATATAAATGCCCGTATTAATTTCGGTCGATAGCGCTTCCTCTTCCGACGGTTTTTCTTGGAAACTCGTCACGCGGCCGTAGTCATCAGCAACAACAACGCCATATTTACTCACTTCGCTAATATCAACATTGCGAGTAACAATAGTGGCAATGCCGCCTTTTTCTTTATGACGCTTAACCGCTTCCGTTAAATCAAGATCGATCCAAGCATCACCACATACAACGACAAAAGTTTCATCGAAGAAGCCAGAGAAATCTTGGATTTTTCTCATGCCACCCGCAGAACCCAATGCTTTGCTGATGAACTTACCGTCTTTCATTTCACCTTCATATGAATACGACAACTGCACATTAAAGTGATGACCATCACCGAAATAATTTTCAATCACTTCTGCAAGATGGCTGGTATTAACCACAATTTTGTCGATGCTATGTGATGCAAACAGTTGAATCATCGACTCCATGACAGGTTTCCCCAGTATGGGGATCATAGGTTTAGGGATTGTTTGAGTAATAGGTTTTACTCGGGTGCCTTTCCCTGCGGCAAGAATCATTCCCTTCATAGCTAGCTCCTAAGCAACAGTGCTAACAGCGTCTTCGATCGAATCGTAGCTCGCAATTAATTTATCCATTCGGGTGAGTTTAAGTAGTTCCTTCACTGCACGCTGTGGGTTTACCACACTTATTTTCTTTCCTTTCAATAATTTATAGGCACCCATCACAGCACCTAGACCACTGCTATCCATAAAGCGAACATCAGTAAGATCGAGTACAAGCTGTGCATCAATTTCATTTACTTTTTCTTCAATAACAGCGCGAAAACTTGGCGCTAATTTAGCGTCAAAACGTGCCTCTTTTATTTGAAGAATTGTGCATTGACCCTGGTTGAAAGCTTCGTATTGCATGATTGTTCCCCTTCTGAATAACCTGTCCATTCGACTACGAGTACACTCACATCATCGTCAAATTGTTCTGAACGTTGCCAATCCCTGACGCGATTAACTAACATCTCTGTTTGCACTGTGGTTGGATGGTGTTTTATTTCCATCACGGTTTGTCTAAGCCCTTCTTCAGTAAACTGTTCAGACCCTTTTTCTGCCTCAGTGATGCCATCGGAATAAATCCAAATTTTGTCACCTGGCTCTAACTGTATTCTTGCCGTTTGGTACTCAACAAAATCAAAGGCCCCAACAACAAAGCTATCTTGACCAATAAATTCAGCGTCACCTGTTGCTGCGTGCAACCACACTAAAGGCGGATGCCCTGCAATTGAAAATTCCAACATGCCCGTTTTTACATTGAGCACGGAATAGACCATGGTGAAATACAGTAAATTATGGTCATCACTTAAATACAGATCATTGAGCTGCTTAAGGACGCTATCAGGTGAATTAATTTTATAGAAAGGCGCTTGTTCGATAGGCGATTTAACAATCGACCCTTTGCCAGTATTGACAGCAATACTCTGCTGAACAGAAAACGACATAAGTGCCGATGACACCCCGTGCCCTGCAACATCGAGTAGATAGAATCCGACGTTCTCTTCATCTAACTGCATGTAGCCCAGCATATCACCGCCAATTTGGGCGCTAGGCAAAGAGACATAGCTAATTTCAACACCAGACAGTTTTCGCTCTGCGGGTAATAAACGTTTTAATAAATCACCAGCAGACTCTAAATCCTTTTTCATTATGGCGTAAGCAGAATCAAGCTCATTATTTTGCGCGGTTATTTGATTATGGAGCTCTAAGGTACGAAAACCAGCTTTTATACGTGCTGATATTTCATCGACATGTGTGTCTTTAACGACAAAATCATCAGCACCCGCATTAATGCCATCGATAATAGATTCTTGATCGTCTTTACCTGACAGTAATACGAAAAAAATATAACGAGAGTACGATCCAGACTTAAGACGGCTGCAGAGTTCAATGCCATCCATTTCAGGCATCATCCAGTCACTCAATACAAATTGGATATGTGGGCATTCTTCCAAAACCGTTAAGGCCTGTGTGCCATCATTTGCTGTTGTTACATTAAACCCACGCTTGGTCAGCACTCGTTCCATAAACATCAGCATGGTTCTGTTGTCATCTACTACAAGAATGTCATTCATTCAGAAGCCACCGTTTCAGCAATACCACACAAGAATAAACACCTTATTGCATATTATTCTGTGGTGTCAACATATCAAGAACATGTTTATCACAAATCAAGTCTAGTAAGTTTTACCCTCTACACCATAAATTTAGACAAAAACTTTTACCTATGTGACAAGTGTTATATAAAGAAGTAATAAATGTTGTATTTTAGTACCTTAGCGTACTAAATTGATGCTTACTAAGGAGGGATGATGCAAAAAAGACAGACTATTGCCTTTCTTTCCATACTCTCTTGCTGCGTTAATAGCCTGCCGATTACTGCGAGTGAGTACCAATCCGAAACCGCTAAGCATGCTCCAGAACCTAGCTCGCCTAATTTTGCAAAAGCAGCCACAGTTAATAAAAAATCCGATGACGAAGAGCCAGAGTCTGCCCTTATTTGGAAAGGAGTGACCAGCTCGTTTGATGTGCCGTTTGAAGATTGGACAAAACCACGCGACGAAGATGATAGTTGGCTGAAAGGGCTAAGTGGTAACTTAGGATTGGGGCATCCGCTATTACAAACACAAGCGGCGAATGTGCCTGCAAATGCAACAAGCGGCCCAACTAATAACAATACAATTGGGACCTTATCTCTCAAATATGTGATTATTGGCAACTGGTTTGTATCAGGCAACCTCTATTACTATCTCGATAAAGATCAGCAGCAGCCATGGAACCCCGACTTTACTTACGTTTTTGGTTACAGCGATTGGCGCCCTTATACCTTTAGCCTTTTATATTCTAATTACGGTGGTAACCGCTTTAATGGTACAGATGAGCAACCTGTTACCAACTTTAATCAAGGTACATGGGCGTTTGGCTGGAAGTTTCCAGTGACTAAGCCATTTGTTGATTGGCTTACTTTTACTGATGATGGTGCCATTGGCTGTCAAGTCGACTTTAACTACACTCCTGAGTATTTCGACCTCGCTTCGACATCCTATAAAAGTGGCCATAAAACACTGAGCCTTGGCTGTAAATATTCCATTTATGGCAATTGGTATGTCAATGGTACTGCTTTCTACTATTTTGATAAATCACAACGGCAACCGTGGAACCCTGATTTCACCTATGGCTTTGGCTACTTCGATTGGCGCCCAGGCTCATTTACATTGCAATACAATAACTACTCAGGTAACCGTTGGAACCCATCAGAACGAGGTGAAGATACTGGACGTTTTATTGATGGTTCAATCACTTTAGCCTACTCTTTTTCCTTCTAATCCCTCTTTGCATTTTGCAATTTTCATAGTTAAAAACATTCTTCCTTTGCGTATTGCATTCACCCCAAAATATCCAGAATTAACTATGGCAATGCCTAAAAAGCCGTCTAACCTTGATATGAAACTGTATTTTTATGCTGCTAGTCACCTATTGGCAATGGGAATACAAAAGGTTAGCGCACTTTTAGGTGCTTTCACCCTCCCCCATTATCGTGACTTAGCTCCTGGTTCCTAAAGTTGGCATCATTTATGCCATCTATAGAGAACAAATATTTATACATTACCAATTACCGTCAGATTCAAATGAGGTGAGTATGCAAGGGACTAAAAACAACGATAAAGTCGTAGGCACGGAAGGCGATGATGGTATTAACGTTCTTTCTGGTAGCGACCATGTAGAAGCCAAAGGCGGTGATGACTTTGTCGCCGGTGGGGAAGGCAGCGATACACTATCTGGCGGTGCTGGCGATGATACGATTTTTGGTGATGTTGAATATGGTCAAGAACCACCAGCAGAACCAGCTGTCGATGATAAATGGGGGGAATCTCAAACTGTATATAGTTACACAGCCCCAACACCAGAAGAACCGCAAGAGCAAGTCACACACAGTGCTCGGTTAGGTAATTATATTGTTGATGATACGGGATCAATGACAACTAAGTTTACGGTTGATCCTAAGCATACCTCTGTTGTTGTTCAACTAACTGACTCCGCAGGCACTGTCATCGCATCGGTACCGGCGACTGTGAGTGAAACAGGCGAAATCCTAGTCGATATTACATTCACAAAAGAACAAGTTGGTACTGACCAACTGGTTAGCTTTACGTTAATCGACCCTGAAGGCAATCCAATTACTGATATTGATTCAGTCGAATTTATTGCACATAACATCTATGACGACACCATTACTGGTGGCGACGGCGCAGATAGCCTATTTGGTCAACAAGGGGCAGATACCATCTATGGTGGTACTGGCGATGACTTCATTGATGGCGATATCAATGACGACAAACTGTACGGCGATGAAGGTAATGATGTACTCATCGGTGGTAATGGTGACGATGAATTACATGGCGGCACAGGCAACGATACTTTATTGGGCAGTGATGGTGACGACAAGTTATTTGGCGATGAAGGCGATGACCTGTTACTTGGTGAGCTAGGTGATGATGTTATTGATGGCGGCGCTGGCAACGACACCCTTATTGGTGATGACGGCAATGACATTATTACAGGCGGCACAGGCGACGATAAGCTCTTTGGCGGCTTAGGAACAGATACCCTTGATGGTGGCGAAGGCAAAGATGAGATTCACGGTGATGCCGGCGTAGATACCATCACTGGTGGCGCAGGGGATGACTTTATTCTTGGCGGCACAGGCGACGATATTATTGATGGTGGCGCTGATAATGACTTAATCCTAGGTGGTGATGATAACGATACTATCTTAGGGGGCGAAGGCAACGACCAACTATTTGGTGAGCAAGGTGACGACCTTGTTAAAGGCGGTACTGGCGACGACATGGTTTATGGCGGTGTCGGTAACGATAACCTGAGTGGTGGCACAGGCAGCGACCAACTATTTGGTGGTGAAGGCAATGATGTGCTTGATGGTGGCGAAGGCAGCGATATTCTTCACGCCAACGAAGGTGATGATGTCATTAGCGCTGGTGATGGCGATGATTTTGTCTACGCAGGTAGTGGTGATGATGTCATTTCCGGTGGCGCAGGACACGATACCCTGTTTGGTGAGACAGGCAACAATACAATTGATTCAGGGACTGGCGACGACACTGTTTATACCGATTCAGGCAACGATACCATTACAACAGGTGATGGCCACGATACTGTTTTTGCAGGAGCAGGTGATAACACCATTATCACAGGTGCAGACAACGACACCGTCTATAGCGCCGAAGGTAATGACACCATAGACAGCGGTGACGGGCACGATATTGTTTACGCAGGCGAAGGTGATAACAGTATTGATGCGGGTACAGGTAACGATAACATTTATGCAGGCGGCGGTACGGATACCATCACGGCAGGTGACGGTGACGATAACGTATTTGCAGGTGCAGGCAACGATACCATTTATGCCAACTCAGGCGCTGATAATGTTTATGCCGGTGCAGGCGATGACATTATTGAAGGTGAAAGCGGCAACAACGCCCTTTTTGGGGAAGACGGTGCCGATACCATCAATGCCGGCCTCAATAGCAGTGCCCTTTATGGTGGTGCTGGCAATGACGTGCTAACAGGATCGGATGAATCAGACCAGCTGCACGGCGGCGGTGATGATGACGTGCTGGTAGGTAATAAAGGCGACGATTTACTAGAAGGAAATAGCGGTAATGATGCACTCAGCGGCGGCGAAGGGATAGATACCCTACTCGGCGGTTCGGGTGATGATAACTTACTCGGTGGTGATGGTAACGATACGCTAGTTGGTGGCTCAGGCGATGACAAACTGCTTGGTGAAGCGGGTGATGATGTACTGGCTGGCGGTGCAGGTAATGACTACCTAGATGGCGGCGAAGGTGTTAGCCAACTCTACGGTGATGATGGTGATGACACCCTGATAAGTGCTGACCAAAACGACATTCTTGGCGGTGGTGACGGTAACGATACAATTACAGCAAATGCCGGTGATGACACCATCTTTGCTGGGGGGGGCGCAGATACCATAGATGCAGGCGAAGGTAACGATACTATCTATGGTGAGTCAGGTGATAACCAAATTACTGCTGGTACAGGTAACGATACAATTTATGGTGGCATCAACAGCGACACGATAGATGCAGGCGAAGGCAACGATATGATTTATGGCGGTGACGGCACAGATACGATCACCGCAGGCGCTGGGGATGACCACGTCGATGCCGGTAGTGGCGATGATAAACTCGACGGTGGTGCAGGTAACGATGCGCTCTTTGGCGGTGATGGCGCCGATACCTTAGTCGGTGGTGAAGGCTTTGACTTCTTAGCTGGTGGCGAAGGTAACGATACCCTAACGGATGATGGTCAAGATACCCTACTCGGTGAAGGCGGCGACGACACCTTAATCGCAGCAGCAGGTGGTAGCCATCAAATTTACGGCGGCGCAGGTGATGATACCCTTATCGGTAGCGATGCTGATGACACCCTATACGGTGGTGGTGACCAAGATACCATCACAGGTGGTAAAGGCGACGACACCCTATTTGCAGGTGACGGCAACGATACCATCACAGCGGGTGAAGGTAACGATACAGTATACGGCGAAGCGGGTAACAACACGATCGATCTCGGTGAAGGTACCAATACACTATTTGGTGGTAGCGGTAACGATACAGTGACTGCAGGCAGTGGCGACGATCTTCTTTACGGTGCTGAAGGTAACGACAATATCTCAGGGGGCGCAGGTGTCGACCAAATAGAAGGTGGCGCAGGCCAAGATACCCTTAAGGGTGAAGCGGGCGATGATGTCATTCTTGGTGGTGACGGCAACGATATCCTCGAAGGTGGAGAAGGTGACGATAAACTCTTCGCAGGCGAAGGTGACGACACCCTTAAAGGCGGTGCGGGACAAGATGAGCTTCATGCCGAAGCAGGTAACAATACCCTATCAGGCGGCGATGATAACGATACCCTCTACGGCGGCACTGGCAACGATATCCTTCAAGGGGATGACGGCGATGATCGCTTAGAAGGCTTCGAAGGCAATGATACATTAGAGGGCGGCTTAGGTGACGATACACTTAACGCCGGTGCTGGTGACGATACCTTATCTGGGGGCGATGGTAACGATAGTCTAACAGCCGACTCCGGTAACAACATCCTTGATGGTGGTGCAGGAACAGATACATTAAAAGCCGGTGATGGTGATGACCAACTATCTGGCGGTGAAGGCAATGATGACCTAACCGCAGGCGGCGGTAATAACACCCTGGATGGCGGCGAAGGTAACGATAAACTGTACGCGGGTAGCGGTAACGACACCATGACTGGCGGCTTGGGTAATGACTACCTAAGTGCTGGCAACGGTGTTAACAAACTGTCAGGGGAAGAAGGCAACGATAGCCTTTATTCAGGCAGTGGTAGTGACCAACTCGATGGCGGTATTGGTGACGACTACCTAAATGCAGGCTCAGGTGACGATACGCTAAAAGGTGGTGAAGGGAACGATAAACTGTATGCGGGTAGCGGTAATGATGTGCTCGAAGGCGGTGAAGGGAACGATAAACTGTACGGCCAAAATGACGATGACCAACTCACGGGTGGTTTAGGCAATGACAGCTTATATGGCGGTTCAGGTAACGATACCCTCCATGGCGGTGATGGATCTGATTTGCTAAAAGGTGATGGTGGCAACGACGTTATCTTCGCAGGAAATGATAATGATACTGTCAAAGGCGGCAGTGGCAATGATGTTATCTACGGTGAGCAAGGTGACGATAAACTTACTGGGGACGGTGGTAGCGATACCATTTATGGTGACATAGGTAACGATACAATCGATGGTGGTACTGGCAACGATACCTTATCGGCTGGTGAAGGCGATGACACAGTCAAAGGTGGTGATGGCGACGATAACATCGACGGTGGCATCGGCAATGACACCCTCAGTGGTGATGCTGGTAACGACCTTATCTTTGGCCAAAGTGGTGATGATACCCTTGATGGCGGCGCAGGCTCTGACCAACTGTTCGCTGGTAGCGGCAACGATACCCTTATCTTCGACAAAGAAGACATAGCACAAACAGACGGTGTTACCGTGCACTTTAGTGGCGGCGAAGGCTTCGATGTGCTTTCTGTTGGCAGCGATGGTGATAACCAAATCATTGATATGACCCAAACTGCTTACCAAGAAATTGAAGGGGTAGTCGTAAATGCGACCGATGCCGAGCTAAAAATCGCGTTAGATAAAGTCTTAGTCAATGACACCGCTGGTGATGCTAATGGGCAGTTTGTTTGCTCTGGTGCTGAGTCGCTTGACTTGCAAGGCTTTGGTTGGACACTCGATAGCAGTAACGCAAGTATGGATAGCAACTTACAAGCGGCCTACGAAGCCCAAGATATTGATGTAAGTTCACTGACTGGTTACACCTTCAGTAATAGTGAAGGTAAAGAAGTCACCATCTGGAGTGATAGCGATAGCCAAAACATCAGTTTCAACGATGCAGATATTTAATCTTACATTACCACACCATAGTGAACAGTAAGCACAGACAAAAATGCCGATACAAACCGTATCGGCATTTTGCTGCTTATAGCGTGTGGATCTACCTAATATCCGTAACTAACTGAGCAAAATATCACACAGAAAATCACATTACTGCTTCAGCTCAGTCACAGCAGAGCCAATGGTAAACTTCACCTTAGATAACTCTGCTTTAAACGCTTGCTTATCATCAATATAGCTCATCGCATCATCTAGCAAATCATCTGAAACCAGCTCAGTAAAACTCACATCTCGTGCTGTTTTTAAAATCCCCATCGCAGGTGAATACCAAAACTGACTATCGACAGCCAAGTGATCAGCCTCTCGGCCATCACAAGACAGCGTGTATTCATAAGCAGTATTAACTTTCACCGTTTCAAATTTAATCTCTTTAACCGCAAATGCTTCACGTGATTTTAGCGGCTGGAAGGTCTTGGTGACTGTATACGTACACTGTTGCGATAGTGCATCACCAGCAGCTTTACTGTCACTTGTTCCCTTTAACGAGTTTTTAAATGAAAAGCCAATCGGAAATAGGCCTTCATAATCAATGAGTGTGGTAATTGAGCGGCTAAAGGCATCATCAGCAAAATCGTCATCGCTAATAGCAGCTTGATCCAAAGCGTTCACTAACCGTGTCACAGGGAAAAGTAACGTCTCTTTTTGTTTCTCAGCTAAATGCACCACATCACTTATCTGCAAATCATAGGTTGCAGTGAATGACATGCCTTCATCGAGGGTACTTAACTTGGTAGGGAACATCATCTCAGCACCCATGCCGTCATGATGAATGTTCATCACCCAGCGAGCACCATTATCGTGAGTATCGAAAATATAGAAATAGCGTTTCGTTTGACCCACTTCCTGACCGAATTTCACTTGGTATTGATATAAATGACGGTTCTGAACATCAAGCGGTTCATCAAATAAGTCGGCATATTGCACAGCTAGGCTCGCAGAGCGCGCTTTGCTTAAACGTTTAAACTGAGAAAGAGTCGTTTTTTCGTAAAAGCGCTTGTGCTGCCCAAATTGAATATAAGGCTGCATAACAACACTTTCGAATCGACCCGATTCAAACGTTTTAGATAAAGGGTAGTCAATATCACTTAAAAGTCGGTCTTGTATATTCGTTGTTGAACTACAACCTACTAACAATAACGCACATCCAACAACAAATCGCATTTCTATATACTCAACAAACGGTTACAGCCGACCAGTATACCTAAATACACGTATTGATAAATGATAATTTTATTTACAGTAAAATCATCAGCCTTTCAAATAAACGCATTACACGTTTAAGTAGCATGAGCTGTCGCAATTAAGACTAATCTTTAAAGCAAATTTTCCTATTTTGGGATGTTATTTGGCTGTCATTTGAAATAACAAAAAAGTAATATTCTTGTTTCATTTCATATTTTTGTATAAACGTACGAATATGGTTCAGTACACTTTTGGCTTCGTTATAGCGGTATAAATAATCTTTGTCACACTCATTCACCACTGTCAGATCGACACGTAAACTATTAAACTGCGCCATTAGCTTATCGATGCGCTTTTCATTCTCTACCTCAAGCGCCGAACTTGCATACAATTTATCGAACTCGGCCTTTTTCTTTTCCCAATCATCAAGATCACCGATCTTGGAATTAACACTGGCCTCTTGCAAAGCTAAAGCCTCACGCTCTTGCGCCAAGGCTTGCTCAGACGAGCGAATGCGCGCTTTACCTTTATTCCGTTCCTTTGATAAATTACGTTGATAATCTAACTTCACCAACCGCAATGCAGCTTCTTTGTCAGCATTATCTTCCAGTAACTGCTCAACTTTTTCATTCAGCAAGCTCACAGTTAAATTATTATCCGCAAGTAATTCACTGGCTAAGCTAACATTGCTTTCCAGCTCAATGACATTTTGCCCCTGATTATCTAACTCAACTAACAGCTCATTAATTTGATCGCGCTGATCAACAATGATTGCTTCTTTTGCTACTAGTTGTGTCAGACTTTCTTGATATTGATAATACTGCCAAACAACGACTATCGTAAGAACAAAAGCCACTACAGCAGAAACCGTCAGTCTTGATTTACCAAGTAACGTCGCTATATACGAGAGCATCGCCGAACTTTTCCACTTCCCTTCCAATCGTCCTGTGTGCTGAGGAAGTATCGCTTGATGATTTGCTGACTTTGCGCGTTGTTTATTCTTTCTCATTGTACTTTCCTATACTTTTACCCTAGGCAACAGCCATTACTTTTTCTCGACATTTAGGACAAAAATACGAACGCTTGTGTATCTGAGCTTCACAATAAGGACAGGTAATATGTTTTCGGTCTTTACTCAAGCATAAAAGCAACACACCAATTGGACCTAAAACATAGCCTAATAAGATACCTGCGACTAAATTTCCCTTGTGGTAACCAATAGCAACCGCAAGAAAAAAGAAAAACAAATAAAAGCATAACCAAAACACAATCATGATAAGCCTCCTGCTTACGACTCTCTAAAGGCGCGGTAATAAGAACTAAACAAGGGAGCAGAAAGGTATTCCCACATTGTTTGGCTCTCTAATAAAATAAAGACCTCGGTAGGCATACCAGGGTATAACTCAACGTCCCCCAGCCTTTCTACATCGCTTTTGCTTAATTTAACTTTGACGAGGTACCCCGTTTGTTGGGACTCTTTTTTAGGCATTAATCGGTCAGCGGCTACATATATCACCTCACCTTGGACGGGAGGCGTCCGACGCACATTAAAAGCACTCAATCGCACTTTTGCAGCTAACCCTTGGTGAACAACATCAATGTCTTCTGGCTTAACCAAAGCTTCCACGATTAACTCGTCACTATTGGGGACTATTTCCATCATCACATCACCCGCATTAACGACACCGCCCACACTGTGCACATTCATGCCTACAACCGTACCGCTGTGTTCACTTCGGATCGTCACGCGGGAGCGAATATCGGTTGCTGCGGTTAACGCTTGTTTCACATCCCTTAATTCTTTGTCTGTAAGCTCAAGTTGTGCCGTCAATCCCTGCTGAATTTCAATAGTTTCCGTGTCATAGTCTTGCTCTAGCGACACCAACTGGCGTGCCAAGACTTCTTTTTCAGAGTCCAGCTCCGCAATTTGTGCTTCAATGCTGGCTTGGTGGCGTTGTAACTCAAGCATTCTAGTTTTAGCTACAAACCCTTTTTTAAGTAGCCCCGCCGTCATTTCAATTTCTTGTTTCACTAGTTCTAGCTGTCGACGAATTGCTCGAAGCTGGAATTTAGCCCCTCGTAATTGTTCGTCTAACAGCAGTTTACGTTGTTCAAATTGACCTGAGCGTAAATCATCCCGCAAGGAGGCCTGCTGAAACTGCATTTGATGAGTGTTGATAATATTACTTAATTCAACTTCATCGAGTTCTGACAAAATTGGCAAACGCTTAACACTCCAATCAACCGCTTTACTCTTATTTAGCTCGGCATCTAAACGATCGTGCTGAGACTGCAAGGAAACCGCACGCAATATTAAACGCCTAAAATCCGATTCTGCCTTACTGTTTGCCAGTTCTAGCAGTATGTCACCCGCTTCGACTTGCTGCCCTTCGGAAACATAAATCGCCTTTACCCAGCCCCCCTGCAAGTGCTGAACTTTCTTACGCTGCGATTCCACAACCAGAGTGCCTGATGCGATAGAGGCTGCATTAAGTTTGGCTGTAACAGCCCACGAAATGAATATACCGACAGTGAGTAATACGAAAACACAGCCAAAGATAATTAATCGCTTAGTGTCAAAAGTTGAACTATCCACGTGCACCCCCTGCTTGTGCTGCTGATGAAGAGCGACTCGCATTCGCCGTTACTGTTTCGGCACCATCAACTTCAGACATAGCCCCCAAGAATTTATCGCAAGTACCGGCTTTTTCGATCTTTCCATCTTTAAGTACAATCACCCAATCCATCTGCCGTAAGAAACCAGGACGGTGACTTATCATCACCACTGTAATACTGTTTTCTTTACAATATTGCAGCACAATCGCCAGTGCGACTTCGCCTTCAGGATCCAAATTTGAATTCGGCTCATCCAGCACCAGAACACTTGGGTTAGAGAAAATAGCACGCGCTAATCCAATCCGTTGCTTTTGCCCCCCAGAAAGCTGCATGCCTCCTTCACCTAAATAGGTGTCATACCCTTTAGGCAAAGAAATGATCAGCTCATGTACACACGCTAATCTTGCCGCATGAATAATGTCTTCTGCTGGGGCTTCACTAAATCGACAAATATTCTCAGCAACCGTCCCTGCTAATAGACCTACTTCTTGAGGCAGGTAACCGATATGGCGGCCAAACTGCTCTTCAGGCCAAAGCTCCAATGCAGCCCCATCAATCTTTATTGACCCCATCGACGGCTTATGAATACCCATAATCAATGCTGCTAAAGTCGATTTTCCTGAACCGCTATTCCCCATAATTGCCAGAGCATTTCCAGCCCCTAACTTAAAGCTAATATTTTGCAAAACAGGTTCTTTCTGACCATCAAATTTCAATCCAACATGTTTTAAGAGCAGCTCACCTTTAGGTTCTGGTAAGGCTGTTTTTGCTAACTCTGACTTGCTGCATTCTAGGTTTTTTAAACGTTGGTAAGATTGATAGGCGCTATACCAGCCTTTCCAGCCACTTACCGCTTGTTCAAATGGCGCTAATACTCGAGCCATAAGAATAGAACTCGCAATAATCGCACCGGTACCGATTTGCTGATCTAAGGCAAGCATCACGCCCACAGTCAGTATCACCACTTGCAGCAATGTTCGAAAATAACGGCTGATTGCAAGTAATTGCCCTGTTCGAGAGTTCAGTTTCCATTGCAAGTTAAGTTGTTCACTATTACGTTGGTTCCAAATATTCCCCACGTTATCAGCCATGCCCATCGCGCGTAAGGTCGGTGCATTCCGCAAGTAATCATTCAACTCCATACTGGTTTTAGCGGCTAACTCTTGCGAATGCCCACTTGGCTTTCGTGCTGCATACATCATTAATACAGACAATACGGCAAAAATTACGCTGCCAATAAGAGCAACCGCACCGATATAAGGGTGAAGTAAAAAGAGGATAAGTAAAAAGACAGGCACCCACGGAATATCAAAAATGGCGGATGTTGAAGGCGTAACAAGGAAATTACGTAGTTCTGCAAGATCTTGTAAGCCACGTTTTTGAATACGATTTTGCTGAGAAGATTGACGGATACTATCGGCGAGTAACGAAGGGCTCAGCGATACATCTAACTTTAAGCCCGACTTTTGCAATAACTGTGTACGGACATGCTCGATGACTGCTTGTGCAGAAAGTAATAGAACAGCAATAACCAGCAAAGCAAAAAGGGTGTCTAAGCTAGCACTACTGAGTACACGATCAAAAAGTTGTAAGCTGTAAATAGGCAGAGTAAGGACTAAAAAGTTAATCGCCAGACTGAATAGCCCGACAAAAGCCAAGTCTTTCTTACAATCTGCAAATGCCTTGTTGAGATGAGTGAGCAGCAAGTTCCTTCTCCATACTCCACTAGTATTATATGAAGTATAGACATCAATGTTGATATGTTAGCTTTTTTAGACTAGCAAATATCACTAAATTAATTGAAATCGCTCACTAATTTCATATCCAGCGGCTTGTTCTCTATGGCTTTCTTTTATTATCCAATTTAGCGGGTGGCGTACCCAAGGCTGTGGATCATCTTCAGGAAAAGCAGAAGAACAACGCAACCCAACAACCTCCCACCCCAGTGATGCACAGGTATCGATACACCGTTGCGCGTGCCAAGCTTGCGCCACCACCAAAACTTTACGCTTATTCGTTAACGTTAACGCAGCTTGTGCCACATCAGCCGTTGTCTGGTAAGCCGTCGCTTGAATACTAAAAAGTGATGCGCTATTCGTTGCCGCGGAATGAATCGCAATTTCTTGCTGCATTAATAACGGCATAGTGGGATGTGCTATCACACTATCTTGCGCGACTTTGGCTAATTCTTTATTGACCGCAGGCGCATCACCAAATGAGAAAGCGAGTACAACTTCTGCGTCCGCCACTTCACCATAAGGTTCTAGAAATAGTTGTGTTTGAGAAAGATATGTTTTGACCATCATTGCCGAAGTGCGAGGCAATACGTAACGGCGAGAAGCATAGCTGATAGGAGTATTAACCGCAGCCAAGCGTAACGCTAAAGCATCACAGCCAATCTGTAATTGATGTGGAATATCAGAAAGAAACTCAACAATATGCGGTGCAGTCACAGGGTAACCTTATTTAAATTAAGTCACATCCCTGAAATGCTAAATACGATCCTTTGCGCAGATTGTAACGAATAGCATGATAATTATACAAGCATCTCATGCTGACCTTTTACCCAATATTGCCTTTTATCGCTTTATTCTCATAGATAAGAAAACCAGTAGGAAACGCCGTTTATTAAGCTCATCATATTTCATATCACAGCATCTTGTATCAAACTTGATTTAGCTTTTATTTAACATATAGTTAGTTAATTCATGGATGAATACGTTTGATGTAGGTTTGCCTAAAAATGAAATGGTTCCCGTACAGCCTTCGAGATATCACTACAGCCTTGGTGCTGGGGTTTGTACTGGGCACACCATCTGGCTTTGCCAATACTTATTCCACTGACACCACGGCTAAGGTTGCAACAACTCATTCCGTGGAAACCCCCACTACGACTAACACGGAAGCACCCAGCTTCTTTGGGGGACGCGCTGTGACTCAGGCGGTTGATAATAGTAAAGCCAGTGTTATCGAGTTTCAGCGCCGAAGCATCTCACCGGCAATTATTACAACCACACAAACAGATATATCCGCAGCAGAATCAGACGCTGACACTTTAGAGCTTAACCATACCACCAGCGTTGAACATTCAGAGAAGCAATCGGTTCACCGAATGCACTTATCTTCTGAAGCCACTAAGCTCAGCCGTGAAGACCAACTGCTAATAAAAAAAGCACGCTATTATATTGACCGAAATTGGAATAACACCACAGGTCTAATCGATTCGGTACAAGGCTATTCACACGCAACAATGTGGGACGTTGGTAGTAGTATTGGCGCAATTTTGGCGTTGGAACATCTAGGGGAATACACGAGCCTACAAGCAAACGTCATGCTTGAGAAAACACTAACAACCTTAGCTGATTTACCCCTGTATAAGGACATACTGCCTAATCGACAATACAATACCAAGACAGGCAAACCATCAGGCCCGCTCAGCCAAACACAGTCAAATGGAGATGGGTGGTCAGCCTTAGACATTGGTCGGTTACTTATTTGGCTTAATATTGTGGCAAGTTATAAGCCTGAATTCGTTGATCAAATCGAGGCCATTACGACGCAATGGGATATTGCCCGTTCAGTGAATAACGGTACTTTATTTGGCGAACATAAATCTAAAAAATTAACATCCTATCGCCAAGAAGGTCGATTGGGCTATTTACAATATGCCGCTCAAGGGTTTGCGATGGAGAAACTGGATGTCTCGGAAGCTCTTGGTCCCAAATTTAGTAAGCATGTCATAGTAGATAAAGAAGAAGTGTACATAGATATTCGTAACTTGCCCTACTTTACCACTGATCCCTACGTACTTCAGGCGATAGAGTTGGGATATCACGATCTATGGTGGAACCAGTTAGATACCCTTTATAGCCTGCATAAGAACCGCTATGACCAATCCCAGAAACTCATCATCTTTGCAGAAGATGCACTAAGCCAACGCCCATGGTTTGCGTACAACAATATCTATTTTTATGGGAAAAGCTGGCTTTCCACTTCACCAGGAGGTAAACCGATTGAAAATGGACAAACCTTCAGTAACAAAGTCGCCTTTGGGTTAAGTGTTATCTACAAAGATAGCTATAGCCGTTTGTTGTACAACACCGTGGTCAATAACAGCTTAAATAACCGCTCTGTACCAACTGGTTTATACAAAGCTGGCTCGCCAAACACGGCTTATAACATCAATACCAACTCTCTTATCTTGATAGCCTTATGGTATAAACAACGGGGCTACAAGCCTATCTTTGATTATATGCCGCCTAGCGCTAGCGATAAGTCTAGTGACCTAAGTCATCGTTGAATGTATTGCGTATCAAAAATGCGTTTTGTCTTAATACTGATACATAACCCAGCCTATTGTTTTATATATCGTAGCTACACTGATTGTACGCCTTTTACAAATAGATACCGTTATGCTGACAATTAAATCATTAACTCCGCTTGCCCTTATGGCTTGCAGCTTCGTTTCATCTTCTGTTTTTGCAGCCAACACGAATAACAACTTCCTTGATCCACTCGAGACATTAAACTCAGAGATTTGGTGGAAATCTGACGGTTGGAGTAATGGTTTTCCTTTCGTAAACCGCTGGGAAGGTGAAGCAATCACCTTTTCAGAAGATCAGGGAATGGCAATTACCCTCAGTAAAACACCACTGAGTGACGGCAGTAGTGACTATCAATCTGGCGAACTGCGCAGCCATGATTTTTATCGTTATGGCTGTTTTGAAGCCGAAATAAAGCCGGTTAATGAACCGGGAGTGGTCAGTGCTTTCTTTTTATTCGCAGGGCCTTACGATAAAGATGAAAACAGCAATGGTATGCACAATGAAATAGATATTGAGTTTTTAGGCGATAACACCAACGCCGTTCAAATCAATTACTGGACGAATGATGATCGTTACGAAAACAGTAACGAGAAGCTGATTTATTTAAATTTTGATGCATCGGAAGATTATCACCACTACGCCATTAAATGGACAAAAAAACGGATCAAGTGGTATATCGATGGCGAGCTGGTACATACCGAAAAAAACACACCGGAAACCCCTACCCCATCAGCAAAAGATTCGACCTTACGCATTATGGCTAATGTATGGCTGACCGATTCAAGAATTTCAAATTGGGCAGGCGAATACACAGAGGCTGGGCAAACACCAACAGCTTACTTCCGCAATATTCGCTACACCCAAGGGGCGAAATGCGAAATAACACCACAATAGAAAATGCTTAAAGCTTTCAAACTATTAATGCAGCTTTATTCGCACAACGCGCATCACTTCTATCTCAAAACCTGCCACTTTTTCGCTATCTGGGTAATAGGTTAAGTTAACTTGTTGCCCTTTTAGCGTACGGTACCTTTTTGTCCTGCGAAATTTAAAAGGGGCATCGCAATCTTCAATCATGAGGGTATGCAGTACCCACTCACCGTCATCTCTCTGCGTATGTGACAACACTTTTTTACCATCAGAATGAATAAGATTTTCATGCTTAGTTAAAAGTTTATCTACGGGTGATTTCATGCTTAAGGCAACCAATACTTATTGAAAAAAAAGAGTGCTCTGAGAAAGGCTAGCTTCTTCACCTCGCTCGCTTTACAAAATGGTATCACTTTTAAGAAAGTGTAATGCCATTCTTCACTATACTTTTACCATCAATACAAAACGCTTCTCGGTATTTTTATATTGATAATATGTAACGCTCTTAGGTCTTACCGTTGCCCGTGTATTCGGGCAGCGCTTCCCTACCTACAGCTTTTCTGAATCAGTTACCACATAGGTTTCTCATGTTCACGCCTAATTAAACAGAGAAATGCAGTAAGTGAGACCAGAAGATATCCACTCGATAATCCAAACTTAACCACCTAACAATAATACAGCAATATTGATGCCAATTTACTTTGGCCTAGCTTTTAATCGTTTCTTAAACAAAAACAGAGAGCCGAGGCTCTCTGTTTAAAATTCATTATCTAGCGAGTAATACGAGTCTTAGAAAGACAAGAACACACCGGCAATGGTCGCACTCATCAAGTTCGCTAAGGTTGCCGCAAAAATCGCTTTAAAACCTAAGCGTGCAATATCAGGACGACGACTCGGCACTACGCCACCAAGACCACCCATTAGCATGGCAATAGAAGTCAAGTTAGCAAAGCCACACAATGCAAACGTAACAACTGCCTGTGAGTGTGCGCTTAGTTGATCTTTTACGGCCATAAGGTCTGCAAAAGCAACAAATTCGTTAACTGCGATTTTCTTACCAATCAAGCTTGCAGCCACTGTCGCTTCAGACCAAGGTACACCAATCAGCCATGCCACAGGAGCAAACAAGTAACCAAAGATCAATTCAAGGCTTAGGTTATTCACACCTAACCAGTCACCAACATGGCTTAGGCCACCATTGATAAGTGCAATCAAGCTGATAATAGCAAGTAAACTCGCACCAACTGCCATTACGATTTGTAGGCCACCTAACGCACCGCGTGTTGCTGCATCAATGATGTTTACAGGCTCATCATCTTCACCGTCATCAGATGCTTGGTTTTCCTCATCAACCATTTCAGTTTGAGGAACCAAGATTTTAGCCATCATAAGACCAGCAGGTGCAGACATAAAACTTGCCGCCACAAGGTAGCTAATATCAACACCTAAACCGGCATAGCCTACCAAAGTACCACCAGCAACAGAGGCTAAGCCACCTACCATTACGGCAAATAATTCAGAACGGCTCATTTTAGCAAGGTAAGGACGAACAACTAGTGGTGCTTCTACTGAACCCACAAAGATGTTTGCTGTTGCAGACATAGATTCTGTACGGCTTGTTCCAAGAATGCGTTGCAACATGCCACCAATAGTACGAATGATGAAACCCATTACGCCAAGGTAGTACAACACAGAAATAAGAGCAGAGAAGAAAACAATCGTTGGCAGTACGTTAACCGCAAAAATGAAACCAAGTTTAAACTGAGCTAGTTCACCAAAAAGAAACTCGGTACCAACACGACCGTAGTCGATGATGCCAGATACTGCATTTGACACGCTGTTAAGGATATCGCGCCCAACAGGTACATATAGAATGAATCCCGCAAACACTAATTGGATAGCAAAAGCGCCACCCACAGTGCGCCAATTAATTGCGCGACGGTTTTCTGAACATAAGATAGCAACCGCAAAAAGCGTAAATACGCCTAAAATGCTGACCAAATAATTCAAGGTCATTCTCCACAGTAGTTTTTTTAGTAAACGATTGCGGAGGCATTCTATTCATATTACAAAGTGTGACAAGGATCAGATTGTTACACCCATTTACACTTTGGACACACAATTCCGATTTTTTGATGCTTTTATCAGCAAAGCAAACGAAAACAACCTGATTGGTGCGTATATGGGATACTCTTGTTTCCACAAGTGACAATGATCACATTATTAAGCTGCATAAATACATTGCTCGTGGTGATATATTGCACAAGATCTCGTGCAAACGTTATCGCAATACGTTATCCCAGTAGACAGGTTCACCAATGTGATGGCGAACAAACTCAATAAATGCGTGCACTTTCTTCGGTAAAAACTTGTATCTCGGATATACCGCATATAAAGGCATGTGCTGAGTCAGCGTCCAATCAGGCAGTAACCGTACCAATTTCCCTTCGCTAAATTCTTTCTCTAACAAATATGTCGCCAGATAACCCACCCCATTCCCCGTCAGGGTGGCATCTAAAATAGCATCGGCAGAATCGACTCTGAAATTACCTTTTACTTTCAATTGGACGTTTGTATTTTCTTGATCATCTGTCGTTGCTTTAGTAAAGCTCCAGACGTTGTCTTTCCGCTCGCGGCTGTAGTAAGTAATGCAGTTATGATCAGACAGATCCTCAGGTGTATATGGCACCCCATTACGTGCAAGATAGTCAGGACTTGCCGCTAGCACAAAATGGCAATCGGCCAAATGGCGAGCAACAAACCCTTCTGGTGGAGAGTCCGTCATACCAATCCAGAGATCGAGCTGTTCAGCAATAAGGTCAACCCGGTGATCAAACAGGCTCAACTCAAGATCGAGTTGAGGGTACTTTTCATGAAACTCTGAGATAAAAGGCGCAATATGATGACGTGCAAATGACTGTGCAATACCAACCCGTAATAAACCTTGCATAGTATCACTGACTTCAAGCAGTTCACTTTCAGCATCATTGATCTCACTGGCTATATTTTCACAGTGAACAGCAAAGCGTTGCCCCTCTTCCGTTAAGGCAAAAGAGCGTGTCGTACGCTGCACTAGCTGCACCCCTAATCGCTCTTCCAGTTGTTGAATTTGCTTACTCACCTGAGTACGTGAGATATCCAGCAACTGGGCGGCTTTAGTGAAGCTCTGCTGCTTGGTCAGCGCATTAAAGACGATCATCTGTTGGGCTTTTTTTATCATTGCGACTATCACTGTTCATCATTACGGCTCTTTCAGCCTAAACGAAAAAAGCCTGTCAAAGACAGGCTTTTATTAACTATCTACCGCTTTACTTATAGTTTAAAGAAAGACAGCTGTTGTTTTTGTTGCTCTGCAAGTTGAGAAAGCTCAGCACTTGCCTGTGCACTCTGACTGATACCAGCAACGTTTTGGTTGATGATCTCAGACATGTTGGTCACATTACGGTTAATGTCTTGCGTCACTTGAGACTGTTGCTCAGCGGCTGTTGCCACTTGTGTGTTCATATCACTGATTTGAACAACAGATTCAGTAATACCGATCAACGCATCATTCGCTTGGTTAGAAAGCGCTTGGTTACGTTGAAGCATTTCTAGGCTCTGCTGCATGCTTTCATTCGCATTACCAGACTGAGACTGAAGCTCTTCGATAATCGTTTGAATCTCTTGCGTTGAAGACTGAGTGCGTGCTGCAAGCATACGTACTTCATCGGCAACAACGGCAAAACCACGGCCAGATTCACCCGCACGTGCCGCTTCAATCGCCGCATTCAATGCTAGTAAATTAGTTTGTTCTGAGATACTGCGAATAACTTCGATAACCTTGCTGATTTGCTCAGATTGGTCTTTTAGACGCGTTACCACGCCTGCCGCTTCTTCGAGCGTATTCGACATCTGCTGGCTAGCTGCATTGCTTTGCTCAAAGATGTTCAAACCTTCTTTCGCTAGATCATCTGTTTGCTTCGCAGTCGCATCGGCATTAGTTGCGTTATCGCTTACGTTGTCAGCTGTGCTTGAAAGCTCATTCACCGCAGAGGCAACTTGGTCGATCTCGTTAAGTTCTTGCTGAGCATTTGCTTCAGACTGCGTCATTACCGCTGCAAGCTCTGTTGAAGCAGAAGCTACATCTTCACTGATGCGGATTAATGCATCTACCGTCGTGTGCAGTTGAGTTACAGTGCTGTTCACATCAGCGCTTAAGCGTGCAACTTCGTTCTCGCCGTCTTGATCAGCTTGAACACGTAGGTTACCACCCGCCACTTCGCGCATTACAGCCTGAAGCTTAATGATTGGGTTAACAATTAAGCCTGATAGCCACCACGCACCAAAGATAGCGATGATAAATACCGCTAAAATCGCAATTGACGCTTTTAGCATTACAGCTGCATTATCTTCCGCGCTTTGTTTCATGCTTGCTGTACCGTAAGCATTCACATCTTGAGAAAGCTTGTTGATCGTCGCCACCATGGTATTACCAATTGTGCGGTAGTCAGCAATGAAACGATCGAATTCATCTTGCGATACAACACCAGTGTCGTAACGGTTAAAGAAATCAACAGCACGGGTAGAGTATTGGATGTATGCATCAATCGCATTTTTTACATTTTTTGCATCATCACGAAACTGAGGAACTTGATCAATGTCTTGAAGATCTGCTGCAATCTTACGTGCACCGTTGTTTAGCTCAGTAAGGAATGAATCACGACGGTTTGCATCATAAATTGCGTAAACTGCACTGATACGTAGTGGATAAACCTGATCATCGATATTAGCAAGCGTATCTTTGTACTCGATCAGTGCGTTTGTATTCTGTGTAACATGTGTTTGTTCTTTTTCTAACTCAGCTTTAGTAAATAGCAAAGACAAGAAAAGAACAGCGGCCATCAATAGCACTGGTAATAGTACCTGTGTGCGAATTGATAGATTCTTTAAAGAAAAATTCATCAAAAACCTCAAATAACTAGCTGTAACATATTATATTCGGCCTGAATTTATAATTTTATAAAGCCGACAATGGGCTGCATTATCGCCTATAAGTCAGCATAAAGGTAGATCTAGATCACAAATTAAATACCATTTACAGCAAGAAAATGCATATTTCCGCGACAAATAATTGGTCAAACAACTAAAAATCTACGACAAAAAACTGACAATTATATCAATACCATCTCCATTCCAAGGGGTTAGCAGTCAAAAGCCCACCTAATGGCACAAATAAGAAGCAATTATGACTACCGTCATACAGTGTTCAAACTACTGAAACATGATTGTCATAAAACTCTCCTAATCTTGGCTTCGTTCATACAAACCCAATTGGCAATCACGCCATCATGTAAAGGACCAGGAAAATGAAAACAAAGGTTATCGGTGCACTAGCTCTTGCAGGTTCAATGGCTTTTAACGCAGCTGCAGTTGCAAACGAAACAATCTCTGTTGTTGGCTCTAGCTCAGTAACACCACTCATGGAAGTTTTTGGTGAAACATACAGCAAAGCAAACCCATCTGTGTTTGTTGAAGTTCAAGGCCCAGGTTCATCGGCGGGTATCCGTGCAGCAAATGACGGTTCGGCTGACCTAGGTATGAGTTCTCGTAACTTAAAAGATTCTGAAAAATCGAGCGAACTAAAAGAAGTGGTTGTCGCTCGTGATGGTATCGCCGTTGTTGTTCATAACAGCAACCCAGTAAAAGACTTGAAGAAAGAAGACATCACTAAAATTTACAAAGGTGAAATTACAAACTGGAAACAAGTTGGCGGTGAAGACAAGCCAATCGTAGTGGTAACCCGTGATACGGCATCAGGTACTCGCGGTGCATTTGAAGACATCATGAGCCTTAAAAAGAAAATTAACGACATGAAAGTGTCTGCAATTTCTCAACGCGCACAAGTTGCATCTGGTAACGGCCAGCTAAAAACAACGGTTGCAAATAACCCATTTGCTATTGGTTACATTTCTCTAGGTACTGTTGATAACTCTCTTAAAGCTGTGTCTGTAGACGGCCATGCTCCATCAGTGGCGGCTATTAACTCTGGTGAGTACAAGGTACAACGCCCATTCCTAGTACTTTACAAAACAACAAAAATCTCTCCAGCATCTAAGACATTCCTAGACTGGACGCAAACTGAAGAAGCACAAAAGCTCGTTTCAGGTAAAGGCTACATCGCTGTTAACTAAGTAACCCTTTAATAACGCTCGGTGGTTACTGAGCGTTATTTTTTGCCTCAATGTCAGCCGCTTATATCGCTGGCAGTTGGAGTTGTTATTATGACCATCGCAAATATTGAAAAAACGACGAAGATGTCGTCACTACGATCGAAGAAAACGATCGATTGGCGTGAACTATTCTTCAAGAACCTTTTTATGCTTAGTGCTGCACTAGGTATTTTGTCTCTGATTACAATTGCTTATTTCATCTTCCGTGAAGGTATTGATGCGTTTAAATATGCTGGTGTTTCTGGCATCGTTTTAGGCACCGACTGGTTACCACCAGCACTTTACGGTATTGCCCCTATGATTGTTGCCTCGCTGGTCTCGACAGCGGGTGCCGTTATTTTAGGTGTACCAATCGGTGTGCTTACGGCTATTTTCATCGCAGAAGTTGCCCCTAAGCGCCTAGCAAACATCATTCGACCAATGATTGAATTATTGGCGGGTATTCCATCGGTAGTTTACGGCTTCTTCGGCCTAGTGATTATCGTTCCTCTGATTCAAAATGTGTTTTCAGTACCTGCTGGTAACACAGTACTAGCCGGTATTATCGTCCTTGCAGTGATGATTCTTCCTACTGTAATTACCGTTTCTGAAACATCGATTCGCGCTGTGCCTCGCACATACAAAGAAGGTTCTTTGGCGTTAGGTGCTTCACAGATGTTCACCATCTTCAAACTGCTCGTTCCAGCAGCACGATCTGGCATCATGACTGGCGTTATCTTGGGTATCGCTCGTGCTCTGGGTGAAACCATGGCGATTATTATGGTAATGGGTAACTCGCCAGCTATGCCTGAAGGCTTGCTAGATTCAGCACGAACGCTGACCGCAAACATCGCGATTGAGATGTCATACGCAACAGGTGTTCACGCAAGTGCACTGTACGCAACGGGTATTGTTCTTTTAGTCTTCATCATGACGTTGAACGCTGCGCTTCTTTACCTAAACCGTGAGCGCGCGAGGTAACTATTATGGCTTTACAAGCAACGAATACAGCACATCAGCTGCTTAAAGATAAAATTTCGTTAGGTGTTATTTGGGCATCAGCGGCAGTAACCGTTGGCTTCTTACTTTGGGTTGTTTGGTACATCCTAAGTAACGGCCTATCGTACGTAGATTGGTCTTTCATTACTTCTAACTACACCACCATAGGTCAAGAGTCTGGTATTTGGCCAATGATCGTCTCAACCCTATATATGGTTGCGGCTTCTATCGCAGTTGCTGCACCACTGGGGATCATGACGGCAATTTACTTAACTGAATACGCAAAAGTAGGCAGTAAGTTAGTTAAAGTTATCCGTTTTTGTACTGAATCGTTGGCAGGTATTCCGTCGATTATCTACGGCCTGTTTGGTATGACATTCTTCGTTGTTGTACTTGGCTTTGGCTACTCGATTCTGTCTGGTGCATTAACACTGAGTATTCTTATTCTGCCGGTAATTATCCGTACTACGGAAGAAGCGTTAATGGCAGTACCTCAGACTTACCGTGAAGGTTCTTATGGTCTGGGCGCTTCAAAAATCTACACCATCTGGAGACTTATTTTACCGAGTGCTATGCCTGGTATCGTAACCTCTATCATCCTCAGCGTTGGTCGTGTAATTGGTGAATCAGCACCGGTATTCATGACAGCAGGCATGGTTGCCCGCGTACCAGAGAGCGTTTTCGACTCTGGCCGTACGCTAACCGTTCACCTGTACAAGTTGACCCAAGAGCTCTACACCATTCACGAATGGCAACAAGCCTACGCAACGGCAACCATTCTGATTGTAATTGTTCTTGTTATTAACTTATTAACCAAACTGATTGCTAGCCGTTTCAATACTGCGACTTACTAATTTTGAGGAAGAAAACCATGAACAAATTTGATATCCAAGATCTAGACCTATACTACGGTTCGAACCAAGCACTTAAAAAGATTAACCTGCCAATTCCAAACCGCCAGGTAACAGCATTAATTGGCCCATCTGGCTGTGGTAAATCAACGCTACTTCGTTGCTTAAACCGCATGAACGACCTGATCGAAGGCGTAAAAATCGACGGTAACCTAACCATGGATGGCGAGAACGTTTACGGCAACATCGATGTTTCTCAGCTACGTATTAAAGTTGGCATGGTGTTCCAAAAGCCGAACCCATTCCCTATGAGCATCTACGAAAACGTGGCTTACGGCCTACGTGCTCAAGGCATTAAAGATAAGAAAGAATTAGACAAAGTGGTTGAACAATCACTACGCGGTGCAGCATTGTGGGATGAAGTAAAAGATCGTCTTAAATCGCACGCCTTTGGTCTTTCAGGTGGTCAGCAACAACGTCTGTGTATTGCTCGTACGATTGCTATGCAGCCTGAAGTTATCCTTATGGATGAACCAACATCGGCACTGGATCCAATCGCAACCAAGAAGATTGAAGATTTGATGGAGTCACTCAAAAAAGAGTTCACCATCGTTATCGTGACCCACTCCATGCAGCAAGCACGTCGTATTTCAGACCGTACAGCCTTCTTCCTGATGGGCGAGCTGGTTGAACACGATGACACACAAGCACTATTCAACAACCCAGGCGATGACCGTACCCGCGGTTACGTCAATGGTGATTTCGGCTAATCATCCACTGATTTGAAGGCCATTGACTATTCAGCACTGGTCTTCTTTATTCCTCAGTTGCCGTATTGAAACGAATAATAAAAGCGATGGTACTATTGCCCCCTTCTAGTAAGGGGGCTTTTTTTATTTTGTTAAAAACAGCTTTTCAACGATAAACGCTAACGCAATGCCACACAGCAAGCCCGTACCATTGGCTAATAAATCCAGCCATTCACCATAGCGGTTCACATAGGGTTGAAGCAGTTCAATTACGCCACTCCAACAAAAGAAGAACAAAGCTATCCATAACCAACGTTTTGGTCTTCTCAGGGCTACGCTAAAAATCAACGCACCATACGCGATGAAATGGTGAGTTTTGTCGGTGCCGGGTACGGTCGGCAATTCAGCTAAAGGAGTCAATGACAACACAGTAATCAAGGTTAAATTGATTGCTGCAATAACTAGCCAATACCGACGAATGAAATTGAATAACAGCTGCATTTAATACTTTCCAAATGAAAACATGGACTCTTACTTTTTGCAGTGTAAACAGCAGATTAATGCAAAACAAGTATGCCTTCATATCAGGTCTTCGCGGCTATACGTACACAATACGCAATATATCTCGCAATCTTCCCTTCTTTTTGAAAACAAAAACGGCTTTCCGAAGAAAGCCGTTCTAATAGGTAACTCATTCACGTGGCGCATCAATGATGACGCACACCTGTATATCGATTAGCAGCCACCTGAATCCCATTCAAACTGTGAAGTAAACGCATTCCATTTTTGTTTGGCTTGGAAATGTACTTTGCGGCCATCCGAGTAAGTACGGTAACAGTTACCGTTAGTACATTTAGTATTACAAGTGACAAAGCCCGCTTTAGCACGTGGTTTAGCCGGGTATGGATCGTAGCTAACTTGTGCTGTTTTCTTCGGCTTCACAGGCACATTTTTCACTAGCTGATCAGATTTGACATAACCCAAGGTGTAATTGTTTATATCAAGCACTTCCGTCCAAGTCTCGTTACTGCCTAGGCTATAGACATATGTCCCTTTTGACAGCTTCTTCACCACATTGCTGTTAGTGTTGGTTGCAGACAAAATATTCACTGTTGACGCATTGGTTTTAAATTTATTCAACTTAGCCAATGCGTCTTTAATATTATTCTTAGCTAGCTTATTACCTTGCTTCGCGGATTTCGCAAACCAATACGCTGCCCACGCGTAGTTTTTCTTAACGCCCTGACCTTTTTTGTATAGCAGCCCTAGGTTATTTTGCGCAGAAGCATGATCACTCTTCGCCGCTTTGCTATACCAGTTAAACGCAGCCTGATTATCTTCAGCAGTACCCTCACCATTGTCATACATAACACCTAAGTTATATTGTGACGTAGTGTGTCCTTGTTCTGCTGCTTTTTTGTACCAAGTGAATGCCGTGCGGTTGCTCTTAGTATTGCCATCTCCAAATGCATAGCTATTAGCGTATTTAAATTGTGCATCTACGTGACCTTGTTTAGCCGCCTTGCCATACCACTTAGCTGCAGATGAAAGGCTCTTATTAACCCCCTCACCGTTGTAGTAACGGTTACCCAATACATACTGCGCATTACTATTGCCTTGCTCAGCCGCTTTGGTTAACCACTTAACGGCTTGCTGGTAGTTTTGTTCAACCCCTTCACCATTACTATACAAAACCCCCATATTACCTTGTGCGCTAACATGACCTTGCAACGCCGCTTGCTTGAACCAATATGCTGCGGCTTTTTTATCCACTGTACCTGCATAGCCAAAGTAATAGGATTGTCCTAGATTGTATTGCCCCGCAGCGAGATTCTGATTAGCAGATTTGGTATGCCATTCAAGTGCTTTTTTCCCGTCTTTCTTAACACCTTTCCCATCGAGGTAAAGATTACCAAGCTGGTTTTGCGCACCGGCTAACCCTTGCTCGGCAGCTTTCATATAAAGCTCTACCGCTTTTCGGTAGTCGCGCCTTACGCCACGGCCTTTCTCATAAAGATCACCCAGATTAAATTGAGCCGAGGCCAACCCTTGATCGGCAGCTTTTTGATACCACTTTACGGCCTCTGTAGCATTCTTAGTAACTCCCTTTCCCTCTTCATACATAATGCCGAGGTTATTTTGAGCAGATGCATAACCTTGTTTGGCTGATTTTAAATACCAACTCGCTGCTTCTTTACTGTTTTTATTTAAACCTTGAGTACCATTGGCGTAATGCACACCTAAGTTATACTCAGCAACACGATTTCCTTTCTCTGCCGATAAGAAAGTCTTGAGCGTTGGCTTATAGCGTTCGACAAACTTAATAGCCTCAGGCTGCCCCTGTGTTGCCGCCTGTTTAATATACTGATGGCCTTTCGAAAACTGCTTGTCATTAAAAGTAATAAGACCATATTGATACTGTGCTTTTGCCATACCGGCATCGGCAGCTTTCTTCAACCACTCGATATCAGAGTCAGAAACACGATTATAACGGCTACTTGCTAGATCATAGATGCCATACATGGCATCAACATTGCCTTCCTCTGCAAGCTCTAACCAAATTTCTTGTGCCTTTGCAGGTTCTCCATCTTGTAATGCTGATAGGCCATCTTCATAAGTTGATGCACACCCCCCCAACAGACCAGCAGAACACAATAAGACTAATAATTGCCTTTTAAATAACTTTTCCATGTACCTATACCTACTAACGTTTTTCTATCTCATGTTGACAGATGATATTGTTATAATTAAGCCTGTAAGTATAAATGACACCAATAGCAAAATTCTTCTTACAAGGTAAAAATACGTGACTAAGGTATTATTAATTATGGATATTTTGATCACTATCATCATTTTCACCCATCGCAGGCCATAAATTATAGAGTGATATTTGTACTCTTTGACTTGAATCGATATCACAAAAACACCTAGGTCTGCTTAACTTAATAAAATCTAGCCAATGCAGTAGCCACAGCAAAGCCCAAGTAATAATGTAAGCACTTGGTTTATGCTAAAAATCGTTATCGTAGAATTTTGACTAACCAGTAGCATTCGCTTGATATGCTATTAATTGTTCGGGTTTTTTAGGAGTACCATTTCATGCGTTTGATTTGCATTCTTTTATTGATGTTTTCATCGTGGGTGTGGGCAAATACGGAAGAAACATCAGCAGCGCCGCCTGACCAGAAACCTGCCGCAATTACTCAAATAAAAACATTAAATACGGAATTAAAAGAACTACTGAGTGAATCAAAAACCTCTACAGGTTCAGCTCAAAATGTTGTTAGCCTACAGCTGATCAACAAAAATGAAGAGCTACGTGAAGTTATTGCAGACTTGGTTAACCGTTCAAAGCAAGATGATGAAACAATCAAACCTTATCATTCATTCGTGCTTGAACAGGTCAATTACCAAGTTAAGTTCATCGAAGAAGCTATTGTTTTTCTGACAAAAAAAGTTAACGCTGATGAACAAAAACTCGATACGCTTGGCGATGAGCAAAAGTTACTAACCCAAAAGAAAGTACAAGAGATTCGCAGTTATATTCAGCGCCTACTAAGCCAACAATGGACAAATTATCATTGGCTTGCCGATCTAGGCATAGATACCAGTAAACAAAAAAACGCGCTAGTTAATAACATTGAACATAAATTAGAGTACTTATCTGCCTCTCTGACTTTTAATAGCCAGCAAGAGCAAACACTGAATAAACAATTAAAAGCCGCGACAGAAAGTGAAAAAGGGTCATTGCAGCTTCTGCATATATTATCTGAACGTCAGCTCGCCAGTGATCTCACCAATATGCAGGCATTCATCAAGCTGGCCGATCAAATGTCTGTCGATACTGCCGATTATAAAAAGCAAATCTTTGAGCAAACAGGTAACGTGACAAATGATTTACTCAACGTTGCAGTGCTCCTTTCTATTGTCCGTAACAACCTTGAAGATCTGAGCCACTGGGTGGTTGATAACGCCCCACAAATGTTATTCAAACTGTTTGTGTTTATCATCATCATTGCTGTTTTCCGCATTCTGAAAAACATCACCAGTAAAATGGTTAAAAAAGCCGTCTCATCCCCTAACCTACGCATGTCTCAATTGATGCAAGAGTTCTTTGTGTCTATGTCTGGCAAAGGGGTATTTTGTATCGGTTTACTGATTGCGCTATCGCAAATCGGGCTCGATTTAACCCCAATATTAACGGGGTTCGGGGTTGCTGGTGTCATTATTGGTTTTGCATTACAAGACACCCTTTCAAACTTTGCATCTGGCATGATGCTATTGATTTATCGCCCTTTTGATGTCGGGGATTTTGTTGAAGCCGGTGGCGTTTCAGGCAAGGTTAGTCACATGAGCCTAGTCAGTACCACCATCAAGACCTTTGATAACCAGATCTTAATTGTTCCTAACAGTAAAATTTGGGGCGATACCATCAAAAACGTCACGCATGAGCGTGTTCGTCGGGTGGATATGATATTTGGTATAGGTTATAGCGATGATTTAGAGCTCGCAGAAAAAGTGTTTAACGACATCATCGACGAGCACCCTATGGTACTTCGCCAACCGGAAAAAACCATCAAACTACACACTCTTAATACCTCATCTGTGGACTATATCGTAAGGCCATGGGTGAAAACAGAAGACTACTGGGACGTATACTGGGATGTCACACGTGAAGTAAAACGTCGATTTGATGAAGTTGGGCTCTCGATTCCCTTCCCCCAACAAGACGTACACTTACATGTCGCGGATGCTGAAGCTGCGAGCCTAGCGAAAGTAAAACGCGACTAAGATTGCGCCATCTAAGATGATGAACATTGTAAAATTGACTCAGTGCTAACAAAACAGATAAAAAGCCATGCCATAGTGTTTTCATCTGTTAGACATTATAAATAAGTGGTTTTAAAGCAATATTACTGATTGTTGTGTTGAAAATTATTAGTCATTAATTGCTATCTCATCAAGCAATTATTCAACATTTAACGTTATAATGATGTCCATTCTCATTGTGAGAAACTTTATTATCTAATGGCTAGCCATTACTTATTGGGGAAACCTATTATGAAAAAGCGTTTTTTAGCAGCCCTTGCTCTTCCTGTAATTTTAGCGGCATGTGCAAGCAACAACACAGCTCAAGTCGCATCAGAACAAGCACTGATCAATAACAACTGGGTATTAACTCAAGTTGATAGCAAAACGCTTGAACTGCCAGAGCCAATGAAAGCCCCTAACCTAGAGCTAGGCGCTGATATGAATGCAAATGGCCTTGCTGGCTGTAACCGCTTCTTTGGCCAAGCTGAATACAAAGAAGGTAAAGTACGTCTAGATAAAATGGGTATGACTATGATGGCTTGCCCAGAGCCTGCAATGGCACTAGAAAACACTTTCGCACAAACACTGAGTGATTGGAGTGAAGCAACAATTAGCGGCAACCAACTGACGCTAAAAGGTGCTGAGCACACGCTAACATTCGAGCGTGACGCTAAATAATATCCTGTAATGAGTACTGAAAATATTGAATCGCTATACTCAATATTTTCTAATGACATAAAAAAGCGAAGCATCTTTTATGCTTCGCTTTTTTTATGCCGCGTGGTCACACCCTATTATTAACTGTCAGCATAATGTCACAAGATCTGAAGTTACCTCAGGAAGCACCTTGATACACCTAACTGCATTTCTACCAGCTGATTTCGCCTGATACAAAGCCGAGTCGGCAAGATTAAAAAGCGAATCTGGTGTTTGGTTATCGATCTTAATCACGGACACGACACCAACCGAAACAGTCACAACCTTGGCATGGCTTGCCGTTTTGTGTTCAATCGCTATCCGCTCTATAGCTGTTTTACATTGCTTTGCCACGACTTCTCCACGGGTAGTATTCGGCAGCAAGACAGCAAATTCTTCACCACCAATGCGCGCTATACGATCAGCTGGGCGCTTTAATACTCGCTCTAATTCTGTCGCCACTAACCGCAAACAACGATCGCCAGCTTGGTGTCCATAGGTATCATTAAATTGCTTAAAGCAATCTATATCAAAAATAAGCAAGGCTAACGGCTTAGATTCTCGTTTAGAGCGTAAAAACTCTTTCTCGAAGTACTCATCGAAATAGCGTCGATTCGCGATGCCAGTGAGTGCATCTGTTTTGGTTAGGCGCTCTAACTTTTCATTGGCTTCATTAAGTTGCGCATTCTTTTCATCTAAAGCCCTTTGCATCGCTTCATTTTTTCTTGCCGCAACAAACGCCATCCACGTTGATAAACCAAAGAAAACATTACCGAGAATAAATACCCACCAAGGTGTTTGTGTTCTACGAGCAGAGAAATACTGTCGACTTGGTACGGCTTCAAGTACCCAACGACGCCCAGCATAATTCATTACCGACCGCGTATAGCGATAGTGCGATAGCAACTCACCATGGGCACTACTCACTATGTCTCGTGAAAATAGCACTGACTTATTAGCCGGTATCGTGGCATCCCATAGCGTAATGGATATTTCTTGGTCTTCACCGCCTCTGTATATTGCAGAAAATATCGACTGAATGTCGAAAACCCCCAAGATAAAGCCCCGTAACGATTCTTCTTTATTTGCCTTAATCGGTATATTAAAAACAGGCACTAAAGCAAGCACCCCTATTCGATCATCGGGAGATTGAACCAACTTTATGCCTTCAGAAAGTTGCACATCCCCCGTATTTATTGCCCTGGACATGGCTTCACGACGACGAGAGTTTGAATTCAGATCATACCCCATTGCCGCTTCATTCATTTCTAGTGGTTCAAGATAAAAAACGGGGTAATAATAATCACGCTCTGTTGCTACCCCCATTTCCCCTGAACTTAAGCGCTCAGTAAATTGAAAACCATTGTAATGCGCACGACCTTGCGCCTCAACGGCAGCCCTTTCATCATGAGAAACACGCGGGATCCATTCCAGTGCTTGTACCTTAGTATGACGACTTAATATATAAGCGGATTCAGCGGCAAAAGATGATGATGAAATTATTTCGTTATTATCAAAGTGAGCTTTGAGCGCATAGACAGACTCAATATTAAATTTTAATCCCTTATAGTATGAAAGCGCTTTATCGTTTATTTCATCTTGAAATTCACGCTCGATGTTTTTTGTTTCTACCTGATAGAACAACCAAAAGAACACGCTGGATATTATGACCCCCATGATAGCTGAAATTAAGGTTATTCTGTAAAGTCGCTTTCCCATTGGAACCCTTTTTATTCATTTATCTTTCCATTGTTAGAACAAAAAAAATGTATTACCAGTCCCATGTTTCTGTTTTTTGCTATCACTAGCACTTTTCTTTTACTAATAAATAAAAAAGACGCACAATAAGTGCGTCTTTTAAACTTAAGGCCACGATAGTAAATAACCTTTATAATCGCGGAGTTAAACCGCTTTTGCTTGCCATTGTTTCCGTAAGGTTTTAGCAGCTGTTACTAGATTTTTCAGTGCAGCTTCTGTCTCTTCCCAGTTACGAGTTTTCAAGCCACAGTCTGGGTTAATCCATAAGCGTTCTGCAGGGATCAGTCCTTCAGCCTTTTCAACTAAGTGAATAATTTGCTCAACTGATGGGATATTTGGTGAGTGAATATCGTAAACACCAGGACCAATTTCATTTGGATAAGCAAACTCTTCAAATGCTTTTAACAATTCCATGTCTGAACGCGATGTTTCAATCGTAATCACATCCGCATCTAGCGCAGCAACAGACTGAATAATGTGGTTAAATTCGCTATAACACATGTGCGTATGAATTTGCGTCTCAGGTTCAGCACTAGCCGCTGAAATCTTGAAAGCATTCACTGCCCAGTCTAGATATGTTTGCCACTGGCTCGCTTTCAGTGGTAGACCTTCACGTATCGCTGGCTCATCTATTTGAATAATATTAATTCCAGCTTGTTGAAGATCGGACACCTCATCACGCAACGCTAAGGCAATCTGATTGGCAATTTGTTCACGGGTGAGATCTTCACGTGGGAAAGTCCAACCTAAAATAGTGACAGGGCCTGTCAGCATGCCTTTTACTGGCTTCTCGGTTAACGATTGTGCATACGTTGCCCAGTCAACTGTCATTGGTTGTGCTCGATAAATATCTGACACTATTACTGCAGGTTTAACACAGCGAGAACCGTAGCTTTGTACCCAACCAAAGCGGGTTACAGCAAACCCTTCGAGCAATTCTGCAAAGTATTCCACCATGTCGTTACGTTCAGCTTCACCATGGACGAAGACATCGAGATCCAACGCTTCTTGACGCGCTATCGCATCAGCAATATGTCCTTTCAATGCAGTATTATAATCCGCCTCTGTCAGTCGCCCTGCTTTGAAATCTCGACGCTGTGTACGAATTTCATTAGTTTGTGGGAACGAACCAATCGTCGTCGTCGGCAATAGCGGTAATCCCAAAGCTTTACGCTGCTGGCGAGCACGTTCACTATACGGCGCTTTGCGCTCAGCCAACGCTGCGGTAATTGCATTTGTGCGTTGACGAACATCTGCATTGTTTACGCGCTCGCTGGTTACACGGGCTTTAATCGGTGCGCTATATTTATCACATTCAGCTTTTGCAATGGCATCACCATCAAGTGCATGTGCAAGCAAGGTGACTTCACGGCATTTTTGTTTAGCGAATGACAGCCACTGACGGACCTCAGGTTCAATCTCGGTTTCTAAATCCAAATCAATTGGGCTATGCAGTAAAGAACAGGAGCTGGCCACCCATAGGCGCTCACCTAATGCTGCTTTAACAGGTGCTAAGCGCTCAAGTTGCGCTGATAAATCGGCACGCCATACATTACGACCATTGACGACACCAGCTGATAGCACCCAAGAGGATGGAAGCTTTGCCACCACATCGTTCAACTGTTCAGGCGATGCTGATAAATCTAGATGCAGACCATCAATATTCAGTTCAACAATTTTATCCAGATGGTGCGTAATATTGTCGAAGTAGGTTGTTAGCAGTAATTTGGTATCACCTTTTAAAACTTGGTAAGCCAATTTAAATGAATCGGACCATGCTTTAGGTAATTCAAGTGCCAACACAGGTTCATCAATTTGTACCCACTCGACGCCAAGCCCTGATAGCTTATTGAGGATTTGTTGGTACGCTGTGAGCAAACGCGGCAATAAAGATAAACGATCAAAACCTTCTTCTTTTTCTTTACCTAGCCATAAGTAAGAGACAGGGCCTAGCAGAACAGGCTTTACATCGTGACCCGCTTTTTTCGCTTCAGCCACTTCTTCAAAGAGCTGTTGCCAGCTGACATTGAATTCATCCTCCTTGGTAAACTCAGGCACAATATAGTGGTAATTCGTATTAAACCACTTTGTCATATCTGATGCGGCACACGCACAGCCCGTTGGTGCTTTACCACGTCCCACACGGAACAGGGTATCTAAATCGGGGAAGCCATTATTATGGCGCTGTGGAATATGACCTAAAAGCATGCTAGTACCTAGCACATGATCATACCAAGCAAAGTCACCCACGGTTACATAATCCAAGCCAGCACCCACTTGGTCACTCCAGTGGCGATGACGCAGTAAGCTACCAACTTCTTTTAATTCATTCTGATCAATCTCACCACGCCAATACTTTTCAAGTGCAAATTTCAATTCACGCTGAGAGCCAATACGAGGGTAACCAAGAATGTGCGTTACTGTTTTTGCTGCATCTTTTGCTGCTGGCGTTACTGTTGAGTTCGTTGTCATTATTCTAATTCCTTCAGAAGTCTGGATATCTAAACAATGCCGTACCCACTCAATTTCGACAATCTCGAATCACTCACATTCAAATTGAATAAAATTCATAATCAACCACAAGCATAATGCAATGCATTCATATTGAGCCGCACCATATATAGCCATCTGGATGTTTACACTTCTATAAAATACAGTTACATTGAATTTGATTAATTTATTCAAACGGATATTGAAGAAAGCTAATGATCGAGATAAAGCATCTCCGCACCCTATCGGTGTTACGCGATACAGGCTCGTTAACTGCGACCGCGAATACGCTTTGCTTAACGCAATCGGCTCTGTCACATCAGCTGAAAGATTTAGAACAACGCTTAGGCGGACAACTTTTTTTGCGTAAAACTCGTCCTGTTCGCTTCACCCCTGAAGGCGATATTCTGTTAAAGCTGGCTGATGAAATATTTCCTCGTATTACCAAGGCTGAACACGCTCTCGCCAATTTAAAAGAAGATGCCCATGGCCGATTACACATGGCAATTGACTGCCATTCTTGTTTTCAATGGCTCATGCCCGCGTTGAAGGAATACCAGATCCATTGGCCTTCAGTATCACTGGACTTTTCCTCCGGATTTGGCTTCGAGCCCATACCTGCGTTAACCAGTGGCGAATTAGACTTGGTGATTACGTCAGATATCCAGCCTCGTAACGAAGTGCACTACGAGCCCCTGTTCGATTTTGAAATGCGCTTGGTCGTTTCGCCACAATCGCCATTAGCCGATAAAGATTTTATCGAACCAGAAGACATTCTTGACCAAACCATGCTGAGCTACCCTGTTCAAAAAAATCGACTGGATGTGGTGAGACACTTTCTACAACCAGCCAATATAGAACCGAAGAGATGGAAACAAGCAGATAATACCCTGATGTTGGTACAGATGGTGTCGGCAGATCTCGGGGTCGCTGCGTTGCCTAACTGGGCGATTCATGATTTTTCACGGCAGGGATTGATCGTCAGTAAACCGTTAGGCAAGGGATTATGGCGACGCTTGTATGCGGCTATTCGCGCATCAGAAAACCAACGCCATTACTTGCAGGCTTTTTTTGCGACAGCCAGACAGCAGTGCCAGACGCATTTAGAAGGAATAAAAGCTGCGTAATCAACAATAAAGCCTCTACTGTTCTTCTGTTTACTTAACACAAGAACAAGAGAGGCTTTTGCCCATTATCTTCATTAGCGCTTTAACTATTTAAACTGATTATTAATCGGATCGTATTGAAAACCCAACTCCGCCATTTTTTCCATCAGTTCATCGTTATCGAGTTCATAACGGCTTAGTAACTCATCAACTGAGTTGCATTCTAAGCGCAGTTTTTCGTTCACAATGCCAAGCACTATGTGCCCATCCAGCTTGAGCAGATTATTAATTTCCATACTTCCTCCACCCCTTGTCTCAGAATCAAACTCACTTTAAGGGTAGTGAGTTTTAAATGGTTCGCCAAATAAAGCAGAGGCTCAACTGTCAGCATATCTTACACCGCTAGATGCTCAGCTATTACAGACCAAATATAAAACGATATAAATCAAACAGATAAATTAATGGCACACTACATGCTTAGTTTATATCAATATCAATTATTAAAGGTAAGACTGATGAATTTATTCACTAAATTTTTATTAATAAGCTGTACTCTATTATCTAGCACAGCTCACTCTGTCACAATTACTACCTTTACTGACAGCGCCTTATGGGAAGCAGCTGTCAGTTCTTATTCCCAAGAAGATTTTGAAATGTCACCCTCTGTCACAGCATCACAAGCTGGTGATACGTTTACTTTAGATGATTTTGAAATTGTCATTGACAAAAATCACGGCTCTATAGAAATTGATTCTTCAGGTACGGGTCCAATTATTGGTGGTACCAAGAGCTTTTTTGGTGATGTTCACTCTGTAGGTGGAACCGAACCACAATTCCAAACCCTTAACTTTTTCAATGATATATCTGCATTCGCGGCAGATTTTGCAGAAGGTGACGCTGATGGGATTACATTACACGTATTAGGTCAATCACTTCCAATCACATTCTCAGGAATTACTTTCTTTGGCTTTATTTCTGATACTGCATTTTCAAGTGTCAATATTACAGGCGGCTCAACCGGCAGTGGCTTTTATGTAATGGATAATGTGAAGTTTGTACCAGAGCCAAGCGCACTCCTGCTCTTTTCTTTAGGGCTCATCGGATTTGGTTTTATAAGAAAGTCGGCTAAATAAAAAGCCAGCTAATTGTCAGCTGGCTTTCTTCATCTAACTCGATTCAGAACAAACTTAGTTGCAGTCCGCTAGAGACCACCAGCAAACCCAATGAACCGAGTAGCTGCCAGCGATTAGCTTTTTTGTTAAGCATTATATGACCAGTCCAAACAAGCAAAGCAACAACCATCGACACAAGCGCTGCAATCACACTTGAAGTTATAGGCGCTAGAGCTGCTTCATCGAACTGAGACAAATACCAAACGAGAAACGGCAACGACACAATGGCACCAGCGAAACCGCCGAATGGCAGTAAACGGTGAAAGGCTTGTAAACGCGTACGCGCTTGAGTCAATAAGGTATGTGCTAACAAGGCACCAAGCGCTGCACCTAATGTCAGGCTTAATCCCGCCATCGGTAAATTCACACGAAACAGAACAGACAATAAAGCTAAGCCTGCTAAGCCATTAGCAAAGGAAAGCATATTAAGTGGACCCGCATCACGCGTTTTTCCTGTCTTCACTTTGATCGTGAAGTAAGCTAACGCGAGCAAAGGCAAAAGGGCTAATGGCAACTGAAGGATCACCAGTACCCAACCCAATAACAACACAGGTAGCGTTTTATGAACACGACCACGCTGGCCAGGGCAGATCTCGCCTTTAGTCAAAACAAGAGTAAAAATAAGCTGAGCTGTTAGCAAAGCTGGGATAAGAAAAATAATATAAGGCATCGGCTGCATCGGCATCAGTATTAACAAAGTGCAGGATTATATCTGCTTCTCAGATAACAAACTAGCGACGCAAAGCGCTGCCAAATCACCCTTTCACTATTTAATGACCAATCAACAAACCATTTTTTGGATCAACATCACGGCTAGTCTATTCAATTTGGTGAATAATCCTAGACTTAAAATCTACATCATTTTGCTAAGTCTCATTCATCGCAAGAAAAAGGAAATCTCTCGCCGAATGGTTATGCATGAAAATATCAATCAGGTATTTCGAACAGTAAAACACTACTTACCTGATTTGTGGAGTACCGCTGCACATAGCACCAGCTTTAGAAATACCCGTAGTGGATACTTACGCAGCCGCATCACGCTATTAGGGGTTGTGTGGGGCATACTGATTGTTTTATGGATCCCGTTTGACTTATTTTTCTTGCCCGAAAACCAAGGTACACCCATAGCGATTGCGAGGCTGATGCTTGGTGGTGGCTTGTTCTTAATTGCATGGCACTCACAACATCACGTTAGGCTGTATCAAGCACAGTGGAGCATGGTGTTATTGGTGCTGATGATCAATTTCTTCTATATCTACAGCATCTCTGTACTCGATTTCCCGCAAGTTTATAGTGGTGTCGAATACGGTTATACCTTACTGCCTATCCTTCATGTTGCTGTACTAACCATTCTACCTATCACGCTCAAAGAAAGTTTGGGATTACTTGCTATTACTGCGGTGTGCCAAATTGGGGTGGATATAAAAGCCCAGCGCTTATTTACGTCCGAGATAATGGCGGATTACTGGCTACAAAACGTATTAGCCCTGATGGTTATTTGGTCGCAACAATCCAAACTGTATATGTTGATGCGCCTCTATCGCCAAGCCACACTCGATCCATTAACGGGGATCTACAACCGCCGTATGTTGCTGCAACTGGCCCAAAAATCATTAGAGGCATGCGAGCAAAGCAAACAGCCCTTTACCGTGCTTTTATTTGATATCGATAAATTTAAACGGGTGAATGACACTTGGGGCCATGGTGCTGGGGATGACGTTTTAAAAGCGTTTACCTACTTCATACAAGAAAAAATACGTAAAACAGACTTATTTGGTCGCTATGGTGGGGAAGAGTTCATCCTGTTTTTACCTAACTGCGATCACCAAACTGGGCAAGAAATTGCGGATCGCATGTTGGACTCTCTCCGCGCATTAGAGTTAGATATCGACATCATGGATACAAAACTCCGCATCACATCATCTGTTGGCATTAGCAGTTTGAGCCAAGGTGATAGTTTATCTTCATTAATCGAACGTGCAGACCGTGCGCTATATGAATGTAAAGACGCAGGACGTGACTGTGCTCGTTTTCACCCATTAGGGTACGTGTATAGCCAAAACGAACGAAGAAAGGCCGTTGCTTAAACACCAAGATCCGACTTAACAAGGTGTTGGTAGTGAAACCATGCTGCAATACCCCTAATACATCCGATATTTTTAGCAACACAACTGCCATTTGGCCGTCAATATCACATTTACTACCTGCCCGCGCCTAATTATTGCCAATCTTATGAGTGCCCGCCATTCAAACCAGGTGAAAATTTAGGCGTTTTGCTATTCAAATTTTCCTCTCCACCCTCTTTCCTTTACAGGCACGAACAAATATCCGCCTAATCGCTCAAATATCCACAAGCCTGATACGCTCACCATCACATAAAGCGCGAACGAATGCTCGTTCGCTCATTTATGTGTAACAGATCAAATAATACCCGCATAAAAAGTGGCATATTTACCCCCATAGAAAAGGAATTTATCCCCCCTACCTTGTAATTGAGTTCTTTTTCTCCGTGATTTAGGTGTGGCAATAACAAGAATAAGCGAAAACGAGCATGAATAATTGGTATGAAACAGACGTTGTTATCATCGGCGGTGGCGCGACAGGCACAGGCATCATGCGTGATTGTGCGCTCCGTGGCATTCCATGTATTTTAATAGAGCGCGATGATCTCGCTTCCGGCACGACAGGCCGCAACCATGGCCTATTACACTCAGGTGCTCGCTACGCCGTGACGGATGAAGAATCTGCCCGTGAGTGTATTCAAGAAAACCGCATCCTAAAAAAGATTGCCCGTCACTGCGTGGAAGATACTCAAGGCCTTTTCATTTCGTTGCCAGAAGATGATCTAGACTTCCAAGCTAACTTCATCAACGCCTGTACACGTGCCGATATTGATGTAGAGCAGCTGTCACCTAAAGACGCACTGCGCCTTGAACCTAACTGTAACCCGAGCATGATCGGCGCTGTTAAAGTCCCCGATGGCACAATCGACCCTTTCCGCTTAGCGTCTTCCAACGTATTAGATGCGGTTGAACGTGGTGCTCGCTTATTCAATCACACCCTAGTAACTGGCCTTATTCGCGATGGCGATACAGTCAAAGGCGTGAAATGCTTAAACACAGCTACAGGCCAAAGCTTTGACATTTATGCTAAACAAGTGGTCAATGCCGCAGGGATCTGGGGCCAACAAATTTGTGAATATGGTGATTTGAACATCAAGATGTTCCCAGCCAAAGGTTCACTGCTTATTCTCGATTACCGCATTAACAATTTAGTAATCAACCGCTGTCGTAAGCCATCAGACGCAGACATTCTTGTACCCGGTGACACCATTTCACTTATCGGTACCACCTCTGAGCGTATTGACTACGATAAAATTGACGATCTTCATGTAACCAGCAAAGAGATTGATGTCCTGCTAGAAGAAGGCACCAAACTTGCCCCTATCATGGCTAACACTCGCGTACTTCGTGCTTATGCTGGTGTGCGCCCTCTGGTTGCCGTCGATGGCGATACCAGTGGCCGTAACATTAGCCGTGGCATCGTATTACTGGATCACGCTGAGCGTGATGGTATGGAAGGCTTTATCACCATTACCGGCGGTAAACTCATGACCTACCGCATGATGGCTGAATGGACCACAGATTTAGTGGCTAAGAAACTCGGTAATACCACAGCCTGTAGCACTCATGAAGTACCACTACCAGGTTCTGAGCAAGCATCTAAAACCGTTAAGAAGACTGCAAGCCTCGCCAAACCCGTTTATCAGTCGGCTTATTACCGTCACGGTGAACGCGCTGATAAATTCCTTAAAAATGACAAGAAAAGCCAAGCCGTTATTTGTGAATGTGAGATGGTCACCAGCGGTGAAGTTGAGTATGCCATCAAAGAATTAAACGTTCATAACTTAGTGGATTTACGTCGCCGTACACGTGTAGGCATGGGGCCATGCCAAGGCGAGTTATGTTCCTACCGCGCAGCTGGGCTATTTTCGGAATATGGCAAAACCACAGGCAACCAATCGAGTCAGCTTTTAAACGAATTTCTCGAAGAGCGCTGGAAAGGTATTAAACCTGTCTTCTGGGGTGATGCGCTACGTGAAGGTGAATTCACCTATTGGATTTATGAAGGCCTATTTGGCGGCAGCGATATCCCTACCAATGGCAGCGCAAGCCATGATATCCCGAACAGTGATATCCCGAACGGTGATATCCCAGCGACTGCAATAAATAACGAAACAGCTAATACCAACAAAGACGTGGGTACGCCCCACCAACAGAACAATAAGATCGAAGCACAAAGTGAGGTTGCACAATGAAATTTGATAGCTTAATTATCGGCGGTGGTGTTGCTGGCCTAAGCTGTGCCATTCGTTGTGCAGAAGCGGGCTTAAAAACAGCCGTTATTGCTGCTGGACAAAGTGCCCTACACTTTTCATCGGGTTCTATCGATCTACTCGGTCGCTTACCAAATGGTGAGTTAGTTACGCACCCATTCGAAGCGTTTGCTGCCTTAGAGCAACAGCAACCTGAGCACCCTTACTGTAAAATAGGCCAATCAAACGTAAAAACGGCGCTTGATTGGTATCAAGCTATGATGGCTGAATGCGGTGTGCAACTGACCGCGCAAGATGATGACACCAACCATTTGCGCCTAACCCCTATGGGTACCTTTCGCGCAACTTGGCTATCTCAGCAAACTGTGCATCCGTTTCCTATGTTTGAACCACAGCAAGGCTTAACCCGTATTGCGCTGGTTACACTAGATGGTTTCCGTGATTTCCAGCCAGAACTCACCGCAGATAACCTATCAAAAATCCCGCAATTTGCCGACGTTGCAATTACCACAGCAGCCGTAGAATTGCCTGATTTTGAAATCATGCAGCGTAACCCTTGCGAATTCCGTTCAATTGATATTTCACGTGTATTACGTGATGAATCTAAACTGCACGCGTTTGCTAAATCATTAATTCAACAAGTTGGCCAAGCAGATTTGGTTGTCCTCCCTTCCGTATTTGGAAATGGTGACGGCGCAGCAACCATCAAGCTACTCGAAGGCTTAACTGGCTTCACAATCTGTGAGCTACCTACCATGCCACCATCACTGCTCGGCATACGTTTAGAAGAAGCAATGAAATCTCGCTACAAAGCCCTTGGTGGATTGATCCTAGCGGGTGATGAAGTGAAACGAGGTGAGTTTAAAGATGGCAAATTAGCCAGAATCTATACCCGAAATCACCGCGACATGCCGCTGGTTGCTGACCACTTTCTGATTGCTACAGGCAGCTTTTTCAGCCATGGCATGCAAGCACAACGTCAAGCGGTGATTGAACCTATTTTTAATCTGGATTTATCCACAATCCCACATCGCGATAACTGGTATCAACACGATTTCTTTAGCCCACAAGCCCACCCTTTCATGAAAATGGGTGTTAAAGCGAATGCCTCCCTACAGCCATCTCGCCAAGGGCAAGCTATCGAAAACCTTTACTGTGCAGGCGCATTACTGTCTCACTACGATCCTGTCACAGAAGGTTGCGGCAGCGGTGTTGCAATCAGTACTGGCCACTTTGTTGCCGAGCAAATGATAGCTCACCACACACGTGAAATTGAAAACGTACCAGAACAACAAGAAAGGACTATCGCATGAGCCTTCCAAAAAAAGACACTAGCTTCGATCAATGTATTAAATGCACCGTTTGTACTGTCTACTGCCCAGTAGCAAAAGCGAACCCAGAATACCCAGGCCCTAAACAATGTGGTCCCGATGGCGAACGCTTACGCATGAAAAGTCCTGAGTTTTACGATGAAACACTCAAGCTTTGTACTAACTGTAAACGCTGCGAAACCGCCTGCCCATCTGGCGTAAAAATTGGTGATTTAATTGCAGTAGCGCGTGATGAGCACGCAAAAATGCCGCTGAACATCAAAACAATCCGTGATTACGTGCTTAGTCATACAGATTTAATGGGCTCGGTGGCAACCCCCTTTGCCCCTATCGTAAATGCAGTGACTGGCTTGAAGCCTGTGAAAAAAGCCATGCACCATACCATTGGCGTACATGACCATAAATCACTGCCGAAATACTCACACGGTACATTCCGCCGTTGGTACAAACAAAACTGTACCAGCCAAGCGTTATACCCAAAACAAGTACACTATTTCCACGGCTGCTTTGTAAACTATAACCACCCGCAACTGGGTAAAGACTTTGTCAAAGTCATGAATGCCATGAGCATTGGTGTCCAATTACTTGATAAAGAGAAATGTTGTGGTGTACCACTGATCGCCAATGGCTTTTTTGATAAAGCAAAGAAAAACGCCAAGCTCAATGTGAAGAAATTTGCTGAAGCGATTGAAAAGTACGATGCGCCTATCGTATCAACCTCTTCAACCTGTTCATTTACGCTACGCGAGGAATACCCTCACGTACTTAAAGTGGATAACAGCAAAGTGGCTGATAACATTGAGTACGTCACGCGCTTTTTACTCAAAGCCTTCATGAATGGTGATATGCCAAAAATGAAGCCAATCAATAAGAAAATTGTCTACCATACCCCGTGTCACCTAGAACGAACGGGTGGCAGCTTATACACAATTGAGCTTCTTAAAATGATCCCAGGCCTTGAAGTTGTCGTGCTCGATAGCCAATGTTGTGGCCTTGCGGGAACCTACGGCTTTAAAACTGAAAACTACGACACATCGATGGCAATTGGTGAAAAACTGTTTAAGCAAATTCGCCAATCCAATGCCGATTTTGCGATTACCGATTGTGAAACCTGTAAATGGCAAATTGAGGAAAACACCGACTTAGAAACAATTCACCCTGTTTCTTTGCTTGCGATGGCGATCGATTAATATCGAACCGAGGCACAACTTGTTATACCAAAGAAAGCCAGTATCACACTGGCTTTTCTTATATAGGCAGTAAATTAATCTCGGGAGAAATAATCTAAAAATGCTTGCTTATTGACTCCGCGAAGCTGAGTCGACATACAGCGCACCCCTCCACCCATCGCACAAATACCCGCCGATGAAACAGGCACCACCTTACGGTTCGTTATGCCCTGAACAGTGGCTAGTGCAATGCTGTCTTCAGGGATACCAAACTGTGGTAAATAAATAGTGTCAGGGGTAACCAATGCATTGGTATATAAGCCGCAAGCACTACCAAATTTCTCATCATAAATATGACTCGCATCGTACGGAGTGACTATCTCATGTATTTTCACATTCGGTAAGCCACGTCTTAAATCGGCTTTTAATTGCTCCGCATACTCAGGATCTTCACTGTAGGAGTTAACAATCAAGGTATTCTCTGCAACAAAGGCGACCACACCATCGGAGTGCTCCAAGCCACCTTGCTCATCCGACTCAATAAACGCGACATGCTTAAGCCCTAACAGCTTTTGTAGTGCTTGTCTGGCTTGGTCTTCCGTCAGTTTATTATCTCGTAAAAATTTACGGCTGATCACTGCATTCCCCGCGTAATCATCAACCAAATTACCGCCATCATTGAGCAAGTCAGTTTCAATAAATGCTAACCCTGCTCCATCAATTAACTCAGCATACTCCTCTTGTACTTCATCCGCTTTGCGTTGCCCACTTTTGCCCCCTCCTTGACCTGCAGCGGTATAGCGAAACATGGCCGCATTTTCGACATTTGATGTACCAAAATCACGCATCCAAATATCTAGCATGGGGTACACTTCAACATGTTCTTTGCCTAACGCTTTCACATACTTGGCGTAAGCGCCATCATCAACCAAAACCTTGACCTCATCGCCATTACTTATAATCTTCTTGGCATAATTCACATGAAAATCAAAGATATTATCAGCTTGTTCTTCGTAATAAGTATCACCAGTTATAGGTGCTGACAGTACGATCAATTCATTCTTCTTCGCCTCCAGATGAGTATCTGCAATGGCTGAATTTGCGCTTAGACTAGCGAACAGCAGTGAGGTTGTGATTAGTCCACTTAGTAACGATTTACGGTTCATACTATTGTCTCCATAGACTCAATTATTGCGATAGGGAGATAGTAGCTTGCGATAAGAATTTAAAAAATTTACTCACTATAACGAAAAGCTTATAGCCAAGGGCTTTCCAGCGAGTACAGCCTCAATACCCTTCAGCAAACTCAGACTAGAGCGGCCACAGCAAAGAACTGGTATAAACAAAACCATCAAAATAAAAAATGCGCCTATAGTTGTATATATAATATGACAACAAGGTTAGCTTATGAGGGCACTTTCAGTTCATTCAATCCGTGGGAAATTACTTAGCCTCGCGCTATTACTTGTTAGCGGTATTATCGCTTTTGGCTTCATCGAAAAAATGGCTTTTGATAATTTAAGTACATTACAGTCCACAGCCCAAGAGACAACACGCAGCCAAAATGATTTACTTACCCTACGTCGATATGAAAAAGACTTCCTCAGCCGCCTTGACCCTAAATACATAGTTCAATTTAATCAAACTTATCAAACGTTAGTTACACGATTACAGCAAATCGAGTCAAATTTGCATTATTACGAACTCGCGAACCAAGCTGATTTTCTAGAAATCTTCACACTTCTCAATCAATATGCCACCCAATTTAATCTCATCACCGATCAGAGGATCCTTATCGGATTAACTCCAGATCAAGGACTACAAGGGCAAATTCACCAAGCGGCCGATGCTGCAGAAGAAGCAATACTTTTAACCGCAGATGATCGTCTTCGTCGCATGTTGCTAACCCTAAGGCGTAATGAAAAAGACTTCCTGCTTACCAGTAACATCGATCATGTCACCGCATTTGATAATAACGCTGACACCCTGCTGACGGCTATTTCAGCAAGCCATATAGCCAGCAGTGACAAACAACCCCTCAAGCGCAGTATTTTGATGTATAAAACCATGTTTGATGAATTAAGCGCGGGGTATCAGACCATAGGATTAACACCTGCGGAAGGGTTATATGGCCAACTTAGAACGGCCGTTCACAATGTCGAGTCAGACTTAAAAGATCTTGAAAAAACAACGCTGAAAAGCATTAGTGCACGCGTACAAACAGAGGAGATAATACTCGCCGTCATTGGCCTTGGTTTTACATTACTCATCAGTGGTGCTTTGTTGATCATTAGCCGCCAAATTAGCCAGCGGTTAGCCAAAGTGAATGCCATCATGGCCAGTATTGCAGCTGGAGAAGGTGATTTGACCGTTCGTATGGATGATAAAGGTAAAGACGAGCTATCCCAATTAAGTCAATCTTTCGACCAATTCACAGCACGATTACAAGCTATTATCCGTGACGTTGCCCTTATCGCCCAGCAACTATCAAGCACAACTAAAGACTCACATCAAGCATCGACGCACAGTATGACCAATGCCGAACAGCAACAAGCTGAGTCTGCTTCAGTTGCGACTGCTGTTAATGAACTACTCGCAACCAGCAATGATATAGCAGCCAATATTGGTGATGCGGCGCATGCGGTAGAAGATGTCCAAAATGAAGCACTCGCCAGCCAAAAGATCAGCCAACAGGCAGGTAACAGCTTGCAATGTCTAGCCGCAGATATTACAGCATCGCAAACACTCATCACCCAGCTAGAGCTGCAAAGCCAAAGCATCAATAAAGTTATTTCAGTCATTCGTGATATTACGGATCAAACAAACTTATTGGCATTGAATGCCGCCATCGAAGCGGCTCGTGCTGGCGATCAAGGACGAGGGTTTGCCGTTGTTGCTGACGAGGTACGTCAATTAGCACAGAATACTCATCACTCCACTAAGGAAATAGAGCAAACCGTTGAAGACCTACATAATGGCGTTGAAGAAATTGTGGCTATCATGCATAAGAGCCAAGAACAAACTACAGTCACGGTTGAACAGACACAATCAGCCGTACTCGCTATGAATCGTATCGGTGACGCAATCGGTGGTATTTTAGATAAGAACTTACAAATTGCATCAGCGTCAGAACAACAAGCCATGGTATCGGCTGAGATTGATAAAAATATCACCCATATTTCTGAACTGGCGCAGCACACTGTTTCTATGATCCAACAATCAGCAGAAAGTAGCCACGAGGTCTCAGCCATGGCCGAACAATTAGATAAAGTGGTTAATCAATTCAAATACTAAACACAAAATCACTCGATATTAGGTTGCGGATGACAAATTATCTGTCTTCGCAACCTGTATTTCATAGCGTCGTAACCAGCAACACAAGGTAAATAGTGCTACGTATAACACCATGCCACCAGCCACTACCCCATGCCATGCACCGTACTGCCAGCAAGCAATAAGGTAGAAGCCTCCTAAGCTACCACTAACATAATAATGCACAAGGTATAACGCGGTTGCTGTGGCTTTTGCCGTTTTTGCTTTTCGGCTAACCCAAGCATAAGCCAACGAGTGAGTAAAAAAAGCACCCGAGCTAATCAGTAATAAACCCAGCAACATTGCAGGGATAGATTCAACTGCTGCTATCCACATTCCCGCGAGACTCACACTTGAACCCAATAACATCCCCGAGGTTGCGTTAAAGGACTGGCTCCACCAACCACTCAGCTTCGCGGTAATGGTGCCACTCAAATAACATAAAAAAATCATCGAGGTAATACTCAGCGGCATCGAATACGGCGGTGCGACTAAGCGAAATCCCATCACCGAGTATAAGTTAACGAACAGAGCAAAATTAATCCCGCCAATGAGCATAGCCAGCCATAGTGATCGCTGCTTTAAATGCTGAACAATAAAACGATGTTGCGCGCGGAGCTGACTGAGTCCAAAGCCTTTTTCAGGTGGCGTAAAGTGTTGCTGTTTAGGCAGCAAAGACCAAACCGCGCAAGCACCAATAAAGCTAAATATCGCCATACCAATAACGGCAGTCTGCCACCCCCAATACTCAGTAACGATACCACCAAATAGACGCCCAATAATCCCCCCCAAAGAATTGGCACTAATGTAAGTCCCTACGGCGATCATCAATCCCTTCGCTGAAAATTCCTCAGCCATATACGCAACAGCCACCGCGGCAAACCCAGCTAACGCTATCCCCATGAGTGCCCGCGCTACCGATAATAAAAAGAGGGTATCGGCCCATAACATCAACAAACCGACCAAAGGCAATAGAAACAAACTCACAAGCATGATGCGATAACGTCCCACACACTCCGAGGCGACCGCCCAAGGTACTAAGGTTATCGCAAGGCTAAATGTACCAGCCGCTAAAAGCCAATTGATCTTAGTCGCACTCACTGAAAATTGCTCAGCCATTACCGGTAATACGGGCTGGAATAGGTACAAATTACAGAAAACTAAAAACGAACCAAGCGCGAGGGCAAAGGTCGCTTTTTTATAGCGCGTAGTTCCAACCTGAATCATTTAGCTTGTCACCTCTTAAATTGATGACAAAACAGTAGCAAGCAGCCATTAATAATGAAAATATATTGAAACTATAAGGATGATAAATAAAAGATATAACTATGGACATTCGTCAGCTTAAATACTTTGTGACACTCGCTGAGATAGGTAATTTCACAGCAGCTGCTAAGCAACTCAATATTGCTCAACCGGCTTTGAGTATTGCGATCAAAAAGCTCGAGGCCTCACTAGAACTCGACCTTTTCCATCGTAACGAGCGAAAGATCACCTTAACCCACGAAGGGGAAGTATTACTGCCCCATGCACGCCTAGTGCTTCAACAATTAAACGACGCCGAAATAGCAATGGCGGAGTTGCGAGGATTAGAGAAAGGGGAAGTCCGATTAGGTGTGCCGAGTATGTTAGGTTCTTACTTCTTTCCTGAAATATTAATGGGCTTTAAGAGCCAATACCCCAACCTTAAATTAACCATGGTTGAAGGTGGTGCACAATCAATTCGAAAAATGCTGATCGATGGAGAGCTAGACTTAGGCGTTATCATTAACCATAACGTTCCCGAAGCGCTTGCGACAGAGCACTTACTTACCTCGCAAATGGTCGCTGTGGTAGGCGAAGATCATCCCTTTGCACCACAAGCAAGTATCGACTTCAAAACATTCTTTGCGCAAGAATTGGTAATGTTTAAAAAAGGTTATTTTCACCGCGAGTTCATCGACAGAGTATGTGATAGCCAGCAGCTCCAACCGCGCATTTCCTTTGAAACAAACTTACTCCCAATGATTTTAAACATAGTGAGGCGTGACTTCGCAATTAGTGCATTACTCGAAATGGTGACAGAGCACGAACACGGTGTATTGCCTATTCCTTTTGAAGAACCCGTTTATTTAGATATTGCCATTGCATGGCGAAAGCAAGGATATTTATCGCTCGCAGATCGTGCATTTAAAGAATATGTTAAAAAATGTTGCGGATAAACCAATTTTATAAATGCGATTTTAACGTCACATCAATTTCACACATCGACGCCACGTCACACTTATACCGTTAACATGTGCACCTATTATCCTTAAACAAAAAGCCATTCTTAATCTTATATTTACTTGCTTAACGATGAAAAACAGCAATTCAGTAGCACAAAATTAACATCACACAGAAAATTATGTTTTAGATCATAAGATAGTTTGTTAACTATCGTACCCCCAGCCCTTTTTAGGTACATTGCTGCTAAACGATGTGTAAGCAAATTATACAACTATTCACAGATTTTAATTTTTTCTATTTGTAGTTTTAAGAGGACATTTTCCATGTTGGAGTTAGTAATTGGTCTTCTGGTTGCAGCAGGTGTAGGTCGATACATCTTTAAAGGATACACAGCAACTGGAGTGCTTTTAACAGGCGGTATTATTCTATTGGCGATTACCGCAGCGTTAGGTAAAGATGTTTTACCATCAGGTGTTACCTCTACAGGTAACCCATTAACCGACGTTTTTGAATACATCAAATACCTATTAATGTACCGCGCAGGCGGCTTAGGTATGATGATCATGATGCTTTGTGGTTTTGCCGCTTATATGACCAAGATCGGTGCCAACGATATGGTTGTGATGATGGCATCTCGCCCACTTCGCTTTATCAAATCACCTTATGTACTTATGGTTGCGACCTATTTTGTGGCATGTCTCATGTCGTTAGCCGTTTCTTCAGCAACTGGCCTAGGTGTATTACTGATGGCGACCTTATTCCCTCTAATGGTGAATATGGGTATTAGTCGTGGTGCCGCAGCTGCTATCTGTGCATCTCCAGCAGCTATCATTCTTTCACCAACATCGGGTGATGTGGTTGTTGCAGCCGAATCTGCTGGTATGGAACTGATTGATTTTGCATTCAAAACAACCCTACCTATCTCTATTGTTGCGATCATCGGTATGGCAGCTGCACACTTCTTCTGGCAGCGTTACCTTGATGACAAAGAAGGTGTTGTTCATGAGCGTTTAGATGTCTCTGAGCTTGAAGTTAACGCACCTAAGTTCTTCTGTATTCTACCGTTTACACCTATCATCGGTGTACTACTGTTCAGTGGTAAGCTATTCCCACAGCTGCACATCGTAACCATTTTGGTTATTTGTATGTTCCTAGCTGCCGTTATCGAGCTTATTCGTCACCGTGAGTCAAGCAAGGTATTTGAAGGGCTAGATGCTGCATACAAAGGCATGGCAGATGCTTTCTCTGGCGTGGTAATGCTACTTATCTCGGCGGGTGTGTTTGCACAAGGTCTGAAGTCAGTTGGCTTCATCGACAACCTACTTCACTTAGCTGAAGTGGCTGGTGCGGGTGGTATCTTCCTGATGATTCTTCTGGTTGCTATCACTACCATTGCGGCAATCACAACAGGTTCGGGTAACGCACCGTTCTACGCATTCGTAGAACTGATCCCTAGCCTAGCCGCTAAAATGGGCATTAACCCAGCGTATCTTGTTATTCCTATGCTACAAGCATCGAACTTAGGCCGCACAGTATCACCGGTTTCTGGTGTTGTGGTTGCGTGTTCGGGCATGGCTAAACTGTCACCGTTTGAAGTCGTTAAACGTACTTCAGTGCCAGTACTGGTGGGTATTGTTATCGTGATTGTTGCAACGCAAATCATGGTACCGACAGCTGTTTAATTACTAGCTTAAACAAGCACTTATTAAGCCCGCCCTGTGCGGGCTTTTTTATTCCACGGTTTAGGTCGGGATAATTAGAAAAGAAAAAGGAGAGGCATGGCCCCTCCTTTTATATCAAGTCTGCTATTTAACATCAGGGGTGTATATCCCTATAAATATCTTGATATGGTTAGCGCGTTAAACTCTTCGCTGGATATATCCTTCGGCAATTCCGTTGCTCACTAGATCGACAGACTCAACAACATGACTTAGTGCAGCAAGATGGACAATAAACATCGTCATTGCAGCAACCGTAAATTTTTGACACTTGATGAGCACCGATTCAGGGATACGACCTGTCTTGACTAGATAAATCAAAACAACCCACTTGAGTAATGAGAAAATAGTATACATATAGCCTTTGATTCGGTTAATCGCCTGACTATCGTATCGCATTCACCTTATAGGATGAACACTTTCACCGATAAATGAGAGCAAAAAACAGCAATAAAACCAGCTTTAATATAAAAGCTATATCCATAATTCTCACCCCTGAAGACCTTAACGTTATCAGGACTCCCACAAATATGTCTCTCCTATAATCATCTCTATTTGCTACAACACTAAACCAATCAAATACGACAATTATACAGATCAACATACTGTAAATGCAATCATTCGAATATAGAGAATTAAAGAAGTGAAATAACAATGCACGCGATCAGCCAGCATTCTCCATGCTCATTCATTGAAGAATGCTGAGCCTAGTGAGATTAATTCACTTTTTTCAGTGTGAAGGTTCCTATTGATTGCGAGGTCACAGCATGGACACCGTTCTCAAAATCAGTATCGGCTCTGTCTGTCGTTAGTTTAGTGACAGTGGCGCGCGGCGTAGTGGCTAAATTGGCAGAAGAAAAGGTAACACCACTATCACTGCCTGCATCATAAGAGATGAGTTGAATTTCAAGCTCCTCGACCCACTTACCATCAACAAATAAAGGTACGCTGTTAATGCCTGTAAACCAATCAGGGCTTGGCGCTATCATAGTAACAACAGACACGAGTGGGTGATCTTGTGAAATACCAAAGGTTAAGTTAACAGATGACGCACTTGCAGGTATCCCACCACCATCCACCGTTGAGTGTGAATCACCTTGATTTTGTAAACCTTCAATTTCAGCTTTTAATGTCCCTTTCGCACCGGTCTCAGCCATGCTAACAATACCATTAGAAGCAAGTGTACCTGCTTCAAAAAGCTTGGCATTACTGTTATGGGTAAGCCCAATCAGACCAGAAAAATGCCTATCACTGGGAAAGTTGGTGGCAAAGTTGGCTGCTGTCCAATTTGTTTTAAACTCTAACTCGTATACAGCATCGGAATCACTCAAATCAGGCGTACTACCGCTACCATCGCCATCTCCACCACAAGCACTTAAGCCTAAAACAAACAAATTCAGAGCAATAAATTTAAACATTTTCATTGATTCTTCCTTTTTACGACTTAACACATCATTTACATGACCTTGGAAGAATATTTAAATTTCAATTTTTATTACTCACGCCCCGTTACCAATCATTTTCTGGCTAAAGAAGGCATGCATCCAGCGTTTAACAAATCAAAATAGCGCCACGCTCAATCGATAATCCACTAATTACCGCAGCAGAACGGCTCAAAGCAGCTAACATTCATATACTCAATTACAGAAAATGATGTATTGGTTCATGAACATGGTAAACTCATGCCCATTTTATACGCCTTATGCTTTCGTTCTAGCTGCAGAGCAAGATAACCATTGAAGTAATAGGCTTAAACGATCATCACCGACCTAACAGGGGCATTCAAATGCTGAAACCATTTACAAAACATAGAGTCACTGAGTGGTAAACCCACTTAGGGTCAGCTGGATTTGCTGAACCGTAACGATGGCAAGAACGCCCTCTAACCCATGCCCCTGATGAATAAACAATATTGTAAGATTATGAATTTAAACAAAATTAACGAGTATCCCAAATACTGGGCTGAGTGCTATGGCATCGCCCCATTTTTACCGACAACTCGAAAAGAAATGGATGCACTTGGCTGGGATAGCTGCGACATAATTATTGTTACAGGTGATGCTTATGTTGATCACCCTAGCTTTGGTATGGCGATCATTGGGCGTTTACTAGAAGCGCAAGGCTTCCGTGTTGGTATCATTTCCCAGCCTAAGTGGGATAACAAAGATGCCTTTATGGAACTTGGGCAACCCAACCTGTTCTTCGGTATCACTGCGGGTAACATGGACTCCATGATCAACCGCTATACTGCCGACCGTAAACTGCGCCACGACGATGCCTACACGCCGAACAACGAAGGGGGCAAGCGTCCTGATCGTGCCGTATTGGTATACTCTCAGCGTTGTCGTGAAGCCTACAAAGAAACCCCTATCGTGCTGGGTGGTATTGAAGCGAGCCTACGCCGCCTTGCCCACTACGATTACTGGTCTGATAAAGTTCGTCGTTCTGTTTTAGTGGATGCAAAAGCAGACATTCTCCTATTTGGTAACGCCGAACGTGCACTGGTTGAAGTCGCACACAGCCTAGCTGACGGTAAAACGCTAGAAGAAATGCAGTTCATTGCAGGAACGGCTGTAATGATGCGCGAACTACCTGCTGGATATAAAGAAATCGATTCAAGTCGCATTGAAAAGCCGGGCCGCGCCATGCAAATGCCGAACCCATATGCGACTGAAGAAGTGTGTGAAACCAATAAAAAAGAGCAAGCAGACGCACAGCCTGTTAAGCAAGTGGTTCACATTCAGCCATCTCGCCATGACTCAAATAGCACAGCGGTACGTTTACCTTCGTATGAAAAACTGCGTAATGACCGTATTCTGTACGCACACGCAAGCCGTGTAATGCACTTAGAAACGAACCCGCATTCAGCGCGTGCACTTATCCAAAAACACGCTGATCGTGAGCTATGGATCAATAAACCGCCTATTCCGCTAACAACGGAAGAAATGGACTACGTATTTGGCCTGTACTTTGCGCGTGTACCACACCCTTCGTACGGCAAAGCAAAGATCCCAGCCTATGACATGATCAAGACCTCGGTAAATATCATGCGAGGTTGTTTTGGTGGTTGCTCATTCTGTTCTATCACAGAACACGAAGGACGTATTATCCAAAACCGTTCACAAGAGTCGATCATTAACGAGTTAGAAGAAATTCGCGACAAAGTCCCTGGCTTTACCGGCACAATTTCGGATCTTGGTGGCCCAACAGCGAATATGTACCGCCTTGGTTGTTCGGATCCTAAAGCCGAAGCTAACTGTCGTCGTCCTGCATGTATCTACCCTGATATTTGTAAGAAGCTCAACACAGATCATAAGCACACTATCGATCTATACCGTAAAGCACGTGAAGTGAAAGGTATTAAGAAGATCATGATCGCATCAGGTGTGCGTTACGATTTAGCCATCGAATCACCAGAGTATATTCGTGAGCTCGTTACTCACCACGTTGGTGGTTATTTGAAAATTGCTCCAGAACATACAGAGAAAGGCACGCTTGATCTGATGATGAAGCCGGGTATGGGCAAATACGATCGCTTTAAAGAGCTATTTGAGAAATACAACCGTGAGGCAGGTAAGAAACAATATCTTATTCCTTACTTTATTTCTGCGCACCCAGGTTCAACAGATGAAGACATGCTCAACCTTGCACTTTGGTTGAAGCAGAACGAGTACCAATGTGATCAGGTACAAAACTTCTACCCATCGCCAATGTGTAATGCAACAGCGATGTATCACTCTGAAACCAACCCGTTGAAGCGTGTTAAATACAAGAAGCGTGAAGACTTATTCGTTGCAAAAGGTGAACGTCAGCGCCGCTTACACAAAGCATTGCTACGTTACCATGATCCTGTGAACTGGCCTTTGATCCGTGAAGCACTGGTCAACATGGGTAAGAAATACCTGATTGGTGATCGTCCTAACTGCTTGGTTCCAGAAGAAGGCAGTGATGCAGAGCTAACACCAGCGCAGCGTCGTGGTTCTGGTCGCCATGGCGCAAAACGCTTTGCGACCAAACACCCTAATCAGCCAGACATCCGTAAAGATGGCAAACGCAATGGTAAACAGGGTAGCAATGGTGGAAACCGACCGCAAAACGGCAACGGCAACGGCAACGGCAACGGCAATAAACCCAATAGCGGTAAACGTGGAAAGCCAACTGGCCAATCATCAGGCAACCGTAATAATACGGGTAATGGCCCAGGCGCGCGTGGTGGCAGCGGTAAACCAGCCAGCCGTAATGGCGCTGGCAACGGTGGTAAAAAGCCTAATCGTAGTCGCTCAAGAGTATAAAACAGGCAGCTTAAAGCTTGTGACAACGACATAAAACAAAACAGCCCACGACTGCGTGGGCTGTTTAGTTTCAGCTAAGACTAGAATTGAAATGTCTAACGAAAGAGTTCTGAACCGAGGAAGAAAAGCGTTACTCCACCAAGCACCACCAACAGCAGCTTAATGATTGTCTTTTGCTGGGTTTCATTAAGGTACTTCACCGCAATAAATGCGAGAAAAAGCAAAGCAATAATAACCGCAATTTTTAGCATAGGTGCAAACTCCTAAAGGTGATGGCAGTTATGTCCATGGGATCAACAAGGGCATAATGCTAAAGCAGACCTACCGCTCAAGACGATAACCAATATCGATACATACGTTCAACGTACCATACGTAACTCATATGCAATCAAACCTAGGTCAATTTATCACTCTAAACTCGCACTGTTATTTCCATTAAGCACTAGATCTCAAAGACTTGATAGTCTTTAAGCTCTGGGATCACTTTTTGCACTTCTTGTTCTTCTTGCGCCAGTCCTTTCATCGAATCACACAAATCATTGGCTTTCACTGCCATTTCACTTGAGCGCGAACGAATACGTGCCTCTAACCGTGCTTTAAGATCAGAAAACTTGGTTTGCAACTCTGAAAAGCTCAAATCACCGTCTTTCATCTCTGCAGATAGTGCCGCAAACATGGCTGATGCTGATTCCATGCTGACATGTTTTAGTGCTTGCTCAAACTCAGCTTTCCAGCTGGTATCCATTTCATCGAACAAGTCTTTTGGCATCACAAATTCACCCTCAGGATAGAATTTATCATTCGCCTTGGCTGCATACTCATCAATTAAGCTTTGTACCTTGGCAAAAGATTCCTTGGAGTCAAAATCAGCGGAAACCTCATCCAGTACATCGTTTGCCACGCCCACACCATCTTTCGCCAAATCAGCCATCTTAGGTAAATTCTCTTTTACCGACTCAGAATAGGCATCTAACGCGCGTTGCTGCATGTCATTTAAATCCAACTGCTTGCCATTCACGAATACATTGTTGTTTTCATCAATAAGCAGTTTAGGTTGACCCGCTTCGTACACAGAAACTTGATCACCAGCAATACGGACCTCGTGTTGAACATCTACAGGACAACTTTTCGCTTGTACCGTCGCAGCGCTGACTGAAGCGGCTAAAACAGTAAATGCTAAGACTAACTTTTTCATTCGTATTGAATAACCTTTACGATTAATTATGTCGTTACTATACCGCTAAGCATCTACAACAGCTAGTTTAGGCACTTTGCTTTGTTTTTCAGCAGCAAAAGGGTAAGCTTGAGTGGTCACTTATCTAAATGGATTCATTGTGGAAAAAGTCGCTATTTTTGTCGATGTGCAAAACATCTATTACACGGTCAAAGAAAAGTATCACTGTAACTTCGATTACAATGCATTTTGGGCAGAAGCAACCCAAGGGCGTGAAGTGGTAGCAGCCTATGCTTATGCTATTCACCGTGGCGATGAAAAGCAGCGTCAGTTCCAAAACATCTTGCGTGGTATTGGTTTTGAGGTGAAATTGAAGCCTTTTATTCAACGCAGTGACGGCTCAGCCAAAGGCGACTGGGATGTCGGTATCACACTGGATGTTGTTGAACATGCACCCGACGTTGATCGCGTTATTCTGCTTTCTGGCGATGGCGATTTCGACCTGCTAGTCGATAAAGTTCAAACCAAATTTGAGGCAGATGTTGAAATTTACGGTGTCCCTGGGTTAACAGCCACCTCGCTGCAAAATACGGCAAACTTCTTCAGGGAAATCGAGCAAACATTGCTGCTCGGCCGATAAAAATAAAACGCCCAATGCTAAATATCACATTGGGCGCTTAATACCGTCCCATACATTATCAAACCATTTTTGCTCATTAATGACTGGTATTGGTATCACTCATCTTTCTTTTATTGCAGCTTAGGCTACTCAAGCTTTATTCACTTTAAGCGCTCACTACCTGACGGGTTGCTTGTAATTGCTTAAGTGCCCCCCATGTCATTTGCAGCGGTACAATCACAAAGTAAACCGATGCAATCACAACCATAATAGGATCGGCATACGGGGCAAAGTGAGCATAATCTGACATTTTCAACCCAGTTGCTATCGTAAAGCCAATCAACACAGCACCACTAATAACGGTATCCATCAGCCATTGCTTTGATTCTGCGTCAACTAAGGCAGACTCTGCTTTACCACTGTATATCGCCATCACTTTGTAGTTAATAAAACAGCCAATAACGTTGATAACCCCAAAAGCCAATGCGATGCCTGTATCGATATTACGGCCACCATTCACAATCGCTTCTATGGCATTATAGAAAGAAACAAGACACATGACGGTAATGACCATTCCCTTAAAGGCAATCACACTGGATTCAACTTGCTGCGCATGTGTCTGGGAATAAGCCGTCGATTTCACCTCAGCTTGCGCACCTTTTTTGCCACGATGTAGATACGCCGCAGCCACTAAAGACACTAGGGTCAAGGCTAAACTGACGAATGAATACGCACCATCAAAAACGATAACTAATGAGCCTAGCCACAAACCTAAACCAATACCCATTACGGCAAAAATGAATGATGATAGCGTAGAAAACTGGAGTAGCTTACGCTCTAACTGAATATTGCATGACATATAAACCTCAATAATCGACAGCTTTTTCGTCGATATATACACTTCTTTTGTAATCACCTTCATAGTAACGCGGGTTTCAGCATTGTTATAATCTCTGAGCGACGAGTTTTTCGTCACTAAAGCCAAATCATTAGAGGCTTCCCTATATTCGCAGGTCAAATCAGAATGAAAATATCGCAAATAGAAATGTTTCTACAGGCCAGCCAAACAGGGTCTATCAGCGAAGCCGCAAGAAAGCTCAATAAAAGTAGAACAACGGTGAGTGCAGCTTTAAGCGCATTAGAGGATGATTTAGGGGTCAAACTGCTGACGCGCACGGGCAACCGCATTTTACTGACAGACATAGGTCAAACGGTCGCTAACGATTGTGAACGCCTCGCCATGATAGCCAATGAAATTAAGGCCAAATGTGCACAGCACACTGAAGGTGTTGAGTCTGCTATTCGAATTGCACGTGACGATGCATTACCTGAAACACTATGGCGAGATCTCATCAAAAAACTCAAACAAACCTTTCCCAAAACCAGCATTTCTGTGTATGTGGCGCCGCCACCTGAGCTAGAAGATATGGTCGAGCAAAATATCATTGATGTGGCTTATGGCTTACTCCCAGCAAATCACCGTGCCCCTCGATTACACCATGTTGATTTAGGGCAAATCCGCATGATGTCTGTCGCACATAAAGATCACCCTCTCAGTCAGTTACGTAAAGTACACAGCGCAGATTTAGAACGTTATACCGAAATTGCGTTAGCCTATATCGATGATGAAAGCCTTAAACCTGTATCACCTAAATCAACCAACTATATTGCCCTCGCCTTTTACGAGTATTTACGCAATGCCGTGGTAGACGGTACTGGTTGGTCTTATGTCCCTGACTTATTAATCAAAGACAGGTTGCGCGATGGTACAGTGAAAGTCATTAAACATAACCGCGCAATGAGTTGGCAACCTTACGGTGAAATCGTCGAACAAGAGTCACGCCGTGGGGCCGTTGTGCAATGGCTATCAGATCAGCTTGAAGACTATCTATTGGATCATTCAGGGGCAGAGTAACCCGTCTTTATATTGCTTCATGTCTCTTTATTGAAACATGTCTATGACACCTTAGACCTATACTTTAGCAACACATAAGCATTAATTTGCCACTGACAGGCAATTTTCTATCACTTATTTGCGCTAACTCTCCTGCCTTTGTGTTGGAGGGATGAAGGGGATGAAGTATGTTTAAAAAGCTAGTCGCGGAGTTTATTGGCACATTTTGGTTGGTACTCGGAGGCTGTGGTAGTGCAGTACTCGCCGCAGCATTTCCTGATGTTGGTATCGGGCTTTTAGGGGTATCACTCGCTTTTGGTTTAACCGTTGTCACTATGGCTTATGCGATTGGTCATATTTCAGGTTGTCACTTAAACCCCGCAGTCACTGTGGGTTTATGGTCTGGCGGTCGCTTTCCTGTTGCTGATGTTGTTCCCTATATTTTATCTCAAGTACTTGGTGCTATCGTCGGTGCCTATGTACTCTATGTTATTGCCAGCGGACAAGCTGGATTCGATCTAGCAGGCGGTTTAGCCTCTAACGGTTACGGTGAACATTCTCCTGGCGGGTACAGTTTAGTCTCTGGCTTTGTGACCGAATTTGTCATGACTTTTATGTTCTTGATTGTCATTTTGGGTGCGACCCATAAACTTGCGACACCTGCGATGGCAGGGCTAGCAATTGGTTTGGCACTCACATTAATCCACTTGATCAGTATCCCTGTCACAAACACCTCTGTTAACCCTGCGCGAAGTACAGGCCCTGCACTCTTAGTTGGCGACTGGGCGGTCTCTCAGTTATGGCTATTCTGGCTTGCGCCACTGCTAGGCGCTCTAGTGGCAGGTATCGTCTACCGCTGGCTAAGCCCGCAAGACGATGAGTAAAACCGTTAAATCCGTATCGATATCTCGTTAAAATGCACAATAAAAAGCCGCGATACTAAAGTGACACCATAGCGTTGTCATACTTAGTCGCGGCTTTTTTGCGATACAGATTGTCGATAAGTAAGATTATAAAGACTTAACGATCTGCAATAAGGCTTGTACAGGGTGCTTCAATTTCCGGTGCTCGAAACGCTTAACTTGGCTACGGCAAGAATAACCTGTGACCAAACAACGTTCTGGATCACGCTGCGCGAGGTTTTGCTGCCAACTCAGCGCATACACTCCTTTGGACATTTCAAGTTTGTCTTTCTCGTGACCAAATGTTCCCGCCATACCACAACAACCAACAGGCACAGTTTCGAGTACTGCACCAAAGTGAGTGAATATTGCGCCCCACTCTTTTTCTGCGTTCGGCAACTTCGTTTTTTCAGTGCAGTGTGCAAAAAGGTGCCAAGGCTCTGATTTTTCCAGCGCCGTTAGCTTCTGAAGATCAGGCAATAAGGGTAACAGCCACTCATGGGCGGTTAATACAGCAAAATCACCGCGCTGCTCCGCAAGCACTTCATTGTATTCATCGCGATAGCAAAGCACGAGAGCAGGATCAACACCAACTAGAGGTATATTTAACGCTGATAGTTGATTCAAAAACTCAGCCGTACTTTTGGCCGTTTTAGCAAACTGACGTAGGAAACCTTTTACGTGTTGCGCTTTACCATTTGGCTTAAACGGCACAATGATTGGCTTTTTACCTAACTTTTCAGCCAGCATGACAAAATCGCTGACCACATCCGCGTCATAAAAAGACGTGAAAGGGTCTTGCACTATCAGTACATAGTGCTGACGTTCTTGCGCTGATAACGCCTGCAACCAAGTTAAATCAAAACGTGTGGCTTGATGTCCATCTAATCTTTCTTGCAACGTTGGAACAGACAGCGCAGGCATATCAACATAACCAATGGTCTTTTCAGTCAAGGTTTTTGACCATTGCGGCCGCATCACGGCATTAAACATAACAGGGGCTTTTGCCATCACAGGAAGATAGCTCTCAACATACGCCACTAAATAATCTTTGGCAGGACGCTGATAGCGGCTGTAATACATATGCATGAAGCGTGAACGAAAACTTGGAACGTCGACTTTGATTGGACATTGGCTGGCACAGGCTTTACACGCTAAACAACCATTCATCGCTTCCATTACTTCATGCGAATAATCGTAAGCGGCACGTTGACTACCATAAGTATTTTTCAACCTATCAATAATTTGTTTGATACTCGGTGTCGTTGTAAGCAGCTTCTGCTCTAACACAAGAGGATCAACGCCTTGTTCTGCCAGTTGACGTAACCACTCACGCACTAAGCCTGCTCGCCCTTTTGGTGAATGGCGACGATCAGCACTGATCTTCATCGATGGACACATAGGAGAGCTAGTATCGTAGTTAAAACAGAGCCCATTACCGTTACATTCCATCGCTTGTTTGAAGCTATCGCGGGTTTTTACTGGGATCTGTCGATCGTAAAAGCCTCGCTTCACACCATCGACTTTAACCAGTTCCGCATCACTCTCAATGGGCGTACAAATCTTGCCGGGGTTCATCCGGTTATCAGGGTCAAACGCGGCTTTTATTCGGCGCAGCTCTGTAAACAGTTCGTCACCAAAAAACGCGGGGCCATATTCAGAACGAAAACCTTTGCCGTGCTCGCCCCACATCAAACCGCCATATTTTGCCACCAACGCGACCACTTGATCAGAAATGGTTTTCATCAACATTTCTTGCTCAGGGTCACACATATCTAAAGCAGGGCGTACATGTAAAACCCCCGCATCCACATGGCCAAACATGCCATAATTCAGCTGTTTATCATCTAATAGCTGACGGAACTCAGCTATAAAGTCTGCGAGATTTTCAGGCGGAACACAGGTATCTTCAGCAAACGCGATAGGCTTTTTCGCCCCTTTTGCCGCACCTAATAACCCCACCGCTTTTTTACGCATCGCATAAATTTTTTGAATACTCGCAAGATCATCGCACACCTGATAACCAATCAAGCCTTGCTCATTATTGGCAATCAATACATCAAGACGCTGGCAAAGCTCAGTGACTTGCTCTTGGTTTTCCGCCACTGAGTGATTAGCGAATTCCACCATGTTGATGCCCTGCATATCTTTACCAGGTACATCCGTTAGCAAATCACTTACCGTGTGCCACACAATGTCTTGTTTAGCTAAATTCAAAACACGAGAATCCACGGTTTCTACTGATAAGGCGTTCGCCTCAACCATCATAGGGGCATTACGTAGAGCAGAATCAAAACTATTGTATTTAATATTCACCAAGGTGCGCGCTTGCGGGATTGGCGTGATATTCAATTTTGCTTCGGCAATAAATGCTAATGACCCTTCTGCACCACATAACAAACGAGCGATATCGAACTGAGTAAGGTCATCATTGAACACATTTTTAAGATCATACCCAGTCAGAAAGCGGTTCAGCGGTGGGAATTTATTAACAATTTGCGACCGCTTATCACGACAGACTTGCTCACTCACGTGTAGGGCTTGAGTGGCAAAATCCGCAGAAGGTGTATTTAGTGCAGTTTGAGCAGCAACCTCGTCGGCCGACATAGGCGCCGTATTCAGCACAGAGCCATCCGCTAATACCGCAGTCAGCGATAAGACATGATCCGAGGTTTTACCGTATTTAAGTGATCCCTGGCCAGAGGCATCGGTGTTAATCATACCGCCTATCGTGGCGCGATTACTGGTTGAGAGATCAGGCGAGAAAAAGTAACCATGTGGACGTAGCGCATCATTTAACTGATCTTTAATAACACCAGTTTGCACTCGTACCCAGCCTTCATCCGGGTTCACTTCTAGAATCTGATTCATGTGGCGTGAAATATCCACCACCACACCTTGAGTCAAAGACTGTCCATTTGTGCCTGTACCACCACCACGGGGAGAAAAAGTCACAGTACGGAAAAGTTCAGATGCGCCAATCTGACCAATTAAAGATAAATCGTCGATATTAGTAGGGAATATCACGGCTTGTGGCAATTGCTGATAAACGCTGTTATCTGTGGCCACAGCAAGCCTGCTAGCATAAGTGGTTTCGATATCACCAAGAAAGCCGGCTTGGTCGAGTTCGTTCAGGTAGTCCAGTACGACGCTGTCGATACTGCTCTGAGTCGTCAGTGCGGGTAACATTGCTCTCCTTTTCCAGTTTACTGCCGAATCCTACGGCATCTGGTTATCTCAATCATTATTACCCATCACTTTACCTCACGCTTTGCATAAACTAAAGCGTGAGGTAGAGCCAATTATATTGCCAACCTTGTTGAAATTACTTTTCGGATCAGGGTAGTACCAGCAACTAACCATACAGCTCCCACGCAGTAACCGACCGATCGAATAGAAAGTACTATCAAACTAACCGTCGATTGATATGCCAACCAATGCGTTACCCAAGCAATTAAGCCCCCCACAGATAACAAGCCAACAGCACAAAAAATAATGACTCCGACCTTTTGTCGGCTTGTAACCTGTTGAAAAGAGAACGGCGCCCAGTTCACGTAATCTAAACTTAAAAATACGCCTAACGAGGCCGCAAACAAATAAACATGTTCTGGTGCGTGGCTAATACTTGCTGTGACCCCTATAACCAAGGACATCGATAGCCAGAACCACTTACTGACAATGCAATCATCTAAAGAGTAATTTTCTGCATTCAGCCACGCAATATAAATCGCTACCATGCCCGTCCCAAGGATCAGACTCGCAATAGTGTCAGTTATAAAGTGAACACCATACCAAACTCGCGCAATGGCTTGCCCAAATGCCAAACAATACGCAATCGGCAATAAGAGAAACATCATCTGTAACCCGCGTTGGCGAGAGAAGTAATACCAAGTTAGCCCCCATAAAACCGTTGCCATCAAGGTGTGTCCACTCGGAAAACCAAAGCCATAGGCATTCGCTTGCTTTAATGCAGGGATAATATAGAAAGGACGTGGCGAACCTATGCCTAATTTCAGCATTGAGGCAATATAGGTAATACTCAATAGTATAATGGCTAAACGTAGTACACTTTTAGCGCCGAATAAGGTGGCAGTAACAACAAGTAAAACGGTGATAAATGCCACTTCACCAGGCAAATTTAAGACGGTGATTAACATTTCAAAACGAGATTGCTGCTCTGGAGACCCGCTCTTTACCCATTGTTGGAATTGACCAATCAACTGTAATTCATATTGATGCAGTAAATTAACGCGATTGCTTAAATCCGAGTAATAATCAACCTGACTTGCAGGCGTTTTTGCTAACCATTGTGCTAAGAATGGTTTATCTTTCGGGAAACGGTAATCGGATGCAGCTATTTCATCAGGGCCAATTAAATAAACACGACGCACTTCTTTACCAAAATGCTCAGCAAACCATGATTCGACAACGGGATACCCTAAAGAGTCTGTTGTCGTCGACACTAATATTGGATCTTTTGCGACACAAGCATAAATAACGGCTCGCTCACGTTGTTCTATTAAATGCGCGACCTCAACATGAATGCCGGTTTCTTCCAAAGCCTCACGAACAGCACTTTCTTCCGGCGTCGTGTTCGCTTCTATGTAGCCACCAGGCAATGATATTTTTTTAGTAATGACTTCTGACAGCATAACTAGTTTATCATCAGCACGGATAACACAAACGGCACCCACTACGCTACGCTCAACTTGATCAGTTTTTACCGCATTAGCTGGGGTCGCATACAAGGCACTAGCGAAAAGTAATGAAAACAAACTAAGAATGATTTTTGCCATGATCTTTTGGATACTACCCACCCGCACACTCACTTTAACTTGATATATTTGCCGTTTATTGCCGATTTAACATGCAATTAGAAAACCACTCTAGGTTAAAATAAACCATATAAGGAATAGCAGCCAGTAAAAAGAATATTATTGCGGTTTACTACCTATTTCTAATATCCATCAATAGCAGCGCATTATTTCTATACACCATTTATCAGCCAAATAGAGAATGCCCTTAAACAAAAAAGCCCTCACAGAGTTAATCTGCGAGAGCTCCCTTACCTACACTGAAATAGATTTAAATCGCCATAATTTAATATCTACAAGCCCCCCATCAAGGTGTACTTGGTTTCTAAATATTCATCAATACCTTGAGCTGCACCTTCACGGCCAAGGCCTGACTCTTTAATACCACCAAACGGAGCGAGTTCAGTTGAAATGAGCCCTTCGTTCACGCCGACCATGCCGTATTCCAAGGCTTCGCTCATGCGGAATGCTTTTGATAAGGACTGGGTGTAAATATAAGCGGCCAAGCCTGAATCAGTGTTGTTTGCACGGGCAATAACATCGTCGTCATCACTAAAGGAAAAAGCGGCGGCTAAAGGGCCGAAAGTTTCTTCCGTTGCCACTAACATCTCATCGCTCACATCACGAATAACAGCTGGCTGCACAAAATGTGTCGATGACTTGTCTTCACTGCCATATAACAAGGTTGCTCCTTTGGCTAAAGCGTCATCAATATGTGATTCCACTTTTTGCACTGCAGCGTGATTGATCATAGGACCAATCGTCACCCCATCAATAAAGCCATTTCCCATAACAAGCGATGACACTTTGTCCACCAGCATATTCATGAATTTATCGTAGACCTTTTCATGTACATACAAGCGATTAGCACAAACACAAGTTTGCCCTGCGTTGCGGAATTTAGCCACCATATAGCCCGCTAACGCTTTTTCTAAATCGGCATCTTCAAATACAATAAATGGGGCATTACCACCGAGCTCTAACGACATTTTTTTCACTGTTGCCGCTGATTGTGCCATAAGCAACTTGCCTACTGCCGTTGAGCCCGTAAAGGATATTTTGCGTACTTTTTTATTGCTGGTTAACTCACTGCCTATTGCGACAGCATCGCCAGTTACCACACTAAATAAGCCTTTGGGTAATCCGGCCTGCTCAGCTAACGCAGCCAAGGCTAATGCCGTAAAAGGGGTGTCTGGTGCAGGTTTTAAGACCACGCTACAGCCAGCAGCAAAAGCAGGTCCACATTTGCGTGTAATCATCGCCGCTGGGAAATTCCACGGTGTGATCGCCCCAACGACACCTATAGCCTCATGACTCACTAAAATCCGCGCATCAGACTTATGGCTGGGGATAATTTCCCCTTGAATTCGCTTAGCTTGTTCGGCATACCACTCAATAAAGCTAGCTGCATAGGCTATTTCACCTTTTGCTTCAGCCAGCGGTTTACCTTGCTCTGCAGTTAAAATCTCAGCTAAAGCATCAGTATTCTGTTGGATCAAGTCAAACCAACGACGTAGGATTAACGCCTTTTCTTTTGCCGTCGTTTTTCTCCATGACTTAGACGCAATCTCAGCGGCATCAATGGCATGTCGCGTTTCACTTGCGCCACACTCAGGCACATAACCAAGTATGCTTTCATCTGCAGGGTTATAAACAGGCGTTTTGGCATGTGAGTCGGCATCACACCATTCACCAGCCACATAAACTTGCTGTTTAAATATGGCATGCTGTTGTAGATTTACTTGTTTCACCTGCGTCACCCTCTTTATTTGTTATACAAATATATTACTCCATAAACACTATATAGCCAGTGTAAAAAGGTCCAAAATACTTCTCAGAATACTTTTCAGGCACAAGCTCATCCTATTCAACCCGTCTTATTTTCCCCAAAACGCCCCCTGCCTGTTTTTCAAACAAATAGAATATTTAAAGCCATCACTCAATTGGGATTCGCGACCATATGATGAACAGTAAACGCTAGTATAAATTCTCAGTTTCGCATGGAGGAAGTTAAGACCTAGGTCTATTCTGTATAAGTACACCTTCATGGGAAGCAGCCATGGCAGCAAAAACAAGAACAATCAAAAAAATTCGCTACGGTCTGAAATCAGGATCTATGACAGCCTACATACAAAGTGGCGATATAAAAGAACTCAATCCGTTTGCCTTGTGGGATCATTATCAGGCTAAAAATGTCTGCCAACCCGTTGGGTTAGATTTTCACGGCCACTCAGGCATCAATACCCTGACCTATCCAATCTGTGGCAACTTACGCCATGTAGACTCTACAGGGAGCCAAACTCTACTTGCGCCTGGAGATGTTCAAATGATGCTGGCGGGTAATGGCGTCATACACAAAGATACCTTAAAGCCAATAGATGGACTTGTTGAAACCTTTGCTCTGTGGGTTTTACTCCCTGCAACAAACGGTGAAATGTCTGATGCAACCAGCTTTAAATTCACCGCAAGTGACCTACCGCTTGTCGAAAAAAATGACGTAGTGGCAAAAGTCCTCATTGGCGAAATTGATAATATAAAAAGCCCAATCACATCACCCTCACCTGTACTAGTGCTCGACATTGCTATCGCTCCTTATAGTCAATGGGAGATGCTGCCAAATAAAAAACTCAGCTCAGGGTTTGTGTTTGTACATTCAGGAAAGGCTTTTATCAGTAACACTGAAGTAAACAAAAACCAAATGGCAATATTCACGCCCTCTGAAGACAAAATTGAAATTAGAACCAGCTATTACGGCTGTCGCCTTTTGCTCGCAATTGGCGAACCTCTTGAACAGCCGATTATTGCAACTTCCACGTCTGTTCACTCATCCATTACTCACCAGCAACACTCAGCGTTACATATCAAACAATTATTAAAAAAAGTCGAAAGTTAACAATCGTAATAACAAGTACCCAACAAAACAAATGTGTCATTAAAGACTCAATTTCAACACCTTTATGAATGAAATTTTCCAGCATAATAATTAAAATACACTTTAAATTCCTTTTGAGTATTTATTTATATTTATATCGCATGTATGCCCTTAATAAAGCGGTGGATTTAAATGGCAAATGAAGAAAGATGAAAATTTCAGTATTGAGCCTTTCTTTTATGAAATATATCTATGATAAAATTGCGTCAATCAATAACTTATTTGGCAGTGTTATTCTGTGGTTATTACGGCACGTTTATCTTTCCTATTCTCCCTACTTGTTTTATCTCCAAGCATGGCTTTCGCACATTCGGATAAACAGCCGTCAGATCTCAATACGCTTATATCATTAAGCCTTGATGAATTGCCAAATATCGAATCAACCGTCACTTCAGCAGCAAAAAAGAGCCAAAATATTGCTGAAGTACCTGCCGCTATTTATGTCATTTCTAGTGAACAAATTATACGTAGTGGAGCACGCTCTGTAGCCGATGCACTTGCGCTTGCCCCCGGCGTGACGGTCAACAAGATCAGTGAGTATAACTGGCAAGTTTCTATACGCGGGCTCAACGAAGTACTGTTTAACAAAGCGCTTGTTATGGTTGATGGGCGTAGTGTTTTTAGCCCATTAATGTCAGGGACTTTCTGGCATACGGTCGATATGGTGATGTCAGATATAGACCGAATCGAAATACTGCGTGGTACTGCTGGAACCATGTGGGGCGGTAATGCCGCTAATGGCGTGATCAATATCATCACTAAAAGCAGCAAAGAAACTTTGGGGCAGCATCTCGAAATAGCCACAGGCGAGCATAGCTATCAAGAAGTCAGCTACCGACATGGCTTTTCAATGAGTGAAAATACCACAGCGCGTATTTTTGTTAAGGGGGTAAAATCTGACTATTACTATGACAATGATGATCCGTGGCAAACCTACCGTGGTGGCTTTCGTTCTGACTACCAACAAGATAATAACGCCGTAACAGTCCAATTTGGTGGCTATCATAATGTTTCTGAGCATTACTGGGAAAACTATGACTTGGCATCAATACCACCCAAAGTCACCCCAACTCAGCTAGCCGATTATTCTCGCGGCGCTTACCTTAGCCTCGATTGGGTACAGAGCAATGATAAGACTGATTATGAACTGCATGCATGGGCTGACAGTAACTCTAAAGTAGAACCCTCTTCCACAGGCGAGTTCTCAACCGTCAATATTGATGGATTAGTGCGTAAACGTCTAACAACGTCGCATGAATTAACGACAGGAGGCGGCATTCGTTTTATACACCGCGATGTAGCCCCTTACACTGAAGATTATTACGCAACCTTAGAGCCTATCGGACGATACAGTAACGACCCCGTCAATACTGATGCTATTTATAACCTATTTGGTCAACTCGAAAGCCAAATCAGTGATAATGTCACAACAACTTTAGGGGTCAAAGTTGAGCACTTTAGTCTAAATCATTCGACTGAAATTCAACCTCAAGCTCGGATTATGTACCAGTACTCACCACAGCAGCAATTTTGGGCTGGTATCGGCCGTGCTGTAGTCACCCCAGCCAGCGTTGAATCCCTCACCGATGGCTATGCCTTAGGTAAAGTGATTGCCCCTGATCATGATAATTCAGGTACTTACCGTTATTACGACGGTATTTTCTTCACCATGGGTAATCCAAATATGAAGAATGAATCTGTGGTTACCGTCGATGCAGGCCACCGTATTGCATTAACTTCAGAATTAAATATCGACAGCACTGTTTTTTTTAGTAATTATCAGCACTTAAGAATGCTAGAAACAGACCAAAACCCTTGGGTTTGTGCGTATGGTAAATGCAATGATGGTACAACAATGCCAAACAACCTTTTCGTTCACCAAACAGAGTTCGGTGATCGATTAAATGCAAACAGCTACGGATTTGAAGCTGCCGTTCGCTGGCAGCCTACTGCTAACTACACCTTAAACACCAGCTATAGTTTTATTAATACCAAGGCTTATTGTAGTGGCAACGAACTATGTAGTGATGAAGCCACCAGTGGTGCAAAAGTAACTTACAATCATCAACCTTCACATTATGTTTCGATTCACTCCTTATGGAGTATTAATGCTGGGTGGCAATTCGATGTATGGTTTAAACATAAATCAAGTGTAAATTCCGACATTATATACGGTGATGGTTCTAAACCCTTCTCCGCACCCGAGGTGACAACGGTTGATGTTAGATTGGCCTGGCAAGCAAAGCCAACATGGCCGAAAGTTGAATTGATTATTGATGCCTTAAGTAAAGCCCCCTACTCTGATGCCCCCAACAAAGCTCAGATAGAGGAAACCGCATACTTACGCAGCTCATGGGACTTTTGATTTGATTATGTGGCATTCTCATCACGCACTGTATCGTTTTATTTCTCAAGCGTTTAAACACCCAGTGCATACGATGCTATTTTTTATATCCAGCTTGCTTGTCAATGGCGAGAGCCGAGCCGATCAAAGTAGCGCCTATGATGACTACCAAATTAAAGCCGTTTACATCTATCGCTTTGCGAGTTTTATTCGCTGGCCACAAGCACCTGATCACCAAATCCAGTACTGTGCTTATGGCGCCGATAACATCAGCCAAACACTACACCAGCTGGTATTAAACGATCTGAGCGCCAATAAACGGTTGGTGTTCCACTACATAGATAACCTGTCTCAAGCGGGTCATTGCGAACTGGTCTATATTAGTCCATCACAGTTTCCTATCAGCCACGATATACCTCAGCTATCAGGTGTGCTGACCATCAGCAGCTACCCTGACTTTATTGATTACGGTGGCATGATAGAGCTACGAACAGATAAAAAGCGTATTAGACCCATCATAGCGCTTGATATCATCAAGCAGGCAAATATGGCAATCAGTTCGCAATTATTGCGCATTGCCATTATCGAAAATAGCCTGGCCGTAACGTCAGATAAAGGCCCCCCATCAAAAGAGAAAGCATTAATTCCACGAGGTCGCTATGCGTCGCTGGATCAATAGCCTTTCACTGGGGCAAAGGATGTCGCTCCCTATCATGGGTTTCATCTTGTTGGTTTTTTTAAGTTTTCAGGTTATTACTTACCAAACATTCATTAAAAAAGAACGAGCCAGCCTCGTTAGCCGCATAGAAATCCTGGCTCAAGGTGTGGGAATGAATCTAACGGCTGCAATTCTTTTTGATGACAGAATTGCAGCACAAGAAATACTGTCATCATTCAAGGCTGAGCATTCAATCGCTTTAGTCGAATTAAATGATGGCAAGCTACTGGCACAATATAGTAGCCAAAATGTTGATTACGTTGCCCCTACAGAGCAGCAGCGCATTATCACTAAGCAGCAAGGCTTCCATTTTGGCAACTCTATGCTATATCTCGACGTCCCTATCGCCTATGCAGACAAAAGCGAAGCAAGCCTTTTTATAGCTGTATCTTTAGAACAACTACACCAACTGCAAATCACTCAATTACAATACAGTTTATTCCTTTTCCTTTTGTATCTCGTCGTATGTGGCTACATAGTCAACCGCCTGCAAGCATGGGTAACCAAGCCGATTGCAGAGCTTAACAAAGCCATGCGCTCAATTGTTAACGATGATAAAAAACATCAGTTTACCCCCAAAGTAACCACGAACGATGAACTAGGTGAACTAGCAAATTGCTTTAACGACATGCAGGTAAAACTACAAGAGCGAGATGTAAAGATCCGAACGACCTTACAGCAGTTTAGTCAAGAAAAAGTCTTTGCTGAAGAAGTTGTCGCAACCGTACAGCACGCGTTACTTGTCATAGATGAAAGTGCCACGATCACACTGGCAAACGACGCTTGTTTTGATGTCCTTGGCGTACCTCAACGCAGCGCTGTTAAGCAAAACTTCATTCAATTACTGAGACCACAACAGCCAGAACGCTTTAAACACCAGTTAACCTCTGTACTGTCGAATAAACAGCATTTCAACCACTATGTGGTTAAGTGCCATAGCCCGCAAACACAAACTGAGCGTACCCTACAAATTGTGAGCCGTCCGCTTTACCACCAAAAGAAGTTCTTATTTGCAATTGAAGATATTACGAAGCAACACCTTGCTCAGAAACAACAACGCCTCGCTGCAAACGTCTTTGACAGTAGCCAAGACGCAATCATAGTGCTTAGCCAGAGCGGCATTATAGAAATGGTCAACCCTGCGTTTGAAAACTTGATTGGGTTTGAGCCTAATGAAGTCATAGGTAAACACTTCCATAGCCTACTGGATATGGCGTCATACCGCTTAATCGAAAACCATATCCGCAATCATCTGAATGAACGTAATTTATGGCAAGGTGAATACCATCAATTACGTCGTGACGGCTCTACTATCCCATTATTATTACGCGTTCACCGACTAACTGATCCGCAAAGCGGCGAAAGTCAGGTGGCAATTGTCGCGTCAGATCTGCGCTCAATTAAAGAAAATGAGCGTCTTGAACGCTTAGCAACCCACGATTCCCTTACCAATTTACCGAACCGCAGTAAATTACACACTCAGATACAAACGCTGCTAACTCATCAGCAACAAAGCAAAGACATTTTTGCCGTATTATTTATCGACCTTGATGGCTTCAAAACGATAAATGACAATTACGGTCATGATGTTGGTGATAGTGTTTTAAAGATAGTCGCCGCTCGAATGTCCCGAACCATTCGCCAAACCGATATGGTTGGCCGCCTTTCTGGTGACGAATTTATTACCGTTATCAATCACGTTGTTGATGCGAGTAAGGTTGAACAAACGAGTGAACGTATTTTGCATAAACTCCATCAGCCTATTAGTCTTGATGAAAATATCATTGAAGTTGGTGCAAGTATTGGCTGTTATTACGTCCATCCAGGGGAGTATCAAAACGTGGATGATATTTTGAGGCGTGCAGATAAAGCTATGTATGAAGCGAAAAGAACAGGGAAAGGAAAAGTTGTTATCTTTAACCCACTCGCTACAGTATCGACAATAAAAACAAAACAGCCCCGCTAGAGCGAGGCTGTTATTCATGCATGCTTCTACGAATGTATGCTGCTAATTACTTTTCACGATGACCTAACGTACAAGAGCCATTTGATTGGAACCAAATAGTCTGTGTTTTCTTACGGCCAATAAGCATAGGGCCATCATCAAAGAATAAGAAGTTTTTCCAGTTACGCTTGAAAACACCCCACTTGGTTTCAATCAAGTTATACTTCTCGTAACAGAAAAAGACGGTGGTGTTATCTTCCCAATCAATGAAATCCAAGATCTCTTGCGGCAACTCAGGCTCGTCGCTATCCCATGCGTCTTGCCATTCAACAGGTTCTGACCACATGGCTTCATTCGCTGCCCAATCATCCTTTTCGAAATGATCGGCATCAGGGCTTTGGCGACTAATATGATCACGCCAAATATCTGAAGATCGTGCTTGGGTAAAAGGACGGATTAACGCGAGATCCCCTTCAGGCACAGGCATAGAGGCGTGCGTGAAGATCCACTTACGGGTATAACTATCTAATTCTACGTAGTTCATTCGTCGACCTGAATTCTATTGACGCAGCAATGTACCTTAGTCAAACGAGATGTTCCAGCACTCCCTTATAATATTCAAATGATCACCGCTCAAAGCCAATATTTGAACTAGCTTTGAGCGTCAACGCTACTACTTTGTATCCCACAAATTGCTGACCCAGCCCCCCACATGCTCATCAAAATGACTATTCGAATAAGTCTGCTGTTGCTCGACTATGTTTTCACGATGCGCCCGAGTTTCGAGTAGATGAGAAATATGATTTGCCATCGGATCATTATTCGACGTTAACTGCTTTCTAATCGCCACTTCCTTAATCACTTGAAGTCGATAAGCGGAATTCATTTTCTTCATTACTCTCACCTCTTTTGATAAACCCAAATAAAAATAGAAGCCCGACTTTGAATCGTCAAATAAGCATCATCATATTGTCATTTACACTTGCTAACGATAAGAGTCACGAAAACAACACCTTAGGTAAAAAGGCAAATATCTCAAGGTTTATCGATTATTTGGCGATATTTAGTTGATTGAAAAATAAAGAAAAATAAACCCAAACCTAGTTGGATTTTTTTTATTATTTTTTTATGTATCGCGTCACCTTACTGCCACGTCATACTATAGTGGCTCAGAATCTCTGATTTCGAGTGGAAAGCTATTTCACAGATTGCTAACGTTACTGTTAGATACCCAAGTTTTAGGACGGTTTTTTTGCGTTTTTTTATCGTATTTATTTTGATCATTACTCCTTTTTATTCAGCGCAAGCAATGCCATTGCCTGAGTTTCATCAGTGTAATAAAACACTCACTTACCAACTGTACTTTAGTGGGCTTAAAGTCGGCACACTGTCTCGCCATGTCCACTGGCGAGGTAATCAAGCCAAGGTCTATGCTTACGGCAACGCAGACGTTTTAGTAACATCAAGCAAATATAAGAACCAGAGTGAAATGACTTGGTCCGAGGCCCATCAATCCTTCATTACTAAATCTTTTGAACAAAATATTTCAGGGCTTCTTTCACGCAAAGCCACTGGCATTTTTAGCGCAAACGGCCAGCAATCCACCATCACAAAAAACGGGGAAACGACAGAGTACGATGATCCTGAGTTCCCGCTACTCGATGGCGATACGCTGGGGGCGCAATTGCGTTTATTGCTAATCCAAGGCAAGACTAAATTTGATTTTAAAATGCAGAGTACCAGCAAAGTGAGTCATTACTTCTTCGAAGTATTAGGCACAGAAAAGCTAGCTACACGTTATGGAGAAGTCGAAACAATAAAGGTAAGGCAAGCCGAAGTCGATGATAGACAAATAGATATGTGGTTTGCACCAAGCCTCGACTATCAATTGGTAAAAGCCAAGTACAAACGCAATATCTTAAATCTCGAAGCGGAAATACTCAGCATGAAAAAAGAGTGCCCACCGACACTGTCAGCCAAAAATTAACAACTGTAGATAGTCAATATTAAAAAGAGCCAGTCACTGTGTACTGGCTCTCTATATGTTCAGATGATACAACCGGTTCTTGCTACAAAGCCGCTATTTAGCAAACACTTTGCCACCAATCATTTTAAAAGCAGGCGTGCCCCTTACTAAGGTATCGCGCGCAAACTCAGTATCGCACTCTGGGCAATGGCATGCTTTTGTCGTGAAGTCTGTCGTTATGCGCTCTTTAAAGCATTTCACTAATGCTCCCTTGCCGCCCTTACGATATTTAAATAATTGTGTTTTACAATTGCCACAGTACACATCAACGGTTTTGGTTGGGCCTTTCTTATTAGGTTTTGCCATATTGATTACTGACGTACCGAGCGAATAAGTTGATCAATGATTGGTAAGTGCGAATCAACAATCCCAGCCATATTGCCATATTTAGGCTGATGACGATCATTTTCAAATGCATGATGCCAACCTTGGGTTGAAGAAACAAAGTACTCAGCAAAAGCATCAGAGATCGACAAGCATCCCGCTAAAACGGTATCTACATAGGTCTGCATGATAGGTTGAATTGCACAGGGTGCTAACGGCTCGTCTTTTACGTAAACCCACACATCGCCAGACAAAGGTTGATCACTGTTTTGTAACGCAACATCTTGGCTATCAATCCTCATTCGGTGATAACCATGTTCTCGTTTATCAAATTCCGCTAACGCAGATCTGTCTACTTCAACAATCACGCCATTACACTGGCCCGCCTCAGGAACAACAATCAATGGCGAAATTTTGTAGCTACCATCCACTTTGCTCCAGTGACGCTGTAAGCCATTCACCATTGCTGGTATTGCGCGGCCTGTTTGCCCTGTACGTGAACGGGAATGATCATTGATCAAGCTACCATAGCCAAAGATATACATTACTACTCCTAAAAAGACAGACCAAAAAAGCGCGAAAACTGTTGCCATTCTTGGGTTAACAAGTTGACATCCCCCCGCTGAAACATCACCTTTTTTCCCGGTGGTGATTGAGCCAGTTTAGCCATATCTACACGTGCTACACAACCTATTTTCGGATAACCTCCGAGTGTCTGCCTGTCGTTCATCATCACTATGGGTAAGCCATCTGGCGGAATTTGTATTGCGCCATAAGCGATCCCTTCCGAGATAATACTCTCTACTTGCTCGACGATAGGATTGCCATCGAAGCGGCACCCCATACGATCACTATTAGGACTGACAGTGTAATCATTATTGAAAAAGTCAGTTTTAAATGCCGATGAAAAAGTGCCCACTTGGTACGATTCAATCACCCGTAAAACAGTCTCTTGGCTGTAGTCAGGAATACAACGACTCGGTGCCGCTAACGGTGAAAATGGCTTGTCTACTCCCTCTTGTGGCGCATGCTCAGCAACCGCTAATTGATCACCTGCCGCAATAGGTAAACCTTGCTTAAGTGCTTGTTCAGTCTGCTGCAATAACCCGCCAAGTTGATTGCGCACCACAGTAGAAACGCTGCCCTGCACTGGCAATACCTTGAACCCACCTTTTACGGCGAGATATGTTCGTAAACCCGTGCGAGGGTACCCTAAACGGAGCGTTTCACCTTGCTGTAAAACAAAGGTCTGCCAAGACGCTACGGTTTTATCTGGTTCTGAATTGCAGCTAATAACCGCACGACAATCAGCCCCAGTTAATACACAACAAATATCGGCATCTGTTGTCAGACTCAGTTGACCAAAAATGATTTCCAGTTGAGGTGCATTAACCTCATTCGCTAACAGATAATTTGCCCAACAATAGCTATGCAGATCCGCCGCGCCACCTTGGCTTAACCCGACATCTGACACGCCAAACCGCCCGCAGTCTTGAATCAAGGTATACATGCCAGCATTAAGTACAGTTACTGTTGCCATAACACTCCTCCTAATTCGAGATATGTCGCACGATCTATCGACTCAAACTGCACTTCATCACCGATTTCAAAAGGCGACATAGGTTCTGCATTCGGATCAAACAAAGGTTGTGGGCAGTTTCCAATGATCTGCCAACCACCGGGCGAGTCTGCGGGGTAAATAGCCGTTTGCTCATTTGCAATCCCTAAGCTGCCCGCAGGAACACGATGCCGAGGGGTTACTAACCTTGGTGTCGCGATACGCGCATCAACAGAAGCTAAAAACGCGAAACCGGGGGCAAATCCAATAGCACAAACCGTATAGCGTTGCTGGCTATGTAAACGGATCACTTCATCAATGCTCACCTGAGCATGCTTAGCGACCGTGTCCAAATCAGGCCCTACGCTCACATTGTAATACACAGGCAACACGACTTGTTTCCCTGACTTAATGTGATTATGTGCCGATAGACTTGCTCGTGCACTTACATCAGCTTCAAAGCCACACTCTTTGTAGATCTGCTGTAACTGAGTAATAATTCGAGCTAGTTCAAACTCGGTACAGTATGCCGGATGTAGTTGTAATAAAAGTGAACAATATGACGGCGTGATCTCAACGAATGCAGACGGGAGTACTTGCTTAATTTTATGTACATAACGCGCAATATCAGCGGTTAACTCAACATCAATCTTGTCACCTAAATACACCATTAAGGCTGTTTCAGCGGTGCGTTCAATCCGTATCATGCTTTCAATACCTCATGCAATGTCTGGATTAAGGCGATTGATGCGTCGTTATCACCATGTACACAAAGCGAGTCAGCTCTAAGCTTCAGTTTCGAACCGTCAGAAGTAGTGACATAGCCTTGAGTAAATTCCTTCGCTTGCTGCACGATACGATTGCTACTGTGATGAACCGCCTCTGGCTGCGAACGTGGAACAAGAAAACCATCTGGCGTGTAGGCACGATCTGAAAAAGCTTCAAATAGCAGCTCAACCCTATATTGCTCAGCAATACGCTGATAGCGGTGGTTGTCTGGTCGTGATAACACCATAAGTTTAATCGGTGGAATAAATACAGAGTTCATGCCTGAAATCGCTTTTGCTATCGCGATAAAAACAGATTCATCAGCCATCATATCGTTATATAGTGCACCGTGTGGCTTTACATAACTAATTTGTTGACCGTGTAATTGGCAAATGGCGTTTAATGCACCAGCTTGATACGCCACCAGCTGTGTTATCGATTCTGCACTATGAGGAATGCTACGCCGACCAAACCCTTCTTTATCGTTGTAACCTGGGTGAGCACCAATCTCGACATTATGCTGGCAAGCGCTTGCAACTGTTTTAGCCATAACATCAGGATCGGAGGCATGAAAGCCACAAGCAATATTCGCCATATTGATCCATGGCATGACAGCATCGTCACGCCCCATTAACCAAGGGCCAAAACTTTCTCCCATATCGCAGTTAAGCTTCATGACACGCCTCATAACATGTTAACTAATTGTTTACATTAAATGATAAGCAGAAAAGAGTTACAAGAATAACAATCTGAAGATGAGAGACTTAACGTGACCAATTTGATGAGGCTGAAAAAGCGAGCTACGGCCTTCACCAGTCCTTGGTAAAGGTACTTAAAACAAGAGCTTGTTAATTATAGGTAGTCACTTAAATATTATTCGCTAAGTATGATATCGGCTTCAATATAATCCATATCATCTTGGTACTCGACTTCATCAATAACAGCATCTGTTATTGCATCATCACATTCGGCTTCAGCAAAAGCACCATCAACCACACCCAGTGCGCTACCTGCCGCCGCGCCAGCCCCGGCATCACCAGCAATTGCACCCACCACGCCACCGACAACCGCCCCCTCTACAGCATCGGTAATCACATTCCCACCACTGCACACGGCCCATGACGACGTACTGAATAATGCTGTAACTAAAAGTGCTGCGATTTTTGTTTTCATGTTGAATAAACCTTACCTTTGTTTAGATGCTGTAAAGGTAAAGAATTTAATGCGTTACAACCAATGAGGTTCTGTAAGTCGCACTTACAGTCATAAGAAACTTATAAGGGTGTTCAGCGATTAATGAAAACGCCAAAGAATGGAGTGGGTATGAATAGGCTGAGTACCGCATGAAAATAACGATATCGCCATAAATCGCAGACAGTAAAAAGCCCCGTCATTTCTGACGGGGCTTCTTATTTGGAGCGACACACGAGGTTCGAACTCGTGACCTCAACCTTGGCAAGGTTGCGCTCTACCAGCTGAGCTAGTGTCGCGTTGCTGCATAAATGCAGACTTTAATAGATGGTGCCCCGGGCCGGACTTGAACCGGCACAACGCGAACGTCGAGGGATTTTAAATCCCTTGTGTCTACCAATTCCACCACCAGGGCACGCAATTCTTTATTGCGATGCGCTAACTGAAAAGTTAAACACCATCTTGATACTGACTTTCAGCTAAGAACTATCAATATCGCAAATTTTGGAGCGACACACGAGGTTCGAACTCGTGACCTCAACCTTGGCAAGGTTGCGCTCTACCAGCTGAGCTAGTGTCGCAGAGTCATCGAATGGAGGCGCGTCCCGGAGTCGAACCGAGGTCCACGGATTTGCAATCCGCTGCATAGCCACTCTGCCAACGCGCCATGCCTTCTTTCGATTTACCGCTTAAAGATTGACTCTCCGTTGCGGTATGGGATGCATTCTACGGATTGCTGCGTTTGAGTCAACAGAAAATCTATAAAAAAAATCTAGTCGTCTGATATATGTACAATTTATCGAATAAAAAGCCATTTTCGGTCACTAGGCGCTATTCAAAAGCAACGAAAGCTCTCAAATACAATAAAATGGATTCATTCAAATGCATAACAAGGGCTACGGCAAACTTGAATTACGCCACAAGATACAGGAAAATAGCGACATAGATCACATTTTATTCAGTTTGAACATGTCACGTACTCGAATCATACTTGTCAGCATTTTTACTCTATTGTTATCTGCGTGTTCCCCTGCTCCACATCAATCGGTTGATGTGGCAATTAGTTTCATTACACAAGCCCCAGATACAATGCTGATCGGAGACCGATATCAACAACCAGAAACAGAACGCTGGTTACAACGCCATCTACAACAGGCCTATGATCAAGCGCAGGTTAGAAATGCAAATCATATTGGCTTTTACTCTGACCAACGCTCTGACAAACCCTTGCTCACTCCGGCTTTCTCATACGTGACAGCCTTAGTCTTAAACGAAGAAAATATTCATTCGGTCAGCCATAGCCTAAAACCTCAACAGTCCATTATTGCCAGTAACGTCAGCTTTGGCTTAAAGCAATATGGGGCGCATGTTTACGCCTACAATAACGAAAAACTACGGTCAGAAGCCTTTATTCAATCTATAGGGAATGAAAAAGTGGCTTACCTTGCACTCATTAAAAAGAGCGCACAGACAGGTAATGCACCTTTAGCGGAGGATCTTGCTTTACTTGGTCATTCAGTCGATCAGCTATACACCCACTCGATCAACAAGGTCGTATTGCTCAATCAATATGATGAAAGATATGCTAAAGCCATCAACAAAGCAGTAAAAGGTATTGATGTCATTATTAGTGCAGGTAACGCGAACAAAACCATTATGGAAAGCGATAGCTGCATGGCCTATTTCGATAAGTCGAAACCATTAGATAATAACCTATATGTTGAGTTTGATGCTTTCGGCCATGTTGATGCTTGTACTTTTTAACTAATAAAAAGCCACTAACCTTGATTCCCTGCTGTGTAACGGTAACCAAGGTCAGTGGCGCGAAATCTATCGGAAAACGTAAGCGCTTAGTCTCAAATTAGTCCTGTACTAATGCAACCGCTTCACGCACCAAGCGACCAATTTCATCCCAATCACCTGCTTCAATTAGTTTAGGAGCAACCATCCAGGTGCCACCACAGCACAGCACACGATCAACCGCTAAGTAATCACGAATGTTAGCTTTACCTATACCACCTGTAGGCATGATAGAAACATCAACATAAGGTGCTAACAATGATTTCACCATATTGATACCGCCCGACGCTTCAGCAGGGAAGAACTTCAAGAAGGTTAAACCCAGCTCCAGCGCTTGTTCAATTTGGCTTGGGTTATTAATACCAGGCACAAATGGGATGCCTTGCTGTTGGCAATAGCGAACAGTATTTGGATTCAATCCAGGCGCCACAATAAATTCAGCACCTGCATCTTTGGCTTTATCAACTTGTGCAGCATTTAGCACAGTACCAGCACCAATACACATTTGTGGGTAAGCCTCACGCATCGCGCGGATGGCATCGGCTGCGGCATCAGTACGGAATGTCACTTCCGCAACAGGTAAACCATTTTCAACTAATACTTTTGCTAGAGGTACTGCTTGCTCAACATGGTTAATTTGAATAACCGGAATAACTTTGAAGGCTTTTAATTGTTCAATAAGAGCTTGAGACATGTATCTATCTTCCTTAAATAATTTCTTTCATAGCTTCAAGAGGAATAATGGCGCCAGGGTACTGAATAACAACAGATGCAAGTTGATGCCCAAGCTCTGCTGATGATACAGCAGACTCACCACTTAAACGTGCGGCTAAGTACCCTGCTGCAAATGAATCGCCCGCAGCGCAAGTATCAATCACTTTATCTACTTGGTTGGCTGCAATATAGGATGTTTCCGCGGCATCGGTTTGTAATTGAGTTACTACCATACAAGGTTCTGCACCGCGCTTAATCACTACTTCTTGGCAACCGTACTCCTGACAACGGGTTACGATATCACTCTCTCCCCATATACGTTGATCATCATCTTCTGTGATCAAGGCAATATCGACGAAGGGGAGGATTTGAGCATACCAATATTGTGCTTGTTTCTCTGTCCATAATTGTGGACGGAAGTTATTATCAAATAAGACTTTACCGCCATTACGCTTATGTTTATCTAGTAGCGTAACCAGCACGGTTTTCGCTTCTTCAGAAAGAATCGCTAAGCTGATACCACTGATATAAAGCGCGTCAACTTGCTTGCTCTCAATTGCAACTTCAAGCGGTGAACACGCCTGTTCTGAAAAATAGAATTTAGCCGCGCTGTCGTTGCGCCAATAGTGAAAATGACGCTCACCGCATGGCTCTGTTTCAACCAAATATAAACCAGGGAGTTTATCTTCAAGCGTGCGAACTAAATCCGTATTAATGTTTTCCGCTTGCCAAGAGGTCAACATGTCTTGTGAGATATTATCAACACCTAAGGCCGTTGCGTAACTCACATTAATATCACGTTTTTTGCCTAAGCGAGCCAAATAAAGCGCCGTATTCAAGGTGTCGCCACCAAAGGTGCGCTGCAATGGTTGGCCACTCAGTTCCACCATACACTCGCCAAAAAATGCAATTTTCACACTGTCACCTTTGTGCTTGATTGTCGTAATAATAAAAGGGTAGTCGTTAGACGTTAATTTTCCGCAGCGGCAAACGACGTATTCGCTTGCCGCTTTAGCATATTATTCCGCTAATGCTGGTTTCCCAACAGTCGCCGGCGTTTCAGATTGCTCCATCGCATTTCGCTCTGCATCAAGAATCGCTTTCGCTTCTTCTTTCGTCACTGTATTTGCTGGCGTGACCAAGCTAACCGCAACACCTGCTACTAGCGCTGTAAGTACAGAAGGGATACATGGGTTCCCCCAGAATGCAGACCAGTCCGCATTAAACATCACAGCAAATGAAGCAATAGAAGCACCCGCTAAGGTTGCTAATGCCCCCTGCCAGTTATAACGATTCCAGAAACGTCCTAGCATGCCGCAAACAAACATCCCAGACATCACAGTTGAAATCATTTTAGTGATGTAGCTAATAATATCGTTCGAGGTTAGCGCGAATAATAGAGCACAGCCGATGACAATCACGAGTGCAAAGCGAGAGTAGCTCACCATCTTCTCTTTAGACGGAACTTTACCTGTGAACATGATGTATATGTCACGCAAAAGGATAGAGACACCAGCGATAGCATCTGAGCTAGCACTCGACATGGTGGCTGATAAACCTGCAATCAACACCACAAGTCCAATACCCACTGGCAATACCGTTGCTGCAACATACGGGAAAGCAAAGTTAGCATTGTTTAACTCAGGGTTAATTGCATGTGCCGCCATACCAATCACCGCAGGAATGATAGAGAAGAACAGGTATAACACACCAGACATAACAAACGAGCGACGAATCGTTGAAACATCTTTACCTGAGTAAATACGCTGACGGAAAGATGGGGTTGCAAGTACCCCAACCCCAACCACCATCGCAAGCGATACCGCAGGGATAATGCCTAGTTTTTCTATCGCAAGGAAACTAGTGGTCGCGGGGTCCATGGCTGCATATAAATTATCAAGGCCGCCGATGTGCTCAACAGAAAGAACAGCCATCAAGATAAAACCAGCAAATAAAATGATGGCTTGGATAGTATCGGTCCAAACAACAGCGGTATAACCACCAATCACAACATAAATAGTAAAGGCCGCGGCAATAACAATTTTTGCTGTATTCATATCGAGATCAGCAATCCAAGCTAGGTACATACCACCACCGAGAATGTGTGCACCCAACCAGCCAATTGAGGCAATAAAGATCAAAATGCCGACGACATTTTTGACCACTTTATTAGCACCAACATAGTAAGCAAGTTCTTCACTCATGGTCATAAAGTTAAGCATACGCACTGGCGCAAACCACTTCGCCAACAACAAAATACCTAGCGCACCGCCAATACCATATAAAGCCCCCGCCCAGCCGTTAGCATAACCAAAGCCAACCGCGCCCATGCTTGATCCTGTACCGACCATAGTCGCTACAGTTGTTCCTAAAACTAAAAATAGTGGTAGCCCACGTCCGCCCAGTAAGAAATCTTCACCTGATTTTTGGTTGCGAGAAACAAACCAACCTAACCAGATTAAAAAGACTACATATACGCCGAAACCTGTGAGAAAAAGTGTACTGTTCATCTTACACCTCTTATAATCCGTCATTGCTAAAATGCTTGGGGATAGCTGCAACTACCCCATGAGATACTGATTTATCAGTATTTTTAATTGGGCTGGTGCTTCGCCAGCCCTTTTCTTTTACTTGTTATTCGTGAAAGTTACGATTATTAGCCGTACCCAATATTCACGTATAACTATGACTGATGCTTAGCGACGATCTTCGCGATAACATGTCACGTCAACTTCAACTTTCACATCAACCACTAAGTCACATACCATGCAAATACGTGCAGGTGGGTGTTCACCAAAAAACTCTTTAAAGACTTTATTGAACGACTGGAAATAACGTGCATCTGTCAGTACAACCTTCACATGTACCACATCTTCTAGGCCATATCCCGCTTCTTCCATAATGTTCACGCAGTTTTGGATCGCAAGTCGAGATTGCTCAACAACGCCACCTTCAACAACTTCTCCATCGACCATTGGCGTTTGGCCCGATACATAAAGGAAGCCACCCGCTTGCGTTGCACGTGCAAACGGTAAATGTTGACCACCTGTACCTGTACCACCCTCGATGCCGTAACGTGTAATAGTCATATTATTCTCCAATGTATTTACAACTTTCAGTGTTAAAATAGTGATGCCCCAGCAACTCGCATTAGCGCTGATGACGATAAAGGAATCGGCCATGTCGGTGGCTACCCACCTGACCGTTTTGGTAACTGACTGCGCCATTCACCATCACAACCTCAATGCCCTTTGCGGCTTGAATTGGATTATCGAATGTCGCTGAATCTTGAATTTTGTTCGCATCAAACAGCACTAAATCGGCATACGCACCTTCGCGGATAACGCCGCGATCGGTTAAGCAATAGCGCTGAGCAGACATCCCCGTCATTTTGTGAACGGCTGTTGGCAAATCAAACAGCTTTCGCTCGCGGCTGTAATAGCCCAACACTTTAGGAAAAGTACCCCACAGGCGAGGATGTGGATGCGGATCATTGGGCAAGCCATCAGATCCCACCATGGTTAAGCGGTATTTCAGCACTCGCTCGACGTCCGCTTCATCCATGCAGTGGTAAACAGCGCCAGCGGGTTGCAGTGCTTTAGCTGCATCTAATAATGGCAACGCCATTTCAGTCGCAATCTCGGCTAATAACTTGCCCGCGTGCTGAGGCAATGTTTCTGACCAAGTGATGAAAATATCAATATCATCACTGACCTGCTTGAGATCGAGCGTGGATGAACTGGCTGAATACGGGTAACAATCACAAGCGACATCTTGATGCACTGCCGTTTTTTCCATGGCATCTAGCACTTCGACTGTGCGCCCCCAGTTACCCGCGCCAGCACATTTAAGGTGTGAAATAACAACAGGCACCTTACCGTGTTTGCCTGTGCGGAATGCTTCATCCATGGCTTCTAGTATTTGCTCAAATTCGGTACGCATATGGGTGGTATAAATACCCTCAAAAGCGGCGAGCTCTTCAGCTAATGCCATCACTTCTTCGGTTGGCGCAGATTTGGCCGAGGCATACGCAAGACCAGAACTTAAACCCAACGCGCCTTGCGCCATAGCGTCTCGCAGTGTGGTTTGCATTTGAGTAATTTCAGACGGGGTCGCAGGGCGTTGCAATTCATCCATTACGTTATTACGCAATGTGGTATGGCCAACTAAGGCAGCAACATTCACTGCGGGTTGTGCCGCTTGTACTGCATCAGCATAGGATTGAAATGATGGGTATTTAAAATCGTTCTGCTGACCCAGCAAGTTCATTGGATCAGGTGGATCGCCAGCCAATACCGCAGGAGATGCACTAATACCGCAATTGCCCACAATCACAGTGGTCACGCCTTGGCTGATCTTAGGTAAACACTCAGGGTAACGAATAACGTTAGTATCATCGTGCGTATGCACGTCAATGAATCCTGGCGCAAGTACACGCCCTTCACCATCAATGATCTTTGCAGTCTCGCAACCTGCCAGATCACCAATTGCCGCTATACGTTGATCTTTAATCGCAACATCTGCGTTGTAAGCCTGTGCAGCGGTCCCATCAACCACCTGCACATTACGAAATACGATATCGAACTGCATGCTTCTTCCTTAAATCATGACACCTCAGCTATTCACTCAGGTATCCATTTGAATCCACACAGTTCGACCGTCTCAAACTGTGCTCAATCGCCTAAAGGTTGGCGATCAACCCCACCGCGGTGGCTATCTAATGCCAATTTCAAGCGACGTAGTCGATCACGCGAACGACGCTTGTGGCTCAAGGCTAACTCCGTCGACAACACATCAATTAACGCCATCATGGCGTAACGTGAAGCTGAAGGTTTATAAATAAAATCAGTCTCTTGCGTTACCACAGGCAACACGACATCACTGATTTCTGCTAACGGTGATTCAGCCGCTGTAATGGCTATCACCTTTAGTCCGTATTGCTTAGCAATCGTTGCAGGCTCAATCACTTCTGGGGTATACCCCGTTGCAGATATCACTACCATCACATCATTGCTATCTGCTGTTGCTGCCACCATTCTCGCTAATAACCCGTCGTTATAAGCCGTAATGGGGTAACCCAATCGAAATAACCGAAACTGTAATTCTTGCGATAACATGGTGGAACCACCACCCATCCCAAGTGCTAGTATCTGACGTGCGTTTTGTAGAATCTCGACAGATTTAGCAATGTCTTGTTCATTCACCACCTTACGATTTATGTTGATCACATTTTTAATGGACTCATAAACCCCTTGGATACCCGATTGCTCAGGACTTTCATGAATAAAGCGCTGGCCAATGGCCAATGACTGCGCAAGTTTCATTTTCAAGTCACGTACATTCTTACAACCAACAGCTTTAGCAAAACGCGTTATGGTTGCTTCGCTGACACCCGCTTCTTCAGCAAGTTGAGTAATACTGGCATTAGCTGCTGACGCTAAATCGTCCATTACTAGCTTGGCTACTTTCTTCTCGGCTTCACGTAATAACGGGAAACACTCTGTCATTCTCGACACTATATCGACTTCGATGGTCACGGCTTTCACCTTCCTCTCGACACCACAAATCATATTGTTCACTCACCAATCAAACAGTGAGAAACAGCACAAAAATTGATCCAATGTTTGATAGTTTCTAACATCACAAATATCATCACCGCATTAAAACCCGCTAACAGCAAGACTTTAAAGCCATGTTAGGAGAATAATAAATGACTACTACAAATAAAAAACATGTTAGTAAATACCAAGACAAGCATCACAAAAAATTTCCCAAAGGTACTAAAGGTGTCTGGGTAAATGAAAAAAGTGATGGGAAATACCAACTAACTAACGAAGAAATCAGCCTACCTGCTGCCGTGATAAAGCAGAGTGCTATCGACAATAACCAGCAGTGGATGCAGCACTTTGCCAACCACCACAATGTGAAATTATCACCTCATGGCAAAACAACTATGTCACCAGCACTTTTCGAGCAACAACTTGATGCTGGCGCATGGGGGATCACTATTGCAAGCGCACCACATGCCGAAGTGGCTGTAGAAGCTGGCGCACGCAACATCATGATTGCCAACCAATTAGTGGGTAAAGCCAACATGGCAATGGTGGCAAACTTATTAGCTACTTACGATGTCACGATTTACAGCTGTGTTGATTCAACGGCTAATGCCCAACAGCTCAATGACTTTTTCGCTTCGCACAACCAAACTTTGCATGTATTGATTGAATTTGGGATTGAAGGTGGCCGTTGTGGTTGTCGCACGGAAACAGAAGTACATGCACTCGCTGAATTTATTGCACAGTGCCCTGCACTTAAACTCGCAGGTATTGAGGTGTATGAAGGCGTTATTCATGGTGAGAGTGCAGAGCAAGATATCCGTGATTTTTTAGCGACCACAGTCAAATTAACCGAAACATTAAAAGAAAAAGCATTGATTGAAGGAACGCCAATTGTTACAGGTGCAGGGTCTGCATGGTATGACGTGGTGGCTGAAAGTTTTGCGGCATGCCAACACCTTACACCTATTATTCGCCCTGGCTGCTACCTCATCCATGACACTGGCATCTACCAAGATGCACAAAGTAACGTCATGAAACGAGCGCAGACCAATCAAGGCTATGCCTGTGAATTAGGCGGTGATTTGCAATCTGCACTAGAAGTCTGGGCATACGTGCTTTCTCGCCCAGAACCAAACAAAGCGGTTATTGGTTTAGGTAAACGTGATGTGGCTTTTGATGCTGGCTTACCCAGTGTTGAACATGTCTACCGCAATGGTGAAAAGCGCGCTATTGAAGGGTTAACCGCTACCGCTGTGATGGATCAGCACATGTTTATGGCAGTCGAAGAGGGCTGTGACTTACAAGTTGGCGATATTATCGGCTTTTCAACCTCTCACCCATGTTTAACTTTCGACAAATGGAAATATATTTGCGTAGCCGATGAGGACCATGTCGTTGAACGTTTTATTGAAACCTGTTTCTAATCAACGACAATCAAATACGTATTAGCAAACAGAATTTTGAAATAAGATACTCGCCTTATTTGAATAAACCATGCTCATTGATTAAGCATGGTTTATTCGTAATTTAATATCGAAAACATCACTAACATCACACTTTATTTGGCGAGAATAATATCCACACTGAATTCAAGTACATGATTTAACTAATTCGGGATAATGATCACAATTACTTTACTAACAAACGTTTTATTCTCACAAATAAATCCAAATATCTCTGCCATTTGTTTTCATCGAAAAATAATCATTGAAGGCGATCACAAGTCATGAAAGTTTCATTGTTACTTTTATTAAGAACATAAAACAAAAAAAGGCAAATCATTGATTAAAAAGAAATATAAACATGTTACTTTCGAATTAACCATGGTTTGATAACCAACAAGTTCAGTCTTAATATAATCGGCAATTTACAACATTTAGGCAGCGTGTTTTTCCAAATAGTAAATACGACCTCTATGTTCCAGTGGCTGTTTCATCTACGATTATTTATCGAGGCTAATAAATGAAGTTAAAACCTTTAGCATTATCTCTTTCTCTTATTTTGAGCGCTTTCCCTGCTATGGCCGATAAACCTAATACCGACCTTCAATTAATGCCCTACCCCAAGCATGTTGAATTGAATAACAGCCAAGGCTTGATTCTCGACCGTGATTTTTCAGCTAAGTTAATCGGCTTTAAATCTCAGCGCCTTAATAATGCCATTGATCGTTTAAATGCCCGTATTGAACGCCAAACAGGTTTCTTTCTAACCACGCCTATTCAAGCCGCAAGCAAAACACCGCAGTTAGTGATTGACGTGAAACATGCAGCACCAACGAAAGTGCAGCAAGCAAAAGAAGATGAGAGCTACCAACTAACCATCACCAATAAGCAAGCCGTATTAACCGCTAACACCCCCTATGGCGCCCTCCACGGGATAGAAACCTTCCTTCAATTGATTGAAAACACACCTCAAGGTGCACAAGTCCCTGCCGTTGTGATTGAAGATGAGCCTCGCTTCTCATGGCGTGGCGCACTGCTGGATACTTCTCGTCACTTCATGCCATTGGACGATGTTAAGCGCCAAATTGATGGTATTGCCTCTGCTAAATTCAATACCTTCCACTGGCACCTAACCGATGACCAAGGCTGGCGTTTAGAATCGACAACTTATCCGAAGCTTCACCAAAAGGGTTCTGATGGCCTGTACTACACCCAAGCTGAAATAAAAGAAGTGGTGCAATACGCCACTAACCTAGGTATTCGTGTTATTCCTGAAGTAGATTTACCCGGTCATGCATCTTCAATAGCTGCCGCTTACCCTGAATTAATGACGGTGAATAAAGACTACAAAATAGAGCGTAAGTGGGGGGTGCATGAACCTTTACTTGATCCGACAAAACCAGAGGTTTACGCCTTCATTGATAGCATCATAGGTGAAGTAACAACTCTGTTCCCAGATGCTTATATTCACATTGGTGGGGATGAAGTCGATCCGAAACAATGGAATGAAAGTGAGCATGTTCAAACCTTTATGAAAGAAAAAGGCTTGAAAGACGACAAAGAACTGCACGCTTTCTTCAACCAAGAAGTCGAAGAGATCCTACGCAAACATAATCGTAAAATGATCGGTTGGGATGAAACTTACCACCCGAACTTACCGAAAAGCATCGTGATCCAATCATGGCAGGGTCAGGATTCATTAGGTGAATCGGCGAACGATGGCTACCAAGGTATTCTATCAACGGGTTTTTACATCGACCAAGCCCAGGCCACCAGCATGCACTATCGCAATGACCCTATGCCGAAACCATTACAAGTCGATGATCAGATCCATAGTGATGAAACCTGGCAAACTTGGCAGTTTGAAGCCCCACGAAAACGAGGTAGTGCCGTTGCTGGAAGCTTCACCATTATCACAGCAAAAGATGGTAGCCAGCGTGGTTTCATCGACTATAAAGGCCGCTCACGTCGTGCTGTCTTTGATATTGAAACAACGAAGGGAGTAACATCATTCTGGATGGACTCTTGGATGGGCAAAACAATGCCTCGTGTGGCATTGGTTGACGGTAAACTGACTGGCGAAATGATTGTCGGTAATGCCCCTTACGTTATGACGGGCAAACAAATCGCAGGGTCTGATATGCAAGGGACAGAAGTACCTAGTAACTCTCACCCTGTCGCACTGCAACCTGAACAAGAACACTTGATCCTTGGAGGGGAAGTCACCCTATGGGCTGAAAATGTAAAGCACGATACGCTTGATTTACGAATGTGGCCTCGCTCGTACGCTATCGCAGAACGTTTATGGTCGCCAGAAAGCATCACAGATGAAGACAGCATGTATGAGCGCTTACACTCTATGAATGAATGGTCGACGATTTCTGTTGGTTTACAGCAAGAGTGGAACGCCCTGGTGGGCATGAAACGTCTCGCCAATGGTCACGAAATTCGCCCTCTGCAGATATTAGCTCAGGCCGTAGAACAAGCGCAGTACTACCACCGTCACCATGAAAAATCGACGTATGAAAATTATGACCGCTTTGATCCATTAAACCGCTTTGCAGATGCCCTACCACCTGAGAGCATGGAAATCCGCGAGTTAGGTAAACTGGCTCAAGCATTTACTGCAAACCCCAACGACAGCGAAGCAAAAAATCAGCTAACTGCAAGGCTGCAATTGTGGGTCGATAATACAGCGAAGGTAATGCCAATTATTGATAGCAACTACTTACTGACAGAAGTAAAACCGGTTGCTCTACATGTTCAGCAAGTATCTGAACTTGGCTTAATGCTTGTCGAGCACATCAGTGCTAAGCACCCCTTATCACCACAAGAAGTAAAACAAGCTAAAGCGCTTCTGCACGCCGCACAGCAAATTCAAGATGAGTTGGTTGTCTCATCCGCTTATCCGGTTGAAACCCTGCTCAATGCGGCTTATTAAACAAGTTCGCCAAACTCACAAACCATAACAATATACCTTAATGCCAAAAGCCCGCATGATGACGTTCATCATGCGGGCTTGCTTTGATCAAACTTTTACGACCGGTCTTATAACCAAGTGACTATGCCCAAGGAGCGATGAGCAAGCAATTAACGATTCAGCCTAGCGCTCAACCTCGCGACTGGCTCCATGCTTTGCCTGACGGGAAAAACTACGATAAATCCCCAACCCAAAGAGCAAAATAAGCAATAAAGGGCCTAACCACAACACATACGTATTTGGAGCAAATTTAGGTTTATATAAAACAAAATCACCAAAACGGCTAGTCATAAAATCAATCACTTCTTGATTGGTTTTCCCTTCATTAACCATTTGATAAACCTTTAAGCGCAGATCTTTTGCCACCGGCGAATTTGATTCAATTAAGTTCTGATTTTGACATTGGGGACAACGGAGGGTTTTCGCCAGCTCCATCGCTCGTTTTTGTTCATGACTAGAGCGAAACGAAAATGTTTCTACACTTTCAACCAAATGTGTATCTGCCGCGACAAACACTTGTGGTTCAGCAAAGCTGGAAGGCAACATGAGGGCTAGACACACAAGGAAAACAACCTGACCCAGTTTTAATGCATACATAGTATATTTCACCATCGTTTTAACCTTGCTGTTGCGCATTTTTTCCTAACAATTCAGCCTCAATGGCCTCAAGAACAGGCACAAACTGCTGTTGCCATATGGCTTCATCTAAAGCGCCTACGTAGCGTTGGCGGATGATCCCTTCAGGATCAATCAGCATAGTTTCAGGTGTACCGTATACGCCTAAGTCCAATGCTAATTCACCGAGGGGATCATAAATAACAGCACGGTACGGGTTCCCCTCTTCCCTTAATGTCGCTACAGCAGACGATCGCTTATCACGGTAATTCAAACCAACAATAGGCACGCCGTCTTGTTGCAATGCAAGTAAGAAATCATGCTCTTTTTTACACACTCCACACCACGACGCCCATACATTCAGTAACTGCACTTTACCTTGTAACAAAGATTCATCGACTGTAGGTACAGAAAAGCCCCCCTCACTCGACTCTCTCTCCAGCAAATTAATCAGTGAAAAAGCAGGGACAGATTGGCCAGCCAAGGGTGAAATTTCAACGCTTGTCGGCTTTTCCAATGCATAGACCAAAATAATACTCGCGATCACGACCCCTAATAGCGGTAAAAAACGAACAATCTTCACTTACTTTGCTTCCAAATAATTTGATTTTCAGGTTGCTGCGCGACTTCAACAGCACTCGGCACAGATCCCAATTCAGTCTTAAGGCGTTCCGTTTCCTGTTTATAGCGAACCGTTAAGCGAGCAAACACAGAAAGTGCACCGCCTAGCATCATTAACATAGCCCCAACCCATAACCAACGTACGAAAGGTTTGTATTGGATCCGCACTGCATAGTCCGTTGCATTAAGCTTTTCGCCTAACGTGATATAAATATCACCATCCCACCACCAACGAATACCCGGCTCACTCATATTCATAGTGCGTACCGTATAATGGCGGCGCTGTGGTTGGATAAGCCCCATCACTTGTTCTTTCGAAAAATGCCCCAGCTTAGTGATCTGTATATTGGCTTGCTCAGCGGTATAGTTAGCACCTATCAATAACTCAGTTTCAATATAATCAAACTGAAAATCCTCCAGTATCACGGTATCACCCGGTCCCATTTTATTACTGACTTCATGGGAGTAGTTACTGACTAACGTGGCGCCAATCACTGTCACCGCAACACCAACATGTGCAATAAGCATCGCCAACTGACGTAAACGAGGGCGAGGTAAACCATCAAGGCTCTTTTCGGCAATCGTCTTTTCAACCTGTTTATTTACCGCATTTTTTTGATAAGACGGCAGTAAAATCAAAGATTGTAGAGCCGTCAGAATGATCCATAACGCACAAATTAACGCACCACAAACAACGAGGTTCACACCACGTTCAAATAGCACTGAAAGTACAACACCACCAATAATAGAAGCTGATAAAGGTGCTAATAAACGGGTGATCAAGAAATCTTCGGCACTGGCACGTAAGCGCACTAATACGCCTAGCCCCATGACAAAAAAAGTCACTAAGCTCAATGGTACAAACATGCTATTAAAATACGGGGCTCCTACTGAGATACTGCCTAAGCCAAAGGCTTGAAAGATCATCGGGTAAAAAGTCCCGAGTAAGACAGTTAATGTAGCGACCGCTAATAAGCTGTTACCAACCAAAAAAGCAGCTTCACGGGATAACAGCTCAAAATTCATCGCTTGAAGATAACGCTCACAACGCAGGGCGTACAAAGTCAGTGCCGAAATTAACATCACGGCGAGGATAGCCAAAAGCACTAACCCACGCGTAGGGTCCACGGCAAATGCATGAACAGATGTCAGCACACCTGAACGCACTATAAAAGTACCCAGCAAGCTTAATGAAAAGGTGAAGATAGCGAGTAATAAACTCCAACCCACTAATGAACGGCGCTGAGCAGTCACAATCAAAGAGTGCAACAATGCAGTGCCTGTTAGCCAAGGAAGTAAAGAGGCATTTTCAACAGGATCCCAAAACCACCAGCCACCCCAGCCAAGTTCATAATAAGCCCACCAGGAGCCCAATGCGATACCACCTGTTAAAAAGACCCAAGCCGATAATGTCCAACTACGGCTCAGTTGCGCCCATTGCCATTGCGGCTTTTCGAATGTGAGAGCAGCAACCGCAAAAGCAAAACTGACAGCAAACCCGACATACCCCAAATACAACATCGGCGGATGGAAAATTAACCCAACATCTTGCAACATAGGATTTAAATCTCGCCCTTCCAATGGCACAGGAAAAAGCCGTTCAAAAGGGTTCGAAGTAAGTAAAGTAAATAACGTTAACGTTGCCACCAATGCAGCAAGAATAGCGAGTACTCGCGAGATAAAAACATGTTGCTCTGGCTTATTACGGTAGCAAGCCGCCACTAACGCAGCCCAGCCACTGAGTGAGAATACCCAGAAAAGAAAAGATCCTTCATGGCCGCCCCATACCGCTGCGACTTTAAAGAAAATAGGGAGCTGTGTGTTCGAGTGATGCGCGATATACGCAACTGAGAAATCATCGATGGCAAAGCCAACCGCAAGTAGAACAATCGACGTGAGAATCGAGCCAAAAGCGCCATAACTTAATGGCCACACATAGCGAGTAAGGTATGACGCTTTCATTTTCGCGGCAACAAAAGGCATCAAGGCTGCCAATAACGCAAAAGAAAAACCAAGAATTAATGCAAAGTGTCCAATTTCAGCCAGCATAAAGTGTCCGTTTTTTTACTTAAACAAACAGCAGCACTAACAGTCTTGATCCCAATATCAATCGCTATTAGCACTGCCGTTTTGATCTTACTCATACCATCTCTAGCAACAAACGCTAAACAATGGTCATTTGCCCTGCGTAAAGCACAAAGGTACGTAGCATTAACACACCAAGTAAACTCAAGGTAGTCACTAACATAATAAAGGCTTTATTATGTTTTACACCCGAAGGACTTACTGCGTTCAAGCCAAGTGGCAATAACATTCCCGCACCAATGACACCATACCAGAACCATGATGCCCAAAAACCGCCCCCAATCGCTGCAATGGCTGCCGCCTCTTTCTGACCACCACCGAAGTAAAGGCCGCTGAAAAATGCAAACAGAACAAACAATTCAAACACAACTACAGGGCGTTCAAATTTATGTACCCATTTAACGCTTGGGCTAGTCACTGACTCTTTAAAGAAAACAACCCCGAACATCAAACACGCCGCTGCGCCAGATGATAGGCTTGAGAACAAGAATAGAATCGGTAACACCGGATTATTAAGTAATGGGAAAGTTTTGAGTGCTGACAATAAAAAGCCGGTATAAGCTGCAAGCATCACAGCTAAGAAGCCTAGGAATAATTCAATCGCATTTTCATAGCGAGTGACGTACTGCATGACTTTACCGACGATAGGCAAACGTCCATTCAGCAAGTTTAACAGTTCATCTTTATAAATTGTCGCAATCCACGCGAACAAGACCACCATATAAACTTGGAATAGAATTACCCCCATCGACATGACCGATGTTGGATTATAGAAGATCATGATTTTCCAAAATGACCAAGGTTTGGTTAAGTGGAAGACTAAGATCAACAAACCCACAATAATGCCAAATGGCGCTAAAATTGCGGTTGCTTTAATAATGCCATTCGTCGATGGATGACCTTGAATTACCTTACGTTTTAGGTAAATCGAGATCATGACTGCACCCGCTGACATACCTGCTAAAAACAGATAAATAGCAATAATCCAATCCCATACTAACGAATCAAAATAGAAGGCTTCTGCAAAGGCTGTACTCATCCTTTTATCTCCCCTTTTTGATGCGGCACTTTATACAACTGCGGTTTTGTACCGAGTTCTACTTTGTCGCGGTAGACAGTTTTTTGCGTGATTAATTTAGAAACATCACTTTGTGGATCGTTTAAGTCACCAAATGTCAGCGCCTTGGTAGGGCAAGACTCGACACAAGCGGGTTGTTTACCTTCGGCAAGATTAGTTTTACGACAAAAATCACACTTATCAGCTGATTTCGTCTCAGGGTTGAAGAATCGAACTTGATACGGACAAGCTGCAAGGCAATAACCACAACCTACACACTTAAACGCATCCACATCAACAATGCCTGTTTCTGGATCTTTAAACGCTGCACCTGTTGGACAAACATACACACAAGGTGCATTTTCACAGTGTTGGCATGAGACACGAGTAAAGGTGTAATCAATATTGGGGTACTCGCCCTGTGGTTCGCTTCGCACAATTTTCAAGCGCGTCACGCCTTCAGGCACTTTATTAACCTCACGACACGCTTCCGTACAGGCTGTACAACCTATACAAAGCGTCTCATCATGCACCATACCATAGCGTTTATCACCATCTTCCATGGTTGCCGCGAGTGTTTTGCGACTGAGTACAGCTTGCCCTGCTACACCCGTCGTAAAGATGACAGCACCTGCACCAGCCAGGAAATTACGTCTTGTACACGTCATAGTATTCTCCTATTTGGTTGCTTTGGCTTTCGTTTGATCGGCATGACAGTCAACACACATCTTAATCTTGGAAGATTGAGTGATGCCTTTCATTGGATCAATCGTTGGGTGGATGTTATGGCAAGACGCACAAGACAGATCGAGCGCATGTACATCATGCGTCCAATTGGCTTCACGAAGATCGTCTGGCTCATGACAATTGGTACAGGTTTCATTTTGCTTTTTGATCCAGAGCGGATCTGCTGCAATTTTTTGTGTACCAGCGACAGATTGAGATGGCGCGAATTTAGTAACTTGCGTTGCCCCATCACGGTGGTTTTCACCCACATTACTGTGACAGTCTACACAACCTACTTCACGACCTGTTTGCGCATGGATTGCATCGGCATGAGCACCAAGCAATGCATCTTTAGTGTCTTTATGACACTGCGTACAAGCGTAATCGCGATCCCTTATGAATGTTACGACATGCTGTTTCGCGGAATCAGAAGCAAGATGAGGAACGTTAGCTGCTGTGGCATCTTGTTTTTCTGAGTCGGCGGCAACATTGAGGGAGAAGCCAGCAATACCAATCACAACCAATAACGTTGTGAGTGTACTGACGGCCATTTTATAAATGCCCATTGTTCACCTTTTTTATTCCATTTTTGTTTGCTGCTTACAAACAATCGGTGCTTACAGTTACTTATTATTAAATTGACTGATAAATACGATTAGATATGAATAAACGCACCCATCAAGATCCAATTGGAATCCATTCTCATTTACAACAAACATTAGCCACAACGCTTAACAGTGCCATTAAACTATATGACAAGAATTAAAAACTTGATCTCTCTTTTAAATAACCATTAAGTAGCATTGAAAATGAACTTTTAATGATTGAGATCAAATCTAAAAATAGTCTAATTGCATGAATTAGAAAGGAATATCTAAAAAACCTAACACTTAAGTATCAGATAGCATGTAAATACCCCTTTGGGGTTATAAGTGGGTATTTACTGGCAAACTCACAATGATGAAATAGCATTATTGATCCAAAACAAGTCGCCATTAACTTTTAATAACAACCTTACATTTTTTGTTATTATTTATTTTGGAACTCCAACTTTATTTGCATATTAGCCGCATTCACAACGCTTGGCTCTTTTTACAATAAAATCTGGAGTAATAACCGTGAGTAAAAAATGGACGCTAAATAGTGCCGTTACGGCAGCCATATTGTCAGCGTTTTGCTTTACAGGGAGTGCGCTGGCTTCCACTGAAACCGAACAAAAACAACAAATAGAACCGCGAAATCAAGTTTTTGCAGACGCTCATGCTGATCAGTATAAAAGCTGGGAAGCAACAAAAAACAGTGAAGAAATCACTGATGCCCTAAAAGAAGATCCTAATATGGTTGTTCTTTGGGCGGGCTATGGCTTTGCGAAAGACTACAACAAAGCACGTGGCCACTATTATGCTGTAACTGATGTTCGTGAAACCCTACGTACAGGCGGACCAAAAGACGAAAACTCAGGCCCTATGCCTATGGCGTGTTGGAGCTGTAAAAGCCCTGATGTGGCTCGTGTGATCGATGACCGTGGCGAAGATGGTTACTTTGCGGGTAAATGGGCTCGATTAGGCAGTGAAATCAACAATTCAATCGGTTGTTCTGATTGCCATGACACTAACAGTGAAGACTTCGCACAAGGCAAACCTGCTCTTAAACTTTCTCGCCCTTATGCAGAACGTGCTATGGAAACCATCGGCATGAAGTTTGAAGATCAATCTCGCTTTGATCAACAAGCCCAAACTTGTGGTCAGTGTCATGTAGAGTACTACTTCACAGGTCCTAACAAAAGTGTGAAATTCCCTTGGGACAAAGGCACCTCTGTTGATGAGATGGAAATCTACTACGACGAAATCGACTTCAAAGACTGGACGCATGGCGTTTCTAAAGCCCCAATGTTGAAAGCACAACACCCAGGTTACGAGACATGGCGTGAAGGTATTCACGGCAAGAACAATGTCGCGTGTGTGGACTGTCATATGCCAAAAGTACAAAACGAAGATGGAAAAGTATATACCGATCATAAAATCGGCAACCCATTCGACCGCTTTGAAGACACTTGTGCACAATGTCATACTCAAACCAAGGAAGCACTACAAGGTATTGTCTCTACACGTAAAGCAAGTGTCCTTGAGCTAAAACTAACCGCTGAGAAACAAATTGTTGCGGCACACTTTGAAGCAAAAGCGGCATGGGATGCAGGTGCAACAGAGCAAGAAATGGCACCAATTCTTCGTGATATTCGCCATGCGCAATGGCGTTGGGATTACGCAATTGCTTCACACGGCGTACACATGCATGCTCCAGAAGTTGCCCTACGTATTCTAGGTACTGCAATTGATCGTGCGACCGATGCCCGTACTAAGGTTGTACGCTTACTGGCAACAAAAGGAATTACTGAAGAAATTCAAATCCCTGATATCTCTACTAAAGAGAAAGCCCAGCAAGCACTTGGTATGGATATGGATGGTATGAATGCAGAAAAAGCGTCATTCTTAAAAACAGTTGTACCTGAATGGGACAAACAAGCAGAAGCACGCGAAGCTAAGTACTAATTTAGTAACGCTAGACCAACTGCAATTATTAAAAATCGGCACTTTAGCGTGCCGATTTTTTATATCTCTCGCTTATTAGCAATAACTTGTACTTTTCCACTCTCTATACAACAATTAAACAAATTGCACAGCAACCACTCGCTGTAAACTTGGTTGTTTTCTTATTTCAGGGAGAGAACACTATGGCGCTATTCAGATTACTTCGTATTAGCCTTTCTTTTTTCATCATTACCTTTGCATTAACCAGTCATGCCAACCTTATTACGAATGGTGGCTTTGAAGACATAGATGTACCAAATAATAGCTGGCGCTTTTTTACTCAAGGTACACCGAACCTTGCATGGCAAGGATCTAACGTAGAGATATGGGATTCCTTATTTGGTTTTGAAGCGTCAGAAGGTGAGCAATACGCAGAGCTGAATGCCCATCCAAACCAAGGCCAGTTTTCCATTTACCAAACCTTCGATACTGTCACTGGTGGTATCTACAATTTATCGTTCGATTACTCAGCACGACGCAATAATCGCAATGAACAATTTGAAGTCAGCGCAGGGGATTTTTCGCAGGTTTTGTCTAATAACATTCGGTTTAACTGGAATGATTTTGCAACAGAGTTCACCGCATTAGACACCTCGACCACCCTAACGTTTACTGCCCTAAATAGCGGGACATTAGGCAACTTACTCGATAATGTGGTTGTCACCACGGCCCGACTACCCATACCAGAGCCTGAGTTAATCTTTCCGCTTCTCTTACTTATCGTCTTTGCTACTTTGCGCTTTCAGTATCATAGAGTTCGTAAGTCACACCGTTTAAATCAGTAAAAGTCATCACGCTTCATACAAAAACGCCTGTTATTAACAGGCGTTTTGGTTGAAGTACAATTCTAAAGTTAGATAAATAACTAAATAACCTTACATCATTTTCTTCGCTCGATTGATCGCGGTAATTAATGCGACTCGGTCTGCATCAGGGTGTTCGCTATCAAGAATTTGTACCCAAGTATCTATCGCTTTCTGATAACGAGCAGACATAAAATACTCCGAGCCTAATAGGGTCAGCGCGGGAAAGTTATCAGTATCTAGTATCAGAGCACGATCTAATAAGTTTTGGATTTCGGGTGTTAAGCGCTGCCCATTTTTATAATATAGCGCCGTTGCCAAAGCCGAGTAAATATTCGCTTGAGGATCAACACTCAATCGCCTTGCATAATCAAAAGCGATGGTCGCTTCTTCGAACGCATTAACATACATATACGCATTGCCTAATGCGTACCATAACTCACCATCTTGTTTATCTTCTATAATTTTGGCTTGTATAGCTTCAATGCGCTGTTGATTCACCTCATCAGCAGATAAACCCGCAAATTCATTGGCTGGCTGCTCAAGGCTATTCGCTTTATCATTAAAACTAGGCGCACCTAAAAAGGCATAAGCTCCCATAGAGATAACAGCGAGGGATAAACTCAAAAGTATTGGCACAGTACGCGAACCCGATGGCTGAGTACGGGTATGCCACCAAACTAGCGTACTTACAACGATCATCATGACGATACAAATCGTTCCCCAAACCTCGACGCCACTTCCTTGTCCCAACATGTATCACCTACTTTCAATATTATAAATAAGATATATCACAGGCACATTAGAGCTATGCGAATGTGGATCAATTGATAAAAATAAAGGCAGCACTGAAGGCTACCTTTGTGATATTGATCATCTACTGCTGAACTTGAGAATTGACATCGTCATTCGGCATGGCTATGTCTACGCTGGAATTACTACGCCAATTTAATTACCCACGTAATTTACCCAATAAGCGATAATCCCACACCTCGACCTCACCCGTCGCAAGACGTTTCTCTGCGGTATCACGCCATTTTTGCGTCAGTTTTTCACTGGCGATAATTTTCGCTAAACCATCACGGTTCAAAGGATCATTGAAAAAGTAATCGGCAACTTGCTTTACAGTTAATGCTGTATCATCACGCGCTAGCAGTACCAAATTATCCTCGACACTAACGTGACCCGTTTTTATCACACGATACAACCAACCACAGTAACTGAGCTGCTGCATTTGATCAGACATACCCTCTGCATTCCAACGGATATTGAGCTTATAGCATGGTGACCGTGGCTGACTCACTTCAATAATCGCCTCGCCCCACTGGTAACGATCACCAATATGAACGTTATCTTCCATCATGCCTAAAGTACTGATGTTCTCCCCCATACCCGGCGCTTGCCAATCACGTTCAGGGTATTGTGTCTGCCAGTATGCATAATGCTCCGCTGGATATTGGTGAAGCGCACGTTCAGTACCGCCATGATGCTTAGGATCACCACATTCATCCCCCTGCAAACCTGTTTCAGACAGAAATAGGCGCTCTATCGCTTGCTGTTTATCCAACGCAGACTCGAAACCAAAGGTGGTATTTATTTTACCTACCGACACCTGCTGTACTTTAACCGACTGATCCTGCGTATTAGCTGCCATGTGTTTTTCCTTTGTCTTCGATGCTTATGTGCTTTTTGAATCTATATATTTCTACCAATACAAAAAAGGCCCCGATAAGGAGCCTTTCGCTGACTAAGCCTTACAGCTCAAAGTCACTCATATCAGCTTCTGCTGCATCATCTTGGCGTGCCAAGAAAGCAACAAGGTCATCATGACCACCAATATATTTACCATCTAGGATAATTTGAGGCACAGTACGAACCGTTGTATTTGCTACTTGCTCGATAAACGCGATCATTTCAGGCTTCTCAAGATCCTGACCAAGTACCAATGTTGTGTACTCGGTACCACGATCATCAAGAAGGTCCTTTGCTTTTACACAAAACGGGCAGCGTGGTTGAGTAATTACAAGATTGGTAAAACCAGATAGTTGTTCAATAGTCATTGATGGTGTTGATTCTGACATAGTATTACGCTCTGCTGTGGTAACAGTCTTCTGTTGAGGCTGACTTACATATTGATAAGCTACGTAAGATAAAGCAAAGCACAAGATGAGTAAAACATTACGCACTGAAAATAAACGTGACGTTAAGGCTGACATGTATGTCTCCGACTAGAACAAGATTATTCGCCAATTCTAATCGGTATTCTCTGACGACCAAAGCGCTTTTTGCTCGACGTAAAACGTCCATCAATATCACCACCACAATGTAAGCACTTTCCGTCCGCTGAAAGCTGATAATCACCTAACTGATACCAATCTCTTTCAATCACCCGCTGGTGACAATGAGGGCAATAGGTACTGGCACCTTTTACATCATGCACGTTACCGACATAAACATAATGCAACCCCTGTTTTATTGCTATTTCTCTGGCTCTTAATAAGGTTTCAGGTGGTGTGCGTGGCTTGTCAGTCATTTTAAAGTCAGGATGAAAAGCGCTGAAGTGAATAGGTATATTTGCCCCTAAATTATCGTAAACCCATCGCGACATCGCTTCTATTTCCGCTACGCTGTCATTTTCATTGGGTATCAACAAGGTGGTAATTTCAAACCAAACCTTAGTCTCATTCTTAAGGTATAATAATGTATCGAGTACAGGCGCTAACTGCCCTAAACATACCTTGCGATAAAAACGTTCAGTAAAGGCTTTTAAGTCAATATTCGCTGCATCCATGTACTCAAAGAAAGCTTTACGCGGCAAAGGATTAACATAACCAGCGCTCACAGCCACGCTATTAATCCCCAGCTCACGACAAGCCATCGCAGTATCACGGGCATATTCAAGAAATATCACAGGGTCGTTGTACGTAAAGGCGATACTCTCGCATTGATGTTGCTTTGCAGCCTGCGCTATCTGCTCAGGCATGGCTTGCGAACCTAATGTATCGACTTGACGAGATTTACTGATACTCCAGTTTTGACAGAACTTACACCCCAAGTTGCAGCCTGCGGTGCCAAATGACAGCACCGAACTACCAGGATGGAAATGATTTAGCGGCTTCTTTTCAATCGGATCAATACAGAACCCACTCGAACGCCCATAGCTGGTTAGTACAATTTGGCCGTGATAGGCAGCACGCACAAAACAAGCGCCGCGCTTACCTTCACGTAGCTGACAAAACCGCGGACACAAATCACATTGAACACGGCCATCATTCAATTGATGCCAATATTGGGTGCGAACAAACTGAGGAGGCGTAGGTATAGTAGGATTACTCATCACAATAAACACATCTTGTTGGCTTATAAGGAGTTTTTGTACCTATACTTACTATAGCTCTTTGAAGGAAACATGCTTATGAATATTCGCCACCCCGCTGTTGCAGGGCGGTTTTATCAGAAATCTCCTGCCCAGCTAAAAACGCAGCTGGAAGCTTGGTTATCGCCAGTACAACCCATAGAAACAACACCTTTAGCCGCTATACCGTCAGATCACGCCGTTGATCCTCACTTACCAACGGCAAATGCAATACGTGCACTGATTGTTCCTCATGCGGGTTATATTTTTTCTGGGCGTGTGGCGGCAAAAGCCTATCAAGCATTGCTTGATGTTGCAGATACCATTAAGCATGTCATTTTGATTGGGCCAAGCCACAGGTATTTTTTCCAAGGCTGTGCTTTACCGACAGCAGAGCAGTTTTCTACCCCACTTGGCAATGTCACATTAAATACACAAACAATTGCTACCCTAAGTGAGATAGAAGATTTTGAACTCTCAGAGCAAGCCCATGCGTTAGAGCATAGCCTAGAAGTACAACTACCCTTTCTTCAAACAGTACTGAGTAATTTCAGCCTATTACCTATATTAACGAGTAATGTATCACCTGCTAAATTAGCCAAATTAATTGATCCCTTATGGCAATCCAATGACACCTTATTAGTTGTCAGCAGTGATTTAAGCCACTTTCACCCGTACCACAAAGCGCAGCGTATAGATCGTAATACTTGCCATCTTATCGAGCACTTTGAGCCGACATTGACACCCGAGCAAGCGTGCGGTTCAACAGGGATTAACACATTATTATTATTGGCTAAACAGCGAGGATACCAGCTCACACGATTAGCATTAAACAACTCTGGCGATACTGCTGGAGATAAGGAGAAAGTCGTTGGATATGTCAGCTACCTCATATCAAACACTGAATAAAGGGGAATTAACCCAACTGTTAGACATTGCTCGCGAAGCGATTCGTGGTCACTTTTCATCAGGGTTACCTAAATCACCCGAATACAGTTTATACGGACGAAAATTACTCGCACCAGCGGCGTGTTTTGTCACACTTGAAGTCAATGGTCAATTACAAGGCTGTTTAGGCTCAACTGCCGCGCATTCGCCTTTAGTACTAGAAGTGCATAACAAAGCACGAGCAAGTGCGTACCAAGATCGTCGCTTCATGCCTCTAACTGAAGAGCAACTTAGTCAATTAACCATCGAAATTTCTGTGCTTTCAACGCCTGAAATTATCGACATTGACTCAGAACAAGCACTCGTCGATTTCTTAGCACAAAATAAACTCGGCCTTATTTTAGCGGATAACCACCAGCAAGCCCTTTTCCTACCGCAAGTGTGGAAAAAACTAAAATCACCGACCAATTTTATTAAGCAATTAAAACTGAAAGCGGGCTGGAGTGCTGATTACTGGTCAAAAACTATGACTGTCAAAACCTTTGATGTCACCAGTATTAAAGGAAAGTATTACTGAGTAGAGCACCGAATATATATTAAAGGGAATCTACGTATTCCCTTTTTATTTAAGCAAAAAAAACCGCCGCTGTAATTTTACAGGGCGGTGGTAGCAGTTGATATTCAGCGAACAACTTAAATCAATATGTTTAATCACATTGATTTAAGGTGTATTACTATTGTCATGACTGGCCTCTTTTTCCCGTAGCCAGAGAAAACGGGCAAACCTTGCAGGGTTTAAAAATGAACACTTCACGAAGTCTTCATTTTTAAAACTGTGCTGATTTTTATTATCCGAAACCAGCAAAACGGAAAGCTTAGGCTAGATTAGAAGCTGTAACCAACACCTGCACCTACAACCATATCTTTCTGGCTAAATTTGCCTTGTGCGTAAGCCATTGAGCCTTTAACAGAAATACCATTATCAAAGCTGTTAGACGCACCGATAGCGATAGCTGTAGAGCCATTAAAGTGACCCATGCCAGCACCTACTGTAAACTTACCAGCAACTGTAGGGATGTTCGCCATTGCAGCAACACCAGCAACACCGTTAGACATTTTGCCTTCGTTCTTATTCATACGGTCTTCCATACGATCTTGACGAGCAGCCATGTCAGAGAAGTTTTTCTCTAGACCATCAATGCGCTTAGTGTTGTCTTCGATTTTTGCAGTTGTGCGAGCGTATTCTTTCTCTACAACTTTCGCAGCGGCATCCATTTTAGCTTTAGTACGCTCAATGTCTTCACGAACATCAGGGGTAACGTTATCATCTGGACGCGGGTTAAAGTCATCTTCCTTAACGTCAACTTTGTTATTTATAGCATATTCAAAAGCTGCTTTCTTTTGCTCAGGAGTCATATCATTGTAAATTTCGGAAATTTCTTTGATATTAGCTCGATTAAATTCAACATCGCCAACTTTCACTGTTTTTCCAGCTTTAACTTGTTTAGCAATTTCTTGAGCCACAGAGTTTGCACGTTCAACATAATGATTATTTTGATCGTTGTTACGGTCTTGATTGTCAACATCTGGAAGATCTGGGATGTTGTGCTTTTCAACAAATTTGAATGTTTCAACGTCTCCACTTGATTTATTTTCGATTGTCCCCTTACCAGTGCGAGCGTCATATTTAACAACCGAAGCTTTAGACGTAACAGTAAAATCACCTTTGTGACCGTGTGTATCTACTTTCGCAACTACTTTGTTTTCACTATTAACTAGAACGTGACCACCTTTTCCATCACGCTTAATATCAAAGCCTGAGCTTTTCACTTCATCATAGGTAAGGCTGTAATCGAAATCACCATTAGGGTTAATAGCCGCAAGTGCAGAGCCAGCTGTAAATAATGATGCCAATGATAGGGCGATAATAGATTTTTTCATTTTGCGATTTCCTGCAAGATTAATATTAACAAATTGGTTTACCATCAAACCAACCTTGACGACGCGAATATTAACCACAAAAAAGTTCAACATCAACCCTTGCTCGGAGATCTATTTATAAAAAATCAACGGTTAAATTAAAAATCATTTTAAATCAACAACTAACACAAGAGAGAAGACCAAAACCAAAAAGATTTACCAATAAACAAATATAGCCAAGACAAATAAAAACCCCGGAAAAATCATTACCAGGGCTTCTGAGTGAGGGTGATTAAACAGGTTAAGTTAGATTATTTAACTACCAACCCATAGGGCACAGGGCTGAATATCTTCGGTTGATTTTTTACCGTTGGCGCAACGTGCGGCTTCTGCCAATCCAATAACATAATGGCTAGTACGTTACGGTGTTCACCGTGCACTAATCCAAAATCACCATCAACCGATGGCACCATACCTTTTTCTTTATTAATGGAAGATTGAATGGCCTTGCGCATTGCGAGCACCACAGGATCATCGTCTTGACCTGCCAATAAGAAGTTAATGCCGACTTCGGCTAATACATCTTCTTTAGAGCGCTTTAAAATAGTATCGACATTTTTACGGTAATAGTCGTAAATCCATTGGAAATCACTTTCTTTAATTGGATGCTGGTAATATTCGCTGGCAGCAAAAATAATATGAGTCATGCCGTAGATTTTATTCATGTACTGCTGATCGGTCAGTGTACTGTCTAAGCTATCTGGGTAGGCTTGTTTGAATGCCACAATAAAATCATCAACCACATCTTGCTCACCTAATTGGCGCAACCAATAAACTTGGTTAGCAAGCTGAGCTGCCCACGCGTGGATCATCTCGGTATCTGTGGCGTATTTTTTGAAATCATAGCGACGAATAATTTCTCGCAGTTTTTGGTCATCTTTGTGCTGTAAACCATATTCGTTAGCACGTGCCATAGACCCTAGTAAACCAACACCAAGATAAATATATTCAGGCATTTTCTTGGTTGCAGCATAACGACGCTGACTACGCTCATCTTTATCGCCAATGTATTCAGCAAGACGTTTTTGCGAATACGTTGCGATCTGTTCAGGTGTATTTAGCTCATAAGCGACAGTATTAAGTTTACTGGCTACTCTCGCCATATCTGCCCATATCGCAGATTGATATTTGGGATCGAGTGTTTGGCGGTACATACGCAAACCATAGTGACCCATTTTAAAGGCTGGTAATGTATAGAGCTGAGGTTCATACGTATTTCTGATCAACTGCGCTGACTGTGCAAAACTTCCCGTCACAGCCAGTTGTTCATCATTATGTGAAGGTGTAGTTTGAGCGATTAAGGCAGATGATGTACTACTGGCTTCATTATGCTGCTCAGTCTGCTTTCCTGCATAACTTGGTGAAATAACAAGCGCCGAGGCCAAAGCAAAAATAGACGCTAACCGGCTTATTCTGAATTTCATATGTATCCCTCATAGTAAGCAATGCGCTAATCACAGCGTTATATTGCTAAGCTATCAGTGATAATACTTTAATTCGTCAAATCTATGTAAATCATTAATCGATTTACCAGTATTAATTCACAAGCTAAATAACTGATCCTATATCCTAATATCAACCCACACCATACGGTGATCCGACCCAGCTTGTGCCCGCTCTCGCCCTTTTTCATCAACCACGAGTGGACGCATAGGATCTTTTCGATCTGGCCAGAATACACCGCTCTTTAAGACCCTAAGGTCATGTGAAGGCAATACATAATCTAAGCGTAAGCCTGATAAATGAGTCCATTCTGATGCCCGGCCATTACGTGGTTGCCAAATTCGAGCAAATCGGCCTCCCACACTTTTCGGTGTTTTCTTACCACAACTGACAGAACGATTGACTCGAGCATGATGAAGTAACTGTTTTATTGCGCTTTTGCTGCCATCACCATCGACAGGATCTGCATTTAAATCCCCCATCACGATAAACGAATCAGTTGACGCTAATCCCGTTTGAACACCTTTATCATCATAGAGGTAATCAGCATTATCGATAATATCAACCAGCAAACGAAGCTCATCATGATTACGGCGTAAGTTACGCTTTTCTTCACCGTCAAAAACAGGCGGAGTAGGATGACAACACAGTAATTGCAACGTGCGATCACCGACAACTACAGGTAGGGAGATATGATTTTTAGATGATAAACGAAAGACCTTTTGCGCTTCGGCACTGTAATAGGCCGCTGGCATTTGGTTACCTGGCATATCACGCCATAAGAAGTGCTGCCAGCTACGTAACTGACTCTCATCAATAGGATAACGCGATAAAATAACAAAACCATAATGGCCATGATGATCACCAAACCCATAGCCATCTTCAGGCAAGGTACATTGGTTATCACCATTAAAATCAACCTCGCTCAATAAGCCAGTATTACTCGGTGGTAAGTAGCGATATGGATAATCGATTGGCAGGGTTTGTTCATCCAAATTGCTTTGTTGAGCGACAGCTAGGTAATGTCGACAAAAATTATCTAATGCGCCATCATCACCGCCGTCACCATGATGGTCAAATTCGCAAAGTAACAGAATATCTGGGCGTACATGCTGGATAATCGCCGCAATTTTTTTAAATCGCTCTGTAACAGGGCTGGCTGTTTGCGCCAAAATTTGCCCAGCCGTAGAGTGAGACATGGCAGCATTAAATAAAGCGACACGTAAAGAAGAAGACAAAATGAAGGTTCCAGCAATGAAGATAAGCGCATTATAGCGCCCATCTTGCTGATTTTTATAATGCAATTACGAATAAAGCAGAATGTCACTCATGGGGGACACTTAATCAACCAATTGTGAGATTGCTAAGCGAATTTGATGGGCATCATCCATCGCACGGTGTTTAGTTGGCCCTTGGGCTTCAAGTGCTAATTGAAAACTCGCTCGCTCAATGCCGTTTTCGTGCAATAGCCAATGCCCCACTTCGGTTAACGTAAACGATGGGCGCATATGAGCGGCATGATATAAGCGACCAAGCCAAAATAAATCCCACTGGCTATCGCAAAATACAAACTCAAATTTCCCTAAGACTTTATTCAGATGCTGGCAAACTTCCACCACTTGCTCACCTTTTATCTCTATTTCACGGCGGGAAAGATGGTGGATATGGCTTTCAGCATAATCGTCCCAATAGTGCCAAACATCGCTTGATGACAATGGGTTGATCAACAGGCTTTCTCCAGAGCCGTCTGGCAAAGAGTAACCGACTTCAATTGGATAGGATTGATCAGATAAGCCTGAGGCTTCAAAATCTAATGTTGCCCACATTACACGCTCCCTGCTGTATGAGATGGTTGTGCTGTTATACGCGAAACATCCGTTATCTCGACATACCACAACATTTTGGTTGAATCGGGTATCTGGTACTACACCTTTCCATCCTGTTACCCAGTCGCTATTGGCATTAGATTCAATGAGAGAATCCCCGCTAGCTCTATTCTAAATGTAGTATTGATCTTAATGGCTATGACAATTTATTCAGTAAAACTCGATCTTAAGACAAAAACTGTAGCGGGTCATAGAAAGAGAGACGCCCACTAGATTACACTCAAGCAGATTTAAAAATACAGAATGATTTCCTATGACTCCGACTCTTGGTTTTGCCGGCTACAGTGGCTCTGGTAAAACAACATTACTTGAAAAACTAATCCCTTTATTACGTGCAAAAGACCTACGTATCGGGCTACTTAAGCATAGCCACCACGATATCGAACCCGACAAACCAGGAAAAGACAGTTATCGACTCCGTCATGCGGGGTGCCAACAAACTTTACTCGCAACTCAAAAGCGCCATATGCTGTATTTCGAGTATCCAGAAGAAGACCGTTGTGAGCCTGAATTAGACCAGTGTTTAGCACAGCTTGATCATTCAAAACTCGACCTAGTCCTCGTCGAAGGCTTTCGTGATCAACCCATACCTAAAATTGAAATCCACCGTCCAAGTTATGGGAAACCTTTTCTACATTCTCAAGATAAACACATTATTGCCATTGCTAGCGACACAGTGATAAAACCAACTCGCAATAGCCTCCCTCAACTCAACCTGAATAAGCCCGAGGAGATTGCCACCTTCATACTACAATGGATAAAAAATGACATGTAATGCCAATTGAGCTAAGTATTCAGTCAGGCAATATCGCTAAATACACGGCAAAAGTTCTTGCTGTCGGAAAGATGGCTTAGGATCAAATTAGATCTATCGTGATAATCCGTGATCAATAAAGCGTGCGAATAACATCAATACGCACGCTTCTACCACTACTATTCACTCTCCTCCCCCTAGATACGGCTGAAAATGTAGACGCAAATCACGCTATTGTGTAATCTTCGCGCTTATTTTTCGCTTCTCATCGCTTTTGATAGCAGCGTTTTGTGAGCTACGCCCTTTAGCTCCTCCTAAAAATTCTTTTATGAGGCTGATGGTTTTTCCACCAACCCATCGCAAAATAACGACATAACAACGAATAAATGACACAAGAAGAGAATACGAACCATGCCTATTTTTACCCAGTTCCACGATGATATTGAAGCTTGCGCACACAATGAAACCACGACTCATCAGTCAGAAATGGAAGTTGCACGGCAAGCATTGGTTAAAAGCCATCAGCTATCAGGTGGTATCGATCTCATTGAAGATTAATACCACGGTTAACATCGCCCATATACCGTATGGCGCTTACATCTCCGTAACAAAGCGCCATTTGCCTCTTCTTTGTACTCTTGATAATACCAAGCAACATACCAACTCTACTTTGCCTTTTTACCTACTCGCCCCAAACCTTTAAGGTTAGATATAAAACAATAAAAGCATCAAGGTCGACATTTATAACGAGCACTTACGCCACCAAGGCTCAACTACACATCCTCATTGGCTCAGCACTTTTCTTCATATCTTATAAAATACCGAATAGATTACACCACTCGCTTTTTTACACTGTTTTTAATAAAATGATTCAATATAACCCATAATGATGCTGTTAGAGCCTTCCCCATTAAAAACTATTGATTAAACAATAGAAAACAAGGCTGTAACTTTTTATTAAATAACAAACAAAGCACAAAAGCGTCATTAATAAAACGTGCACGACAGTAGATAATTTATGTTTAACTTTGCTTGCTTTAAAAAGAACGATGAAACCGATACACAGCTTACTGCGCTTGAATCTAAACTCGCAGAGCAACAACGTACTAATGATGAGTTAGAGAAAGAACTGATCAACCAACAAAATACGCTAAGTGCTCAGCAAGAATCAGTGGTAATGCAACGAGAGTTCACCAATCAACTACTACATTCAGTCTCTCCGTTAGAACATATTCGCGGCAACATCGCCAATGCCGCTGAAAATCTTAAACTTTACTTAGAACAACATGTCACCGAAAACCGAGACGGCATTGCTATTCTCAATGTGTTTCGCGAAACCTTAAATCAGCTTATTACGCAGATTAATATGAGCGGCGATTCACTTGAAGCCCTAAAAGGCAACTCAGAGGACATAGGTAAGTTTATTGTTACTATTAACAATGTATCTGAACAAACCAACCTATTGGCACTCAATGCCGCCATCGAAGCGGCACGAGCAGGTGAACATGGTCGTGGTTTTGCTGTAGTAGCAGATGAAGTCAGAAAGTTAGCGCAAAACGCAAGCGAAGCTGCTAGCCAAATTCAAAACGTTGTCGGTGAGATTAGCAATAATACTCAGTCTTGCAGCCAAAGTGCTGAGTTCATCGAAACCCAGTGCTCTCAGCTCCATAATGAGATTGAAGAGCTGGTCAACATTGTGACTTTATTGATTGAAAAGTCAGACGAACTTCATCGACTGGTGGATGAAAGTTACTCCTCGATTTTTTTACGCCTAGTGCAAATTGACCATGTTGTTTGGAAGATTAATATTTATCAACGCATCCATAACCGTGAATTTGCTAATACTGATGTTGTCGATCATCATCAATGCCGCTTAGGGAGTTGGTACTATCAAGGGGCAGGCAAACAACTCTTCACAAGCTGCCGTTCATACCAATTATTAGAAAAACCCCATGCCGAGGTACACACTTACGGCAGAAAAGCATTAAAAGCCTTTGCAGAAGGGAACGACAGTGAAGGTATGGCGTTTATGGCGAGCATGGAAACGGCAGCAGATACTGTGATTGCTCTGCTCAACGATTTAGAAGGTGAAATGGCTAAAGTGAAACAGCAATAGTCACAATCTTTCAGCATCAGCCAATAAGAGCCTGCATCTACAGGCTCTTATTGGCAATTAGTAGTAAATAGCGGCTTTCACCATAATGTCATAAATCAGTAAATTATTTGACATGAAATCAGTGTCAAATGTGCGACATAACAATACGCATATGACACTGGAGAAAGTCAATGACAACCCGAATGAGCCCTTTTGAACGCCGCGAAGACGATATTGACCCACGTAGCGAGACATCTCAGCTAACAAAAATGATCGATGCCAGCCTATCTCGACGTAAATTTCTTGGGGCTGCTTCAGTGATGACCGCTGGTGCATTCATGGCTGGTATGCCAGTTTCAGCTTTAGCGAGTTCAACAAAAGCGAATAGTAAGCTAATGGGCTTCTCTGCTGTACCAGTCAGTACCGATGACACCATAGTGGTTCCAGAAGGTTACAATGCACAAGTGCTGATCCGTTGGGGTGATGGCCTTTTCCCAACTTCCCCTAAGTTTGACCCAACAGGCAATGCACCCTCGTCGCACCAAGAAGTACAATTTGGTGATAATAACGATGGTATGACTTTTTTCCCATTATCTGACGACCGTGGCGTACTAGCGGTTAACAATGAATACTGCAATAACGAATACCTCTTCCCACATCAAGGCAAAAAAATGACCGCTGATGATGTGAAAAAATCCCAAGCTGCGCACGGTATTTCAATTTTTGAAATTAAACGCACAACAAACAATAACTGGGAACTGGTCGTTGATTCAAAGTACAACCGCCGCATTACAGCCAATACCGAAATGAGCATCACAGGTCCAGCGGCAGGCCAACCAGATATGCAAACATCCGCGGATAAAGCCGGTAAAAAAGCATTGGGCACATTTGGTAATTGTGCGAATGGTTTTACCCCTTGGGGCACTTACTTAACCTGTGAAGAAAACTTCAATGGCTATTTTGGTACTAAGAGCGATATCAAGATTACCAAAGAGCAAAAGCGTTACGGCTTAGGCAAAGAAGATTCAGGTTACGGCTGGTCACTGCACGATGAACGCTTTGACGTGGCTAAAAACCCTAATGAAGCAAACCGTCACGGTTGGATTGTTGAAATCGACCCAATGGACCCAAGCTCAACGCCAATGAAACGTACTGCGATGGGACGCTTCAAACACGAGAATGTCGCTGTTGTGATTAATAAAGACGGCCACATTGTTGCTTACATGGGTGATGATGAGCGTGGCGAACACCTTTACCGCTTTGTCTCTAAAAACAAATACGTGAAAGGTAATGATGCCGCGAACCGTAAACTTCTTGAAGAAGGCACAGTCTACGTTGCTAAGTTTAGCGCAGACGACGGGAAAATTGGCGGTACAGGCCAATGGATGGAATTAACCCATGGTAAGAATGGCCTAACAAAAGAAAATGGCTTCCCGAACCAAGAATACATTCACATGTACACGCGCCTAGCCGCTACCCAAGTTGGTGCAACTACCATGGATCGCCCTGAGTGGATTGCGGTACACCCAAATCAAGACTATGTGTTCTGTACGCTAACCAACAACAAAAACCGTGGTGTAAAAGAAGGTCAACCTGTTGGTGGCCCTAACCCACGCGAAGCGAATAATTACGGTCAGATCCTACGCTGGCGTCAAGTGAATGATGACCATGCTCACCCTACTTTCGCCTGGGATCTGTATGTCATGGCTGGTAACCCTGAAGTACACAAAGGCACTTTGTACGCAGGCAGTGATAACATCAATAATGACAACATGTTTAACAGCCCTGATGGTTTAGGTTTCGATGCCGATGGCCGTATGTGGATTCAAACTGACGGCAAATATTCAAATAAAGGCGACTATGCAGGTATGGGTAACAACTCCATGCTATGTGGTGACCCTAAAACAGGTGAAATACGCCGTTTCTTAACGGGCCCAATCGCTTGTGAAATTACAGGCTTAACCTTCAGCCCAGACTACAAAACCATGTTTATTGGTGTTCAACACCCAGGTGAAGAGCTTGAGCCATCGCACTGGCCAGATGGTGGTAACAGCACGCCACGCTCTGCACTTGTAATGATCACCAAGAAAGACGGTGGCGTTATTGGTAGCTAATCGCTTATCGAAATGACAAGCCCCGCCTTTTATAATCCGAAGGCGGGACTTTTGTATTATAACGCTAGCATTAAGGCAAATGGCTAAACATCATTTTATATCAAGAGTCGTAACCTGTAAGCGCATTACTCGTCAACTGAGGCTTTCACTTCAGGTTGCCATACACGGTAAGACACATCTAAGTTTTCAGGTGCATAAACGACAATAGGTAATTTACTGTTGTAGCGATAAAGCTCACTACGTGGCGCACGTACCGTTTTCACTTGGTTTGCCTGCTCTTCAGGGCATGCCATTAATGTGCCAACCATATATTCAATGTTGGCATCATAACGGTAGTAAGGGTAACCCCACCCTTCAACATCTTTTTTCACTAAAGCGTCAGCCAGCATGTAGTGATTACAATCTAGCTTCAGTGTTTTGCTGATCACTATCTCCACTAGACGTTCATTTTCATTATCTAGCGGTTCTAAAATAAAAGTGTGGCGCGTCATGCCTTCACCCGCCTCTGGGTAGGCTTTCATTTCTGACTGAACTTTCGCAATATGTGACGTTTTCATATCATCAGTCGAATTTTGTTGGGTTGCACAAGCACTCAATAATAGAGCACTAATTACAGCCGTTGTTAATGTACGTTTCATGCGTTTTCGAGATTACCATTTGTGGTGAAGAACGATAACGGCAGACTACCATAAGCCGCTTGCATTGTAATAACGATACATTATAACTTGCGGCGAACGATCAAGATTAAGCAGACAAAAGCACCGACTGCCGAGGTTATCATACTAATAGGTAATTCTTGCGGCTGTAATAATACTCTAGCGCCTGCATCTGCCCACACCAGAAAAATAGCACCACATAAAAAGCAAATGGGCAATTGATGCTGGATACGATATATACCTAGTCGATTGACAACATTAGGAATAATCAAACCTACGAAACCTATTGTGCCAGTCCAGGCGACTAAGGTTGCCGTTAGCAAGCCCACGACCAAAAACATACCTTTTCGAGTCTGCTCAACATTCACGCCCATAGAAGCAGCCAACTCATCACCTGTCGTTAGCCTATCGATATTCCTTTGCTGCGAATGGATGAATGAATAACAAATGACGACCACAAGGGTAATAATAGGAATGACCGACCATTTCGCGAGACCTAGACCGCCCATTAACCAAAATAACACTGATTGCGCTGTACGTTGATCACCCGAAAAAATCAAAAAGCCCGTTATCGCAGAAAATAAACTATTTACGATTAAGCCCGCCAATACCACACGCTCTGGGTGCCATTGATTCTGTCGGGTTAACGTATGAAGCATGCACTGGGCAAGCATGGCACCACAGAACGCAAAAGCCGGTAAGCTAAAGACCCCTATGACCGTGATATTTAACACAATACACGCCACTGCACCGCTTGATGCACCAGCAGATAAGCCAAACAAGAAAGGATCAGCCAATGGGTTACGTGTCAATTTCTGCAGCACGAGCCCACATATTGCTAAGCCTCCTCCTGTAAGCATCGCCAATATCAAACGCGGAAAACGTAGCTCTGCAACAATCAGTGCGATCCCACTGAGTGGCTCACTGCTTAACAAGCCAGTAACGGCAAAGACAATATCGTTCGCTTTTGTCGGTACAGCCCCAAGTAATGCGCAAATAAAGGCTGAAACAACCAAAAACATCGCGAGAAAACAGTATTGAAGAGTCATAAGAAATACGATTAATTCTGATTCATCGCGCTGATCTGAGCGGCTATTTTCTCAATGGCATGAATATTTGCAGGGCCAGGTGTTAACGCTTCATAACCTAACTTAATGATCTGATTATTTTTGACGGCATCCGTATTTGCCACAGCTGGAATAGCTTTTAGCTTCGCGACTACCTCTTGCAAGGTTTGCTGATTATAATCCACCATAATAATTAACTGAGGGTTACGATCTGCTACCACTTCCCATGACATCGCCCCCCAGCTAGTTTCGATATCATCAGCAATATTCTTACCACCAGCGGCGGCAATTAGTGCAGTCGGCATGCCGTACTTACCTGCCGTGATTGGCTTATCGTCACCAGAATCATACAAAAATACATTCAATGGTTTCGTGTGCTTATCTTGCTGTTCTTTCGCTATGCGCTGTAATGTATTCTTCCAGCCAAGAATGACTTCATTCGCCTTATCTTCCACTTGGAAGATCTTACCTAGATTTGAAATATCCTTATATAACAATGAAATACTTGCTGATTGGCTCGGTGTGTTATTGGCTTTATATTGATGGATACAAGATTCACTCAAAATATAAGTTGGTATATTAAAGCGTGCTAAAGACTGAGGTGACACTTCCCCTCCCATTCGCATACCGTAATTCCAGCCGGCAAAAAACATATCAGGGCTTTCTATTAAAATATTCTCAAGTGTGGGGTTTTTCGGTGCAATTTCAGGATACTGCTTCAGCAAAGCTTGCGCATGTTCAGAGCTTTTATACCAGCCGCTAATACCACTGATCGCTTTAATACGATCATCGAGCCCAAGCGCCAACATCATCTCTGTCATATTAATATCATGCACGACAACTTGTTGAGGGTTGGCAGGGAACACCTTAGGTTCCCCACAAACATCAATTGTTATACCTTGCTTAGTGTGAGCACATACCACTGTTGAGCCAAAGCATAATGACGCCGCTAGAAGTAAGATGTTTTTTTTCATAATAAACTCAGAATTGATAAGTAAATCGAGGGCAATCAGCCATTGGATGGCGATCTGTAATCATGGTTAATCCAAAGACAGTTTGAATATTTTCACTCGTCATGATGGCATTTGGTCTTCCGTGGCACACAATCTGCCCTTGCTTCATCATGTAGACATAATCGCAATATCGTGCTGCTAAATTAATATCGTGTAATACCAACACACAGGTATGAGGAAGGGTTTCTATGGTATCCAGCATGCTGACTTGATTGGCCACATCTAAATGATTGGTTGGCTCATCAAGCAATAAAATTTGAGGTTGCTGAGCAAGCGCCCGCGCTAAATAAACTTGCTGCCTTTCACCGCCTGAAAGCTGATTCAACGGGCTCTCAGCTAAATGCATAATACCGAGTTGTTGCAATATACCGTCAACCGCCTGTTGACTCGGATTCGAGCAGGCTAACTCGATAAAATAACGAGCAGAAAAAGCAAGTTCAGGAGTATGTTGCGGGACTAAGGCGAGGTAATTAGCCAATGCTTGCCGCGGCATATACAGAGCGTCTTTTCCATCAATCACATAACGATAGTTTTGGACTGGAATAAACCCTAGCATAGCCTTTAGAAGGCTTGATTTTCCGCACCCATTTGGGCCAAGAATACCGACTTTTTGTCCTTTATGTGCCCTGAAGTAGGCAATATCTAGCGACATTGTTGATGATATCTCTGCACGCAATTGAACAATATCGAGCATGAAAGTCCGTTCAGCCAAGTAATTGATTTAACGTATTATAAATTATTATTTGGCTCACATAAATAACCCTATCATTTGTGTGTCATTTACCCATAAATCCAACAGATTTGTTGCTTCCAAGCATAGGACGATTGCATTCTGTCTTAAGCAAGATCAAAAAAGGCCTCTAAATACGTTAGAGGCCTACCATAGATTTAATCAAAAATACTTTATGACGAGATTACAAGCTCATGATTTTTTTGAACTCTTCATCAGTGTATTTTTTCTCAGTGCTTTTCGTCAGATCAGTCATCATTTTGTAGCGGATTTCAGTCGCCATCGACAAGGTGCGCTGTAGCTGACCATAAGAGTAATCTGATGCCATGTTAAGCGCAGCTTGCTTATCAGACTTATACAAGGATTTTAACGTCATATCTAAGCTGCTTACTTGCTTATAAAGCTTGGTTTCTTCTTTACCCCATGTCGCTTTAAGCATTGGCAAGTATTTCTCTTGGTTCGCGGTTGCCAGTGCCGTTAAGCTACGGAATTGCCAGTATGCCGATTGATCGGAATAAGTATCTGTCCCTGTTTGATAAGCAACTGGGTACTCTTCCAGACTGGTGTATAACGGCACAAGCACCGACTCAGACAACACCCCAAAGCTTTGCCAGATCAAGCCTTGCAGCTCGGTTGGCATATTAGGGCGCAATTGAATGATATGTGATTCAAGCTGGCGCTCAACACGCATAGGACGTTCACCGTTTGCTTCGAGCTGCGTCCCTTCGTATGTTGCACTTAAAACATTTGCAACGTCTTCAACTGAAATCTTCTGATCGGGTTTTAAGAACAGTGGATACTGCGCTTGGCGAGTCGCTTGTTGTTTCGAAGCAGATAGCATTTCTTGGCCAAGCCATTCGCGGTCAATGTTATACACATCACCAATCACACCGAACGCTTTCGCAAAGTTAAACGATTTAGCATTCGGGTTTTCCAGTAGTTTGTTTTGCTTAACAAACTTCATTAAATCTTTTGAATGCAGAACATCTTTACTGTTCAAGTCAACGCCGTGAACACGTAGGCCGTTGGCTATCATGGCATAGCTGTCATCTGGCACTTTGACAGCAATCCAGTGGTGACCAGAGCCAATCTCAACAAGCCAGGCTTCATTTACATCTGCAATATACAGGCTGTTACCTTCACCGGCACCGTACTGCTCAATGTATTGACCCAGTAACTCAACCCCTGCTTTCGCTGTTTTTACCTGTGGCAAAATCAGTGTAGGGATCACGGCTTCAATGATGCCGTTTTTAACTAAAGGATCTGCTTTTTTTGCGTTATCATTCACTTCTGCACTGGTTGTAGCAGAAACCGCAACATTAAATTCATTAATGCCACGCTCTTCGTAATACTTACCTTGGCTATCGACAGTATGAGCATCCCAATCAGGGATCGCTGAATAGGCATAGAACTGCTTTGGCATAGGCACAACAAGACCATTGCCTAACGTCCACTCTCCCGCTTCATTTTTTTGTGCTGAACGGTGCGTTAAGTGCTTGTTCCAGTTGTTGATACCAAAATCTTCGTTACGCGCAATCATGATGCTGCCGTCAACCGACGCGCCTTTGCCTACAATAAGCCCAGTACAGGCATTAGCGCTCAGACTAACCGCAGATAAGATTGCCGCCGACAGTAAGGTTACAGACATTTTTTTCATCGTATCTCTCCATGATGGATAATGCTGGATTGAATTTTTATTCAACTTACATGAAATAAATGATTATTTATAGTGTTTATATGGTTATTTATTTCAAAAGCAGTGTATCCATCTATACGCTTGTTTTTTGTTCAACAGATCACGCCATTAATAATTCACTCAACAGAATAATAAAAACAAGGGCTGGATCGCTTTATACGATCCAGCCCTTGGTTGTTAATCATCATGGTGCAGCAGTAAACCACCGATGTTAATTGTTTCTCACGCGTTGTATATGCTACCAACCTTTACTGCTGGTTCTCTTGACCACCATAATTAATTATCATCGGGGGAGAATGTCGTTTTCAATGCCTTAATTGAGCCTATGAATGTCTCGGCTAGTTCATCCAATGACAGCTGAGATAATGCGCCTGATTTACCTGCTTTTTCAAAATACAGGCAATGTTTATACAAACGCATGAGCCCCATAGTGCCTGCGGCACCTTTTAAGTTATGCGCTAAACTGGTGACTTGTGCGCAATCACCCGCTTTAAATGCTTCTTCTAATTTGCCATGGGTTTCGCTTGATGATTCAGTAAAGAGTTGGATAAGGCGCTTGACTTGCACTTCACCCAAGACTTTCAGGTCGCTGCCTAGCACTTTACTGTCTAGCCACTGAGCCTCTGCAATCGCGGCATGATCTTCTGCCATATCGTTTTGGTCTGACATTGTTCTCTCTGTATCATTTTTATCTGTGTTTGCTTCTGTGTGCGTATCTGCCTGCATTGCTACATCACTGACCGTCGACGGCTCAGATTCTGAAGCTACAAGTGCCTGCTGAGATTCACCCACTGTATTTAGTAATGTTTGTTGCCCTTTTTCTACATGATGACTTGCTATCGTCACACGCTGTGATGCAGGTAGCACCTGATGCAAAACACCCCATAGTTCTTTTTCAACAATAGGTTTTGGTAAGAAACCAGCAAAACCTGCCGCTAAATACCCTTCAACCTCTTCTCGGAATACATGGGCAGAAAACGCAACCATAGGAGTCGCCAACTTTGACGTCGTTAAAGACGAGACTTTCAATTTTTCAGCTTCAATATGGCGCAAACGCGCCAATAGCGTGACGCCATCTGTATCAGGTAAATTAATGTCTAAGAACACCAAATCAAAGGCTTGCTGGCGATAAATAGATTCAGCTTGTTTCCCATCGATCGCAGTCACCACACTGTGGCCTAATCGGGTTAAGAAGCCTTCAGCCACCATACTATTCACAGGGTTATCTTCGACTAACAAGATGTGAGCAGGCTGTATTTCTTCACGCTGGGGAAGGTCACAGCATGCCACCTCACCCTCCTCAAGTGGGATAGAAAACCAAAAACAACTCCCAACAGATGGCGTGGACTCAGCGCCAATTTCTCCATCCATAGCTTCAACAATTCGCTTGCTTATCGCTAAACCTAGCCCTGTGCCTCCCACTGTTTTGCGGCCATCTTCGGCCTGATGGAAAGCCGTAAATAAGCCCTCCAATTCTTGCTCTGCAATACCGACACCAGAATCTTGCACTTGGAACATCACTTCATCAGGCATGTCAGGATGCATGCCCACATTGATGCTTACTTGCCCTTTGTGGGTAAATTTAATGGCGTTACCTACAAGGTTGACCAGCACTTGACGAATACGCGTAACATCCCCCTCCCAGTGATCATTCATGTAGTTATCAACATGTGTCACTAACCGGATTTTTTTGGTACGCGCACGGTGTTCGAGTAGGTTGTTTACATCCGATAACAACTCACATAGGGAAAACTGTGTCGGGCGGATATCTAAATGCCCAGCTTCAATCTTAGAGTAATCCAGCACGTCGTTAAGGATATCCAGCAGGTTCTCACCACTGCGGTTAATCACTGATAGGTATTTAGCTTGTTTTTCATCAAGCCCTGTATCTGCCAATAGTGATGCAGTCCCGAGTACACCATTCATTGGTGTGCGGATTTCATGGCTCATGGTGGCAAGAAAAGCGGATTTCGCACGGTTGGCTTTTTCCGCTTCTACTCGCGCTTTAGCATGGTTAACGACTTCTTGATTAAGTTTGGTATTCGTCTTTTCTAATTCACCTGTCCGTTGAGCAACTAAGCGCTCAAGGCTGGTTTTATGTTGCTGCAGTTCAAAACGAATTTTAGATTCCACCTGCGCAAGACGATGGCGCTCATAGGCGGTGTCACGTGCGACCATAATGGCCCGCCCCATTTCAGCTAGCTCATCATCGCCTTTTACCGTTAGCTTAATGTCTAAGTCACCACGTGCTAACGACAGCAGAGCTTGGCTGTAATTGTTCATACGACGAATAACCTTGGCATACACAAACCGCCACATAATCAATACAAGCGCTAGCATACCAATTGCGGATATACCAATTAAGCTATTGCGAGCCGCTGTCAATGTCTTATCAACTGTCGTGACCGCTTGCACTGTATTATGGTTAGCCGTTGCTATGATATCGTCAACGGTATTATTTACTTGCTGAAATAGCGCTAAGTTTTGCTGAGCCATGCGCTCGACATCTTGCTTGGCTTTCAGTAATAAATGTAAGTTACTAAACAGCTGCTCGCCTTCATCTAACGTGGCAGCAAGTTTTGTTAACTGTGCTGAGCGACTTGGATCTTCAACGGATTTTACGCGATTTTGAATAACATTCGCGGCATGAGTAAATCGCTTTTGCTGCAAGTCTAAACGTTCAGGATCATGCAATCGCATGGAATCATCCAGCATATTGATCACTTGCAAGGATAAAAATCGTAGCTCAAAAAGGCGCTCAGTTAGATCCATATCGACTTCAACTAAGCTATCAAGTGCTTGATAAACATCATCTATTTTGTCTTTCGCAATCAAGTCATAAATGCGGGATACGTTTGCGACCGCAATGGTGTTGGCATTAGACACTTGCGACTGCGACAACACATCAATTTGTGTGGTCGCTGAACTCATCTTGTCGTTCAGCTCATTCACTCGATCTTGTAACTCAATTTGTCGACCAACTAACAACCCTAGCATGGCAAGATTCTCGACAATCTTCTTGATGTTGTCATCCAAGCGCGTCATCAATTCGGGCTCAAAAGAAAAACGCTCTAAGGCACTGAGGCTTTGCTTCAATGTTTCCATATGCACCGTTAACGCACGGCCTTGTCTTACCCGATCGTCTTCATCCTTGGCCTGTGCCAAAACCTGAGCAGAAAAGATAATACGGGTACTAAGATCGGAAAGCTGGCGTGCTTCCACCAGTGCAGGTACAGCAGAGTTAATCACTGCCCGTTCTGTTTTGGCGACAAACGAGAACCCCGCGACACCAATTAATACAGCAATGATCATTAAACCTGCCATTGCAGAGAAGGCCCAGAGGAGTTTTTGACCAATACCGTTTCGAGTGAACGCCATATGACTAACCACTTATCTTTCAATGTGCAATTATGGCGCTGACGCCATAGAATAGAGATATACTATTTTGCCAGTGATTTAGGCCTAGATGCTATCTACCATGCGAAAAATACCGTTAATATCCCTATTGTTTCTGTTTATTTCCTTCTCTATGGGGATAAAAACCGTTTATGCGCGTGAAGTGCTAAGCCATACCCCCCCTTTCTCACCTGATGCGATTGAGGTGGCAATCGACTATCAACCGCTAACTAAAGCTGCAAAGCCGTGGAAAATTTGTGCCGTCTACCCGCACCTTAAAGATTCTTACTGGCTTTCTATTAACTATGGCATGGTGCAGCAAGCCAAGCAGCTTGGTATCGAGCTGAATGTTTTTGAAGCGGGTGGCTATCCGCAATTACAAAAACAAAAAAGCCAACTTACAGCCTGTAAAGACTGGGGCGCTGACGCCATCATTTTAGGAACGGTAGACCGCGATGCTTACAACGGTATTCTTGCGAACCTAACCGGTGGTATCCCAGTCTTCGCAATGACTAATGATGTTGATTTCACCGATCCAACGATCCGTAAAACAGTCAAAGCACGTGTCGGGGTTGATTGGTATTACATGGGGAAACAAGCGGGTGATTTCCTTGCTAAACGCCACCCAAAAGGCAGTGGTAAGGTGAAAGTGGCTTGGTTACCAGGGCCAAAATTAAGAGGCGGAACTAAACCAGTATCTACGGGCTTCAATGATGCTGTCCATGGTTCAGATATCGAAGTAATCACGACCCTATGGGCTGATAACAGCAAAGAGCTGCAACGCGACCTCATTCAGCAACTTTTTGATAACCATACTGACATTGACTATATCGTTGGCGGTGCTGTCGCTGCGGAAGTGGCCATCAGTGAATTGCGCACCAATCATAAATCCGACGATATTAAGATTGTATCGACTTACCTCAGTCATGGGGTATACCGAGGTTTACGACGCGGGAAAATTCTATTTTCACCAACAGATAAAATGGCACAGCAAGCAAGGTTGTCGATCGACCAAGCTGTCCGATATTTAGAAAATAAGCCAAGTGATATCGATTTGGCACCTAAAATCGAAGCATTAACGCCAGATCACCTGCCAGAAGATACGATCACTGATTCGCTTTCGCCTGCGGAATTTCGCCCCGCTTTTCATGTGTCAGATCACCATATTAAGCGGTAGTTTCATTCAACCTCATCCTAACCGACAAAAATGTATTACAAGTTCATGATTCTTGTGAATTTGTCTTGTATGAATAGATGACGCTCTGTTATTAATAGCCCGTTCTATCATTAGATATATCAACACATGGCTAGACAGGTAATCGTTTACGCTTCACGCACAACAATAAAAAGTGAAACGATGCCGCAAAATAAGGAACTAGGGTGCATTTATGCAAATAACAACCCGTACAATGCAACGTCGCAAGAACATTGCTTTGGTTGCTCACGATAACTATAAAAAACATTTATTACGTTGGGCTACCGAGCACAAAGACAAACTCAGTGAACATACTTTGTATGCGACTGGCACTACAGGTCACATGATCGCGAATGAAATCGGGCTAGACATCAAATGTATGATCAGTGGCCCGATGGGGGGCGATCAACAACTTGGTGCCATGATTTCAGAAGGACAAATTGATTTAATGATTTTCTTCTGGGATCCACTCAATGCCGTACCGCATGACCCAGATGTGAAAGCACTATTGCGTATTGCTGGTGTATGGAATGTTCCTGTTGCAACCAACCGTGCAAGTGCAAACTTCTTGATCACATCACCCCTGTTAGATCGTGAAGTCGAAATTGAAATTCCTGACTATGCTGCGTACCTTGCAGAACGTGTAGGCTAAAACAAAAAAGCCTTCTCTTGTAAAAACAATGAGAAGGCTTTTATCTTGTCTGTATTTCTCGTGCTCGCTTATCTGCTAGTTCGTTTTCCTAGCTCGTCTAATTTTATTAAGCACCGAATAGCTATCATCAATCAGTTCTTGCACAAATGGCGAGACCTTATCTTGATCAGCGCACACCCATACATGTTTTTTCGCACGCGTTAACGCAACATAAAACAAACGGCGCTCTTCTGCATCACTAAAGGCTTCTGTACGTGCTTGTAAACATGCCGCTAGCCCAGTTTCACGATCGGGCGCAGGGAAGATGCCTTTATTTACATCAAGAATGAACACATAATCCGCTTCACGCCCTTTACTGGCATGGCAGGTCATAAATTGAAGATTCAACTGTGGCCATTTTTCTTGCCAGTTCTTCAATCCCTGCGGTCGTTGATTATTATTACGAGCCAAGAGTAATACCGAGGTTGGTTTTTCATGCTGACTGGCAAGTTGCACCAACTCTTGTTCAAGTAAATCTTGGCAAAGCAAGGTGACCGCTTTACGTTTCTGTTTCTTAAAGCTCGTCAGCGACTTTGCAACCTGTTCAGGGTTTTGCTGAATAAAGGTATTCGCCACCTCACCTATCATGTTGTTAAATCGATAAGTGGTTTCTAACTGGGTAATATGGCAGTCACCAAAGCGCTCTTCAAAGCCTGTTGTTAAGTTCACATCAGCCCCTGCGAAACGGTAAATGGCTTGCCAATCATCCCCCACTGCAAACAAGGTTGCTTTACTAGCACCTTCCGTTTCGCTTTTACACAAGGCTTCAATTAATGCTAAGCGATGCGGTGAAATATCTTGGTATTCATCCACCATAATGAATTTCCAGTGCGGCACGAACTTACCGTCTTTGACGTATTCGGTCGCTTGCTGGATCATGGTATTAAAATCAATTTCTTTATTGGTCTTTAAATGCTGCTCATAAGCACGAAAACATGGCCACAACAACGCAAGTTCTGACTTCATTCTTGCATGCGAAGCGGTTTTATCGCTTTGTTCTATGGCTTCTACCAACTCGGCTTTTTTCACGCCACCACGTTGACCTAATAACTCGATATGACGCCATACCCAAGCAATTAACTGTTCATTACTCGCTTGTTGTTCCATAGAGTTATCTGATTTGAAACCAGGGATCCGCCATTGGGTCAGGTGCTTTTGCCAACGCTTGCTTGATGCCGCATTTTGCCACTGCTCTTTTAGCATTGAGCCAATCCATGCTGCACATGCTTTATCATCTAGCGCCAATGGCGAAACATTAGGACGTTCACCTTCCGCGGCTTGAATAATTTGTGTACCCAAGCTGTGGAATGTCGCCACTTTGATGGCATTATTCACTTTGGTGCTCAAGCGTTCACGCATTTCTTCCGCTGCTTTACGCCCAAACGCCAACATCAAAATATCTTCAGGATGTGCTTGCTGGTCGGCAATGAGATAACCTGCACGCGCCACCAGCACACTGGTTTTTCCGGTTCCTGCTCCCGCAAGGACAAGATTATGATCTTGGTTGATTAACACCGCTTCACGTTGTGATGGGTTCAGGGGAGAAGATTCAAATTGATCAAACCACGACGCCCACTTTTCTGATTCCGACTCAAGCCACTCACTGTTGGTTTGCACAACCCATTCTTGGTTATCACTCAACCAAGGTGCAATGGTTTCGAGTGCGTGCGGACGAAATGCCGTCGCCAATTCTGCAGTTAATTCTGTCTCGACTAACTGCTCATTTAACGATTGATGCAAAGCGACATGCGCAGAGCGACGTAGATACCCTTTTTGTTCGGTAAAAGAGTGGATCTGCTCCATCATTTTAGGAATAGCAGCATCGAGCTTATCAACACGATTATGCGCCCATTGACGATAAGCATTAAGCAGATAATTAGCGAACACCTTACAATGGCGCCACGGTAGACCATGTACTGTCCAGCAGTATTGTTGATCAGCCGACGTTAATTCTAATGACCCCCACATCACACCACGGTGAACAGTAATGGCACCATCCCACTCGTCAAAAGGAAGCACTTCTGTTTCAGTTTGGCTATCAAGAATCAGGCTATTTTCTTGCAATTCGATACTGTAAAAGTCGCCTTGTACTAACCATTGGGCAAACCAGTTGGCACTTAATCTCATCCTGTCCTCTGAAACACTGAGTCATTACACGCACTGCGTGATATTTCACATCCAGTATTTAATACTAGCTGCTGGGTATAAAACGGAACTAGAGATTACCAAGAACTCAGACTTCACCATAGCCTTCTGACCTAAAATTGACTAAATACCTCATATCATCTGCCAAATACTTGCCTTTTCTATGCGGTTTTTATGCTGAAGAAAAGCAAAAAGCCCCTATATTTGATATATTTGCCCTCTCCATCGCTTTCAAGTTTAGTTGTGCGATGAATTGTTGTGTAACCTGTCTTCATTACGAATAAGAACTCATCAAAACCATGCAGAACAGCCGCTTCAAACTAACATTAGGCCGCTATTGGGCTAACGACCGTATCAACTACAGCATTCGCGTATTTATTGCTCTCGTTGGCGTGGCATTGCCTTGTTGGTACTGGGAAGCCACCACGGCGGTTACTCCCTTAGTGCTTGGTATAATTGCATCGGCACTAGCCGAAACCGATGATAACCTTCGGGGACGGATGAAAGCACAAAGCATGACACTATTTTGCTTCTTGGTCGCTTCGCTATCTATAGAATTACTGTTCGATACCCCTTGGCTGTTTGCGATAGGTTTATTCGTATCAACCTTTGGTTTCATCATGCTCGGGGCAATGGGAGCCCGTTACGCCAGCATTGCCTTTGCTTCGCTACTCTTGGCGGTATATACCATGCTAGGTGCAGAAAACAGCCCTAACCTTTGGTATCAACCAGCCTTGCTACTTGCTGGGGCGAGTTGGTATGGCATGTTATCGCTAACATGGCAGTTACTGTGGCCAAACCAACCGGTGCAGCAAAGTTTAGCTGGGGTATTTAATGAGTTTGCCCACTACTTAGACAGTAAAAGTAAACTATTTGAACCTGTTTTAGATATGGTGCCACAGCCACTACGCCTTGAAGCTGCGAGTAAAAATGCCCGTGTAGTCACCGCACTGAATAATGCGAAAAGCACCTTGCTACATCGTGCACGTCGTGGCCAACCTAACCAAACTGGCGATAAGTTTTTAAAAATCTACTTTCTGGCGCAAGACATTCACGAGCGCGCGAGCTCATCTCACTATCGTTACCAAGATCTTGCGGCTGCCTTCCACCGTAGTGATGTACTGTTTCGCTTCCAACGCCTGCTGACCTCGCAAGCCAATGCCTGTCGTGAAATATCGCAAGCCTTATCCATGGGCAAACAATACCGCCACGGTGCGGAAAGCGTACGCGCTTTGGATGAACTACAAGAATCACTGAATTACCTCAAAGCACAAAATAAGCCAGAGTGGCGAATCTTTGTTAGTCAGCTGGAATACTTGTTTAATAATCTCGCAACCGTTGAACGTCAGTTATCAAATGTCAGTAACCCTGATGTAGCTCAGACAGGTGATGATATTGAGTTAGCCGATACCGAAGCGCGCAGCATGAAAGAGTTGTGGCAACGTTTCATCGGCCAATTTACGCCAGATTCAATCTTATTTCGTCATGCACTGCGGATGGCGATTGCGTTAGTGGTAGGTTATGGTTGTATTCAATTTTTAGACCTTGAACGTGGTTACTGGATTTTGCTAACCACTTTGTTTGTCTGCCAACCCAATTACAGCGCAACCCGCCAAAAACTGGTGCAACGTGTTGCTGGCACACTCGCAGGCTTACTGATTGGTATTCCGCTACTCTACCTCTTCCCTGGTCAAGAAGGGCAGTTGGTACTCATGGTTTTGGCTGGGGTGCTTTTCTTTGCTTTCCGCACAGTGCGTTACGGGTTAGCAACAACTTTTATAACACTGTTAGTACTCTTTTGTTTCAACCAGTTGGGCGAAGGATTTGCGGTTATTCTACCCCGCTTAGGCGATACCTTATTAGGCTGTCTATTAGCGGTATTAGCCGTCAGCTATATCCTGCCCGACTGGCAGGCAAATCGCCTTCATAACGTGATGGCATCTGCAATCACAGCTAACCGAGATTATTTAGGTCAAATCATAGGTCAGTATCGCATTGGCAAAAAAGACAGTTTGCAGTACCGAATTTCACGCCGTGATGCCCACAATACTGATGCACAGTTAAGTACAGCAATCAGTAACATGTTAGCAGAGCCGGGACGCTACCGAATGGCAACCGATGAGTGTTTCCGTTTTTTAACTTTAAACCATGCCATGCTTAGCTACATCTCAGCATTAGGCGCACACCGTACCCGCTTGGATGAAGAATACACCCACCAGTTGGTGGCAGAAGCGCATCGCTATATTCACTCACAGCTAGACTGTTTGTCGACGCAGCTGTCAGGTAATGTTTGCGCACAAGCACCAGATGGCGATAACGAGTTAGAGCAGCGCTTAGCACAGTGGCGTGATGAAGACTGCACTTCCGCTCGCATGGTATTACAGCAGCTACACTTAATTCATCGCATGCTGCCTGAGTTACACTCGCTAGCAAATAAACTTGCAGCACGTACCACTAAGCCAGTAAAAGAAAACGATAAAATACCAGAGTCAAAATAAAGCGCTATTTCTATGTCTCGTCCTAAAATACGTTGACGATTTTAGTAAGCCAGTAACGCAAGTTGCTGGCTTTTTTCATGCATTTTATTTGGCGTATCCATGCCAAGGCTAAGATGCGGCCTCATTTCGTTATACGTATATATAGACTCTTCAACAAGCGTTTTTAACTCGTTAAGACCTTTGCACTGAGTAAGCAAAAACTCTTGCTTGAGGATACCATTGACCCGCTCAGCTAACGCGTTTTGGTAACAGTCATATCCATCCGTCATTGATGGTATTATGCCATGCTTTTTAAGCTTCTCTTGATAAAGGCTAGAGCAATACTGAAGTCCTCTATCTGAATGATGGATTGTCGCATGACGATAACATCGAGTCTTTAGCGTCATATCTAAAGCCTTCACAACATCACTCGCTTTCATTTCATTACTGACTTCATACCCCATAATTTTACGACTGAAGGCATCGGTAACTAATGATAAGTAGTGAACGCCCTCGCTCGACTGAACATAAGTGATGTCGCTCACCAGAACCTCTTCTGGTTTTGACGGAACGACTTCTTTTAGCAAGTTCGGATGTTTTTTCATCCAGTGCCTGCTGTTCGTTGTTTTGGTGTAACTCCGTTTCGGCTTAACGAGTAAGCGTTCTTCCCTGAGGTAATTAAACAAAGCATCACGACCAAGTTTTATTCCCTTGGCTATCAGCTTAGGTTTCAGTAAGAAATAGAGCTTACGAGTTCCTAGTCGAGGCATGAAGCGTCTTAGTTCAAGTACCATTCCTCTCACAGGAGCAAGCTCAGCCTGACGAGTTGCCTCACGCTTTTCTCTCTGATAGACACATTGACGAGATATATCGAGCAATGAGCAAGCTTTACTTAAGCTTACTTTCCTCTCTTTTTGAAGGCTTCTTGCTCCTTCGCTATATACTTTTTTCTTAGCGACATCCCATGCTCAGCGTCAAGAATATCGACAACTCTGTTGAGAAGAAGACATCTAAGGCGTTCATCTTCGAGCTCTTGTTCAAGTCGTTTTATTTTCTGGGCCGGCGTTTCATTTGCTCTTGGTGATTTTGGCATCGTGTTCTTCCTTGAACTGGTAGTCCAATCCAATTTTCCATGCTTTCTTAACCAAGTAAGAACGGTCGAACGACCTTGTATGCCGTAAATTGATTGGGCTTGTTTATAGGTCATGTCGCCTTTTTCGATGGCGTCTACAACCTGTAATTTAAAGCCTAGTGTGTAATCACGCTGAGTGCGCTTAACGTAGTGTTTATTTGGAATGGTCATCATTAGTCCTCAATGTGTAAACACATTTCAGGACGGGACACTAAATGTATAAGTAAAAGCCAGTATAGAAATACTGGCTTTTACTTATCGGAATAATCACACATCTAAAACGAATGATGCTTTCGCTCAATACACATTAGTTTCAATGTCTAATTCACTGATTGCTTTTTTAAGCCAACTAATCGCAGGACCAGCAGGAACAAGTTTCGAGCTCATCAATTCAATATAAACGGCCTCTGAGCTCAAGCCAAAATCAACATCATTTAGCTGAATGAGATCCCCTTTGTCTATTTGATTTTCAACGCAGATTAATGGCAGTGCTGACCAGCCCATCCCAGCAGTAACACCAGCGATGAGATCGACGATATTATCGAACTCCCAGCGATTCACGCTAATAATCGCAGAATCAAAAGATTTGTTTACGGGTAATAGCAGTTGGCGCTGATAACACAAATCATCATACCCAACTTTCTTTCCTGCAAATGGGTGCTTAGGTGAAACAACCACAACTGTCGATACGGATTTAAGCGTATAGCTGTGATAGTCCACGTTGTCTTTGGTATCCCAAAAACCAATCCCAAGATCCAATGAGCCATCAGTGACAGATCGGCGCAATAAGCTAGAATCCATATTAACGACTTTAAGCCTAACGTCAGGGAAATGCTGAGCAAATCGACTCAATAGCTCAGGAATAACAAAGTGACTAATACACCCCTCAATACCAATAGTGACTTGATCTTCAACTTGTTTATGAAAGCTTGCTACTTTTCGTTCCATATCATCACTGAGTTCGACAATACGTTTCGCATAGTCATATAAGGTTACACCTTCATCTGTTAGCGTCGGATAACGCCCTGAACGATCAAAAAGTGACAAATTAAAATCAATCTCTAAATTCGCAATAAGCTGACTAATCGCAGCCGGTGTTTTTTTAACAAGTCGCCCAGCAGCACTAAATGATCCCGTGTTAGCTGCAGCTACAAATGCACTCAATTGCTCAAGATTCATTGAGTTACCCTATAAATGCTCAAATATTCACCATGGATATTCATGTTAACGTACTCATTAAGATTAGTACGCCTCTACGCATGTTATTGACAAAAAACTAACACGAGATATTTTGCTAACTGGCTGAACAAGAAGACCAATCACTCGTCACTCATTCAAATAGAGGTTAATCCAGTTTAAATGCTTGTTGATTAAATAGCTGAGTAATGATGTCTTCACTTGTCGCTCCGCTTGCTAGCCCTAAGTCTGATAGACCAACACTCGACAAGTTAATCACCTGCGTTCCGCCACCACTGGTATTGACATCCAGACTGAGCGCGCTGTTATCACCGCTTGCAGTAATACTCGCCAGTAGATCATCTAACCCTAAACCATCGCTATTTTGATCATCCAAGATCTGAGAGATATCAAGCTGATCGCTATTTAATTCAAAGTCGGTGATCTCGTCGGTATGCGCGGCAATATCCTCACTACGCCACAAGAATAAATCATCACCACTGCCGCCCGTTAAAATATCATCACCCAAACCACCAATCAGGATATCGTTACCACCAGTAGCCTCTAAAATATCGCTACCACTGCCTCCCGTTAGCGTTTCAGGTTCGTCACCGCCGATCACCAAATTTCCGTCAGATGACGCTGTCGCCCCTACTGCTAAATCATCACTGGCTTCCACTGTAATATTGATATCTATCGTATTCGCAGAAACTTCAGTCTCTCCAGCAACAGTTGATTGTGCTTGTACTGACAGTGCTGTCGACCCTGCGCTGAGGCCGCTGATATGCAAGTCTGTCAGCTCCGCTGGTGTTAATCGTGTACTGTTCGCATCAATAGATGTACCGAGAGGTGTGCCACTGCTATTCACCAGCACACCACCATTTAAGCCACTCACCACGATAGTGAGCTCATCAGGAGCAGGATTGGCCACGGCAGCCATTAAGCCAAGCAGCGGGATCAAGGTAGCTGTCGCTGCAGTTATCGTTGCCGTTTGTGGACGATTTAATGTCAGTGTCGGAATATCGGGTTTAGGCTGAACAGTAATATCAACCGTTTTGGTATCTGTCAGCGGCCCAGGTATACCTGTATTACCATTATCGTTGGTGAATACTGTCAGCGTGTCATTACCATGAAAATCTGGATTACCTTGATAGCTTAAGCCCACAGCTAGCGCAGTATTAATGGCATCAATTTGCCCTGTAATCTGAAGTGACCCTGTTCCCTGCCCTGTGACAATAATGTCAGTGGTATCAAGTAAGGTGAGCAAGCCACTGTTCACATTCAATGCCACGGTTATGTCACCATTATTCTCACGTGCGTCCACGTCGGTGATAACAATGTTTGAGATAGTCAGAGGAAGATCTTCATCCGCCGACAATGGTCCTGTGGGTACAACATTAATAGGCGCATCATTTTCAGCCGTCACATTCAGGGTTAGAGTTTGATTGGTTGCCAAGCTATCTTCCGCTGCAACGCCGTTATCAACGCCGCGAATATTAACCGCCAGTACTATTTCTCCGTTGGCATTCACTGGGTTAAACACCAAACTGTTGAGCTGGGTCGACGCAATTTCAAACTGCCACACACCACCGCCAAGGTTGACTGCTGTTCCGTTGGTCGGTACTTCAAAGGTACTGGAATCAGGTACATTCGATATGGTCACCAAGAGTGACTCAGGAGGGTTCTCTGTGATATTACTGACGGGCGGATTGACACTGTCTTGCTTGTCTCGCGCTTCTACATTGAGCTCAAGGGTTATGCTGGCGCTCTCAGTTCCTTGATAAGTAGTGGTGATGTCGCTATCGACCCGATCCCCAATTGGCGTCACTGTCACATTCACGGTTGTGCTTTTCTCGGCAACCTCACTTAATAAGTCTTCTTTGGTAAAAACCGTGATCCCCAATTCCACATCACCACTAAAATCTTTCGGCGGGATCAGGTTAACCCCAGATAAATCAAAGCTAGTACTGTTCGCGGGAACCGTTACTTTCCATTCCCCCCCGCCTAAATTACGGGCTGGAGAGCCAATCAAGAAGCCATCAGGTACATTGGTTAGAAGCACAGACACCATAGACTCGGAGCCATCAATATCATCAAGTTGAAACGCCACTGCGCCCAAGGATATACCGCCAGCTTGTTCTTCTTCACCGACAATGACTTGGTCTGTACCACTGAATTGAACGTCATCATTCACAGGGATCACATCAAACTGAATATTGGTTATGACATTCCCCGAATCAGCGGCTGTTGCTGGCGCCGTTAAGTCATAAGTCACATTATCAATAACGACAGC